>NZ_RZUE01000003.1:0-458326 GCF_017918135.1 Corynebacterium sp. sy017
ATTCTTAGGGCACAATTGCCTGTGACGTATGATGGTGGTCTTGTAGAGCTTGAGCGTCTTATCGGGGAGCATAGTCCGATAGCGATTTGTTCCTTTGGTTTATCCGGTAAGACACCTGATATTCGAGATAGCAAGCCTCACGGAAAACATAGGAAATAGCACCCACAACTTCCTGGACGTGCTTTTATTCAGGAAGTTGTGGCTCCCCTATTACCTTACCAGCAAATACTCAATAAACACCAAGGAAAACCATGAAAATAATGCACTATGTTACATACTTAATTGCCGCGATAGCGCTAGTCCTCATTCTTCTAACGAACCACAACCCGTGGCTTATTATGCTTGTTCTAATCCCCACCGCTTTTAATGCTGGATACCAAACACACAAGGCAATCACAAACCATGCTTCTCATCACTGACACTAATACAGGACAGCAATACTTCACTGCCAAGCAATGCGCACAACATCTAGGAATATCCCGAACAGCCTGGACATCCTATGTTAGCCGTGGATACGCGCCAAAACCAGCAGAACACTTTGACGCGCGCACCCCACTATGGAAAGTTCAGGATATAGAGAAGATAAGGGACGTGAAAAAGAAGTATTAGTCTTTACTTTTTATTTAGAGTATTTGACCCAAAAACAAAACCAAGAACAGTAGTGCTAATCAACTTAAATGCGTCCAATGCCGCAGGAATCACCTGATTTTGATGCGCCCACGGAAAATGCTTAGCAAGGCAAGAAGAAAATTAACACCACACATAGAAGCGCTAATTCCACGGGTGTGTGCACGCTGTCCGGGTGTGTGTTGTGTGTGTGGGTTTGTTGTGGGACGGGTGCCTGCGGTGGGCTTTTTTGTTGTTATTTTTGTGCTCTCTAGTGTTTGCTTCGTAAAAATTGGGCAGATATCCACAATCCGCCTATAATAAAAACTTTTATGCGAGAAGGGGGAAAAGTACGTAAAAGTGCTTTTAGTATATCTGGTCATCTTGGTATAATGCCGGTATCGACTTATCAGACCTGTTACTCGTTTCGGAGGCAAGAATCTGAGAGCGAAACACCTGTGTATGCAGGTTCTTTTTCCGTTCTTAGTTCATGCATCTGAAACGTTTTTTATTCTGATATCAGAAATAACGTGTTCAACTAGGCATATGGTTAAGAGGCTAAAGGGCTAGACAGCACAGGTGAATGGGGATATTCACCCCGTCGTATAGTTCACGTTATTTCTAAGGATAAAGTTATGGTCGAGAAGATACGCGACTATCAAAAAATCGCGGCTCAGATCGTCGAGTTGGTTGGTGGTGCAGAAAACATCACTAATCTTTCTCGCTGTGCAACTCGCTTGCGTTTAGTGCTGGGTCATACTCCTGCTGATGCCAAAGAGAAAGTCAGTGCGTTGCCTGGCGTGATTACAACAGTGGAAAACGCTGGGCAGTTTCAGGTTGTCATTGGTAATCGTGTGGGCGAAGTATTTGATGCACTCAGTACCTATGTCAATCTTGATACCACGAGTGTGACTGAAACACAGCAATCGTTTTTCAACCGTATTGTTTCAATGGTTTCTGCGGTTTTTGCTCCTTTTATCTATGTGCTTGCCGCGGCTGGGTTGCTTCAAGGAATTTTGATCATCATCAGTGCTTTCGCACCGTCGGTGAAGCAAACGGATACCTTTGCGGTATTTGATTTCATTTCTTGGACGCCGTTTACCTTCCTCCCCATTTTTATTGCTATTACTGCAGCAAAATTCTTCAAGGTAGATCTTTTTGTCGCATTGTTGTGCGTCGCGGCTTTGGTTAGCCCGACTTGGGCAGAACTTGCTGCTCGGATGAGTGCAGGGGAAAAACTTACTTTCTTTGGTATGGCGCTTAACTCTACGACGTACACCTCAACGGTATTACCTGCTTTGATTTTGGTGTGGCTGTTGTCATACGTAGAGCGGGTGTGCAAGAAGTTGCTTCCTGCTGTGGTGACTCAGCTTTTTACTCCGCTGATTTGTGTTGTCATCATGGTGCCGCTGACCATTATGGTCTTGGGGCCACTTTCTGCGGGAGGAGCTAATGCCATTGCTAATGGTTATAACTGGTTGGTAGAGATTGCGCCACCAGTTGCAGCTGCTATCGTTGGTGGCTTATGGCAAGTCATTGTGATTTTTGGTGTTCATTGGGGAATCACACCAGTGATTTTGTCTAATTTTGATCAATATGGTTCTGATTCTTTCCAAGTATTCCAAACTGCTGCCGTCGTCGGGCAAATTGGTGCTGTTTTTGGGGTGCTATTGAAATCCAAAAATAAAGAAAGGAAACGTGTTGCTGGTTCTGCGGTGTTGACGGGTATCTTTGGTATTACTGAGCCGGCGATTTATGGAGTTACCTTATCGCTAAAGAAACCTTTTATTTGTGGGTGTGTTTCTGGCTCATTGGGGGCAATGGTTATTGCGTTCTTCGGTTCGCGGCAATACGTTTATGCTGGTCTACCTGGTCCTTTGACCGCAATCAATGCTTATCATCCGGGGACTAATTCTCTCGTCGGAGCGCTTATTGGATATGCTGTGGCTTTTATCGGTGCAGTGATTTTAACCTACACCTTAGGTTTCCGGGAACACACGCCGGAGAAAACTACTGCAATGGCGCATAGTACGCCTGCCGGAGAAGAAGTTATGGCACCGGTGAGTGGAAAAATTATTGCGTTAGAACAGGTCCCTGACCCGGTATTTTCTGGGGGCGCGATGGGTACAGGGTGTGCCATTGCACCCAATGACACAAAGATATTAGCGCCTTTCGACGGAAAGGTTGTCACTGTGCTACCGTCCCAACACGCTATTGGCCTTATCAGTGATGAAGGGGTTGAACTGTTGATTCATGTTGGGCTTGATACGGTTACGCTCGAGGGTGTGCCTTTTAAGACGCATATTGCAAAAGGAGATCGTGTCCGTGTGGGGCAGCTCTTGCTTGAGTTTGACAAAGAATATATCGAGCAAGCTGGGCTATCGACGCTTACCCCAGTAATCCTGACAAACACAAAAGCGTTTGGTGAGGTAATCTGTGTGGCAGATCCAGAGTCGGAAATTCATGTTGGCCAGCCTTTATTGTTGCCAGTAAAAGAAAAAATAGTTCATCAGAAAGGATAATCATGTCTACTTTCCCACAAGGATTTTTATGGGGCGGAGCAGTTGCAGCTCACCAGTTAGAAGGTGGTTGGCAAGCCGGCGGAAAAGGACCAAGTATCGTCGATGTGCTTACTGCCGGTGCTCATGGAGTGCCGCGTCGGATAACTGAGCAGGTTGAGCCGGAGGAGTTTTATCCTAACCATGATGCGATTGATTTTTATCATCGTTTTCGCGAGGATGTGGCATTATTTGCTCAGTTGGGGCTCAAGTGTTTCCGCACGTCGATTGCTTGGAGTCGCATTTTTCCTCGAGGTGATGAAAGCGAACCCAATGAAGCAGGATTAGCTTTCTATGATGAGCTTTTCGACGAATTACTCGCTCATGGCATCGAACCAGTTATCACACTCAGCCACTTTGAGATGCCGCTGCATTTGGCACGCTCTTATGGCGGATTCCGGTCCCGTGAGGTCATAGGTTTTTTTGAGCGGTTTGCTCGCGTATGTTTTGAGCGCTACAAGGGAAAAGTGACTAAATGGATGACGTTCAACGAGATAAATAATCAGATGAATGTCGATAATCCACTTTTTCTGTGGGTAAACTCTGGTGTAGAGCTTACTGAGAATGAAAACCCATATCAGGTGCTCTATCAGGTTGCGCATCATGAATTATTAGCGAGTGCATTAGCTGTTAAGGCTGGTCACGAGATTGATCCTGATAATCAGATTGGATGCATGATTGCTTTTACTCCTGCACTGCCTTATAGCTGTAATCCTCATGATGTTATGGCTGCAGAGATCGCTAATCGTGATCGTTTCTTCTTTGCCGACGTTCATGTCCGCGGTCATTATCCAGGCTATGTAAAGAAGCTATGGGAGCGTGAAGGAATTACCCCTACAATGGCTCCTGGTGACGAGGAGATCCTTGCGCAGGGAACTGTGGATTATATTGGTTTGTCATACTATATGTCGTTTACTGTGCAAGATGGTGCCAGCCAAGATATTTCCGAGATCGTAGCAGGTACGCGCAATTCTGTTCCTAATCCTTATCTCTCCGCATCAGATTGGGGTTGGACTATTGACCCTGTGTCTTTACGCTATTCTCTCAATCAGCTCTATAACCGTTATGAGTTGCCGCTTTTTATTGTGGAAAATGGTTTTGGCATGGTTGATGAATTCGATGAGCAGGGCAATATCAAACTTGATCAACCTCGGATAGATTACCTATCAGCTCATATTGAGCAAATGGGCAAGGCTATTGCTGAGGACGGCGTCGAAGTGATGGGATATACCCCTTGGGGCATTATCGACCTGGTATCTTTTACCACCGGTGAGATGAAGAAGCGCTATGGCATGATCTATGTGGATAGAGATAATGAAGGACAAGGCACGCTCGATCGCACCCCTAAGCCTTCTTTCGCGTGGTATCAGCAGCTTATTGCGACCAATGGTAATTAGGTGCTAGATAATACGTATGGATGTCATTCGAGTGCTGAATAATAATGCGGTGCTATGCCAAGGAAAAACAGGACAAGCCATTTTGCTTGGTCGTGGTTTAGGCTTTGGGAAGCGCTTGGGTGATGTCATCGATACAGACGAAGCAGAACAAGTTTTTGTGCCCAATGATCTGCAACCTATGCCTACGTTGGTGCAGATGGTTGCAGATATACCACTAGACATGATCGAGTTGGGGGCACGTGTTGCTCGACTTGCTGGTTCCCAACCAAGCCAATCTTTTATTCTTGGTCTTGGCGATCACATTAGCTTTGCCGTCGAACGCGTAAAACAATCAATGAGCATTGATTTTCCGCTGCGTTGGGAAGTCCAACAACTCTATCCGCATGAGGTGAGGCTTGGACATAAAGCAATTGAGCTGATTCATGATGCCACCGGTGTGCGACTACCTGAGGAAGAAGCATTCATCATTGCGATGCGTTTTGTCGATGCCAGCATTGTTGGTGGTGATGTGCATATTACTGAGCGTATTACTGCAAAGTTGTCGATGATTTTGGGTATCGTTGCCAAGCACGTGGGTGAGTTGGATCCGCATTCTACTGCTGTCGCTCGATTCATCACCCATTTGCGTTATCTTTTTGCACGTCTTGCCCGTGGGGAACAAGCCAGCACACCTTTTCGTGGATTTGCGGAGTCCATCGCTCATGCGTTGCCACGTGCCTATGCTATTGCTGAGGAGATTGCTTGTGCAGTGGCAGAACAAGGCGATGATTTTGGTGCAGATGAAATTGCTTATGTTGCCATGCATATTGGTCGATTAGAACACAGCACTCGCCAGAAGAGCGATATCTCAAGCTCACGCTTTTAGTCAATGCTAAGCAGATCAAACTTTGTTTCGCGTACTTGTGCTAGTTTCGGCAGATTTTTTTCTAATTTAGCCCACAGTTGTTGTGGTATCTCTTTTTTCGCACGCTGTATGACCTCTGCGTCTTTCGTCGCCCAGGCAATAGGCATGGGGGTGATGTGATCCCAGCTGTGTTCTGTTTTGAGAGAACGTCGTCCAGTTACTGCAACAGAGGGTACTTGTTCGCCAACTTTAAGATTATGCCCTGGCAAAGCGGTGACAGTACGTGCAGCTAACGCCCAACGAGGAGAAATATCTGGGTCTACATTGGTATTTACCAAGGCCAAAAGCACCATGTCGCGCGGATTTACTTGGGCAATGATTGCCGGAGCAAGCTCATACTTTTGGTAGAGCTGTTGTGGAGTACCTACTTTTCTAGGAATGATAAAGATAAAAGCAAGAGTAAACACTGCCATAGCACCAAAAGCGCCGAGCACAAATAGCCCCATTATGTCTTTATTCAGATAAAAATACAGAGCAATTCCAATTCCTAGCTGGATAAGCGCGAAGATAAAAGCAGATATTTGCAATCGACGAGTATCTTTGAGAATTTCATTGTTTTTCTTAGCGTGAGCTGTGTCAATATCAAAGTGAAAGGTAGACATGGGTTCCTCATTGAATAGGGGGCAAAATCGTAGTTAGGTCGGTAGCATCAACGATGCGGTACGCATAGCCTTGTTCAGCTAAAAAGCGTTGCCTGTGGATAGCGAAGTCTGCATCGACACTATCGCGACTGACAAGAGAATAAAAATATGCTTCCCGACGATCCGCCTTAGGCCGCAATAGTCTACCAAGGCGTTGTGCTTCTTCTTGGCGTGAACCAAAAGTACCAGAGACTTGAATAGCGACTGCGGCTTCAGGAAGATCGATAGAAAAGTTAGCAACTTTAGAAACAACCAATGTGGTAATTTCGCCTTTGCGAAAAGCGTCGAATAGCTGTTCTCGTTTTTTATTTGGTGTCCTGCCATCAAGCAAAGGTACGTCAAGAGCTGTCGCTATTTCTTCTAGCTGTTCCACAAAGCCACCAATGATGAGTGTTGGTTGCTCATGGTGATGAGCCACAATAGTGCGCAATGCAGCTAGTTTTGTATGCGCGCAGGCAGCAACCCGATACCGATCCTTAGCACTGGCAGTGGCATAGACCATGCGCTCGTCTTTATCCATAGTTGAGCGCACCTCAAAGCATTGCGCGGTGGCAATATAGCCTTGTTGCTCAAGATCTTTCCACGGCGCATCATAGCGTTTGGGGCCAATAAGTGAGAACACATCGCCTTCTCTGCCGTCTTCTCTGACTAAAGTAGCAGTAAGTCCGAGGCGGCGTCGGGATTGCAAATCTGAGGTGAGTCGAAAAATAGGGGCGGGGAGTAGATGAACCTCATCATAGATAATTAATCCCCAGTCTCTTGAATCAAATAACTCTAAATTACGGTATTCACCTTTGGTTTTTCGGGTAACTACTTGGTAGGTTGCAATGGTGATGGGACGAATTTCTTTTTTCTCACCAGAAAACTCACCAATTTCTTCTGGGGTGAGCGTGGTACGTTTGAGCAACTCATCACGCCATTGGCGCCCGGCAACGGTGTTCGTAACCAGAATTAACGTGGTAGCCTGCGCTTTTGCCATCACACTGGCCCCAACCAAAGTTTTACCAGCACCACATGGCAAGACCACGACTCCTGAGCCACCTTCCCAAAAGGAATCGGCAGCCATACGCTGATAATCGCGCAACTGCCACGGTTCAGCGTCAGTGCTCAAGGCAAGAGGGTGAGATTCGCCATCGATATATCCTGCTAAGTCTTCAGCAGGCAACCCAATTTTGAGTAACTCCTGTTTGAGCCGACCGCGTTCCGAAGGATGAACAACTAGGGTTAGCTCATCAATAGTGGCTCCTAACATGGGGGCGATATTTTTATCTCTTTGCAATTGCACCACAATGTCGGCAGTATCAGACTCTAAAATCAGCCCATGCGCAGGATGACGCAATAGTCGCACTTTGCCGTAGCGCGCCATGGTTTCAGCCACATCAATGAGTAAAGATTGTGGCACTGGGAAACGAGAATAGCGTTCCAACAGATCCACTACTTGTTCAGCATCATGACCGGCTGCACGGGCATTCCACAGTGCCAGGGGAGTAATACGGTAAGTATGGATATGTTCTGGTGCACGTTCGAGTTCCGCAAAAGGAGCTAACGCAAGGCGTGCTTGCTCGGCTTGTGGGTGGTTGATTTCGAGCAGAATAGTTTTATCCGATTGGACGATTAAGGGTCCAGCATCAAATGCACCAGATGGCACGAAGAATCCTCTCAGCAGATATAAAAGATATATAAAAACCTTGTTGCTAACATTTTCTTACACTACAGAATCTCGGCGACTTCAGTCACCGTCGGGAGCAAAAAATTCAGGGGCGCACCAGTATGCTTATCGACGGCTGATACCTGCTGACCAGTAATAGCAATGGGGGTAATTTCCTTGTGCTGCGCTGTTCCCGTTCGATCTACAAAATGTACGAGGACACTGGTGCGTTGTTTGATAGCTGCTTTGATCATATCTGTGGCAGGCAATCCCACGGCGGTGTCCTTTCCTTGCTTTTGCGCATGACGCAATGTGTCTAATGCGCAATGGAGTAGCTCGTCAATCTCAGGTTCTGCTTTTTTCTTTTTCTCTTGATAACTTACTCGCGCCGCAGGTGGACGAATATCAATAGTTAGTCCTTGTTCATTTTCTACACTGGGGTGAAACCCCATTTCTTTGATCTGCTCCAATAATAATCGGAGTGGTTGTGTAGAGATAGCCACAGTGGGGGCAAGTTGTCTTAATGTATTTCCTTGACCATTGACACTATTACACACCTGCGCAAGTAGTGCGTCGTCGGAGCAACGGATATAGGATAGTGCCGTTCCCATACGTATGTTTCCGTATTTTCTTCCGACATCATGAATAAGGTATGCCACTGCATCGGGAATGGGCATGGGAGTATGGTTGTCCAAGAAGTGTAGGATGTCATCTGCGTTACGACCAGCGGAAAAAGCTCGGGAAAGCGAGGTTTCGCTTATACGAAACACACTCGCTAAACCACTAGATTCCCGGTCAGCAAGTAAAGATATTTCTGAATAGAGCTTATGCGTGAGTGGTCCAGGTGCCAATATGGTCAAATCGGATTGAAAAATCACATAGTCGATCGGTTGAGGAGTAAGTGCTTTGGCTGTGGCATAGAGTTGTGTTTCTTGTTCCTGACTAGCGTGGTAGGTGAGTGCGCCAAGCATAGAAGTTGTTGCGTAGAGCTGCGGCAAAGGCGTATCAGCCGCACCAGACTCGTCCACTGATGCAGAAACAGGATTGAGGATGCCAAGAAAAGCTGCTTCAGCTAAGAGTTGCTGATACGTATGCTCAGCAAGTTGCGCTGCCTGAATAGGGGAGCAAAACCCGACATGAGCGCGTAAAGTTGTTATACTCACAGCACTGCCAGTGGATTCTTGAGGTGAAGAAGTATCGGCAGAAGTATCTGTGGTGGAGAGCGCATGAAATTGCTTCAGTAAAAGGGTACGAATTTCTGGGAATTGCTCATGGAAAGTGTCTGGGTGCAATAACCGCATAGGTTTGTCTTTATGGTCTGTTTCACCCACTAACCAAGGCAACATGGTGGCATAGGTCCACCAATGCCATACGATCCACGCCCATTGCTGACCAAGCTCAAGGTCAAGCCATTCATCATAGAGCTCAGTAGGGGCGCAATAATTATCCATCGGGGCGCCTTCGGGTAGTTCTTTGAGCACACCAGTACTGATAAGCCCGCTGGCTATACCAAAAGAGATAAGTCTGGCAAGTACAAGTGGCTGACAATCCAATTGTTTGCACAAAACATGGACATGGCGCACTCCGATACAACCGTCTTTGAGTAAAGCTATGGGATTTTGCGCGAGAGTATCGAGCAGGTCACGCAAAAGACGGATCATCTCTAGACCAGTACCAGCACCATGATGAGACTGTTGCTCAAGGTTAATCGGGATGTGGGTATTGGCCGGTGGAAATAGTGGCAGTGGCGCGCTGCTATACCCGCGCAGGGTATCGCGAATGACACGAGGTAATCGCACTGTGGCTTCGTCGACAGCTATGAGAATACCTGCGCTAATCATTTGAGGAATGGGACGACTGGGATCTGCGTCTGCACGTGCGTCTTTAGTAATACCAACGCCGCCAGATTTATGGAGCGTTTCGACGATTTTCTTTTGCTCAGGTGTGAGTTGTGCGAGGAGCTGATGAGCCTGGGATTCAGTTAAGCCAGGGGAATCGGAGATGATTTTTGCCCACGTCGGTAGCGATTGTGCCACATGAGGTGCCAAAAATAAATGCTCATCGTGGCTAAAGACTAAGGCCAGATCGTATAGATGATCAAGCGCATCATGTATTGCTTTTGTCATATGCTCATGCTCTAGAGGCGGGTGCATATTCTGCGCTTCGGGCGTGGTTTCCACCAGATGAATGAGCTGGGGGCAATCTATTGAGGCGATTTTACCCCCTATGCCTGCAGTGTGTTCATAATCATTGAGAAGTTCGATAATCGCTAGTTCAACAGCGTTAAGCTGCCGCAGTGCTTTGGTGATGGATGTTTTTAGCTCTAATCGTACTGCCAGCGAACTTATACTTGGTGGCAGTGGATATAACGTATCTTTCCGATTAAAAAGTATCCTCGCTAAGTGGTCATCGCTTCGAGATTCTAGCCATCCTTGGAATAGTTTTCGGGTGTTTTCGACAGAAAAGGATGATGAATGTTGCAGGTTTTGAGGCATAATAAAGATAATTGTAGTTTTTCTATATGACTTTTGTGGTCAAGATTTGGGAGAATGAGAACTATGTCAGGTATTGAGAAAAAAGGTTATGTCGATCCAGGTTGGCCAAAGAACATTCCTGGTGACGGACATGTAGTAACAGAAATCATCGCTAAGCTGCCAGGTGCAGATAGCCCTTATGGTGATGTTGAATTGCCGCTTCCTGCGGAAGAACTTGGTTATGTTCATCCTTATACTCGCATTAACAAATAACCATAAATAAAAATAATGTGGCGCAAGAACGCTTGCGCCACATTATTTTTATCAGCCTAAGTTAAGGTATTTGCGGACAGGCTATACCTTGGGCAACCTTGGGAGATTAGAAACGAATCAGGTTGTTGAAACTATCCTGATAGTTCTGAACAAGTGAGTTAATCTCGTTAGGGATAAGGATGTTGTATTGCTCTAGCTGGGATTTTACTCCATTAACAACTGAGTTGAGGTCAACAGAGCCAACAGGAGCTGCTGGTGCAGGTGCTGCTGGTGCTACACCGCCCTCACGTGGGGTAGGAGCAGAGTTGAGGCCAAGTTGTGCAGAGCATGATGGCCATGCGCCCCAACCTTGGCTGGCGAGTACGCGTTCTGCGATAATGATTTGCTCAGCGCGCCCAGTTTGGTGTGCGAAGGCAGCGAATTGCTGACCACCGTGAGCATTCCATGTTGCAGAGCTGAACTGCAAACCACCGTAGTAGCCATTACCAGTGTTGCTTGCCCAGTTTCCACCGGATTCACATTGAGCTAGGCGATCCCAATCAGAGTCAGGAGCAGCAGAAGCGGTAGGTGCTAGTACAGCAGTAGCGCTTCCTAATGCAACGGTAGAAGCTGCCAACTTAGTAAAAGAAGAAGCAGTTTTACGTGCGTGACGTGCCATAATTATGAAAGTTTCCTCTCGGGTTGTGTCGCTAGTATTTTTGCACTGTTGATGCTGTGAGCATCATTCCCAAATGGGCAATGCAAAACCTCTGTTTGCTTAGTGAGTCAGTACACTGGCTCATGGTATTTGCAGCTAACTGGATGTCAGCGCGAAAGACGAGCCATCAACGGTTAAGTCCTTCAAGCGCACTCTTACATAACGAGAATTAGTGATACTCAAACAGAGGATATGCGAAAGCATCAGCAATACATTCTCGTGGTGCTTAGGTACCGACTTTATACTTTTGTAACGAATATGTCACGTCGCATAGCGGAATTTTCCTTCTTTTCTTAAAGGTTTATGCGGAAAAATGGCAGCTTAATGCGCATTTATTGGCAATAAAAACATTTTTGTAATTTGTGACTAAAGTGTCAATAGTTAATTCAACTAAAATTAACCTTGTCGTTTTTTAACCTAATGCGTGTCGACTTTTGGCAAGAATGACGGGGATAGGCGTAAACTGTACTGCCTTAGTAACTTCATGATGAAAATGCCAATCGCACGAAAGCATGGCTGCTCCGTGTGAGTGCACTGAAGATGATGAGAGTAAAAATATCAAAATAGATAGAGGTGAAATAAAAAATGCCTGTCGGTAAAGTGAAATGGTATGACGCAGAGCGCGGGTTTGGCTTTGTGAGCAATCCAGGCGAAGAAGACTGTTTCGTGAGCAAACAAGTTTTGCCACAGGGCGTAGAAGAATTACACGCTGGTCAGCGCATTGAATTTGATTTTGCTGCTGGCCGTAAAGGACCGCAAGCCTTGAGAGTGAAACTGCTTGATCCTATTAAACCGCCAAAAGCTCAGCATAGATATTCCACCGAAGAATTACATGGCATGATTGCAGACTTAGCGACGTTACTTGAAACACGTGTGCAGCCAGCTTTGTTGAATGGGCGCTATCCAGAACGCAAAGAAGCACGACAAATTGCTAGCATTTTACGTGCAGTTGCAAAGGAACTTGATGCTTAGCTGCAAAAATAATCAAACAAACTGAACCTAGAAGACAGCAGTGTGCATTCGCCATAACATGAATGCACACTGCTACTTGTTTGTTTGCGCCGGTGCTGGAGTGGTTTCAGCAGTAAGTTTCTGGGCATTTTCTGTATTGATGGACCACGTTACCGTATAAGCGGTTTCTTCGCCCTGAGCATTTTTTGCAACAAAAACCGAGGACACCTCCGCGACGAGTAAATGAGAGCTAGCAGAAGTGTTGCCTGCTTTGGTTTTTCCTTCTTGCGCTTTAACTGATCCAGCTATGTCCACGCTACTTTGTTCATTAGCGCCATAATAGAATTGGTCGTTGGCCGTGGGATCATCATAAATTGTTAGAAGTGACCAGTCATGATCAGAAATACTTTCGGGTACTTCAATACTAAGCGTGTCATTTTCTTGAACGTCGAGTGTGGTCACTGTTTTTTCTTCGCACTCGGCATCTAATTCACAGATGGAGTAAGGCGTAACGTCGACAGTACGATTACCTACTTTTGCAGTAATCGTTATTTCTTTTGGATCTGGTCCAGGACGTGATTTCCACCAGTTTTGGAATACAATCGAGGCGCCCACGAGTACCACGACGGCGCAAATCAGGAGAGCGAATTGCTTGAAATTTTTGCGTTTTGTCTTACGGCTGACCATATGTTCATCCTAGTTGCTAGTTGTCGTTGGCGGTAAAACGAACTTCATAGAGAGTTTTCCACCGCTTTCCTGTGATATAGAAGTGATCAGTTCCAGGAATATGCGCAATCCCATTGAGAACGTGATTAGGGTCTGGCTCAGCGGTATTAGGCACAGTAGAAGCGTCGATTTCTGCTGTTACTGTCCCAGTACGAGCATCAATGCGCACAATGTCAGTGCTCGTGAAAATGTTTGCATAAATATCGCCTCCTTCTTTATCTCCTGTGGCGGTCGGAACGCACTCTAGCTCATTGAGCTGCGACACCGGCTCATTGTTTTTGCGCACAGTGATCCTATCTATTTCAGCAAAAGTGTGCGGATCAAGCACTCGTAAAATAGCGCTACCGTCAGAAAGAATCAGTCGATCGGAAAAAGCACATAACCCCCAGCCTTGACCAGGTAATTCCACTCGAGAAATTTCAGCTAAGGTACTGGCGTCGCGTTGAATGGCAACATTATTTTTCCAAGTCAGCTGCCATATGGTGTTCTCAAAACGAGTAACCCCCTCACCAAATAGTTCTGGTTCAAGAGCATGACTATCACGCTGGTTTCCAGATAAATCGCTGCGATAGATTCTGCTTTCCCCATACCAACCTGTGCCCACTAATAACTCATCATCCATTACTTCCAGACCTTGAGTAAAAGAAGTCTCATCAAAAGGAAAAGTGTTGATAATTTCAACTCCAAGCTTGTCGACGCTTTCTCGTGCGCTGTGGGCAGCACAAGAGTTGAGCAGGAGCGTCGGTAAGCATAGGAAACCGACAAGTATTTTTCTATTGCGCATACTTATTATCATGCCATTAGAACTTCTGAGGTTAATGAGCAATAATGAATGAGTGTCAAGTAGACGAAAACAAAAGATAAGAAATACGGGGGTTCTTGTCGGCGCACGTGCAGTAAAGGTTGCTCGCAATGCTTTGGCGGAATTAGGTGAAGGAGAAGTAGGCGAGCACATTGGCATTGGGCATATTGGTCCGCATGAGGCAACACATCGGTTTCGTGCCCATGTCAGCGGTTACCGTGGGTGGGAATGGAATGCGGTTATTGCTTGTGCAGAAGGTAGCAACTATATTACGGTCAGTGAAGTTGCGCTAGTTCCAGGTAGAAGTGCCCTACAAGCACCTCGATGGATTCCTTATGAACAGCGAGTACGCCCAGGAGATTTAGGACCAACAGACGTACTACCACCGCGCCCTGACGACGAACGGTTAACTGAAGAGGAATCGCAGAGTGTCTTAGACAGAGGAACACGCAAAAAACTTACGCCCGCTGGTTTGTCAGCAGCTAAAACTCGGTGGGTCAAAGGGAAATATGGTCCTGATTCCGATTTTGCTGAACACGCTAGTTTATATTGCAAGACCTGCGCTTTTTTCATTCCTATGCCTGAACCCATAGGTGCGCATTATGGCGTATGTACTAATGAGTTTTCTGCCGACGGGCACGTTATCCATCATTCCTATGGCTGTGGCGCACATTCTGATACCCCACCTGAACAACCGCTGGGACATAATGGGGCAGAAGCATTTGATGACGAACAACCATTAGATATTAACTTTGCGGATAGCACGGAAGTAGACGAAGAACAATCCATTTTTTAAGACTGGTTTCTACTTTTGTCGGCAGGTTCTTTAGAATAAGACACACAATTTATTTTGTTTCTCAGTGTCTTTATCGTTCTATTGTCCTATTCGTTTTGTTTTTCATATTTGTTCGTATTCTAGGGAGCACTTATGTCTACACCAGTTAATTCTCGCACTGCACCTGCAGCGCAGCACAAAAATACTAGCGCACTGGATCGCTATTTCCGCATTAGCGAACGCGGTTCCACAATAGGAACAGAAATACGCTCCGGCATCGTCACATTCTTCGCAATGGCCTACATCATTATCCTCAATCCACTGATTTTAGGCACCAGCGCAGATATCAACGGCAAAACCTTAGGTGTTCCCCAAGTAGCAGTTGCCACTGCTCTTGCCGCAGGCATCATGACCATAGCTTTTGGGCTTATCGCACGCTATCCCTTTGGTATCGCCGCAGGACTGGGCATCAATACTTTAGTAGCGGTCACCATGGTGTCTACTGAAGGATTGACATGGCAAGAAGCAATGGGGCTTGTGGTACTAGATGGTATCGTCATTGTCATCATGGCTGCATCAGGATTTCGTACTGCAGTCTTTCGAGCTATCCCACAACCGATGATTGCGGCAATGAGCGTGGGTATTGGGCTATTTATCGCATTCATCGGTCTTGTTGACTCCGGTTTTGTTCGTCGCGTACCTGATGCTGCACATACCACAGTCCCGGTTGGACTAGGCGTCAATGGTTCTATTGCCTCCGTACCAACACTGGTGTTTGTTATCGGCTTGTTGCTATGCGGCATTATGGTAGTGCGTAAAGTACGTGGTGGATTGTTTATTGGTATCGTTGCTACCACAGTTATTGCCATGATCCTTGAAGCACTTACCGGTGTGGGCTCCTCTGCAGATAACCCTACAGGTGGCTGGAACTTAGCAGTGCCCAAAATACCCGAGAGTTTAGGATCATTACCTGATCTCAGTATCGTTGGTGATGTCTCTCTCTTTGGTTCTTTTGCCAGAATAGGTGCACTATCTGCGACGTTGCTCCTTTTTACTTTGGTTCTTGCGAATTTCTTTGACGCAATGGGAACCATGACAGCCCTAGGGAAGCAGGCTCAATTAACTACCGACGACGGCACTCTACCCGATCTTAAGAAAGCTCTTATCGTCGAAGGCTGCGGTGCAATAGTCGGCGGTAGTGCTTCTGCTTCTTCTAACACAGTATTTGTTGATTCTTCTGCGGGTATCGCTGATGGTGCTCGCACTGGACTAGCAAATGTGGTTACCGGAATTTTATTCCTTTTAGCAATGTTCCTAACCCCGCTGTACCAGGTTGTTCCTATTGAAGCAGCTGCTCCAGTGCTCGTTATCGTGGGAGCACTGATGATTTCTCAAGTACGCGAAATTGATTTCACACAATTCCACATTGCACTGCCTGCCTTTTTGACGATCGTCGTGATGCCTTTTACTTATTCCATCGCCAATGGAGTGGGTGTTGGTTTTATTACTTTCAGCATTATGGCAGTAGCTGCTGGAAAAGCAAAAGAAGTGCATTGGATTATGTGGTTAATTTCTGCACTGTTTGTGGTATTTTTTGCCGTTGATCCGATTATGAACCTTGTGAACTAAAGGAAACTGATACCTGTGCTACCTAGCGTGCAAATGAGCCATGTGAGTGATCCTGAGGATTCGCGCCTAGATGATTTTCGGAATCTCAATCACTCCGATAATCGACCAGATCTTCCCGACGGGAAAGGACTCATCATTGCTGAAGGACCACTGGTGGTGGAGCGGCTGCTCTTTTCCCGTTTCCCAGTACGCGCCCTCATTGGTTTTCCCAGCAAGCTCGATTCTTTTCTAGAACACGCACATATTCGAGAATATCTTAGTCAGCACAACATCGCTGTGCATAGTCTGGAACGGCACACATTGGCACAGGTTGCTGGG
Source organism: Corynebacterium sp. sy017 (assembly GCF_017918135.1). NCBI lineage: Bacteria > Bacillati > Actinomycetota > Actinomycetes > Mycobacteriales > Corynebacteriaceae > Corynebacterium > Corynebacterium sp. sy017. The sequence continues at coordinate 16,400 of NZ_RZUE01000003.1, forward strand.
TTTGATATGCACCGAGGGTTACTGGCAAGTGCGCAACGTGTACCCGAATTAGCACCGGAAAAAATTATCTCCCAAGCACGCACCGTGGTTGTGTTAGAAGGTGTGGGGGATCATGAAAATATCGGGGCGATTTTCCGCAATGCAGCAGGCATGGATATTGACGCGGTATTCTTTGGCAATGGTTGCGCAGATCCGCTTTATCGACGCGTGGTGCGGGTATCAATGGGACACGTACTGCGCACTCCCTTTAGCAGCTTTCCTGGAAAGCGTTTTGGTTGGCAAACTCACTTAGCGCAACTTCGCGACGCAGGTTTTCACTTGGTGGCACTCACACCTGATCATCAAGCAGTACACATAGCCGATGCCATTGTAGATGCACAGGGTAAACCATATGACAAAGTGGCATTTATTGTTGGTGCAGAAGGACCTGGTTTAACCGGGAAAACTATGCGTGCGGCAGATGTTAAGGCGTGTATTCCTATGGCAGGTGGTACTGATTCACTTAACGTAGCTACCGCTGCTGCCATTGCTTTTTATGAGCGTCAGCGTAGTTTACGCACCTAAGAGCTAGGGGTTGTGGTATCGCCTTCATCGGGGGTTAGCTCTGGTGCGGAGTTATGATCCGAACTGCTCCGGTCAAGGTGTTTGAGTTTATTCTTAAGCCTTCCCACTAATTGTTTTGCTTTGCCGGCATAATGTTTGGCGTTACGCCCTACGCGTTGTGCAGCAGCTAAAGACGCGACTGCTAATTGAGTAAATTCATCACCAGTAGAACTAGAAGTATCGTCGGATGGGGTATAGTCCTGAGCTGACTCTTGGTCTGTGTCTGCTTCGGCGCGTAGATGCGTTGGAGTGGTGTGTGGCGGAGTGGTGTGCGCAATTTTTGGTTCTGGGCGACCGTCTACGGCATAAGCAACGATATTGATGTCGTCGCCTGAGTGTGGATCAAAACCTAACCACTGTTGTTCAGCTTCATGCACTAAATCAATTGGTACAAAGGGCAGTGCAATTCCGCCTTGCTGTTCGGCTCGTTCACCTGCCCAAAAAGGAGTCTCAAAGGATTCAGGAACGCCGAGATCCTCATGAACTCTATCGCGTCGGGCACAGAAACTGCGTCGAAGTTGTCCACCTGACCAATGGGCAAAGCCACCTAATCCGGTGTCTGTATCTATGGAAAAGGCATAGACATCTGCGGCAGGCAGTGAGGTCAATAGGGCAGGGTCTAATTTTGATAGTTGCTCGTGATTCTCAATGACGGTTTGCACGATGGAAATGCCGGGGAAACCAGCGATGTAGAATTCACCTACTGAGGCAGTGGCTGAACGATTTAGTGCAAATTGCCCAATGAAAGTGATCGGAAATTGTGGGTTGAGCTGTGCTAAGTATTTGCGCCCAAAACCTCGATCAGCCTTAGGACACGTGGCAATGACTTTTTTCGGATCAGCAGTTGTAACAAACCACAAGGTCACCACACCTTGTGATATGTATTCTTCGTGATTACCTGAAAAATCAGTCATGAGTTTGCTTCCTAGTAATTATTTTCGGGGGCGCTTGGTGTTTGCTCGAACTCCGAGTAATACGTCTTCCCAATGTGGAGTTACTGCTTTCCGACGACGTTTCGTTGCAGGCTTAGTATCAGGGTGCTGCAAAAACTCACCGCTTTGCATTTCCACTGTGTCTGCAGTGCTAGCGGAGGCTTTGTCTTGGTTTTTTGGGTTGCTATCGCTAGAAACCACAGGAATATCGTCACGAGTGCGTTGTGTGGCAGGCACATCATTTTCTGCTGCGGAATCTTCGTCGGTAGTAGAAGAGATGGGAAGTGGGCTTAAGGTACGTACTGGTCGGGCAAGATCAGGGTCGGTAAGATCAGCTGCCATTCTGTTGCGTGCCACAGCGGTAGCGCTGCTCATGCCGTGGCGCAGATAGGACCATTCAGCACTATTTTCACTCAATCCTGCTTTCCAACTTACCTTTACAACCCATTGACCAGCACTGTCGCGGTAGGCATCCCAGGTGCAGGTGCTTAAATCAACATCTCGAGCGGCAAAAGCGGTAGCGAGTATTTCCCAAAGAGTTAAGGTAGCTGGACCATCGTCGCGTACAGGATGAGCTTGTTTTGCCATCTCTGCAATGCGCGCGCGTTCTAAGAGCACAGGATGTGCGTAGGGTTCAATGCGAGAAACGGTGACATCATTTTCTTCAGCGACTTGCTCAATAGTTGCACCCTGGCGAATGCGATCTTGAATTTCCCGTGGACGCATTTTTAATGGAGTGGAAAGGCGTGGATCTACCTCGCGTTGTGGTCGGGTATTTGAGCCTGTTGATGATTGAGTTGGGGTTGCAGCAGTAGAGTCAGACTGTGTGGATACTGCCGTGGCATATCCTTGTGGAACATTGTGTTCAGCCTCGGTTGCTGCTCCAGCATCGGTAGCAGCAGCGGGAGTTTCGTGTGATTCGACGGGGGTGTTTTTCTCTGGATTACGTGCAGTATCAGTGGTGGCTGTGTCACTGAGGAGAATATCGCGGAGGGAATCATCGACTGCGAAGAAGAACTGCTCTGTGGTGTCTGTGTCGTTTTTTACGCTAAAGACCAGAGAAGATCTTGTTGATTCCTCACTAATGAGGACGAGTTCTCGCATATATTCTCCTTAGGAAATACAAAAAGTGCTTGCTATCACTCTAACGTAAAGGTAGAGCTGGTGCAGCAAGCACTGTGTTTATTGGCTTAAAAAATCTTATTTATTTTTTGGCGTATTCTCCATCGAGTACAAAATCAAGGGCTTGAGTGAGCTTTTCGACGTCCACGGTATCAATTGCTGGGAACATACCAATACGCAACTGATTGCGTCCGAGCTTGCGATAAGGCTCAATATCGACAATGCCATTTGCGCGTAGTATTTTTGCAAGCAATGCAGCATCAATTGTTTCATCAAAATCAATAGTTCCCACTACTAAGGAACGCTTTGCTGGATCACTGACAAAAGGTGTTGTTTCAGCTCGTTGCTCGGCCCAAGAATAAAGTGCCTGAGCATTAGCGCGAGTGCGCTCAACCATTCCAGATAGGCCACCATGTTCGTTCATCCATGCGATCTGATTATCTAGCATGAGTAAAGAAGCCACAGCAGGGGTATTGTATGTTTGATCCTTGCGTGAATTTTCTACAGCGGTTTGTAGATTAAGGAATGCGGGAATGAACCGATCGGATCTATTGATTTTTTCAATACGCTCGAGTGCTGCCGGGCTAAAGGCCGCCAACCATAGTCCTCCGTCGGAGGCGAAGCATTTTTGCGGCGAGAAATAATAGGCATCTGCGTCGCTCATGGTTACTGGAAGACCACCGGCACCTGAAGTGGCATCAATAACGATAAGGGCACCTTCTGACCCTGTTGGTCGAGTAACTTCCACCATAGCGCCGGTAGAGGTTTCATTATGTGCCCATGCCAGGACATCGCACCCTGCTAGTGCAGTTGGTTCTGGAGCGTCCCCGGGAGCTGCTTGGATGATGGTTGGGTCATCGAGCCAAGGGGCGTTTTGTGCGGCTTTGGCAAATTTTGCTGAGAACTCACCAAAACTTAGGTGACCTGATTTTTTCTCTATCAGTCCGAAAGTAGCAGCGTCCCAAAAAGCGGTAGCGCCACCGAGGGAAAGGACAATTTCATATCCCTCAGGTAGCTGAAAAAAGTCGTTGAGTCCTTCTCTAATACTGCGTACGACATTTTTTACTGCTGGTTGGCGATGCGAGGTGCCCATAATATGAGTGGAACCCTCGACGATTGCCTGAATCTGTGCGGAGCGCACTTTAGAAGGACCGCAGCCAAAGCGTGGATCTGCGGGAAGTAGCTGGCTGGGCAAGGTGGGGTAGGTGCTCATAGTGTTCTGCTTTCCTGTCTGGAGGGGGTTCAATTTTTTCTTTTTTGATGATGTGTTAAGTCTAGAACTAGAGATAGTCGATAGCGAAAAGTATGGGATAGTTATGCATAAATACTGAACCGTTGTGACCATATCGGGGGTATTGCTTGGGGTAGTAAGGCTGTCAGAGAAGAACGGGATAAAGCCACGGGAACTCTTGTAGTTTGTGTCACATTTTCTGCTATACTGTGCGATAAGTCTGTGACTATTTGTTCGCGATATTTCTCATAATTAAAGGTCAAGGCTTTGGATCTGGTTCCAAGTAAGACCAGAAGAAAATATGCTCCGTCGGCAAGCGGTCATGGATATAACTTCATATTTTTCTTCGCATCGCACTGTGTGCACCATGTGTGCAGTGCCAGAAAGGGGTGAGTATTCTTATGAACTAGCCCTAATTTTAATCTGGTGAGAAAATAGGAAAAGTGCCTCAATATGTAAATGCGTGAATGCATATGTATTGCATACATTGTGTGTTGTTGAGGCGGATAACTTCGTTAGTTAAAAAACTGAACTGAAAGGGAAGTCATGGCTACAGAGAACCAAGACAAAGCTGTTCTTCACTATCCTGGTGGCGAGTATGAGATGCCAATCATCAAATCCACAGAAGGTTATGATGGAGTAGCTCTTGGCAATATGCTTGCAGAAACCGGTCTTGTTACATTCGACCCAGGCTATGTAAGCACTGGTTCAGCAGAATCAAAGATTACTTTCATCGACGGTGATGCTGGTATTTTGCGCCACCGTGGCTATGACATCGCTGACCTTGCTAAGAACGCAACCTTTAATGAGGTTTCTTACCTACTTATCAAGGGTCATCTACCTACCACTGATGAGCTCCGCGCGTTCAATGAGGAAATTCGCCACCACACCTTGCTCGATGAAGATTTTAAGGCGCAATTTAGCATTTTCCCACGTAATGCTCACCCAATGAGTGTATTGGCGTCGTCAGTCAATATCCTTTCCACCTACTACCAAGATCAACTTAACCCACTAGACGAAGAGCAGCTTGACAAAGCAACAGTACGTCTCTTGGCGAAGGTGCCAATGTTGGCAGCTTATGCATACCGCGCTTCTAAGGGTGCGCCGTTCATGTACCCAGACAATGCACTCAATGCACGTGAGAACTTCTTGCGCATGATGTTCGGTTACCCAACCGAGGACTATGAAGTAGATCCAGTTGTGTCCAAGGCACTCGATAAGCTATTGATTTTGCACGCTGACCACGAGCAGAACTGTTCTACTTCCACTGTTCGTATGATTGGTTCTGCACAGGCAAATATGTTTGTTGCTATTGCCGGTGGTATCAATGCGTTGTCTGGTCCGCTTCACGGTGGTGCAAACCAGGCAGTGCTAGAGATGCTTGAAGAAATCAAGGCTAATGGTGGCGATGCTACTGACTTCATGACTCGCGTGAAGAATAAAGAAAAGGGTGTTCGCCTCATGGGATTCGGACACCGTGTGTACAAGAACTATGATCCACGTGCAGCAATCGTCAAAGAAACCGCACATGAGATTCTTGAGCACCTCGGTGGCGATGAGTTGCTTGATCTTGCACTCAACCTAGAGGAAATTGCGCTTAACGACGACTACTTCGTTTCTCGTAAGCTCTATCCAAATGTGGACTTCTACACTGGTTTGATTTACCGCGCTATGGGCTTCCCAACCGATTTCTTCACTGTATTGTTTGCAATTGGACGTCTACCAGGTTGGATTGCTCAGTACCGTGAGCAGCTTACTATGACCACAAAGATTAACCGTCCGCGCCAGATTTACACCGGCGAGGCATTGCGACCTGTTACCCCTCGTGAACAGCGCTAATACGGTATCACTGATTAGTTGATTTGTGTCATTAATCTCTAATTTTTAGGGTTGCCTTGGTAGTCCGAGCATATCTTTTCCCTCTAAAATGGTAAAGGTACGCTCGGACTTTTGTTTTTTTATACCTCAAAATGATTAAATAATCGTCCGAATTTTCGTGAAAAACATACAGCAAGGAGTTGTGTGACGTATGGAAAAGCCGCATATTGATAAACCTGAAGGTCCAGCACCAGAAGATATCGTTATCTACGATATCGTTGAAGGAGATGGTCCAGAGGCTCAACCTGGTGGCTTGGTAGAAGTGCACTATGTTGGTGTGGACTATGAAACCGGTGAAGAATTTGATTCTTCATGGGATCGTGGTCAAAGTATTGAATTTCCTTTAGCAGGTCTTATCGCTGGTTGGCAAGAGGGCATCCCTGGTATGAAGGTTGGCGGACGTCGCCAGCTTATCATTCCACCAGAGGCGGCATACGGTCCAGCAGGTGGCGGTCATCGCTTATCTGGTCGTACGCTCATTTTCGTTATTGATCTTCTAGGCGTTGGCGCATAGAGCAGGGCGTCGGTCGTTAAAGTAACCCATGAAAGGTGCAGCTACATTGGCTGCACCTTTAGCCTCTTTAGCGAGTAGCTAAAATATCCTCAACGAGTTTCTCGTAGCGGGCAAAACGCGCGCTGCGACCAACGCGTTGAGGATTTTCTTTAAGCATTTGGAGACAATCACGTAGGTGCTGCAGAACCATTTGTGCAAAAGTATGTATCTCATCTGAACCATAATGTTCGCAATCTGGTTCCGGAATAATCTCGTCAACGATGCCATGCTTATAGAGCGCCTGTGCCACAACGTGCTGCTCATCCATCATCTCAGGAGCATGGGTGCTATCGCGGTACACAATAGCTGATGCACCCTCAGGCGGGAGCGGACTAAGCCAGCCATTGCTCATGCTCAGCGTACGATCAGCAGGTAATAGTGCAAGTGCACCACCGCCACAGCCCTGACCGAGAATAAGTGAAATAGTAGGCACATCTGCACTGACAAGATCGCCAAGGGTGGCAGCAATGCAGCGCGCAATTCCAGATTCTTCGGCACTAGCAGATAGCTCAGCACCTGGAGTATCTACAACAGTAATAATCGGTAGATTGAGCTGCTTGGCTAAAGCAATGCCGCGCCTGGCGCATTGCAGAGCTGCTGAATCTAATTCAGTGTGTGCGTGAGGGGGCTGAGCATGACGATCTTGAGCAATGATAACGACGCATTGATCATCAATTCTGCTCAGCAGTACGCGGATAGCAGGAGAGGTGAGTCCGCTTTCGGTTCCGGAAAGAGCAATGATATTGTCGTCGCCAAGTGCTGCGAGTATCTGGCTGATTCCTGGTCTGTCGGTACGTCGAGTAGCACTGATTGCTGCCCAGGCATCTTTTGGTGGTGTGCTCTGCATCGGTGTGTAATGATGAGGTGTGGAAGAATGTGTTGTGGTGTTTTCTTGAGAGCCAAGAACAATCGTGGCAATTTTTTTAATCGAAAAGCGCAGTTCAGAAGGGGAAATAACACCGTCGATAATGCCTTTATTTGCTAGATTCTCTGCTGTTTGCACTCCTTCTGGCAAGGACTTGCCAGTAACTGCTTCGACAGCACGCGGTCCTAAGAAACCGAGTAGCGCGCCAGGCTGGGCAAAAGTGAAATGCCCTGCAGCTCCCCACGATGCCATAACACCACCTGTGGTGGGGTGGCGTAGATAGACTAAATAAGGCAAATGAGCATCCTTGTGTTTATAGATTGCTGCCGTAATGGATACCATGAGCACAAAGGCAGGGGTTCCTTCTTGCATACGAGTACCACCAGAGCTAGGCGAGATCAGCAGCGGCAGTTTTTCTGCAGTGGCACGGTGAATAGCGTCAATAATGCGTTGCGCGGTGGCAGCCCCGACGGATCCGCCCAGGAAATCAAACTCACTCAGCACTAGAGAGACGCGTTGTCCAAACACTGTGCCTTCGCCTGTGATAACTGCTTCGTCATAACCGGTTTTTTCCTGAGCTTTTTCTAAAGAGTGAGCATAGCTTTCTGATATGCGACCATGCCGTACTGGCGTGGACCAGGAAATAAAGGAGTTTGGGTCTAGTACATCATTTATTAAGTCTTGGGCACGTGTGTGGTTCATAGTAATGACTGTAATGCCCATGAACGGAAAAGTTTTCGTTTTTGGCAGCGATTTTCCTGATAACAGTGTTCAATGGAAATATGACTGAAACGCTACCGCACACTTTTGCTCATGACCAATATGCTGACCAATATGTTCGAGTTGAACAAAAAGGAAAAATTTTGCTCATCACTCTTGATCGTGATGAACAACGTAATGCCTTGAATGCACAGATGTGTCAGTGCATTGCTAACACTATTGAACGCGCCGGGGTGCGCGCACAGGAAGATGACTCCATAAGGCTTGTGGTGATTCGTGGCGCCGGGAAAGCATTTTGTGCTGGGGCAGATTTGGGATCGACCAAAGAGCAAGCCGCGACGAACAGCGGTGGTGTATATGGTGGAGGATTCCATGATGCTTTGTGGGCTATGTTGCGTGCTTGTGTCAATGCGCCGATTCCTGTTGTGGCAGATATTCATGGTCCCGCTGTTGGGGCTGGCAGTCAGCTGGCACTTGCTTGTGATGTGCGTATCGTGGGGCAGCGGGCATGGTTTAAGGTTCCTGCTACTGAACTGGGTTTTGCTTTAGATGCTTGGACGATTAATCGTGCGCGCGAGTTACTTGGTGGGGCTGTGGCTCGTAATATGTTGCTCGCTGCTACCACAATAAGTGCGCAGCAAGCAGTGGAAAGTGGTTTTGCTCTTGCTCAAGCCAGTGAGGAAGAAGCATGGGGGATCGTCGAAAAGCTCAGTGAACTTGCTCCGTTGGCGGTGGCGCAGCTTAAAGGAGTGCTGAATGCGGGCGATAGTTCTTATGCTTTCGACGCCAACCAACAGGAAAAATACCAGCAATGTTGGGATAGCGCTGATGCTGCTGAGGCGAAGGCTGCGCGTAAAGAAAAACGAGCACCAGTTTTTGAGCGACGCTAAGTGCCCACGAAGGGGACAGGGGGCTAGGGGGTGGATTTGGTGCGAAGTTTGTGCAGCTAAAGTGGGTGAATGGGGGTAGGGGGCATTATTTTAAGTGGACATAACGCATTACGTCTTTGTAAAAATTTGTGAGGCAGGTAACTTTCTATAAGGTGAACGTGCTGTATGACATTTTTGAGCAAAAGTTCATCACGTCAAAGTGCATAGTGTGCACGCCTAGTCTTTCCATTATGTCCGCAAAAGAGAGGATCTGATATGAGTGCTGCTGCACCAGACCCTACGCAACGTCATCAGCCCACGGCGCAAGAGTTCCGTGAGATGCAGACAAGTAAAGAGTTTGTTGATCTTAAGAAAACATTTCGAGCATTTGCGTTCCCTATGGCAATCGCATCTTTCCTTTGGTATGTGTGCTATGTGCTGACCGCAACCTTTGCATCGGATTTTATGGCGACACCAGTGTTTGGAACGGTAAATATCGGTTTCATCTTTGGTTGGGCACAATTCCTTACCACATTCATCATTACGTGGATCTACATCAAGTTTGCTAATAAGAATCTCGAACCGCGTGCTGCGATAATTCGTCAGAAGATGGAAGGCTAAGACATGATGACTACCTATCTTGCCGCAGGATCCTCTGCAAGTAACCCCATTCTTAACATTTGTGTATTTTTGGCATTCATCGTGGTCACGATGACAGTTGTGCTTCGGGTCGGAAAGAGCACAAAAGAAGCCTCTGATTTCTATACCGGCGGTGGAAGTTTCTCCGGTCGTCAAAACGGTTTGGCTATCGCAGGTGATTACCTTTCTGCTGCCTCTTTCCTTGGTATCGTTGGCGCAATTGCGATCAATGGTTACGACGGCTTCTTGTACCTCATTGGCTTCTTCGTGGCATGGATTGCCGCATTGCTTTTGGTGGCTGAACCATTGCGCAATGTGGGCCGGTTTACTATGGCTGATGTGCTTTCATTCCGCCTAAAGCAAAAACCAGTGCGTGTTGCTGCAGCTTTTGGTACTTTGTTCGTTTCTTTGTTCTATCTCATTGCCCAAATGGCTGGTGCCGGTGCATTGGTTGCGGTGCTCCTTGACCTCCACGGACGTCTTGCGCAATCCATTGTTGTTGCTGTGGTCGGTATTATCATGATTCTCTATGTGCTCATCGGTGGTATGAAGGGAACCACATATGTGCAGATGATTAAGGCGGTCTTGCTTGTTGGCGGTGCTTTAATCATGACTGTTCTTGTGTTTGTCATGGTAAAAGGTGGCTTCTCTTCACTATTAGATAAGGCTGTTATGACGCATAGTGCTTCGGAATACCTTGCGCATAAAGGCTATGAGGCATCTCAGATTCTTGAACCTGGTCTGAAGTACGGTAAGACTCTCACCACCAAGATTGACTTTATCTCTTTGGGTATTTCCTTGGTGCTTGGTACTGCTGGTTTGCCACACGTGCTCATGCGGTTTTACACCGTGCCTACTGCTAAAGAGGCGCGTCGTTCAGTAACGTGGGCAATCGGAATCATCGGTGCGTTCTACCTTATGACTTTGGTTCTTGGTTATGGTGCGGCTGCTTTGGTTGGTCCGGATCGCATTTTGGCAGCACCTGGTGGGGCAAATTCTGCGGCACCATTGCTTGCTCTTGAGCTTGCTGGTCCAATTTTCATGGCGGCGATTTCGGCAGTAGCTTTTGCGACGGTACTGGCCGTGGTTGCAGGTCTGGCGATTACTGCTTCTGCTTCAGTTGCGCATGATATTTATGACGCAGTGATTCGTGATGGTAAGTCTAGCGAGGAAGAGCAGGTTCGTGTTTCTCGGATCACAGTTATTGTGGTCGGTATCGCCTCGATTATTCTTGGCATTTTGGCGATGGAACAAAATGTTGCATTCCTAGTATCGCTGGCGTTTGCGATCGCTGCTTCCGCAAACTTGCCGACGATCCTCTACTCCCTTTACTGGAAGCGCTTTAATACCTTGGGGGCGGTAAGTTCTATCTATGCTGGTTTAGGGTCTGCGCTTGTTCTTATTTTTTTCTCGCCAGCAGTGTCGGGTGCGGAAACATCCATGTTCCCTCATGTTGATTTTGCGTGGTTCCCACTCACTAGCCCTGGTTTAGTGTCTATCCCATTAGCATTCATCGCGGGTTATATCGGTACTCTCGTTGGAAAACCAGATAACCTCGACGATCTACAAGCTGAGATGGAAGTACGGTCACTCACCGGTGTCGGTGTGGAGGCGCCAGTAGATCACTAAGCTGTAGATATCGCTAAAACCCCAGTTCCTGTGTTGAACTGGGGTTTGTTGATGCTAAGGGCGGATTGGGAGTTAAACCGGTAACCACTGACCCCAATCTTTGGCATAGACATTGTTGACATCTACAATAACGCCACCAACATTGCGCTGATAGCCAGCTACTTGATGGATGGTGACTCGAGGGTGAATAAGCCCACGAGAACCCCAATCATGTTGCCAGAAGAAACTGCCAAGACCATCGCGAATAGCCCAATCGATAGTGTTGTAATTTCCGTAGATCCCCAGTTGATAATTTGATTGTGCCAATAGCACATTAAATTGCTGCAAATAAGGACGGATGAGTGTGGTGTATTGTTCTCTGCTCGGGTTGTCGTCGATAGCGACGTAGATGGGGCGGTGCAGCGGACCACCTGCTTTGTGGTGAAAATCGATTGCTTGTGGAGCGTGTATAAGTGCGCCGGCTGCACCTGATTTCCAGTCTGCAGTCGCCTCTTTGCCGAATTGGTAAACCGAAGCGGTGGCTAGACCGAGGGCTGCATTGTTTTTGGTTTCGGTTAGGGTAACGGGTTTGCCGAGCATCCATGATTCAGTGCCGGGACGACGACCAGAAACATAACGAACCGTACCACTATGGCCAGCCGCTTTGATGGCTTGTGCGTCTGGTACTCCAGCCGCAAAGTCAATGACAGTGCCCAGGATTTTACCTGGCGCTTGTGCCTGTGCATGAACGCGGGGCGACGTTGCGGCTAATGCTGCGCTGCTGCCAAGAGTAAAAGCCGATGCTTTGAGGAAACCTCGGCGATTAAGGTGCGGGGACATAAAGACTCCTATGCTTCGATAATCTGGTGGTGGGCGATTACTTGAATGCCACAGAACATCAACAGTCACGTTAGTCTCATTGGTTATGTATTGCCACTTTGGTTGTTTTGGAGGTGGGGATGGCGAAGATGCGTTCTGGCATATCTGGCGATTATATGGTTATGATGAGTGTGCTTTTAGGTTTTTCTCAGCTTTGTGTGGTTGAGGGGAATTGGGAAAGCGTTTTTGTTCTTTTTCCTAGGAAGAAATTGAGGAAATAATGTTGTTGAATCGTTTTGCTAAGCGTGCTGCGGCTGTTGCTGCCGTAAGTATGCTTGGTGCGGGTTTTCTATCCCCCCCCCCTCGGTATTAGCAGGTAACGGTGGTACGGAAGAATATCCAGTCCATAATAATACCTTTGGTTTTTGGGGTGGTGCGAACTGTGACACTGGTTCTACCTGTGTGAAACAAGTGGGGGATGAAACACAGGTCACGTGGCAAGTGCAATTGTCACCACTGGTTTTTTCTCAGGATCACGTCCAAACTACTAGTGGTGCGCAGATTATGATCCCATCTACTGTGAAAGATGTATCCATCAAGCTCACGCATATGCCTGATATTTACATGCGACCAGTTGATGATGGCAAAGGGCATCTCCGGGAAACTCAGTGGGAAGATGCAGATGGTAATCCATTACCTGAAGCAAATATCATTACCGATGAGAATGATAGTTATGTTCCTGCCAAGGCAGTGGACTATCAGGTTCCAATCGTTGATTCGATAGCAGAGCTTACTGATAATGACACGTATAAAGTGTCGTCGTTTGTGAAGAATCCTTATGGTTCTTTAGCTGATAATAACACTTTAGCTGATGGTAACAAGGGTATATATGGTGTTCAGCGCTCTTCTTTTGCTGATCAGCCTGATTGGGATTTCTACCAAATCGGCTTGAACACAGTGGGTGTATTCACTTTTGAGGTCACTGGTACTGTGGAGGCTGTCGGTGAGGATACCTATATTCCGATTCGTGCTGAGAATATGCTGTGGAAATGCTCTGCTGAGGGTGGTGGACCTGGTAGTTATGAGGGAGGTTGCGCGAGTCTGAAAGATTATGAGTGGGGTCTTACTGGTGAGTTGCCTCCTGTCACTACCAAAGAGCAGTCTGAGGAAACGCGTAACAAGATCGTCGAACTATATAAGAAGCAGGGAAAAATTGATGGCTTGACTGGTGTTGGTGCGTGTGCTGTGACAGCAGATATTGATCGTTTCGATACGATTGGTAGTGATATAGAGCCGACTGTTGATGGCAAGCATGGTGCTTACGCACAGGAGTTTCATCTTCGCTTGAATCCTGCGGTGAGGTATTATGGTCCGCTTAATGGTGCTGAGGATAACTGTGATCAGGGCTTCCAGCATATTACGCTGTGTCCTGATGAGGAGTCTGAGGTGCCACCTAGCAAGGAGCCTGTAGAGTCTGAGGAACCAACGCCTTCTGAGGAGCCACAGGAATCTGAAGAACCTACTCCTTCTGAAGAAGAGGAGGTTGGTCCTGCTAAGCCTTCTAAGGACACTGAGGAACCAACTTCTAGTGATGAGTCACAGGAATCTGAGGAGCCTACATCTTCTAAGAAATCACAGGAGCCTGGAGAACCTATTTCTAGTGAAGAACCTGTTTCTTCTGAGAGTAAGTTTGTACCATCTGCTCAATCTGAGCAGGGTAACCCCGCTGGGTCTAAGCCAGAATCTAAGCCTGTACCTAAGACCGTTATCGCTGAAAGTGTGAAGGATAACGTCGCTAAGCAGGCTAAGACTGTAGCGAAGAAAGACCGTCCTAAAGTTACTACGGGTGGTCATTTGCGCGTAGCGTAATTTTTGTTTTGCACAATAGTCCTAGCACCGATGGTGCTAGGACTTTCTTTATGACATGGGTTATGATGAGAAATGCTTTTATGTTTTTCTCAGCTTTGTGTTTATGGCTGAGGATGGCTTGGAAAGTATTTTTGTTCTTTTTCCTAGGAAGAAAAGTAAGAGGAAATATGTTTTTACAACGTTTTGCTAAGCGTGCTGCGGCGGTTGTTGCCGTAAGTATGCTTGGTGCGGGTTTTCTAGCCCCCCCCCTCAGTATTAGCCGCTGGTCCTGTCGGTTCTGATGATAGTGGCTCCCAGGGCAGCGATGCTGATAATGTTTTTGGTTCGTGGGGTGGTGCGAACTGTGACACTGGTTCTACCTGTGTGAAACAAGTAGGCGATGAAACACAGGTCACCTGGCAAGTACAACTATCACCTTTGGTGATGGATGAAGATCACATCCAAACTACTCGCGGTGCGCAGATTATGATCCCGTCCACAGTCAAGGACGTGTCTATTAAATTGACGCATATGCCTAATGTGCAATGGCATAGAGGTGTTGCCGCTCAGGGGGAAGATCCTGAGAAAACTTATTGGGAGGATTTGGATGGTAATCCGTTACCTGAAGAAAAAATCATTGGGTGGGGTAATGATACTTATGTTCCTACCAAAGAAGTAGAGTACCAGGTTCCGATCGTTGATTCGACGGCGGAACTAACAGATAACGACACGTATAAAGTGTCGTCGTTTGTGAAGAATCCTCATGGTTCTTTAGCTGATGATGAAAAGGGAAGGTATGGTGTTCAGCCTTCGTCTTTTGCTGAGCAGCCTGAGTGGGATTTCTACCAAATCGGCTTGAACGCGCTGGGTGTTTATACCTTCGAGGTCACCGGTACTGTGGAAGCAGTCGGTGAGGATACCTATATTCCGATTCGCGCGGATAATATGTTGTGGAAGTGTTCTGCTGAGGGTGGTGGACCTGGTAGTGTTGAGGAAGGTTGCGAGGGGCTAAAAAATTACGAGTGGGGTCGTACTGGTGAGTTGCCTCCTGTTACTACCAAAGAACAGTCTGAGGATACTCGTAACAAGATCGTCGAACTATATAAGAAGCAGGCGAACGTTGATGGTTTGACTGGTGTTGGTGCGTGTGCTGTGACAGCAGATATTGGTCGTTTTGACACTATTGGTGCTGATATAGAGCCGGCTGTTGATGGCAAGCATGGTGCTTACGCACAGGAGTTTCATCTTCGCTTGAATCCTGCGGTGAATTATTATGGTTCGCTTAATGGTGATGAAGATAATTGTGACCAGGGTTTCCAGCATATTACTCTTTGTCCTGATGAGGAGTCTGAGGTGCCGCCTAGTGAAGAGCCTGTAGAATCTGAAGAACCAAAGCCTTCTGAAGAAGAGGAGGTCGGTCCTGCTAAGCTTTCTAAAGAATCTGAGGAACCAACCTCTAGAGAGGAACCTGGGGAGTCTGCGGAACCTACATCTTCTAAGAAAACACAGGAACCTGGAGAATCTACTTCTAGTGAAGAACCTGTTTCTTCTGAGAGTAAGTTTGTACCATCTGCTCAATCTGAGCAGGGTAACCCCGCTGAGTCTAAGCCAGAATCTAAGCCTGAGTCTAAGACCGTTATCTCTGAAAGTGTGAAGGATAACGTCGCTAAGCAGGCTAAGACTGTAGCGAAGAAAGACCGTCCTAAAGTAACTACTGGTGGTCGCCTGCGCGCTGCGTAGTCGCAAAGATATCTCGTGAAAGCTCCTACGTTTGTAGGGGCTTTTCGTTTTCTCGTGATTTTCTTTGCCAAAAATGAGCTATTAACTATTTTTGCCCATCCTCATCCTCGTGGCAAGGATGAATCCGCTAACCAATATGGGGAAAGAAAGCAAGAAAAGCATATTTTCCATCCCAATCGTCTCGAGCGTTACCCCTGCTAATGCCGACCCCAAGGGAACAAGGGCGAGAGAAGCAAACCAATCTATGCTGATGACTCTGGCTAGTAAAGTGTGAGGAACATTCTTCTGCAGAAAAGTTGCCCAATATATATTTCCTATGGTCAGAAATATGCTTGATAGTAGAAACGACAAGATAAACGCAATGGTGCTCTTAAAGAGCAGTTCTATAGGATATTTTGATTTTTATTAGTGTAACAATTGCTCTATTGCTCGATCTATTCGGGCAATAATTGTTTCGCTGGTGAGTATTGGCATAGTTTCTGTTTCGGTGAAGTCTGTTGTGTTGGTGGCTACGGCAACATTGATGACTTGTGCGTGAAGATTAACGCCGACAGCTCGAAGGTGATCTATGGCTGAACCACTGAACCGACCGCCTCCGTGAGCCATCACTGCTACAGGTTTATTTTCCATTAAAGAGATATTGACATGATCAATTATTTTCTTTAATCCTGAGGAATATGAACCATGATAGATGGGAGTGATCCATACAAAGGAGTCTGCTTGTCGTACTCGGTGGCAAAAATCACGCACACGCGGATCTGCTGAACCCTCTGGGTTGCGGTGATCGATTGGATTATGCAGCGGAAGATCCAAAGTGGATACCTCGATCAGATCTACTTCTTGCCCTCGGTCAGTGAGCCGCTTGCCGACGACGTGTGCTAGGACAGAAGAATAAGAACCGATACGGTGACTGCCTGCCACAATCATTGTGCGCTGGCTGTGATGCTTAGCATTGTGAGTTGAGTTTTCCTGCATGATTTCTCCGGTGCATGATCTGTGAGTTTCGTACTTAAAATTTTAAGCTAGCACTTTCTGCTTTTTTGCCATTTTAGCCTCTTCATTACCGAAAAAATTAAGGTAGGATTAACTAAGTTTCTCGCAGATTGCGAGGTGTGCACCAAGGGTGCGATAAGAACAAGGAGACTGCATAGCGATGAAGAAACCAAGTACATGGTATGCACAACGAGGCTCTAAGCGTGCGCTTATTGCTGCTTTATCTAGTTGCGCATTATTACTAGGTGCGTGTTCTACCAACACCGCAGAAAACTCATCCAAACAACAAGAGTCCACCGCGGCAGAAGCGGGAGAAAATGTGGCGAGCTTGGGTTTGGGGGACGTCGATACGCTATTAGCGTTAGGAATTACCCCTAGTGTGTTCGCTGCATGGGTTGAGGATAGTGATAGCCCGAATGGGCTTGGTCCTTGGGCAGCAGATGATCTGCCGAAAGATAAAAAACCTGAGGTGCTTTATGGTACCGGTACTGGTTTTACCTCGGAGCATTTGCAAAAAATTGCGGCGGCTGAACCCAATACTATTGTTGCGGTGAATGCACAGGTAGATGAGGACACTAAAGCAAAATTAGAAGCCATTGCTCCTGTTACTTACCATGACAAGCAATATAAAGATTGGCAGGTTCCGTGGCGTTCACAGGTAGAGAGCGTGGCGCAGGCGGTCGATAAGAAAGCAGAAGGCAAGGAACTTATTGCGAAAACTGAGCAGTCGCTTAAGGGATTCCGAGACAAACACCCTGAACTTGCTGGGAAGAAAGTTGCCATTGGGCTACCATATAACGGTCAGCTCAGTCTCTACACTGATGCTGATGGGCGTGGAGCTTTGCTTGAAGAATTAGGGTTTGAGGTTCCTGAGGAGTTCAATGAGCGCGCTCAGGATAATTTCTACTTTGAGCTTTCTCCGGAAAACTACGACGTACTGGAGTCGCTGGATTATCTATTTATTTTGTCCTATGACAATAATGAAGATGAGCTAAAAAAGAACCCGGTATATGCAAATCTGAAGTTAGTGCAGGAAAACCGGGTGTTCTTTATTGAAAAACAGCTCGGTAATGCCATGAGCACTCCGAACCCACTGAGTATTCCTTGGTCGGTGGAAAAACTTGATGCGTTGCTTGCACAGAATACAACGTCTTAAGCTCTCATGATTGTTAGCTCCTAGGGTCATAACCGCTACAGGTTATGACCCTATTTTTCTGCTCCTACTGCGTGTGATTCTAATTCGGATTGGGTCTGCTCTGGTTGCGTTGGTACCACAAGCGGACCTCCTGTAACAGGGTCTGCGACGACGATAGCTGAAAGCCCAAAAACTTCTTTCAATAAACCACTCGTGATCACGTGCGCAGGCGTTCCTGTGGTGATGATCTGCCCATCTTTCATCACAATCAGGTGATCGGAATAGCGAATCGCCAAGTTCAGGTCATGAAGAACCATCACTATTGTTTTTTGTTCCTGGGAACGCAGCCGTCCTACTAATTCCAGGATCTCAATGGAGTGAGCGAGGTCTAAGTAGGTGGTGGGTTCGTCGAGGAAAACGAGGTCTGTATTTTGGGCTAGGACAAGAGAGATCCATACTCGCTGCCGTTGTCCTCCTGAGAGGGAATCTACTGTGCGCTCGGCTAGGTGATCTGTGTTGGTGAGTCTGAGTGCTTCAGTTACTGCCTGTTGGTCTTCTTTATTCCACTGGCGGTACCAGGATTGATGCGGGTGGCGTCCTCGGGAAACAAGATCAGAGACTAGTAACCCTTCCGGAGCAAGAGGGGATTGCGGTAATACACTGAGAGTTTTAGCGATTTCTTTGCGGCTTAGGGTGCTTATATCCGTGCCGTCGAGCGCAATAGTTCCTGAGGTTGTAGGCAAAAGCCGTGACAGGGTGCGCAGTAGCGTTGATTTACCGCACCCATTAGGGCCAATGACTGTGGTGACAGCTCCGCGTGGAATATCAACATCGAGTGTGTTAATGATTTTTTCTTTGCCGTAGCCAGAAGAAATACCGCGGGCACTAATGCGGGCAGCGGAGGTAGCAGGAGAGAACGGAATACTCATGATGCGTTGACCTTTCGGTTAGAGCGAATGAGAAGATAAATAAGGAACACTCCGCCAATCGCAGAGGTAAGAATACCCACCGGGAGTTCTTTGGGAAACACTGTTTGAGCACATAGATCAGCAAAAATAAGCAAGAAAGCGCCACTGATCATGGAGCCGAATAGTGGGGGAGTAGCCAGTCCGCTGAGAGTGCGGCTGATATGGGGGGCGACGAAAGCCACAAAACCAATCGGCCCACTGGCTGCCACTGCCAAAGCTGCCAACAGAACAGAGAGAACCAGCAGGCAGAACTGCGAAGCAGTAACGTTATTGCCTAATCCGCGGGCAAGATCATCACCCAGCACTAAGATACGTAGCTGGTACGCAATCCACGGTAGTAGCAGAATCACTACGGGCAGTACCCATAACAACCAACTGATACGGCTCCATGAAGCAGAGTTGAGTGAACCATTAAGCCAGAAGGTTGCGGCGGTGGCGTCGTTAATATCAGCGCGGGTCATAATCCACGTGATATACGCCTGCAACAGGGCGCTGACAATAATGCCGGTGAGGATCAATCGGAAAGTATCAATTTTGCGCTGAAAGCTCATAATCCAGATCACCGTGGCAGTGAGCATGGCACCCAAAAACGCAGCAATGGGAATGCCCACCCCGGTAAGCCACGCAATGAGAGCACTGGTGGTGCCAGAACCCAGCACGATGATAGTCACCGCTGCTGCGGAAGCACCCACTGTGATACCCAGAATGTCTGGAGTTGCTAAGCCATTGCGAGTGAGTGACTGCGTTAAGGCGCCGGATAATCCCAGGGCAGCGCCAATAATGATAGCTGCAACACTGCGTGGGGCGCGCCATTCCAGCACCACCATGCGCTCAATGCGGGTACCACCGCCGAAAAACACATCCAGCACCCCATGGGGAGTAATAGGGTAATCACCGATCGTGATAGAAACAACCAGCAGAATGAAAATACCCACCGCAAGTACAGCGTTGATCAGCACAAGCCGCGGGCGCAGTAGCCCAGAAAAAACTCCAAGATTAACCGGGATTTGTTGTTTTGATGGCGGAATGCGTAGAGGAGTGTGCATCAGAGTTTCACCACCTTACGTCGATACAGCAAAAAGAGGAACACAGGTGCTCCCACAAAAGCAAGCACAATACCTACTTGTAGCTCCCCAGGCCGTGCGACGACGCGCCCCACAACATCAGCAGCTAACAACAACACCGAACCTGTCAGTGCTGAATACGGAAGAATCCACCGGTAATCAGGGCCAGTGATCGCACGAACAATATGGGGAACCACTAAACCAACAAAACCAATAGGGCCAGCTGCCGCAGTAGCTGCCGCTGCCAGCAGAGCAATGAGTGCCATGCCAATGAAACGTTGACGTCCCACATTAACCCCCAAGGACTGGGCAGTATCTTCCCCTAGGTTAAGAAGATTAAGGGAGGATGCAGTGCTAAAAGCGGCAATCACACCAAGCACAATAAAAGGAGCAATCCCCCAGGCCACAGATAGTTCCCGCCCTGAGAGAGCGCCCGCTGTCCAAAAACGCAGGTGATCCAGACTGGATTGATTACTCAGAATGAGAGAAGAAGTAATAGAAGAAAGGACAGCTGCTAAGGCAGCACCACCGAGAATCAGCGTTAAAGGGTTCATGGATCCTTTGCCCACAGAGGCAAGACCAAAAACCAGCATGGTGGCAGCAATGGAACCAAGGAAAGCAACCACGACTGTTGCCTGCATTGAACTAATACCAAAGAAGGTGAATCCAAGGACAACAGCCAGAGAAGCTCCAGAGGAGATACCTAAAATACCGGGGTCAGCCAAAGGGTTGCGGGTATGCCCTTGCACTAAGGCGCCGGCAACACCCAAGGCTGCGCCCACAAATATGCCCAGCACGGTGCGAGGGTAGCGCAGGTGAGAGATGACGGTGGCGTTATTATCAGTGCTTTCTACCTGCCCAGATTTAATTTGTTGCCATGCGTCGGGCAAAGCGTGTATGAGCGTATCCCATGTCATATATCGTGCGCCAAAGAGAAAGCTCAAGATAATCATGAGGACTAGCAGTAGCACAAGGATGAAAAAACCAATGACTCGACGTCGATAAAGCGAGAGTGTCGTCGTATGCTTTTTATGGGGCATTGGGTAGGTTTCCTTGAATAAAAATTAATTATCTTAACCTAACCTATTAAAGCACCTATGCTGGAAAAAACATAGGTGCTTACCTGAAAGTGTGTATTCTAACGTGGCGGCATACGCAATGCTCCATCTAAGCGGATTGTTTCGCCATTAAGATATGGATTTTCGACGATACTGAGCACTAGATGCGCATATTCTTCTGGCTTAGCTAAACGCGGCGGAAAAGGAACCAGAGCTTCAAGTTGCGTGCGAAACTCAGGTGTTATTGCAGCCATCATTGGCGTATCGACGATACCCGGAGCAATCGAATTAACTCGTATCCCAGAAGAAGCAAGATCACGCGCCACTGAGATGGTCAGCGAATGTACACCACCCTTACTTGCTGCATATGCTGCTTGCCCCACTTGCCCCTCAAAGGCAGCGACACTTGAGGTGTTAATAATTACGCCGCGTTGCCCATTCTCATCTGGTTCATTTTCCCGCATTGCAATAGCAGCCTGACTGAGAACATTAAAAGTGCCAATCAGATTAACATTGATGGTTTTAGTAAAAAGCTCAAGTGAATGAACACCATTCTTGCCCACAACACGTGCAGAAGGGCAGATACCAGCGCAATTGACAGCAAGTGCCAAGGGCGCAATGGCTTTTGCTTGCTCAATAGCGGATGCGACTTGTGCAACATTTGTGACATCGCATTCGACGTACGTGATATTGGAATTATCCCCTTGGGTGAGGTCGAGAGCAATAACGTGGTAACCGGACTCAAAGAGTGCTTGGGCAGTGGCGGCACCGAGTCCAGAAGCGCCACCAGTGACAAGAGCACAGGAGTTCTGCATGATATGTCCTTTGCTGAGAAAAATTACTTAAAAGCGGATAAGCCTGTGATAGCGCGACCAACAATAAGGGAGTTGATCTCGTAGGTTCCTTCATAGGTATAGAGGATTTCTACATCATTGAGCAGCTTGGATAGTTCATATTGGGTCAGAATGCCATTACCACCTGCTAGTGCCCTGCCGGCTGCAGCGGATTCTCGTGCTAAGCGAGTTGTGGTTGCTTTGGCAAGAGCTGCATGAACCATATCAAAACCACCATTATCTTGTAGCCAGGCGATTTGGGCGAGCATACCGTAACTTGCCATTGCATTGCCGAGAATGCGCGATAACGGTTCTTGAACAAGCTGATATTTTGCCAGTGGCTTGCCAAACTGCTCTCTGTCAAGAACATAGTTGCGTGCACTATCAAAAATGGCTAGCTGTACTCCTGCGCCTTGCCATCCGACCCAAGCCCGAGAGTTGCGCAATAGGATGTTTGTTTGGGCAAAACTTGCAGTACCTGGGATGAGATTCTCTCGAGGGATAAGAACATTCTCAAAATGGAGATCGGCATTTTGCATAATGCGTAATCCCATTTTGCGATCAATTTTTTGCGCTGAGAAACCATCACGCTCTTTTTCTACGATAAAGCCCTTAATTTCATTATCGGTGGTGTCGCGAGCAAAGACGATGGCAAAATCGCAGATAGTTCCAGCGCCGATCCAGCGTTTTTGACCGTTAATAATCCAACCATCATCGGTTGGAGTGGCGGTGGTGGCTAGACCGCCGGCGATGTCTGAGCCATGATCTGGTTCGGTTAAAGCGAAACAGCCGATATTGCGGAATTGGCGCAGCCCTGGGAGCCATGTGTCTTTTTGCTCCGTGGATCCAAACTCGTTTATCAGATCGACAATGAGTTCATTGTGAATGCCAACTAGTGCGGATAGGGAGACATCGGCACGGGTAACTTCTGCGTAAATCATTCCTTTGAGCAGGCGGGAATAACCGCTAAACTCTAGTTCGCCTAGCCCGACTTCAGCCAGAGGATCAAGAAGCTCAAAGGGGAATTCTTCTTTATCCCAATAGGTACCTACTGCTGGGCGAATTTTCTCCTGCAAGGTTTTTTGTACCTTAGCAAAATAGGCTTGTTCGTCTTTGTTGAGTAGGCGCGTGAATTGGAATAGGTCAGGATCGGGAAAGGGAATGTTGTGCGACATGAATCAACCTTTCATCTATATTGAGATTTGGTTCACATATTGATGAAAGTTGATTCTAGCGTACATTACTTGCTCTAGTGTGTGGTTTTGAGTATTTCTCTTCGTGTTATAGAGTTCTACTGGTTGTCGGCATAAATAAGCAGTGCTTCTCCTTGACCGCCACCACCACATAATGCAACAGCAGCTTTTGTTGCCTTATGCTGGGCAATCTGATGGCTTGCATGGACAAGCAAACGTGCTCCAGAAGCTCCGATAGGATGCCCAAGAGCAAGTGCGCCACCATGTGGATTAACTATGTCGACGCTTATCTCAAGCAGGGCTGCTGAGTAAGCTGTTACATCGGCAAAAGCCTCATTGATCTCTACTAAATCCAATTCATGCGAGTGCCAACCCTGCCGCTCTAGTGCTTGTTTAATAGCAGTCGCTGGTTGGTGCTGCAAACTGGAATCTGGTCCTGCGGTTTGTCCGGGTGCTCCCACAACTGCAAGAATTTTCCAGCCATGCTTAGTTGCCATCTCTCGGGTGGTCAAGACTACCGCTGCTGCTCCGTCGGAAATTTGGGAAGCGTGAGCTGCACTTAAAACTCCATGTGGCTTGAAAGCGGGGCGCAATGCTCGGATATCGGCAAGGGTAAGACCGGGTCGAATCCCCTCGTCGCGAGTAATGGTTGCTTTCTTGGTTTCGATAGCAACTACTTCATTATCAAACTCGCCAGTTTCCCAGGCTTTATGCGCTCGTTCATGGGAAGAAACTGCCCAAAAATCTCTATCATCAGCGGAAACGGGATAGTGCTCTATATGATTTTCAGTGAGTTCTCCCATCGAAATGCCCAGTGCGGCATCGCTGAGACCATCATGTTCCATATGATCAAGCAAAGTAGTGGCGCCATATTTGGTGCCTCGACGTGAGCCGTTAAGCAGGTGTGGTGCTTGGGACATATTCTCCATGCCACCAGCAACTACAACGTGTGCCTCGCCGAGTTTTAGCATACGGGTGGCGTCGATAGCTGCGCTTAAACCAGATAAGCACACTTTATTGACTGTTGTGGTATGTGCGGTAGGGCTAATGCCGGCGCCAAGAGCTGCTTGTTTGGCTGGATTTTGCCCCACACCTGCTTGTAATACTTGCCCCATGATGACGGCGTCAACAAGATGTGGATCAATGGTGCCAAGGGCTGCCTTAATGGCGTGTGCGCCGAGTTCAGTTGCTGGAATAGTGCTTAGCCCACCAAGAAGTTTTGCGATAGGGGTGCGAGCTGCACCAACGATAACAATATCCTGATCATTCATATAACCTACAGTACCGCAAAAATGTGACCCGTATCATGTTTTGTGATTGTGTGGGGCAGGGCGCAGTGAGTTTCTGCCTGAGTTTCTATTCGAGCTCCTATGCCCAGTTCCAGACAACCTCGGCGATGGACGTGCTGATCCGCAGAACTCCTGCGCTATGCCAGAGACAATGCGTGCGAGAGTAATAGATTTTTTGTCTATCCCACTCAGCAACAGCATACTAAGCGGGACTAATAATGCCGCTAGTGCTGCCCAAGGCTGAGATAATGGCGTTGAAAAATCATTATCGTAGGAAGCACCAAATGGTGGGAATAGTATGAGCAACACCGCCAATACACCCCAATTGCGTCGAATGATAATGGTGCCAGCAATAGGAATGATTGCGACAAGCGCATAATGGAGCCACACTAAACCTGATAAGGCTGTGCTGCATTATTAATGCAGTGACCGCACATATCTCAAAGAGATGTTGCGTTTTACTGCCACACTGCAGGAGCAACAAACCAAGTAAAACCAGTGCAATACAGAGTTTTATGACGGTAACAGCCACAGGCGTATCAGAAATGACTTGCACAATCGCAGTGAGATTTCTTGTTCCGGCAAAGAGAGAATCAACAGAAGAATTAATCGGCGATACTAACGTTTTTTCGTTTATCCAAGACAAAGTATCGAGCCAACTATTCATGACCGCTCGTCCACACCACATATATGTGACGACAATCATGATGGAACTGAAGAACAAAGCACTCACTCCAGCTTTTCGACGTGAGGCAAAACCAAGAAAAACCACAATAATTATTGCTGGTGTTACTTTAATAAGTGCTGCCAGAGCAATATATACACCAGAAGCAATGGGATTTTTCCTACTCAAAACCAGCGATAAGGCAATAAGCGCAAACACAAGAGGAGAAGTTTGCCCTAGATAGATACTTAATTGTCCTGCTGTACTGAGCCATAGAACAGAAGTGCCTGCAACAAGTACCCCAGTAGGGGTTGCCTGTCTGGTCCATAACGATATGGAGCTTGCAGTAAGCAACGCAAAACAGAAACCATTGATACCAGCAATAATGATGACAAACGCACGGAAAGTAATGATTTTTGTCAGCGGTGCAAGCATATACGCAATCAAAGGATGATGAACATAAGGGTGAGCAAGAGCTGCCGCATCAGAAATCAGGAGTGCTTCTCGTTGCCAGTCCTCACCAGTGGCAAGTGCAAAATCCATGGGATTGATAGCATAAAGCGCTGAACTACGTCCTTGATCAACTAATCGCGCAGCAATCCACCATGCGGCCAAATCGTCGCCATGCCCGAAGTTGAGCTGCGCAATAATGGTGAGAACAGTAAAAATGCTACCTACAATCCATACATTTTTCGGAAAAAACTGTATGGGGGGGGGAAGCGGTTTTCCGATGATATGGTTTTGGTCGTTCGTATGTCACCTTAAACATTGTAAGCGCATATGACCATATCAGCGTTACGGACATGACTCTGGCATTGAATTGAGCTTGTAGACTCAATTCAACGCATACCAGTACAAAAATTTGTGCCCCAGAGAAGAATCGAACTTCCGACACCGGCTTTAGGAGAGCCGTGCTCTATCCACTGAGCTACTAGGGCAAAATATGTATCACAACCTGTTCAAGGTTACCGTATAAGATACACATATATCCAATGACTAAGCTCATGGGCATTTCATAATAAGGAGTCATCAGGTGCGTACCATTCACGTTATTGGCATTGGCGTAGGCAGTATCGAAATGCTTACTCTCGATGCAATCGAGCACCTACGTCAGTGCGATATTGTGATTGCCCTGGACAAAGGAGAAGCAAAAGCAGATTTGCTTGCTTTACGACGCAACATCGTCGATAAGTTTGCGCCTGAGATAGATATTATTAGTGTGCTCGATCCTGAACGTGATCGAAACCCACAGGACTATACCGCAGAGGTAAAAAAGTGGCATGAGATGCGTGCCCAAAAATTAGCTGAAGCAATTGTTCAGCATTCTGCTGCAACAGCAACCATTGGATTCCTTGTGTGGGGCGATCCTGCGCTCTATGACTCAACCCTGCGCATTATTGATACGATGAAACGCGATTGTGGGCTGGAAGCACAAGTGGTAGTAGTACCTGGGATTACTGCTTTTCAAGCACTGACTGCCGCTCACGCCATCCCCTTAAACCGTATTGGCGAGCCTATTGTGATTAGTACGGCACGTAAATTAGATACATTATCTGCTCAAGATCGTAGCAACTGTGTGGTCATGCTTGATGGTGGTCATGCTTGGCTTGATTCCTACACTCACCATACCTACATCTGGTGGGGAGCATATTTAGGGTCAAAGCAGCAAATAATACGTGAAGGGTATGTGCATGAGATTGGACAAGAACTTGCTCAGCTCAAAGCACAATTGCGCCGCGAGCATGGGTGGATTATGGATACGTATTTGTTACGCGAGTTATCTCGCTAAAATACGCATCCACAACAGCACAGAAAACCTGGAAAATGTTGGTTAGGCACTTAATTCTTCAAGTTTCTTGCGAACTTCAGAAGCAGCGGGATTAGTGGCAGTGGTGCCATCAGAATACTTAACAGTAGGCACAATGCGATCACCATTATTGACAGATTCTACCCAGGCAGAAGCCTCTGGATCGGCCTCAACGTCGACAAGCGTATAAGGCGTTTCGGTACGGTCAAGAGCTTTGAGTAGGCGTTGGCAGAAGGGGCACCAATCGGCAGCATAAATAGTTATGTGTTCATCAGACATATTGCTAATCCTCTCTGTTGTGAGTTTTTCTCTGCAAGGTTTGGAATTTATAGCGCACAGGAGCGGTGTTGTGAGTGCTTACGGCAGGATGGGTGAGCTTTCCTTTTTCGGAGAGTAACCACCCAGAATCATGCGTGACATGAAAATCAGTAAGCGCAGGTGCATATACTGCTTGTTCCCCTAAAAATGAGCGGAGTTCTACGTCAATAATTGTGACGACCAGTTCCTCCACCAAAGGCAAAGTCGCATGATAGACAGTTCCGCCACCAATAATCCAGGCGTCGCCCGGAATTGTCTCAAGCGAGTCAACGCACTGTGCACCAGCAGACCATTGAGCAGCATCACGATGGGTAAGAATATAGTTCTCTCGCCCAGGTAACGGACGAAAACGACGAGGAATGCTCTCCCATGTTCGCCTCCCCATCACCACTGGCGCACCAGTAGTGGTTTTCTTAAAAAAAGCAAGATCTTCCGGCAGATGCCAAGGCATATCGACGCCATCGCCAATAATCCCATCTATGGATTGTGCCCAAATAGCGCGCACTAGACTGCAACCTCACCACGAATGCCAGGGTGTGGATCATAACCAATAAGCGAAATATCCTCAAAAGAATATGCATCAATGCTCGAGGCTTTGCTGAGCTTGAGCTGTGGATAAGGTCGTGGCTCTCGGGAAAGCTGGAGTGCTACTTGATCACGATGGTTATCGTAGATATGGCAATCGCCACCAGTCCAGATAAACTCACCCACAGCTAAACCAGCTTGCTGAGCCAGCATATGGGTGAGCAGGGAATAAGACGCAATGTTAAATGGAACGCCCAGGAACATATCGGCGCTGCGTTGATAAAGCTGGCAACTGAGTTTGCCATCAGCAACATATAACTGGAACAGCAAATGGCATGGTGGCAGTGCCATATTATCCAGTTCTGCCACATTCCATGCACTAATTACATTGCGTCGAGAATCAGGATTATTTTTCAGTATATCCAGGGCTTTAGAAATCTGATCAATATGTGCCCCATTGGGAGTAGGCCAACTACGCCATTGCACACCATAAATGGGACCTAACTCGCCATTTTCGTCTGCCCATTCATCCCAAATACTAATGCCGTGCTCATGCAAAAAAGAAACATTAGAATCGCCACGTAAAAACCATAAAAGCTCTCCGACGATAGACTTAAAATGCACTTTTTTTGTCGTAATCAATGGGAATGAATCGGCAAGATTAAACCTTAACTGTGCACCAAAAAGACTGGTTGTGCCAGTTCCAGTGCGGTCATCCTTATGCACTCCATTGTCAAGAATCGATTGGAGTAGATCCTCATAAGGGGTCACAATTGTCGCTGTATTGTTGGCAGTCATGGACACTACTTTAACGCAAAAGCTGATAGAAGATATATCCCTAAGAATATGAGCCGTGCTCAGCATGAAATTGCGCAGCAAGGCGGAGGATTTCGTCGGCAAGTTCCATACGACAAATAAGCAGATCAGGAAGATAAGTGTCTTTGTTGTTGTAGCGTAATGGGGAACCATCAAGGCGTGAACAATGCAACCCGGCTGCTTGGCATACTGCAACAGGAGCAGCAGAATCCCATTCATACTGTCCACCAGCATGAATATAAGCATCATAGTCGCCAAGCAGGACATGCATTGCTTTAGCACCTGCGGAACCTAAAGAATCAGTGCTGAATCCAAGCTTATCGGCAATATGCACTGCTACCGCTGGAGGACGATTATGCGAAAGCACAATTTTTTGCGCATAAGGACCGGTCACAGCACGTGCATCAGATGTGTGGAACACCACGCCCAAATCAGGTAACCCAACGGCCGCATGAGAAGGAACCCCATCTTCTACCAGCGCAATATGCACTGCCCAATCCTGCCTGCCAGTGGCAAATTCCTTAGTCCCATCAAGCGGGTCCACAATCCATACTCGGTTCTTGTGCAGACGCTCAGGATTATCAGCAGCTTCCTCAGAAAGAAAACCATCCTGCGGGCGATGCTGCTTCAGCGCACGAGCAATCCAATTCTGTGCGAGATCATCACCTGCTTCGCCCAAAGCTCGCCCACGCAAGACACCGACATTTCTTATTCCTTTGAGAACTTCCCCTGTACCTAGGGCAAGGCGCTTGCTCAACGTTGCGTCATCGAATTGTGCACTCATACCGTATGATTCTACTGCCTTTGACACCAGAACATAGGCTTATGAGAAGATTACGCAGTTGCCTTATGCACTTTGCGGCGACGTCGACAAGCGACGGGCAAGTTGATCCTCCACAAATACTTGGCGCGTAGCAAAATAGCCACCGACGATCATCATAACGGTGAAACTTGCAGTCAAAATGCTTGCTGCATGGAAATCGTGGAAAATATCATGCAAAAGACCGGCGCAAAACGGGCCAAGAGATGCAATTGTGTACCCGATACCCTGCATGAAAGAAGATAAGGACGTCGCGCCCTGCATAGTGCGTGCACGTGAATCAATAAGAGTGAGTGACATTGGGAAAGAAAGCGGACCAAGACCAGAAATAATAACCCATAATACTGGTGCAGAATTAGTGGCAAACACCAGCCCTAGCGTGCCGACGATGGAACAAGCTCCAGAAATCACCACAAAAATGAACACACTATTGAATCTTCCGACCAACCAAGGTCCACTTGCATTAAGGATTATGCCAGTAAAAGACCAAATGCCTAGCATAGTGGCAGCAAACTGCTTGGACATTCCTGCTTCCACATATATTTGCGGGATAAAGGCAATTAAGGTGTAGGTAACAAAAGAAGTGCAGCCAAGCATGAATGCTAGTCCCCAGCCAACTTTTGTCTTCCATACCGGGATATTTGCCTTTTTCTTTCCAGTATCATTCTTACTGTGCTGTTCATGCTGTGGAGTGTGAGGTCGTCGAATACGAGCTAGTGGTAACCACGCAGCTGCTGCAGCAATACCTAAAATGCCCCACATTCCTAGGGTGAGTTGCCAACCAGGCATAGACTCCAAGCCCACCACAACTGGTGCCAATCCCATAGTGATTTGCATAGTAAAGAGATATGTTGTGTTGATCGTGGGAACTTTTTCTGGGAAAAACTCACGTGATGCCAAAGGCAAAATAGTGTTTCCCATACCAATGGCGAAAAGAGCACAGCCCGTACCTAAAAATAGAAATACTGGGTTGGGGCCGATAACTCTAAAAAATTGCCCAAGTCCAGTAATGAGCATGGCCACGCATAGTGCCTGAGGGATATTGAGGAATCTCATAATATGCGGCACTGCAAATGCAGAAACTGCGAACATAATGGTAGGCAAGGTACCGAGGACACCAATAGTCGTCGTATTGAACCCGAGTTCTTGGCTAATATGCGGCATAAGTGGTGGCAAAGCTACGATCATCGTGCGCAAGTTTAAGGCGCTGAGAATAATAGCAATAAAAGCAACAACTCTTGGGTTTTTCATACGCTCCATATTCTTTCTTTGGCAAAGAGATTAGCTGGAACCATCATAAGTCTTTGTAGCTTTTTTCTCTTGCCTTTTGCCCTATGCTCCCCATATGCACAAAAATCTCAGTCCACAAGTGCTCTGCGGAGCTTTATGTGAACTGAGATAGGTTGTAAGAAAAATTCAGATGATGAATGTTTAGAGCAGGAAACCATGAGCATCTGTCTGGAATCGACCTGATCGAGTAAGAATCATAATGAACTCGACGAAAGCCCAGATTTCGACTGCGACAACAATAGGGACACCGATGAGAATTGGAGTGAGCACTGATCCTATGAGGAGTAGGATAAGCATGGTCAGACCTTGCTTGGTGTACCCTAAGTAAAAATTGTGTAGCCCAAGACCACCCAAGAAGAAAGCAAGAACAGCAGCAATGAGGACACTCTTATTTGATTGTATTGGTGCTTGAGCAAAGTGAGCTTGTTGCATGATTTGAGGCGGATAACTCTGGTAAGGCTGGGGGACAGAGTTAAAGTTATGCTGATTTTGGTTTTGTTGTACTGGGTCGATAAAAGGATTGCTCATAATGCTACCTATTCTTGAAAGGACGCTATTTTCTTGTTAAAGACTTTAAGAGGTTATGAGCTTCTTTACAAGAAACGCAGGGATTTGTAAGGCTTTTTCCTCACTTTCGACGTTTATCTTATTCTAGAAGAACACTATAGCCTCAATAAGCTGCTCATTTGTCAGATGAAAACCAGAAGTATAGAGTTTTCCATGAACTTAATCTTTCTAAACTTTCTAATGAAAATAGGAAGATGAACTAAAGGGCGAGTGGCGGAATGGCAGACGCGCTGGCTTCAGGTGCCAGTGTCCTTTAAGGACGTGGGGGTTCAAGTCCCCCTTCGCCCACAAGAAAATGTGGATATCTTACGCACAGATGTAAGGTATCCACATTTTTGTGCGTACGGAAGAATTATGGTCAGGACCAAATAAAAGTATCAGCTAGCGTGTGTCCATGACGCTTAATGGGATAGAGCTGTTGGCACAGCGTGATTTGTTGGCGTGGTGGAAAGCGACTGAGGGGACGGGTTTTCTAGAGCGGAAACGTATTCTCGAGGAGCCTTTTGCTGCCATTGTTGCTGCTTATGGTGAGCAGGCTGCGTATGCCGCAGCGGATTATTTGTTTTTGCAGCGTTCTCTTGACGATGAGTTATCTAACTTGGCATATCCTGAGGTTGCTGATCCTGTGGGGTATGAGCAGGCGGTGGCGTCGTATAGGTGGGGGATGCGTGTTGATGATACCGGTGATGGGGCGCAGGTGGCTGTGGCGTTGCGGAAGTTGCAGGGTGTGGTGAATCGTTTGGTGGTTGCTCCTGCTCGTCGCACGGTTGAGTTGGGGGTGGCGCGTGCTGGTACGCGGTATGCGCGTGTTCCTGAGCCTGGGGCGTGTGATTTTTGTTTGATGTTGGCGTCTCGTGGTGGTGTGTATTCTTCTGAGACGGTGTTTGGTCAGTTGGGTGGGTATCACGATAATTGTCGGTGTTTGGGGATTGAGGTGACTGATGATGAGCAGTTGCCGCGGATTAATCGTGAGTTGGGAGATGTGTGGCGTGCCTCTGGTAGTCGGACGTTGCGTGATTTTGGGTTGGCGTTGAATACTCGGCGTGAGTTTACTGGTTCGGATAATCCGTTGAATCAGCGTGTGTATCGTTTGGTGGATGATTCGACTCGTGCGGCTTTGGAGCGGTGGCAGGGGAGGGATCGTTTTTATGAGAAGGTGCAGGCGTTTGTTGAGGGAAGAGAATATAATGCAGAGGCGGTTGGTGTTGCTCGTGATTTGGATCGTGCTGCTAGGCAGACTCCGTTGCAGTCGGATGTGTTGATGTGGCGTGGTGTGCGTAACTGGCACAATACTTTTGGTACTGACGACTTAGATACTCTTCCTGGCTGGAAGAAGAAGCAGGAGCGTTTTACTCCTATCACTTCTTCTCGTGAAGTTGCTACAAATGAGTTCACCACGTACGGCAAGGCGGGTGCGTTGCTGCGTGTGGAGGCGAAGAAAGGTACACCCGGTATCTGGATGCCGACGAATGGTAGCGACGAAGAAAAATTAGTTATGCAGCAAGAATTTCT
Organism: Corynebacterium sp. sy017; assembly: GCF_017918135.1. Lineage (NCBI taxonomy): Bacteria > Bacillati > Actinomycetota > Actinomycetes > Mycobacteriales > Corynebacteriaceae > Corynebacterium > Corynebacterium sp. sy017. The sequence goes on from NZ_RZUE01000003.1 coordinate 48,679, forward strand.
GATTCCGCCTGGTGCTACTATAAAAGTTGTTTCTGTTGAGCCTGGCGAATTGCCGATGATAAATGTGGAGGTGTCTTATGCCAACGGCGCATGAGGTGTTTCTTGAGCGGTTGTGGGATGATATGTCTTTTGCTCGTGATGATAAGCCTCCCACGAATGTTCCTGTTCTTATGGAACGTCTTGGCGTTGAAGGTAAGTCCCGTGAAGAGCGTCAAGCTGCTGTTGATAAGTGGCTAGAGGATAATGAGCCTGGTTTGTTTCTTCGGTTCCAGTTGGAAGAGTTTGGCTATATCACTCGTAGTGAGGAACAATCAGTTTCCTCTACTGGCGCTGCCTAGTTGGTAGGTGGCTGGGTTCGAGTCCCAGCAGCGCACCGGCATATTCTTTCAAGAACACCATCACGCACGGAATTTCAAGCAACAGAGTTTATATCCCGTGTTTATACAGCGTTCCCTTCATGTTCACCTGCGCGCATTAGCATGAAAACATGAACAAAAGAACAATCATCTCCCTCCTCAGCACAGCAGCATTAACCTGTGCTCTCGTCGCATGTTCCACCGATGAGAACAGTACAGAGAAACAAGGCAACAAAGAATCAGCACAGGCGTCGGCAAGCACAGTGGCACATGATAAAAACGAAGAAGAAAACGAAGGACAGAAAGAAAAACAGGAAAAGGAATCCATCAAGTTTGCAACCTATAATGCCAGCCTAAATCGCAAGGCGGAGGGCAAGCTTATTGAAGATCTCTCCACACCTAATAATGAGCAGGCAGGCGTTATTGCCACAATCATCAAGAGCGAGAACCCAGATGTGCTTGTCATTAACGAATTTGACTATGACCCGGAGGGTAAAGCACTGAAATTGTTCCAGGAGAATTATCTAGATAACGCCTACAAGTACTCATTCAGCGCCGAAGTGAATACCGGTGTGGATTCAGGGCTTGATCTAGACAATAACGACGTTTTACATGAGGCAAACGACGCATGGGGATATGGTGAGTTTCCTGGCCAATACGGAATAGCCGTACTCTCGAAATACCCACTCAAAACGGATGCTCTAAGAAGTTTCCAGAAACTTCTATGGAAAGACATGCCAAATAATCTCATGCCCGCAGATTATTATGGTGCCAATGCTGACAAGCTGCGTTTATCCAGTAAGTCACACTGGGATTTGCCAGTAGAAATTGGAAACAAAGAGATTCACCTTCTTATTTCCCACCCCACACCGCCGTCTTTCGATGGACCCGAGAAACGCAATGGGCGCCGCAATTCCGATGAAATTCGCCTCACTGCCGATTACATTCATGGCGGCAAAGAGGCAGAATGGATCATTGATGACCAGGGGCAACGCGGTGGTTTAGCACCAGATGCGGAATTCATTGTCTTCGGCGACCAAAACTCTGACCCGCGTGATGGTGGCGCAGGTTTCACAGGCGTGAAGCAATTGCTGGAGCAGGAGCGTGTGGTAGATCCGAAACCAACTTCGGAAGGTGCAGTGGAGGCGGCAAGGCAACCAGGCAACGATACGCACAGTAACCCTGCAGAAAATGACACTGCCGATTTTTCTGACCCAACGCCGGGTAATTTGCGTGTTGATTATGTATTACCTTCTCGCGGTCTGAACGTGAAGGGTTCACACGTTGTGTGGCCAAAGAGCGACCAGCCTTTGGGTGAGCTGATGGATCCTAAGACCAGTAGCGATCACCGCATGGTTGTGCTTGAGATAGAGCCTTAAGCATTTATTAGCCAAAGAACGTCGGGTGGTTCTTGCATATCCCGGAGACAAGTTTAAGTTGTTGTCTTCGGGATTATTTTGTGGGCGCATAATCAGACTTGGGTCACGTTGTGTGTAATAAATAACGCTTATCGACGACATAACAGTCGTAGTGAAATTTTTTTTTCCAGGAACACAGGAAAGAAAGCAGGAAAAGGTAGAGAGCAGATGAACAATAGCATTTGGGATACCCCGCAGTCAGTACCGCACAATAATGCTAGACCCGGCAATTCTGGCAAAGGAAAAAAATTTATTGTTCTGGTTGTTGTGTTTATTGTTCTCCTTGCTCTTATCGCTATCGGCTGGTTCTTTTTAAGTGGTAGGTCGACTAATCACACCGCTGATTCTGCTGCGCAGTTTACGGTGAGCAATGGTACGAGTGAAAAATCAGTAGAGAAAAGTTCTGTTACATCTGTTAGTTCTACATATGCTACTTCTGCACAGGAAAGTGCACAGCCGACGTCGAACGCAAAAGAAGAGCTTGATGTAGTAGCAGTAGAACCAGCAGTAGGTTATGGCGATTGCAATGCGCTGAACAAAGTAGAAGATGGCGGCAATCTTATTTTTCAGCATGGTGATTCAATATCACATGGTGAATCTGGTGATACGGTTGTGTCATTTTGTGATGGACAATGGGCGAAGACTGGTCTTTATGCCTCTGATTCTGGTCGGGGGTTACAGCATTGGACGGGAACCGAATGGGAGTATGTTCGTTCTGCCGGAACAACAAGTGGTATGGGCTTGGCAAGGTCATGTTGGGATAAGCAGCAGCTGATCAGCATGGGTATTCCGGGAGAATTATTAGCAGATGTTGTGACGTGCGATGCAGGTGATGTGATAAACAATGCAGCCCCTTCTGCAGGATCTAATTCTGCTGGGGTGAGTAGTTTGGCTGCGTATGAACAACCACAATGTGATGGTCACTATATTCTTATCGTCGATAATGTTGTTTTCGCCGAATCGACGCCATATGAAGCTCAAACTGTTCAAGAGCGTTTGAGTGCATATCCTGGGGCGAAAACAACAAAACCAGGAGCGTGTCCTTCATTGCGAGCTTGGAAAGATGATTCGCAGGGGCGTTCTCTTAGCGATGCTGGATATGATGGTGGGTATATCATTCCCATTTACTATGATTACGGTTCTGACAAGAGTGCCGTATGCTCTGCTCAGCAGAATTATCCTGGTTCTTATGCTCGTGTTCTGAGTAATCAAGCAGAATACTTAACTCCATGCGGCTAGATGTGAGCTGGTGCGCTGCGCGGTGAGCTAACGGTTTTGTCTCCTGGTATCCAAAAGCGCAAAGGGGCTTCAGTATTTTTAGAAATGCCGATTCGAGGTCCACGAACCCAGTGTGGTTGTTGGGTTCTGGGCGTCAAAATAAAATCCGGACCATGTATGGATGCGCCATTATGAATAAGATCAAGTCCTAGAGCTGAGCCGAGATTTCCTGGCCCTTGTGCCAGACGTGCAAAGGGGATAGAGTTGCCACGGCGTTGACGTGCCAGTTCAACCCCTTCGACTATTTCACCTGCACGTAGGAGACAGCCTTGTCCTACTCCTTGAGGTGCGCAGACAATATTTCCTGCTCGGTGGATACCATAAGAGACGTAGACGTACATGCAGCCACCAGCAGAAAACATTGCACGATTACGTGGTGTTGGTCCGCGGTACGTATGTGAGGCAGCATCCTCAGTTCCCAGATAGGCTTCTATTTCAGTTAATCGAATAGAAACACCGGCATGATGTAGTACGCAGCCTAAAAGCTGTGGCGCTACTACATCAGCTGGTTCTGAAAAATTAATCATGGTTCCATACTTGTTCGTTGAGAATACCTGCGCGTTTAGACACTACAGCTGCTACTAAAGCCTGACCGGTGACGTTGACTGCGGTACGTCCCATATCGATGATAGGTTCAATGGCAAGTAATAAGCCTACACCTGCTAATGGCAAACCAAGTGTAGAAAGTGTCAAAGTAAGCATAACAGTGGCACCAGTGGTGCCTGCTGTGGCAGCGGAACCAATTACTGAGACGAAGATAATCAACAAATAATCTGTGAAGTCGAGTGATACACCATAGAATTGTGAAACGAAAATAGCGGCAACAGCAGGGTAAACAGCAGCACAACCATCCATTTTTGTTGTTGCACCTAGTGGAATGGCGAAAGACGCATATTCGCGAGGAACACCAAGAGCTTGTTCAGATACTCGCTGTGTTACTGGCATTACGCCCATGGAAGATCGAGTAACAAAGCCAAGCGACGTGACCGGAGCGATGCGTCGATAGAATCCAATGACCGGGATACGTGCAAAACGTAGTACAGCTGGGTAAATAATGCCGAGTACCAGCGCTAAACCAAGATAAACAGCGATAACAAATTTACCTAGTGAACCAAGTGCTTCCCAACCATAGCTAGCGATTGCGTGAGCAATGAGTGCAGCTGTGCCAACGGGGGCGAGACGGATGATCCACCATAAAACTTTCTGAATGATGGCTAGCAAAGATTCGTTAAAAGCAAAGAAAGGCTCGGCTGCCTTACCGCTTTGGATTGCGGCAATGCCAATTGCTAAAGAAAGAATGAGGATTTGTAGCACATTGAAATTTATGTTGATTGCCCCAGAATCGGTAGCGCTAGCGCTTAACCCGAGAAAGTTTACTGGCACTATGGATTCTAAAAATCCGAACCAACTTCCTACCTTGGAAGGATCGGCGGCATTACTCGGGTCGATTGTGGTATTTTCTCCTGGTTTTATGAGCAGGGCGACGATAATGCCAGTCACTACAGAGAAGAATGCCGTAATGGCAAACCACATGAGCGTCGAAACTGCTAGTCGTGCTGCATTGGTTACTTTACGCAAATTAGCGATGGAAGTGACAACGGCGGTGAAGACAAGGAGCGGAATGAGTAATTTAAGTAGCTGCACATAAGTGTCGCCGATTGCTTCGAGTGCATTGGTGAGCCAGTCATTATTTTCATTATTCTTTCGGGCAAGAAAGCCGAGTACAAGACCGACAATCAGGCCGATAATGACTTGAACACCGAAGTTGCTTATCCATGTGGTGCGTTTACGGGTGGGGTGGGGTGTAGTCATGTATTTCCTTTTCTAGTTTGCTTGTTCTTCCATATGCTTGATGAATCATATTCATGCTCGTCATGGTTCAACGCATAAGTGGTGATTTTATGCCGCGTGAGGGGCTATCCGACGAATAATGTGAGCAAATTAACAGACTGGTATATTTTGTATAGACAGATCTGTCTATCTTTTCTGTATTATCTTCCTGGACTAAGCTGGATTGCTATGACCCAACAGCAACACGAAGACCTCATTGCGCGAACCCGCTATGTGTGGAATCGTGGTCCAAGACCAAGCGGGCGTGGCAAAGTGCACTTTATCGGTGCGGTACTAAGTCTTGTGTCTGGTACCGTTCTTTCTACCTATGCCTGGATGACGCTGCCGTGGTGGCAAGCTATGGGAGTATGCGTATATGCGGTGGGACTATGTGCGCTATTTGGTGTTTCTGCTGCCTATCACCTAGGACCGTGGCGTCATAAGAAAACCGTGCAATGGTGGCGTAGGGCAGATCATGCCATGATCGCTGTGTTTATTGCTGCTACCTACACGCCATTGAGTCTTATAATTTTGTCGCGGCAACAAACAATATGGTTGCTCGGTACTGTATGGGTTGGAGCGGTGCTAGGTGTTGTGCTCAACCTTGTATGGATCAATCACCCACGCTGGTTAGATGTAGTGGTGTACTTGGTTTTGGGATGGTTGATTGTGCCGTTGATGTCCCAGCTATGGGTCAATGCCGGTGCAGCGGTGGTCTGGCTGATTCTCGCTGGTGGAATTGTCTATTCGCTTGGGGCGGTGATGTATGGTTTTCGTTGGCCAGGTAGGCAAGCGCGTCATTATGGTTTTCATGAGCATTTTCATACCGCTACAGTTGTAGCAGCTATTTTGCACCTGATAGCTATGTGGTTTGTGGTGGTTCCATAAGATTTTTAACCCCTTGATAGGGGCTATGCAAGAAAAAGATGAGAAAATGCTTTCTGAAGACTAAGTAGAAGTTCTAATATAGGTATATGGCTTCAACAGTATTTATTTCGGGCGCTGCCCGCGGAATTGGACGTTCAACAGCACTAGAGTTGGCTCGACGTGGTTGGACAGTAGGCGTATATGACATAGTTGATGATTTTGGGTGGATCGAAACCGAAGATCTTGGCTCAGGAAAAATCTATTCAGGGCATTTGGACGTGACTGATCCACAGTCATGGGAAGAAGCACTCAAAGACTTTGCTGGTCATACCGGTGGCGAAATTAAAGTCGTTGTTAATAACGCTGGTGTCCTTTATGCGGGACCTTTTATGGAAGAAGGTTCCTACGAGCGTGATGAGTTCTTAGTGAATGTCAATGTCAAAGGAGTGCTCAACGGTTCACGTGCAGCATATCCGTATCTTAAAGCAGCACATGATGCCAAGCTGGTAAACCTTGCATCTGCATCAGCTATCTATGGTACCCCTGATATGGCAGTTTATTCTGCAACAAAATTTGCGGTACGCGGTATTACTGAAGCGCTTAATCTTGAGTGGGAACAGGACGGCATCACAGTATCATCACTGTGGCCCCTCTACGTAAACACAGGAATGCTCGATGGAGTATCTACCAGTGGTACTAAAAAGATGGGTGTGCGTCTAGGACCAGATGATATTGCACAAGCTGTCGCTGACATGGTACAAAGCGAACGCGGTAAGATCGCTAAGGTACATCAGCCAGTAGGTCTGCAAACAAAAGTGATGTATGCCTTCTCTCATTTTTCTCCTGCTTGGCTTACACGCTTTATCAACGCAAAGCTCACTACAGACCGTCCGGTGCGCCCATAACATCCATTAGTTGAAGTGCCTAAAAGTGCTTCAACATCACGTATCGCTCACAAAGCGCCCCTATAGTTAACCCCGGTGTTTGGGGTTCTCCTATAGGGGCTCGTTCTATCATGTACCTAGCTTGTGCTTAGTTGGTCTGCTCATCACGATGTTTTCGATACCATCCAATAAGCGCATCAGTAGAACTATCGCCAGATTGTGCTTTTTCTTTTCCGCTCACAGCAGCTGCTAAATCATTGGCTTGTTGTTTTCCGAGTTCGACCCCCCATTGGTCAAAGGAATTGATATCCCATATTGCGCCCTCGACGAACACAATATGCTCATATAGAGCAATTAATGTCCCCAGAGCATAAGGATTCAGTTCTGGTGCCAAAATGGTAGTGGTAGGGCGGTTACCTGGCATGACCTTGTGCGGTACTAATGCGGGATCTACGCCATCAGCAGTAATTGCTGCTGCGGTCTTACCAAAGGCAAGTACCTTTGTTTGTGCAAAAAAATTGCTCATCAGCAAATCATGCATACTGCCATCGCCTGTTGCTGTGGGGATGTCTTGTTGTGGGCGGGCGAAACCGATGAAGTCTGCTGGAATAAGTTTTGTCCCTTGGTGTAGGAGCTGGAAAAAAGCATGCTGACCATTTGTGCCAGGCTCACCCCAGAATATCTCTCCTGTTTGTAGCGTTACTGTCGTTCCATCACGATGCACAGACTTACCGTTGGACTCCATAGTTAGTTGCTGCAAATAGGCAGGGAATCGACCAAGGTCTTGGCTGTAGGGGAGCACTGCGTGGCTTTGCGCACCATAGAAGTTGTTGTACCAGACTCCCAATAGTCCCATAAGTACAGGAACATTATGCGCAAGTTCTGTGTGAGCGAAATGCTCATCCATGTCATGAAAACCATCGAGCAGGCGCATAAAATCTTGTGGACCAATGACTGCCATGAGGGATAAACCAATAGCGGAATCCATGGAATAGCGTCCACCGACCCAGTTCCAAAAACCAAACATATTAGCAGTATCAATACCGAAATCTGCTACTTTTTCGGTGTTGGTAGACACAGCAACAAAATGCTTTGCTACAGCCGCCTCATCTCCTAGTTTCTTGATCAGCCAACGCTTAGCAGCATGAGCATTTGCCAGTGTTTCTTGAGTTGTAAAGGTTTTAGAAGAAACAATAAACACAGTAGATTCAGGATTACATTGCTCAAGCACTGCACTGATGTCTGCAGGGTCGACGTTGGAGACAAAATGTGCCTTAATGCCTGCCGTGGCATAACTGCGTAGTGCTCGCGTGGCCATGGCAGGCCCCAGGTCGGAACCTCCGATGCCAATGTTGACTACTGTATCAATGCGCTGACCTGTGAAACCGCGCCAAGTGCCAGTTCTAAGCGCAGTGGCAAAGTTACGCATTTTCTCTAGCACTTCGTGCACATCAGCGACAACGTTTTGCTTATCGACGACCAACTCAGCATCTTTGGGCAGGCGCAAGGCGGTATGGAGCACTGCGCGATCTTCAGTATTGTTGATATGTTTTCCAGCAAACATATCAGCGATTTTTTGAGATAATCCTCTTGCCTCGGCTAACTCAATGAGTAATGCAATAGTCGTCTCGTTGATGAGATTTTTAGACAGATCAATATAAAGACCGGCTGCTTCATAGCTAAAGTTTTGTGTACGCTGAGCATCAGCGTCGAAAAGCGCAGATAGAGTTGTATTTTTTATGTCAGTGTAATGATCGGTGAGTCTGTGCCACTGGGGTAGAGAAGTGATGTCAGTGCTCATGTGATGCTCCTTGAGGGGGTTGAGCAAAGGTTTGTATTATCTTCTTCCAAGCTAGCGTTAATTAGCCGAGTTTGCCACGTCCCATGCGCAGTAGTAACTGTGCTAAAGCTGGTCCTTCTTCACCGATTTCTGCTCGGAATTGGTTGATGATTGCTACTTCGCGAGTGTGGACGAGTTTTGTGCCACCAGAACCTAGGCGTGTTTTGCCAATCAATTGTGATATTTCTGCGCGTCGTTTTACTGCGCTGAGGATTTCTCGGTCGAGGCGATCGATCTCTAAGCGATATTTTTGTATTTCCGCATCGGAAAGTGCATCATCAACGCCTGTAGGCATGAGTTTTTCAGATGAACTATCAGCAGTAGACATACTCATTATTGTGCCATGTGCAAGAGGAATTGTTAAAGCCGTGCAAGGTTTTTGCACTGTACTTTCTTGAAGAAAAGGCGAAAAATTCGGTAGGGGTAGGGTGAAGAACCCCCTATGTCGCTAAGACGTTGTAGGTTAGAAACGATGAATGAATACGTAAACAATAATCCTTTTCAGGCAAGAACTACTGACCATACACATCAGGGCTTAGCAAGTTCTGCTGAGGAGCTTCTCGACGGGCTCAATGAACAGCAGAAGCAAGCGGTGACATATCACGGTGGAGCTTTGCTTATCGTCGCAGGTGCTGGTTCCGGGAAAACAGCTGTGCTTACGAGGCGGATTGCCTATTTAATGCATACAGGAGTGGCACATCCAGGTCAGATTCTTGCTATTACCTTCACTAATAAGGCTGCTGCGGAGATGAAGGAACGCGTAGAGTCACTTGTTGGACCGATCGCTCAACGTATGTGGGTGGCTACCTTCCATTCAACGTGTGTGCGTATTCTTAGGGAGCAAGCAGGACTGATTCCACAGCTAAACAGTAATTTTACTATCTATGATTCTGATGATTCCAAGCGTCTGCTGGGAATGATTGCCAAAGATCTTGACATAGATGTCAAAAAGTATCCGCCTCGAATGCTTGCAGCGGGAATATCCAAGTATAAAAATGATCTCATCAGCGTTGCTCAAGCACAGGCAGAAGTAACGACGGGTGCGGGTTCTTATGAAGCCATGGTGGTGCAAGTATATGAGCAGTATCAACGTCGTTTAGCTGATGCTAATGCTGTAGATTTTGATGATCTCATTGCCATAACTGTGTCAATTCTGCAGAATAATCCAGATGTGGCTGCATACTACCGACGTCGTTTCCGCCATGTTTTAGTAGACGAATATCAAGATACAAATCATGCTCAGTATGTCCTATTGCGTACCTTGGTAGGGGAAGGGGAACAGGCAAGCCATCTGTGTGTTGTTGGTGATTCTGATCAGTCTATTTATGCCTTTCGTGGCGCTACGATCCGTAATATCGAAGAATTCGAGCGGGATTTCCCTAGTGCTCAGACTATTGTGTTGGAACAGAATTATCGTTCCACCCAAAATATCCTTAGCGCTGCAAATGCAGTGATTGCGAGAAATAGTCAGCGTAGAAAGAAAAATCTTTGGACTGAGGCAGGATCTGGTGAGAAGATCATTGGCTATGTTGCCGATAATGAACATGATGAGGCACGTTTCATAGCCACTGAAATAGATCACTTGTCTGATCACGGCACAAATTATAATGACATAGCGATCATGTATCGTACGAATAATTCTTCACGTGCAATTGAAGAGATATTTATTCGTTCTGGTATTCCTTATAAGGTTGTTGGTGGGACTCGCTTTTATGAGCGTAAAGAAATTCGGGATATAGTTGCCTATCTGCGCCTCATTGATAATCCCGAAGATGAAGTATCACTGCGCAGAATTATCAATACTCCACGACGCGGCATCGGTGATAAAGCCCTTGCTTTACTGAGCCTTCATGCGCAGAATAATCGCATCAGTCTCTATCAGGCTCTGCTGGATGCCTGCGCTGATAAAGTCTCATTGCTAGGTACTCGTGCGATTCGGGCAATAAGTGGTTTTGTGGAATTACTCACTGGGATACAGCAACGAGCTACAGAGAATCTACATGAACTTACACAGCTTCCTGATATCGCTGCTATGGTTTCCGATATTCTCGACAGTACCGGCTATAAGAGCGAACTAGAGCAATCGAATGATCCACAAGATGCAGCTCGTCTAGATAATCTCAACGAACTTGTGTCTGTTGCAAGGGAGTTTTGTGCAGAAGCTGCTAATCAATTGGCATATGTTGAGCAGGAAAGTATTGCAGATATATCTGAGGCTCAGGCTGTTCCTGGCAGTTTGCAGGCATTTCTAGAGAAAGTGTCATTGGTTGCTGATAGCGATCAACTTCCTGATGAGCAACAAGATGTTGTGACACTAATGACTCTGCACACAGCTAAAGGTCTGGAGTTTCCGATTGTCTTTTTAATAGGTTGGGAAGACGGACAATTCCCGCATATGCGTGCCTTAGGGGATCCAAAAGAACTGGCAGAGGAGCGTCGTTTAGCTTATGTAGGTATAACACGTGCGCGTCGGAAGTTATATCTGTCTCGTGCGATTATGCGTAGTTCTTGGGGAAATGCTCAAATGAATCCGCAATCTCGTTTCCTTGATGAGATACCTGGTGATCTTTTAGAGTGGCGCAGAACAGAACCAGACGGAATGCGTAGTGGTTGGTATGAGTCATATGGTCAACCAAACACGCCACGAACGCAGAATACGTATGGGTCGTATGGAAATATGAGATCGCATAGACCGAATACTGCGCGCACTACTAAAACAAGCCAGTTGCACGTGGTGGTGGGAGATCGCGTTAATCATGAGAAATACGGGTTGGGCACGGTGACTGCCGTTGATGGTATGGGGCAGTACATGTCAGCAACAATTGATTTTGGTTCCTCAGGAGTGGTGCGTCTCATGCTCATTGGTAATGTGCCAATGGAAAAACTCTGAGTCCATACATTGAAGAAATGCGTGTGATAACGCAAAAGGAGCAGTACAACTGTACTGCTCCTTTTTGTATGAAAAGGTTTAGAAAGAAACGCCGTGTTCCTCTAACCATGCAATAGGATCTGCTGGGGTGGATCCATCAGGGTGGATCTCAAAGTGCAAATGTGGTCCAGTAGAGAATCCAAGGCTGCCCATGCCAGCGATTTGCTGTCCAGCAACTACGCGCTCGCCCACGGCGACGTCGAGAGTTTCCATATGGCCATATACAGAGATGGAACCATCATCGTGGCGAATACGAATCCACTGACCATAACCAGAAGCTGGACCGGAATCAATAACAGTACCATCCATGACTGCGTAGATAGGTGTGCCGGAGGCATTAGCAATATCAATGCCAGTGTGGAAAGCACCCCAACGGAACTCAAAGAGGGTAGTGAGGATACCATCAGCAGGTTTAGCGATGGTGACTTTCGGAATGCGGATTAGTTCATCAATTACAGCTCGTTCTTCACTGTACTGTACTGCTTTGGTGAGCTGGTTGCTTAAGTTGGTGTTTGGCTTAAACTCGGCAATAGAGAGGATCTGTGGTGAAGTTTCTTCCTCAGCAACAACCTCTCCTTCGTGAGCAGCAAGAGCGATTTTCGCATCTTTGTCTGTAGTTTTAGTGTGAGATTGTGCAATCGCCGCGCCAGTAGCACCAGAAATAGAAAGAGCACTGGCTACCAAAGTCATAAGGGAAATACGATTTTTGAGGCTAGAGGTGTTTTGTTTGCGGTGTTTTCCGCCAGTAGTCCGTTGTGCAGACTGCATAAAACTTCACTTTCCTTCTAGTAGCATATGGCAATGTGATTTATTGCTTCGTATAAGCCGAAATGCTGAGTCTCAAAGCCCGATTCAGCAAGAGATTACGAAGGTTAATCATATTGTAACCAACTTGTTATCGTTCGAGATGTAACGATAGCGCTTTCTAACTTATTGGGCAAGCTCTTCTTGTTGAAAAAACAAATTTCTTTTTATCTTTTTGTTAAAAACATCAATGAGCTTGGACAATGCTTAGAAAAAATTTTCCACATCAAACCCCCATCAAGTGTAGTGTATTTTAACTTTTGTTAATAATTGTTATCTAAAGTTGCTAAAAGTGTGTGGAGGTAAGTTTTCTTAAGTTTCTCCCCCATGGTTGCCGTCGTGTAATCGACCGTCATCTCTGAATGCGTGGCACAGTTGAAGGCATGAGCAAGAAATCTTCTGCACGACAATACTCTGAGCCGGTGCGTCGTCCGCGTAGCGAAAGTAAACCAACTGTTAGTAGTCTTGGCGGTCGCGGTAATAAGAAAGCGCAGAAGATTTCCTCCACCCGTCCAAGTGGTAGGGTTCGTTCTTTTGATTTTCGCAATACTCAGCCGAAACAGGTTCAGGTTGATCCCACATTCTTATCACGAGTGCGTGGTTTCTTTCCGATTATTATGGTGCCCAGCCTCAGCGTTGTTCTTGGGGCAATTATCTTTACCACAATTGCTCTGTTGGCTACTTCGACTTCGATGAGTGCTTTCCCTAGTACAGTCGCTCAATTTTGGTTGGTAGTCAATGCTGGACCGGTTGTTGGCCGTGGACAAATGATTGAATATCTGCCTTTGTTGCCGACTTTGGCGCTGATGTGGGCAGTCTCGCGTGCGGTGCATCGCATTGTGAAAGACCGAGTAAGTATCGCAGATCTTGGTGTGCTCACTCTATGTGTTTTCGGTATTCCGTTACTGATAACTTTAACTGCGTGTGCCATGCTTTTCGACGCCGCTGCGGTCTATGATCTGAGTAGTCCACCAGTATTGCTGGCAGTGCTTCGTACTGTTCTTGTACATTTCATTGCTATGACATGGGGCATGGGCACGAGGCTTTGGCGTGCTCTGATGCGTCGGTTCGGTTTTCCTGAAGAAATTGTTGATGCATTTGTTCTCGCTGTAAAAGTGCTGCTTCGTTTGTGTCTTGCTGCGGCAATTGTGTATGCGATCAGCCTTGGGGCGCATTATGCCTCGGTTGGTGACACGCTCGCATTGTATCCCACAGCACCTGGAAAAATTGCTGCAATTGGTATCAGTATTCTTTATTTACCCAATGTACTTATTGCAACAATGGCTGTGTTGTGTGGTTCCGAAGTAGTATTTGGGCAGGCAACCTTGTCGTTATTCGGACTTAATTTAGTTCCGCTTCCACCACTGCCTCTCCTTAGTGCTATCCCTGCTGCCATTCCGGATTGGGCAGTAGCACTCATGGTTATTCCTTTCTTTGCCTCAATAATGAGTATTTATAAAAATATCCCTAACTTTAGGCAAGCTGGATTCATTATTATTTTTGGTGCGTTTAATTTCCTCATATTCAGTTATCTTGCTAGCGGACAACTAGGTGTCTATGAATTCGTTGGTCCTCGTTTATGGCTGAGTACAGGATTAGTAACCCTGTGGATAGGCGTTATTGCTTTGATCGCAGCGACCATACGGTTTGTGAGAAGTCGTCACAGCGTTTCTGATATACACGATGAGCCTGGTACTCAGGATGAGGAGGTGGAACCAGGTGTAGCAGCTACAGATATAACAGATAGAGAAGACACAGAAGATATAGCTCAGAATGTGGACGATGATATATCTGGTGGCGACAATGATGGCAATGATGTCAATGATGCTAATGACGACAGTGCCACGTCTGCAATAGATGCTGAAGATAGAGCAGATACAACAGATACCGAAAATGATCTTGCTAAGGAAATAGAGAATACAGAGGAAACAGCAGAAACTGACAATACTGAGAACACTGAGAACGCTGAGGCGATTGCTGCCCATGAACATGAGCAGGACGTCGAAAAGCACGCGGAGGCTTTACCTGAACAAACACCGGTAGAGCAGACACCAGAATCACAAAAGTGACCTTAGCCAATCAACAAGTTACAATACACAGAGTGACGAGCACTGAAAAAACCTCCCAGAATGAGCACAAAATACCGATAGTGGTACTCGCCTCAGGATCTGGCACACTTCTGCAAGCGCTTATCGACGCTCAACCCCAAGGAACATATCGCATAGTTGGTGTTGTTAGTGATGTTCCTTGTACCGCGCTCACCAGGGCTAAAGACGCTAGTATCCCTACAGCCTGCGTAGCATTAGCACACGGGGCTGATAGGGAAGAATGGAATAGTGAACTTGCTGCTGTCGTAGCAGCTTTTGATCCTGTCTTGGTTGTCTGTGCAGGTTTTATGAAAATCCTGGGAGCAAACTTTCTTGCGCAGTTTGGTGGCCGCATTATCAATACTCACCCCGCTCTTTTGCCGGCGTTCCCAGGTGCTCATGCGGTAAGAGATGCCTTGACGTATGGCGTAAAAGTGACCGGTTCTACAGTGCATTTTGTTGATGATGGGGTAGATACGGGTGAAATTATCGCGCAAGAAGCAGTGAATATCGTTGCTGGTGAGGACGAGCACACACTCCATGAGCGAATTAAACAAGTAGAGCGTAGACTCATTGTGTCAGTATTAAACTCTGCAGTCGTGGTCATGGGTGCAGAGAATGAGATAGAAGAGGTGTCGTTTCACGTATGAGTGATGGCATGAGAGCAATCAAACGCGCTTTGGTGAGCGTATATGACAAAACAGGTTTGGCTGATTTAGCACAAGCCTTGGATAAAGCAGGGGTAGAAATCGTTTCTACCGGATCCACTGCTGCCAAAATTGCGGAACTAGGCATTGCAGTAACTCGAGTAGAAGAGCTGACTGGTTTTCCTGAATGCCTCGAAGGACGAGTAAAAACACTACATCCTCGAGTACACGCTGGTATTTTGGCAGACACTCGTAAAAGCGAGCACCTAGCCCAACTAGAAGAACTTGGGGTATCGCCATTTGAGCTCGTTGTAGTCAATCTTTATCCTTTTACAGAAACTGTTGCCTCAGGTGCAGATTTTGACGCTTGTGTTGAGCAAATAGATATTGGTGGCCCATCTATGGTGCGTGCGGCTGCAAAGAATCACCCATCTGTTGGTGTGGTTGTGGATCCAGCTCGTTATGATCTGGTGCAAGAAGCATTAACTCATGGTGGTTTTACTCTGGAGCAACGTCGTATGCTTGCGGTAGAGGCATATCGACACACAGCATCCTATGATGTTGCAGTGGCAACATGGATGAGCAGCCAGGTAGACACAACTAATGAAGAATATCCGGAATGGATTGGTAGTTCTTATAAGCGCGCTCATCAACTGCGTTATGGGGAAAACCCTCACCAAAGTGCAGCACTATACAGTGATGGCACTGGTTTAGCTGGCGCTAAACAATTCCACGGTAAAGAGATGTCATATAACAATTACACTGATTCCGATGCTGCTTGGCGTGCTGCTTGGGACCATGAGCAACCGTGTGTAGCAATCATTAAGCATGCTAATCCTTGTGGTATCGCTATCTCGGATGAGTCTATTGCTGCGGCACATCGCAATGCGCACGCTTGTGATCCAGTTTCTGCTTTTGGTGGCGTTATTGCTGCTAATCGTGAAGTCACCGTGGAGATGGCACAGCAAGTAGCAGAGATTTTTACTGAGGTTATTGTTGCTCCTTCTTATGAGCAAGGTGCAATTGACGTGTTGTCCCAGAAGAAAAATATCCGCATCCTACAAGCACCACAGCCAGAAAAAATTGGTGTCGAACGGCGGGAAATTTCTGGTGGTGTCCTGGTGCAGCAGCGTGATCTTATCGACGCGCCGGGTGACGCACCAGATCAGTGGACTCTTGCAGCTGGGGAGCCTGCAGATGAGGCGCTACTGCGCGAACTAGAGTTTGCATGGCGTGCAGTGCGTGCGGTGAAATCTAATGCCATTTTGTTAGCCAAAGATGGGGCAACTGTTGGCGTTGGTATGGGGCAGGTTAATCGTGTTGATGCGGCTAAACTTGCTGTGGAGCGCGCTAATTCCCTAGCAGGAGACGCAGAACGCGCTAACGGAGCCGTTGCCGCTTCTGATGCTTTCTTCCCATTTGCTGATGGTTTCCAAGTGCTTGCCGACGCAGGAGTAACGGCAGTGGTGCAGCCAGGTGGATCTATTCGTGATGCTGAGGTTATTGAGGCAGCTAATGCCGCTGGTATCACCATGTATCTCACTGGATCACGCCACTTTGCACACTAATTCCTAAGAAAAACAGACACTCCCCAAATTTGAGAGCGCATAGTATAACTCTCGACGTTGGGGAGTGTTTTATTTTCACAGAAAACCAAGCGAAGCTGCCGACGACCTCACTAGAGTTAGAGGGTATGAGTAGATATGTACCTGGTGTAGCTTTTTTATTCGCTCCTGCTAATCGTGCTGATATTATCCCCAAAGCCGCAGAGCGTGCTGACGTAGTGATTCTTGATCTTGAAGATGGTGCTGGTGATATTGATCGTCCGCGTGCCTATCAAAATATCCGTGACGCACAATTAGATCCTGAGCGTACGTTCATCCGTATTGTTGGTCCTCAAGACGACAATCACAAAGATGATCTCGATTTTGTGCGCACTACGCGGTACACAAAAATTATTGTGCCAAAAATTCGTGAAGCACTTCCAGAGACGCTAGGCGAGGGGCTAGAGATCGTCCCTATTATTGAGACGCCCCAAGCAATTCTCAACATTGGCACTATTGCGGCAGATCCTCGTGTGATTGGTTTATATTGGGGTGCTGATGATCTCACCATTGAACTTGGTGGACTGCATTCGAGGTATAAAAATGATGAATCACACACTGGTATGTACCGTGACACGATGACATATGCTAGGGTGCAGACGCTTATGTATGCAGCAGCTTACGATAAATTTGCTCTTGACGCGGTTTATCAAGACTTTTCTGATGATGAGGGACTCTATCGTGAAGCTCTCGATTCAGCACGAAGCGGATTCAATGCATTTCCGTGCATTCATCCACGTCAAGTACCTATTGTGCGTAAGGCATTTGCCCCGTCACCAGAACGGGTAGCATGGGCACAACGCGTAGTAGCTGAATCGAAGCAGCATCCTGGCGCATTTCAGCTTGATGGAGAAATGGTTGATGCGCCATTGATTAAACAGGCGCATATATTGCTCAGCCGCATGCAATAAACAGATATTTATGCTGCTATTGTTGTTTTTCTGCCATTTGCGCAATGAGATCAAGAGTGCGCGATACACGGTTTTCTGGCAGTGGTGCTCCCAAAACATTGAGAACAGCGTCGGCAAGCATGATGGAAGTATCAGGTAGCGAGTCTTCTAAAAGCTGTTCTGGGATGGTGCCATCGTTATTGCGCATTTCAATTACTGAAAGGGCGATGTGGAAAGGCAAATCTACCCGCGGATCCTCATCACCGACGATCTCAACTGCTAGAGCACGGAAAATCTGCTGCAACTGTGCGCGCAAAGCATGGTAGTCCGCAAACTCAGGCGAAGCAGCAACTGGGAGTTGATAGAGCCTACCGACGTTCCACCGAGTAGAAAGCAACAGCCTAGATTCAGCTGCTGTGAGAGCCCATAATCGCAGTGGTGCATTTGCTTCTGCTTCTCCGAGCCACTCAGCTAGTTCTGTGGAAGGCAAGACTGTGGAATTAAGCAGAGTGAGGAAAATCTCAGTCTTTGATGGAAAATGATAGTAGAGTGATGCCTGGCGAATGCCGACAGCATCAGCGATTTGATGGGTGGAAGTGCTCGCGAAACCTTGGGTAGTAAATAGTTCTGCTGATGCATCCAATATCTCTTCACGTGCGGTATTACCACGACGTCGAGGGCTTTTCTTTCGAGGACGACCTACTGCTCCCGCCATAGGTTTCTGGCACCTCTTTTCTGTTTGATTGAGTACGGATACACGCGGTATGGCTGATTATACAAAGTGTTATACAGAATAACCACGTTATTTTATCTAAGGACAGTTGTAAAATGATTCAGATTTCTGTGTTCGATTCCTGAGTCAGATTTCAATGTTATGCTCATGAGCAAGTGACCGAGCAACATCAGCTACCAAGCGAGATGCAGCACCAAAGGTACTGCGCTGAATGGCTGATAATGCCTCAGGAGTAGTGGCATTGTTATGCACTCTGTTAGCCCAGCGGTTCATTTGCAATTGCAAACCTGCGTGCCATGCTTCACGAAGATAATCAGATTGCAGGTCAGAGAGCACTCCGGCTGCTTTTGCATCATCAATACGATTAAGTGTTGCAGTATGTGGGCTTTGCGCGGCCATTCCTGCCCAACGTGCAAGCGCAATGATGACGTGGAGTAGATCCTTGCGAATATCAATATAAGTATCTTTGTCAGGAAGACCCGTAAGCGTTTTGCTCAAGGCTGGTGGGCGCTGAGAAATAGCATCAACGAGGAGAATACGTGGGTCGATATGTTGCTGTGCGTGTTGTAGTAACCAATCACCAGCATCGCAATAATAAGCTAATTCGTGAGCCTGGATATTGTTTTTATTCTTCTCGATATAGTTTTCCCATTGTTGCTGGGATAAGAATTCCGTTGCGCCTTTTGTCTTTTTAAGAGAGCCAACCTGTAGCTCAGCTTCTTTGAGTAAAGAACGCAGTTGCTTTTGCTTATTTGCCTGTGTGCCATTAGTTTCTTGGGCCACATTGAGCCAGATAATCTCAGAAGAGGGCAGTGCGTCGCCTCTGCTTATGGCACCAGTGAATAAGATATTTGCTTTGCTATCACCGTTATTGCTGAGATTACGAATTGCTGGTGAACGGAAAATATCCTTGATAAGTGAAGAAAACCACTGAGTGAGTTCTTGGGGGGCTTCGCCATGTTCAATGGCATTACGCATCAGTTCTTGTGACTCTGCTAGAACACCACGAACGGTGGGTATGTCATTGCACAAGGGGGCTTGTGTAGCTAATTCGAGCAATGAAGGGTGTAACACGATATTGCTTTCTGCGAGGTAAGTGAAGATCTACAAAAATATACAGCGCCTATTCCTTTGCAGAATAAGCGCTGTACGCTGTTATCGCCAGTCAGAAATAGAAAAACTGACAGCGGGATGTTCACCCCGTTGAATTAACGGCTGGTGAACGGCAGGAGAGCCATCTCGCGAGCGTTCTTAACGGCGGTTGCTACCTGACGCTGCTGCTGCGGGGTCAGACCAGTAACACGACGAGAACGGATCTTGTGGCGGTCAGAAATGAATTGACGAAGAGTGTTGATGTCTTTGTAATCAACCTTGTCGATTCCTGCAGCCTTGAGAGGGTTCTTCTTAGGGCGACGGGATTGTTCAATCCGCGCCTTCTTGACATTAGTGCGTTTCATTGAAAACTCCTAAGAATTACCAGCTTGATTTACGAACGCCAGGAAGCTCACCACGGTGAGCCATCTCGCGCATACGGACACGGGAAACACCGAACTTACGAAGATAACCGCGAGGACGTCCATCATGGGAGTCACGGTTACGAACGCGAACAGGTGATGCATTGCGTGGCTGGCGATTCAGCTCGAACTGAGCATCGAGGCGATCTTCGTCAGAAGTGTTTGGGTTTTTAATGATTGCCTTGAGCTCGTTACGACGCTGCGCATAGCGTGCGACGATTTCCTTACGTTGCTCGTTCTTGGCGATTTTAGACTTTTTAGCCATAGATTATCGCTCCTCGCGGAATTCGACGTGCTTGCGTACCACTGGATCGTATTTCTTCAGAGTGATGCGATCTGGGTTGTTACGCTTATTCTTACGGGTCACATAGGTGTAACCGGTGCCCGCAGTGGACTTCAATTTGATAATTGGACGAACATCATTACGTGCCATCTTTAGATCTTCTCCCCGCGTGCACGGATCTTTGCGACAACAGCTTCAATGCCATCGCGGTCAATAACCTTAAGACCCTTGGTGGATACATTCAGAGTGATGGTACGTCCCTCAGATGGGAGGTAAAACTTCCGACGCTGCACGTTGGGATTCCAACGGCGTGAAGTACGTCGGTGCGAGTGTGAGACAGACTTGCCGTAAGACGGCTGACGTCCCGTTACCTGGCAAATAGCCGACATGGGTTTCTTTCTCCTAGCCGCCCACGTTCATGCTAGTTAGACTAGATACACCTGCAAAAAGTATATGGACACATAGTGCCTTGTTGAATGCAGATTTACAGTCACGCCAGCTGACGGAGCGATATACGAACATTTTTCGACAACAGCAATGGACAACCATACCTGTTTTTTGTAAAAAAACCTAATCGTGCTCTTTGACGGTCTTTTTCTCTAATAGTTTCTTAATGGCAATGCTTGCTTATTTTTATTTTTCTTCCTTTTGGTGTAATGTCTTTGGGGTTGTCATAAAAGCGCTGACTTAAAGTTGTTGATTCAGCTTTGGTACAGGCTATGGCTAAGTTTTAAGAAATATCCGAGCCCAACTTAGGCACGATCACCGATTTTGCTGTTGCTATTGAGGTGAAGCGACCTAAAGTGTCAATCCTGAGGGAATCGAGTTTATGAAAAAGGACATTCATCCTGACTACCATCCAGTAGTCTTCCGTGATGCAGGTACTGGTTATCAGTTCCTCACCCGTTCTACTGCTACCTCTAAGCGTACTGTTGAGTGGGAAGACGGCAATGAGTACCCATTGATCGTTGTTGATGTTACAAGCGAGTCTCATCCATTCTGGTCTGGTGCACAGCGTGTTATGGATACCGCTGGTCGCGTTGAGAAGTTCCAGCGTCGTTTCGGTGGCATGGCTCGTCGCAAGAAGAAGACACAGGCTTAAAGAAACTAAGGAGGAACAGACATGGCAGTACCAAAGCGTCGTATGTCCCGTGCAAACACTCATGCTCGTCGTTCACAGTGGAAAGCAGATAACCCTGCTTTGCAAGAAGTGACTATCGACGGTCAGACTGTGCGCATTCCACGTCGTCTTGTTAAAGCAGCTCGCCTTGGTCTTGTAGAGGTTGAGCAGTTCTAATCCTATGCAGGGATAGACGATTAATTACGGGGCTTATAGAACCTATGAGGTTCTATAAGCCTTTTTTCATGAACGCGGTTGTATCATGGTAATGAATACAGTTTCCACTACACCCATTTGGTAGTTATTTTCCCAGGAAAAACAAGCGAAATATATATTCACATTATTTTCATATACTCTGCTAAGCAACGATAAAGGAAAACAAGGCAGTATTGGTGACATGAAAATTGTTGTAGTAGATGATGAACAGGCAGTGCGTGAATCACTGAGACGTTCTTTAGCTTTTAACGGCTATGATGTCTTTCTTGCCGAAGATGGGCAAGAGGCACTCAGCGTGATCGAAAAAGAGCAACCAGGTCTTGTTATTCTTGACGTGATGATGCCTCGCATGGATGGGCTGGAAGTATGTCGTACTCTACGCAGCAGAGGCAATGATCGTCCGATTCTTATGCTCACAGCGCGTGATGGCGTTGCTGATAGAGTTGCAGGATTAGATGCTGGGGCAGATGATTATCTGCCTAAGCCTTTTGCTCTGGAAGAATTACTTGCTCGTGTACGCTCGCTTTTGCGTCGTGCAGCAGCAGATTCTTTGGACACACCTGCTGAAGAATTTCACTTTAAGGGCTTATATCTCAATACGGCGACTAGGGAAGTTCGTCGAGAAGGCCGTAGCATTGATTTGACCCGCACTGAGTTTGCATTGTTGCAACTTCTCCTTGAAAATCCGGAAACAGTGCTGTCTCGGGCAAAAATTTTAGAAGAAGTATGGGGATACGACTTTTCTGCCACTGGGAATGCACTCGAGGTTTATATTGGTTATCTGCGCAAAAAAACAGAAGCTAAAGATGAACCACGTTTGATTCATACTGTGCGCGGTGTGGGATACGTCCTGAGGGATATGAGAGACACTGTATCGTGATACTCCGACGCCCAGCACACCATGTGGCTTTCCCCGGCGGGAAGCTAGGAGATGCTTTATCTGTCAAAGATAAAGCCTTTGATAATCGTGGTTCGCTGCGTTGGCGTATTACAGTGCTCACTGCTGCTATGGTGGCAGTGGTTGTTGGTGGTATGACTGTTGTCGCCTATTGGACTATTTCAGCAGCTCTGAAAGATTCGGTGGATAAGGATCTTGAGCAAAGCGCGCAGGCACTATTACAGCAGACAATTGATCCTTATCTATATGCCAATGTGCAAGATAAAATAGATGTTTTCCGCGAATATAATTCCGATATTCGCGTTTCAATCATCATGCCTGGTTCTAACTTTGCTGTTGGCGACGATATTCCACAGTTATCTGAGAAAAACAGAACTGATAAAGGATATTTAGTCGCCACTGTTAATGGTGAACGTGTGTTATCACAGACAAATGCTACCGGTGCTACAGTCATTATTGCGCGTGATATGTCAAGTACAAATCAACTCATTACCTTATTAGGTTTTTCATTACTGATCGTTGGTTTAGTTGGGGTTTTCTTTGCGATTATCATCGGTAGAATCGTTGCTACTTCTGGTTTACGTCCAGTGCGTAGATTACATATGGCGGTTAATCGAGTGCGCAAGACAGATGAGCTAACTCCTATCGAAGTGGTGGGAAACGACGAGCTCGCCATGCTTACCCATAGTTTTAATGATATGTTGCATGCTTTAGAGCAGTCACGACGTCGGCAAGCTGAATTGGTAGCAAATGCAGGCCATGAACTCAAAACTCCCTTGACCTCTATGCGAACCAATATCGAGCTGTTGATGATGATGCAACGCTCAGGTAGCGCGCAGCATATGAGCGCAGAAGATAGAGCTGCAATTGAACATGACGTGATGGCGCAGATGGAAGAATTATCTACGCTTATTGGCGATCTCGTAGATCTTGCGCGTGATGATGCACCGCCAACAGTGTTGGAAGAAGTGGAAATGTCACGTGTGATTGATCGTGCATTGGATAGAGTACGCAGACGCCGACCAGACATCGAGTTCACTGTGAATACCATTAAATGGTATCTAGACGGTGATTCTCATGGTCTAGAGCGTGCAATCCTCAACCTCATGGATAATGCTGCAAAATGGTCACCACAGGATGGTTGTGTTCGTATTGCTATGACACCAGTGTCTGCGCACAGCGTGGAGATTACGGTATCTGATTCTGGGCCAGGCATCCCAGTGGAAGACAGAGAAAAAGTATTCGAGCGTTTTTTCCGTTCTGTTCAAGCACGTTCGACGCCAGGCTCAGGGTTGGGGTTGGCAATTGTGAAGCAGGCGATTCTACGGCATGGGGGCACAATTAGTGCAATGGAATCAGAAGACGGCGGAACGAAGATGAGCGTTATCCTGCCGGGGGCACAGACTGCAGCTCAATTGGAGAAAATAAGTCAAGCAAAGCGTTAATAGTATGCATGCCTGGGACACTCAGCAAACTCCCAGTTTTTCACATGAAATTGACAGACGAAATATAGATATAACTCAGTGTAAAGGAGCATAGTAATTGTCATGAACGAAAATAATTCTCCTTTTTTCTCAGGGCACAATACCAATGACACTAATACTGCTGCCCAAAATGGTAATGCTCATCCAACATCCACTACATCACCAAATGCACAAGGAAACACAAGTGCAGAGGAAACACAAAGTTTTAACACATATCCAGGTGCGCACACCACAAGCTCTTTTCAACCTCCACAAGCGGGGCAAGCAACTCAGTCCAGTCAAAATCCAACAACAAGTTTCTACACAACGCGTTCATCTTGGTATGACAACCAACACGCTCAGCAATTTTCTCAAACACCAGCAATGGCTTCTGAGCCTAAGAAAAAACGCTCAGTAGGACTTACCACTGCATTGGCTCTCTCGCTTGTCGCAGCTATTTCTGCTGGTACTATCACTGGGGTTTATGTTGCGCACAATACCCAAAGCTCAGATGACCACAGTAATGTTGTCGCTAATCTAAAACAATCATCAGATACAAAAGACGCTAAGCAAGTATCTGCGAATGCCACACCTGGTTCCGTTGAAGCTGTATCAGCAAAAGTATTGCCTTCGGTGGTATCAATCCGCGTTACTACCCAAAACCAAATGGGTGAGGGATCAGGTTCTATCATTTCTGAAGATGGTTATGTATTAACCAATAACCATGTGATTGATGCTGCTAAAAATACTCAAGCAAAAATTACTGTTTCCCTTAATGATGGCACAGAATATGACGCAGAATTAGTTGCAGGCGACCCAAATACAGATGTCGCAGTCATCAAAATGAAAGATGCCTCTGGCTTGCCAACAATTAGCTTTGGCGACTCTGATTCTGTTGCCGTCGGGCAGGAAGTGGTTGCTGTCGGATCGCCACTAGGACTATCCGCTACGGTTACCTCAGGCATTGTGTCAGCGCTTAACCGACCAGTACGTGCCGGCGGAACTGAAACTGGACAATCATCGCTTATCGACGCAATCCAAACCGACGCAGCCATCAATATGGGTAACTCAGGTGGTCCTCTGGTGGATATGAATGGCAATATCATTGGGATGAACTCGGTCATTGCTTCTACAAGTACGGCAAGCAATGAAGCAGGTTCAATTGGTATTGGTTTTGCTATTCCTGCTAATTTTGCGCGACGAGTAGCAACGCAATTAATTGAAACTGGGCAGGCAACACAACCAATGATTGGTATTCAGGTATTGCCTAATTCGCCTGTTGCTGGTGCAGTTATTGCTGAGGTAAGTAGCGGTGGGCCAGGTGAGAAAGCAAAATTGAAGGCTGGCGAAATTATTACCGCGATGAATGGTAAGCGGATAGACAGTGCAGATGCGCTTATCGCTGCAGTGCGTAGTAGCGATTTTGGTGAAAAAATTACTCTTACAGTTGCTGATGAGCAAGGAAATAATCCTCGTGATGTGGAGCTTACTCTTACAAGCGAGTAGATTGGCATACAAAGACTAAAAGTATCCCTCGCTGAGCAACTGAGAAGGAATCAGATGAGTATCCGCGCCAATAATGATGATTCGCATGATCTTCGTACCACAGAATCTTATTTAGCTAATTTGGAGGAACAAGAGCCAGACGCTTCATTCTTCCAAACTAATGAAGCACAACAAGATGCTGTAGTAACTCCACGTCGAGCCTTAGTGGTGTTAGTGAGCGATCACATTATTGGCTCGGGGAAAGACACCGATCGGGTCTGTGCTGAATTACTAGCAGAAGGCGGATTCGTCGTCGACGGAACAGTGATGGTCAAGAATAAGCGTTCTCAAATCAGAAAAGCAATTGAAACAGCTGTGATTGGAGGAGTGGATCTTGTCCTGACTGTTGGTGGTACCGGCGTAGGGCCTAGGGACAAAACTCCACAAGTAACTCAAGAATTACTCGATCACGATGTTCCAGGCATTGCTCAGGCATTGCGCTCATCGGGATTAGCCTGTGGGGCAGTAGACGCTTGTACCTCAAGAGGCGTGTCAGGAGTCTCTGGATCGACTGTCGTTGTGAATCTTGCTGCTTCACGTGCTGCTATTCGTGATGGTATGGCAACGCTTATGCCACTGGTACACCATCTCATTGACCAATTACGCTATTCGACGATGGACTGATGCGCAGTAGAAACCAGAAAATTTATGAATAAGCATGGTACACATAAGCGACGTAGGGTAGTTCGTCTGGCAGATAGTGATTATGATCGTCAAGCTGACGATACACAGGTGAGTGTTGATGACTATGACAGTAGGCGGTATGTCGCATTAGACGACGCTTATGATGGCGAATCTGCTGCAGAGGGTGCCCCACACAGCATCGATTTTTATCGTAGAGAACAACCGCCTCATTATGAGTAGTGTTCTTATGACGAATCAGTGTTCGTTAGTTGGCTAGGGTGCTGAAATAAAAAGAAGATCCCAGAGAAACTCTGGGATCATTTTAGTTGAATCTTAAAAGATTAGCGGTAAAGCTCTTTAGCGATAATCTTTCCGATCTCAATTCCACCAACTACGGTTGGGTGCATAGGCATAGTGTGAGGTGCATCGGTATCTACCATACCGGTAACAAAGCGCTGTGCTGGGTCTGGGTTACAGGTGCCATGACCACGAGTTAGCTCAAGAACATCAATGAACTGTAGACCATTAACCTGAGCGGCATGCTTAATGGAATCGCGTAGACCATTTTCGATACGATTTCCACCTGGTGCAGGAACAGGAATAGTCTGGTTAAGACCGTTTACTGCACAGAGCTTATCATCAGTGACCAACTCTGGGTAAGATGCAACAACAACCTGTGCACCTGGTGCAGCTTGAGCAACACGGTTCTTGATAGCGCCGTACATTCTGGTGAATTCAGACTCAGGAATGTTTCCTGCAGCCTGAAGACCAGCAGCTGCATCAACCCACTGAATAGGATCCAAACCGCCGTACATGAAAACAACCTTCTCAGTACCAGGTCCGATGTTTCCTGCTGCAATAGCCTGCTCTACATATGCCTGAACCTCGAAGAGAGGAATCATGCCGCCAGTGCCGTTACAAGACCAGTCTGCAAGAGACTTGCCTGCAGCTGCTGCTGCGGAGTGAGGCCAGTTACGCTTATCCTTTGCACAGGTTGGCTTGAACTGGTAGCCATTTTCAAGCTGTGGTGCTTCACCAAGAGCAGTACCACCAGCAGCGGTGAAAGAATCACCAAAAGTAACAATCTGCTGAGCACCAGCTGGAGGGGTGCTTGAATTAGGAAGCATACCTGCTAGCTGAGAGACGCTAGGAACAGGTAGCTGTGGGGCAGGGTTAGCAGAAACAACAGGAGCACTTGAAAGTGTGAGACCGAAACCAACTAGAGCTGCAGCACCAAGAGAAGATGCTTTGCGTAGGAAACTAGACTTGTTCATGTCTAATGACCTTATACCAAACTTTCTTTTTATCAAACTGTGATTATAGGAATAATAAAATTTTTTCCCAAAAACCTGTGTGAAAAATAGCAATTAGCTTGATGTTTTCTTCGCGAAACGAATTTAGAAAAAAAATGTTTATTTTTATTCATTTTTGCACTTTTAGTGCGTGGCTACTCCAACCAATGGGCTGAGAGTGTGTTATGTCCCAACCATGAGTGGCAAGTAGATTCGTGATATCAGCATGTGTTGGTACTCGCGTGCCTTCAGTGGACAGACGAATGAGATCTTCTTCATATTGGTGCTCCTCGCTGTCATTGTGGGTCATAATGTCTGTGATGATCCACGCATGGTGAAGGTGGCGTTGCAGCTGCCTAAACATTTCTTGTGTATCAGGCATAGCAAAAGGATCTACCAAGATAACTGCAGTAGTTTCTGCGTTCAACTCTAATTGAGATAGATGAGCGTCGAAAAGCTCTACTTCATCAGGACTGTATGCCAAGAAAGTGCATTGTTGCTCTTGAAACTGAGTGCTTTGGCGACGCATGAATGTAATTTCGCTGGGAGCTCCGATCAAGGTTGCACGTATATCTGGTGTGGCGCGTAAAAACTCATCAGCAAAAATATGGGCACTTGAACCACAGATAACTACTGTGGAGAGGGAATGTGGGGGGAAGAGTTGTGCGATCGCAGGAGCTAACCAATGCGCTCGTTCAGCAAGGTGCTGGAGGTAATCGTTATGAGTGCGTGGGTTGTTGGCTTTCGCTACCTCCCAAGGGGAAATCTGCGTTGGCATACCAGTGCGCAGTGTATCTTCAAGATTGAGTAACGACAGCGCACGTAAGTGTGCCGGACCGCGTAAATGCTTTGTTAAATGAGAATCAACATCAGCTAGTTCTCGGCTAAGTGCAGTTAATTTTACGGTTTGCTGAGTAGGATCATCGTTGTCGGATAGCTCCAATAAATCTAATGAGCCTAAATACCTAAAGAAACGCCAGGCGCTATCAAGATGGGTGCCTGCTGCATTGCTTAGTGCACTAACAGAAATTTTCTGCGACTTTTGTTGCCCAATAATAGTGAAGATATCTAAATTAAGTGCAGCGCGTAATGCAAAGGCAGGTGCCAGCTCCGATAGTTCATGGAGCTTTTCCATAATACTGTATCCGCCGCCTTCGACGATGCCCTCATCATTTTTCTGCGCATCGCTATATCGCCAATAACCAGTGAAATCTTGGTGTTCTTTTGGCGCATCAAAATTCTTGGCCAGAGTACGTAGTTCTCTCAGTTTGCTGGTTTCGCCGGCGGCCCAGATATACGGCACTCCTTTAGGAAAAATGTCATCGTCGAGAGCCTGCGCTAGTATGCTGGCGCAGTTTTGTTCTTGGTCACGAATTGCCCATTGAAGATGAACATCAGCATTACTTTCTAGGGTAAGGATGTGTTCTTCTGTTGCTACTTCAATGAATGCCCAGGTTGGATGCCCGTCGGGAAGCTCTGCTAAGCAACGAGAGATGGCTGGCAACGCAGTTTCATCACCAATGAGTAATAGCCAGTCGGTGTGGCAAGGAAGTGACATACTGTTTTTGGGGCCAGCAACCCAGAGCTTATCTCCTGGGGCTGCTTGTTGTGACCACTCTTGTGCCAACCCCATTGCATGATGGGCAAAATCAATGCTTAATTCTTGTGCCTCGGGATCCCAATGCTGGACGGTGTATGTACGGAATAGGTCTTTTACCTGAGCGTCCCATTGCAACCGACCATCTGCATCGGGTTCTGGTCTGGGGCGTTCACCAGTTGTAGGGTGTGGAAAAATAAGGCGAACATCATCATCGAAACCTGTGCTCTTGAGAGCAGGAACTAAGAAATTTCGATAAGTATGTTCGCCTAATTGTGATCCGCCAAAAATGATGCGCCGCATACCTGTGGTGAGGTCTTCAATGCGAAGAACCTCCAGCTCGCGTACGCTAATGGGGGAAATATCTATCTGACGACTATTACGTGGCATGGTAATCTCCGGAAGTTTCACTAATTTTTCACAATTGTAGTTGAAAAATTAATGAAAACTGCTCCGAAGAAATAGCGTCGATAGATTGAGCAGAGATTACTGCAATTTTTGCTCTTTGAGCATATCGCGAATCTCAGTCAAGAGTTCTGCCTCAATAGAAGCAGGAGCTGCTTTGTCTTCTTCTACGCCTTTGCGTTTTGCCTGTAGCGCAGCAAGTTTATTCATTGGAGCAACAAGAATGAAGTAAACGACCGCTGCGATGATGAGGAAATTAATTGCAGCAGTGATAACTGCACCGAAGTCTAGGAAAGTTGCATCGTTACCAGCACGGATAGCAAAACCAAGACCGCTGACATCTGCACCACCGAATGACGCAATGAGTGGGTTGATGAGGTTCTCAGTAAAGGCGTTAACGATTGCTGTGAAAGCAGAACCAATAACAACAGCAACTGCTAGCTCAATAACATTACCGCGAAGGATAAAGTCCTTAAATCCTTTTAACATGAAAGTCCCTTTCAATATGAGTTTTCTTAATCCTTGACTGTTCCTTAATATATTCCTGCCATGCATTATTTTTGTACCTGCTAGGGCAGCAAAAATGTGCTTAGTCTTAAGGAAATTAGGCGAACAGAAAGAGTATAGTAAACAATTATCCGCAGTGAGCGGAATAATGTGCGAGAAAATCTTAACTAAAAGATTAGATTTTAGCTAGTTAAAGCCAAAAATCTGATTCTAAAACCCTGTGTAGGACAACAGACAACCTCTAGAATTACGAAAGCTGTGCGCGTTCACCAGTAACAATAAGCGTCAGCGGGCTAGCTAAAGAGGCAGCTGCTACAGTTTGTGCTTCTTGCTCGGGTAACGCGATCAAGACTGTGCCGGGTTGGGCGAATTTTTTGTCACTTTGTGCGTTGGCACTGAAGATTACCTTGGCGCCAGTTGCAATAACTTTTTCTTCGTGTGCTCCATTATCAGTGTTCACACTAATCACGGAGACAGTATCGCCATGTACAAGCAGTCCTGCCACAGTTGGGTCAGCAAGATTAATCGGAACCATGTTATATCTCTCATCAAATTGCTCGATTTCCTCAGCACTCTCAGCACCTTCCGCACTCTCAGTATCTGCGTCGACAGTATGTTTCTTATTTATGTGAGCGGTCAGATCAGAGGAGATGAAATTAAATTGGGAAATCATACTGCCCTTGGGGAGTGCGTGCGCGCTAATTCGCCCGAGGGCTTCAGTCGGAAGAGACAATGCATTATCCGGGAGAAACTCATGTGGTATGTGTATTTGCGTTATATCTCTGGCTGATAGGCTATGACCAGCCTCTATTTCTCTAGTGGTAATGATAACTGTTGCTTTATCATCACGATTTTCTTGTATGGCAAAACATAGTGCTAGTACAACAAGGCTGCATGCTAATAGCCGTCGAAGCGCCAAAGAGCGGCGATAACCAGGGTTGCGTAAATCCTCAAAAAATCGAAAATGCAGATTCATACTCTATAAGGGACGCTTACCATGGCGTGTTGGTTCCTCTGCGTTACGCTACTTTAAGCTGAAATGATTTTTTTAATGCAAATGTCGTGATCTGCAATGGGAATATCAGATCGTATTTCCGAGGCGAATAGCAGCATGACTTGTGGGGTGGATATGTTTTTCATTGCACGATCATAGTAGCCACCACCTTGACCAAGCCGGTGCCCGTGAGGAGTGGCGCCAAGAGCTGGAACGATGATGAGATCTAACGCATGAAGAATCTCACTGGAGAAACTTTTTCCCATTGGCTCATAGATATTATGCTTACCTACACGCAGGTACTCACTGCCTTGGTATCGTGCCCATTCTAATTGGAACTGTGACCGCGAGAGCGGCAACCAGAGCTCGTCGACATATGCGTCGAGATTTTTTAGTAACTCAACTCCACCAGGTTCTTTTTCTCCGGGGCAATACGCGGCAATACGCGTGTAATTATTGCGAGTGATTAGTGTGCATAATTGCTCGATGATACGTACATTGGCAATCGCACGAACGCTCGGAGACATGGTTTTTCTCTTGATACGCAATTCAGTTCGCAGGGCTTTTTTAGCAGTATCAATAGTTGTATCGGATAGTGGGGAAGTCATAGAAAGTCCGTGGTGTTTCTTGCTGTAGGTATCTTTCCGGGCAGTATGTCGGGTAGTAGTGTGATGAAGCAAATAAAATAATTATTGCCATAATACTGTGTTTGCTCATTTTTTACTTGGGTCTACCAGGTAGACTCGTGCGCATGATTATGCCTGAATCGGAAAAGCAACACGCTGTTAAAACAGTAATTGTGCCAGCTGCTGGTATGGGAACTCGGTTCCTACCAGCGACAAAGACTGTGCCAAAGGAGTTGCTACCAGTTGTTGATACCCCAGGTATTGAACTCATTGCAGAAGAAGCGGCTCAGCTAGGTGCACAGCGTCTGGCTGTCATTACAGCACCAAATAAGCAAGAAGTGCTTGAGCATTTCAAGTCTTTCCCCGAACTTGAGCGCACCTTGGATGAACGAGGTAAAGTTGAACAACTTGCCAAGGTCAGGAGAGCAAAAGAACTTATTGAGCCAGTATCGGTGTTGCAAGAAAAACCTTTAGGGTTAGGTCATGCAGTGAGCTTGGCGGAAAGTATCCTTGACGATGACGAAGATGTTGTTGCAGTTATGCTTCCCGATGATCTCGTTTTGCCGTTTGGTGTGGTAGAGAAAATGGCTGAGGTGCGTAAAGAGCTAGGCGGCAGCGTACTATGCGCTTTTGAGGTGCCTAAAGAAGATGTCTATAACTATGGCGTGTTTGACGTCGAATCTGCTGATTATGATGGTCCGTTAACTGTAAAACGTGTATGCGGTATGGTAGAAAAGCCTGCGGTCAAGGACGCTCCGTCTAACTTTGTAGCGACTGGACGTTACCTTCTTGATCGTTGTATTTTTGATGCTTTACGACGTATCACCCCTGGTGCCGGTGGTGAATTGCAGCTTACCGACGCAATTGCTTTGCTTATCGAACAAGGACATCCTGTGCATATTGTGGTTCACGACGGAAAGCGTCATGACCTGGGTAATCCTGGTGGTTATATTCCTGCGGTAGTGGATTTTGGTTTGTCCCACCCCATATATGGTGATCACTTGAAGAAAACATTGCGGGATTTATTGGTGGAGCATGAGGCACTATAAGTAGTGATTACTCTCGGCTAGAATTTTCTAAGTTCTAGGTGTTTTACTAACCTAGATTTAGTTCATACGTTATTGTCAATACGAGTGGCGAAAGCATATTGAGCATTCGTCGGTGAGGAGGTAAAGCCGTGCGCTCAGTTGAGCAACAGCTAGCCTTAGTTACCGAAGCGGCTATTGTACCGGAACCAGTGCGTATTGCAATAGCAGAAGCTCTGGGACTTATGTGCGCAGAGGAAGTCCAAGCAACAAAACCATTGCCGGGATTCGATCAAGCTGTCATTGATGGTTATGCTGTTCGAGCCGTCGACGTTGGGGGAGAACGCGGTCTTGGCGCTACTAGCCAAGAATCGCCGAATATGCTACCTCGGGAAACGTCATTACCAGTTGTAGGCGAAGTTGCTGCTGGTTCTCAGCGGCCATTGCGTTTACAACCAAAGCAAGCAGTGCGAGTGCATACTGGTGCTCCTTTGCCTACATTGGCAGATGCGGTGCTGCCATTGGAGTGGACGGATCGTGGTCGACGGAGAGTTATTGCGGCGCGTCCTGTGCGTTCTGGCGATTTTGTGCGTCGCAGTGGTGATGATATTCGACCAGGTGATGTTGCGGTAAGTACGGGAGCAATACTGAGTCCGGCGCATATTGGTTTATTAGCAGCCGTCGGTCGTAACAAAGTATTGGTATATCCACGTCCTCGGGTATCAATTCTTTCTGTTGGTAAAGAATTGGTTGATATTGATAGGGATCCCGGTCTTGGTCAGGTACTTGATGTTAATTCCTATTCTCTTGCTGCAGCGGCACGAGATGCAGGTGCGGATGTGCACCGTGTGGGTATTGCAGCAGGGGAGCCGCGTCGCCTGAAAGAAATTGTGGAATCGCAAATGTTGCGCAGCGAGATTATTGTGATTTCCGGTGCTGTTGGTGGGTCTAGCTCTGAAGCTATCCGAGCAGTATTGCGCGAACTTGGCGATATTGATACCACTCGTGTGGCTATGCACCCAGGTTCTGTTCAAGGATTTGGCACTTTGGGGGAAAAGAAAGTGCCAGTCTTTTTACTTCCTAGCAATCCAGTTTCTGCGCTTGTTATTTTTGAGATGTTTATTCGTCCCATGATTCGGTTGTGCCTGGGCAAGGGGGCGCATAAGCGTCGTGCAGTGCGGGCGAGGGCACTTAACCATGTCACTTCTCGGAATGGGCGACGCGGTTATGTGCGGGCGCGATTAATGCGCGATGCGCAGACACAAGATTATTTAGTCGAAGGTTTGGGGGGTGCTAATGGTGCTCCGGCTCATCTTCTTGCGGGATTGTCAGATGCAAATGCAATGATCAAGATCCCTGAAGAAGTTACCGAAATTCGTCCTGGTGATATTGTGGAAGTGCTGTTCCTGACCCAAGGACGCTAAGGGATAGCCATATGCTTAAGACGCTGAGCGCTGTGTTTCCTAGGATAATGGGGCAGGCGAAACCGAGTGCGCCTGCTTATGGTCGCCCTCATGCTATCCATCCAGGGTGGGGGGAGCATACCCAGACATTATCCTTGCCTTGTGGTGAGACGATTCGATTACGTCCACTGTACTATCAAGACGGTGTGCTCTGGCGCGAGCAGCGAATGACAGATCAATACTCTTTGCAGGAAGTTGAGCCAACATCTGTGCATAGTTGGGCGCAGACACATAGTCATTCTGGTTGGCGTGAGTATTTCTTCAATGCAAAACAATCTGCAGACTCTGGTTTTCTTGTTCCGCTGGTTATTGAAGTAAGCGGTGAGTTTGCTGGACAAATAGTTCTTGGCAATATCCAACACGGAACAACAAGTGATTGTTGGGTTGGGTATTGGGTCTATAGCGCGTATCGGGGGCGTGGCATAGCGACAGCAGCCTGTGCTTTGGCTACCGATCATGCTTTTTCCAGAGTGGGGTTGCACCGGGTGTATGCTACGTATTTGCCGGGTAATATCGCCTCACAAGCAGTGCTGGAAAATAATGGGTTCCGCAGTGAAGGCTTGTTACGTCAGAATTTGCATATCAATGGTCAATGGCGTGACCATGTTCTATCAGCGCAAACGTCGCAGGACTATCCTGATACTTGTGTAGAAAGATTAATCTCTGCTGGTCGTGCTGCGGCGTGGCAGTAATAAAAATAACTGTTTTTCACATATTCTTGTAGCACTTACAGCAAAAGCGGTAGGCAGCGATAGCTGAGGGTATTTACTTGAGAGGTTTTCACCGGTGTCTGGAACTATAGCGATTGGTTTGATTGTAGTTGTCTGGCTTTTTGTGTTAGCTCCGGTACTACTACGCAGACAAAAACCGATGAATAACCAGATGGACGGTATCGACGAGACACGCGTGGTCTATGAGGGGGGTCGTGAAAACTACGTTGCCATGGGTCCTCGACCACGAGTAAGTTCTGCGGATGTTCATGCGTGGCGATCAGATGATGGTACTGAACTGGTGCACGTTACAGCGGAAACATCACCAGTGCGACCTAGTGATGCGGATACAGAAGAAATTTTGATTGATGATGAGTCTTCTGAGCGCATGGAACACGTGTTTGCTGCGGTAAAGCATAAAATTATTCCTGAGCGCAAACCACAGGATGTCATTGATGGTGAGGTAATCGACCAGGATCAGAGCGCTACTGATACTCAACCGCAATTGGTTGAGCAGAATATGGATACTACCGACGAGGTAGATGAGCTAGATGATGCTTGGTATGAAGAAGATGAAGCATACGTTTATGATGATGCTTATCTTTCCCCTGCTGATCTTTTGCATGGTGAGGCCATCTCTGAAGAGTCACCTGAATCAGGTACTGTGGTAGAGCTTGACGCACAGCACTCTCAGGATCACATAGCTGAAGAAGATGATTTAACAGCAGAAGAACTAGAATTCGCTGTGCGACGTCGTGGTCGTGGCGGTTGGGATCCTGAAGCTGATCAACAAGCTAGTGCGAGCAGATTCCAGCGTCGTAAGCGTACTTTATTGGGATTAGCTGGTTTCTTTGTGCTTTCTCTTGCGTTAGCTTTGATACTTGGTAAAACATTGTCGATTTTCTTTGGTGCTGTCCTGGTGCTCAGCGTGGTTTACCTTATTGCGTTGCGTCGTCAAGTGCAGGCTGAGCAGCGTTTGCGCCATCGACGCATAATGCAATTGCGTCGAGCGCGTCTTGGTGTGCGCAATGAGCATGATGAAGCTCTAGGCATTCCGCAGCGGTTACGTCGTCCTGGTGCAGTAGTGCTTGAAATTGATGATGAAAGCCCAGATTTTGTTGAGTTAGATGTGATTGATATTCATGAGCAACAAGGTGGTTCTTATGAGTATCCTGATACATATGAGTCAGATCAGGCTCATCGACGTGTCAGCTAATATCGATATTGCTGGGTAATTTCAACTCAAAAGGAAGATAAATGGATCAGCCAATTGTTCGTGATGCTGCATTGGCACTTTTGCGAATTGTACTTGGCAGCATTTTTGTTGCACATGGTTTTGACCGTTTATTTATCACTGGAATTACTGAAACCACTGGGCAATTTAGTGCCTTGGGGGTGCCGCAACCAAAATTATCTGCATACATCGTGTCCAGTGCTGAATTACTAGGTGGAGCACTATTAGTAGTGGGGTTGCTTACTACCTTTATTGCTGGTGCCCTTGCGTTATTGATGATGGCTGCTATTTATTTTGTGCACCTTGAGTCTGGTTTATTTGCCAGTGATGGAGGCATGGAATATCCATTGGTACTGATAGTGTCGCTACTGATGATTGTGGTTTTCGGTGCTGGGCGCGCCAGCTTGGATGGAGTTTTTAGTCGTGCTCAATTGTGATTGTGATCAGATTCAGACTGCAATCTCTGCGCGTTTGGATGGTGAAGACAATCGTAGTGGTTTGGCCGATGACGTTATTGATGCTCATATTGCCGGTTGTGCATCATGCAGTGCGTTTTTAGAACAAGCAGCTCAAGTAAAACGGACCCTCAATTTTTCTATTCCCGAGCATGATTTTGTGACCCCAGATCTTTCTGACGTAATTCTTGCTGGTGTGGAATCTCAATGGCATAAGAATACGAGTGGCCAAGTATTATCGCGGGTTCTATCTCGATTACTCTTGTGTATAAGCGGTGGATTATGGTTTCTGATGGCTTTTCTTATCCTCGCACAATCTCAGGTTACCCAGCAGCAGGAGATCAGCGATATTGATGTTGCAGCACAGGATTTCACCGCAATGGCTTTTCAGCTAGCAGCATTGCGGTGTAGCTTGGGCATTGGTTTGCTCTTTAGCGCATGGAAACCGCAACTTTCTGCAGGTATTGCGCCGGTATTTTTCGCTTTGTGGATGTTTAGTTTTGGTGTGTATGCAAAAGATATAGTCCTAGGCGAGCTTGCTGTGAACCAATTTTTATATTTGGCATTATTGCTTCTTAGCGTGGTAGCTATTCTGTGGGCGTGGTTAAGCGTACGTGGGTTGTCGCTTATTGGTCAGTTCAGAGCAGCCCTTTCTGCTAAGCCTAGTGATTAGCGCCAGCTATTAAACCACATGAGTCCATTGTAGAACTCATTGGGGATGGTGTAGCCATAAAAGAGTGGGCTGAAATAACAAAACATTGCGACGACCAGTACAAGATAACAAGCCACAATTGCGTGTCCTCTCGTGGTAATACCCACCTTGCTTAGTGCTTGGTATCGCTTGGACAATGTTGCTCCTGTGCGGGCTATGGATCCGAGTGCTAGGGAAATCATCACAATGCTGAAGGGGATAAGTGCTGTGGCGTAGAAGAAATACATTTGTCGGTCAAAGGTGATAAGCCACGGTACAAAGCCAGCGAGGAAGCTGATGAATGGGATCATGTAGCGGAAATCTCGTGCAATTACTAAAGACCACAATGCCCATAGCAATACTGGGATTGTTAACCACCAAATAACAGGGGTGCCAAATAGATAGACTGCTTGGTGGCATTTTCCAGCCGCGCACTCGACGTCGTTAGCGGAGTAATAGAGAACTGGGCGTGCTGCAACTAACCATGCCCAGGGTTTAGAGTCCCATGGATGGCTATGTCCGCCAGAAGAAGTAAGTGATGCATGAAACTCTAACACTGAAGAGTGATAATAAAACCAGCTAGCAAGGGTATCTGGTAAAGAATTCAACCATGAGTCGGCTGGAATTGTGCCATCGGTTGCAGCATGGCGATATACTGCAGTTTCTGAGGCGAACCAGCCACGCCAACTCCACGCATATAAGGCGATAGGCAAAATCACGATAGAAGCAAAAGCACTGATGCTGTCGCGTATTAGTGCACCGAGGATAGGGCGTCGGACTTGGTATTGCATACGCAGATGAGCGTCGAGAGCTACTGTGAGTAGTCCAAAGAAAGCAATGTAATAAAGACCAGACCATTTCACCGATAGGGCTAGGCCAAGGAATACGCCCATAGTAAAGCGCCACCAGCGAAAACCAAGACGAGGTCCTAAGGAGGTGGTGAATGCCTTGGTGTTCTGGAAGTTTTCGTAGAGATTATGCATTCGTAGGCGCATTTGTTCTCTATCACGTGCACAAGCCCAAGCGGCGGCAACGATGAAGAAAACTTGGAAAATATCGAGCATTCCATAGCGTGAACTGACCAGGAGCACACCGTCGAAAAGCGCGAGAATACCAGCGAAAGTTGCTACTGCGCTGCTGTGACTAATGCGTCGGGCAAGAGCCATGGTAAGCATGACGGTACCTACACCAAATAAGGCGGTCATAACGCGCCACCCTAGAGGTGTATAGCCGAACAAAAATTCTCCATACGCCTCAATTTGTTTCGCTAAAGGTGGGTGTACCACAAGTCCATAACCAGGATTGCTTTCAATACCACCGAGTATCGGATTCATCCAGGAGCGAACCATATCCCAGGCTTGAGGAACATAGTGCTTTTCGTCAAAAACAGGAGTGCGTGCATCCGTAATGGTGGATAATCCGACAAAGCGCGTAAAAAAGGCGAGGAAGGCAACGAGTGCTGTGCTATATGTATCTGCTTTTGTCCATACATAAGCACGTGGTGGATGAGGGAGCATTTTGGTCTTAAACCGCCCCTGCGAAGATTGCGTGGAGCTAACTTTGTTGGCCGATGTCGCGCTTATGGTGTTAGTGGTCACGGGCTATAGTGTAGACACTCAGGTGAGATTGGACAATCAACAAAGCAACTTAACTCGTATCTAGGTATAGGTTTGTATAGCTCTAAAAAGCATTTTTTATGTTATTGGTCAGATATGCGTAGCTGTGTCACACTAGAGATATGACTTGGCACCCTGTTGATATAGGCGGAAAACCACTAGCTGATTTGCCCCGTGGCATTATTATTGTCGCAACTCCTTTAGGCAATGTTGCTGATGCTACCCCGCGTTTAGCTCAGGCTCTGGCTCAGGCGGATTATATTGCTGCTGAAGATACTCGCCGTACTCGTGCTTTGGCTCAAAGTCTTGGGGTGGATATTCGTGGGCGGGTGATGAGTAACTTTGACCATAATGAGCAAGTGCGGGTAGCGCAGTTGCTTGGTTTTGCCAGAAGCGGCACGGTAGTCATTGTGACTGATGCGGGTATGCCTATTGTCTCCGACCCAGGGTTTCCGTTGGTGGCAGCTGCTCATGATGAGGGCATACCGGTTACGTGTTTTCCTGGACCTTCTGCGGTACTGACTGCACTTGCTCTTTCTGGATTACACGTCGGTAAATTTGCTTTCGAC
This sequence comes from Corynebacterium sp. sy017, assembly GCF_017918135.1. Lineage (NCBI taxonomy): Bacteria > Bacillati > Actinomycetota > Actinomycetes > Mycobacteriales > Corynebacteriaceae > Corynebacterium > Corynebacterium sp. sy017. The sequence goes on from NZ_RZUE01000003.1 coordinate 87,693, forward strand.
GGATTTGCGCCGCGCAAAACAGGACAGCGACGTACGTGGCTTGAAGGATTAAAAAAAGAGACTCGAGCTGTGTGCTTTTTTGAGTCGCCACATCGAATTGCGGCAACACTTGCTGATGCAGTGGAGATTTTAGGGGAGCAACGTCGTGTAGCAGTAGCGCGTGAATTGACCAAGACTTATGAAGAAGTAAAACGTGGTTGTCTTGGCGAGATTGCCCAGTGGGCTGAGCAGGGAATACGTGGCGAAATTACTGTGGTGTTGGAAGGAGTGCAAGAAGTTATTACCGAGCATGATAAAGATGCTCTGGTAGCTCAGGTGCTTGCATACTGTGACGAGGGGATGCGCTTAAAAGAGGCGTGTGCCCTGGTGGCGCAGCGTAGTGGTGCAAGTAAAAAGGAACTTTATAATGCTGTTCTCGAGTCCCGTGATGGAGCCTGATAGAGTAAGAACCATGAATAATGTGCTCGTCTCAGTTGCTTGGCCTTATGCAAATGGACCACGCCATATTGGTCATGTGGCTGGTTTTGGTGTTCCATCTGATGTTTTTGCTCGTTTTCAGCGAATGCGTGGAGCACATGTGCTCATGGTTTCTGGTACAGATGAGCACGGTACGCCACTTCTTGTTCAAGCTGATAAAGAGGGAGTGTCGGTCAAGGAATTAGCAGATCGCTATAATCGTCAAATTGTTTCCGACCTTGCCGGACTAGGGCTGTCCTATGACTTATTTACGCGTACGACCACCCGTAATCATTATGCAATTGTGCAAGAGCTCTTTAGAGGCCTCTATGACAATGGCTATATGATCAAACAAACTGCATTGGGAGCTATTTCACCTTCTACAGGTCGTACTCTTCCTGACCGCTATATTGAGGGCACCTGTCCTATCTGTAGTGCTCCGGATGCGCGCGGTGACCAATGCGATAATTGCGGCAATCAGCTCGATCCTGCTGATCTGCTCAATCCAGTATCGAAAATCAATGGCGAGACACCTCAGTTCATTGAAACGGAACATTTTTTGTTAGATCTACCAGCTCTGGCGCACTCTTTGGAGCAATGGTTACAAGAACGCAAAGATTGGCGTCCTAATGTCATCAAGTTCAGCCTTAATTTGTTAGAAGATTTACGTCCACGTGCTATGACACGTGATATTGACTGGGGTATTCCAGTTCCTGTAGAAGATTGGGCAGATAACCCATCGAAGAAACTGTATGTTTGGTTTGATGCAGTGGTGGGTTATCTATCTGCTTCTATTGAGTGGGCATATCGTAGTGGGCAGCCAGAAAAATGGCGTGATTGGTGGACTAATCCGCAGGCGCAGTCGTTCTATTTCATGGGCAAAGATAACATCACGTTCCATTCACAAATTTGGCCTGCTGAATTGCTTGGTTACCAGGGCAAAGGCGATAAAGCTGGCGTTGTGCATGCATTGGGCGAACTCAATTTGCCTACTGAGGTGGTGTCTTCAGAGTTCTTAACCATGTCGGGTTCTAAGTTTTCTTCCTCTAAAGGCGTGGTCATTTATGTTAAGGACTTCCTTGCTGAGTTTGGTCCTGATCCACTGCGTTATTTCATTGCCGTTGCTGGTCCAGAGAATAATGATACTGATTTTACGTGGGATGAGTTTGTCCGCAGAATCAATAATGAGCTGGCAAATGGTTGGGGTAACTTAGTCAATCGCACTGTCTCTATGGCATATAAGAATTTTGGCCAGGTGCCACAGCCAGGTGCATTATTGCCTGTCGACGAGGCGATTTTGGCTCTTGCTGCACAAACGATGGATAATGTGGCTCAAGCGCTGTCACATTCTCATTTCAAGCAAGGCATTACTGCTATTATGCACGTCGTCGGTGAGGCGAATGCGTATATTGCAGAGCAAGAACCATGGAAGTTGGCTAAAGATCCTGAGCAGCGTGATCGTTTAGCGACTGTCCTATGGACAGCCTTGCAAGTTATCTCCGATTGCAATGTGATGTTTACGCCTTACTTACCGCATACTGCGCAGAAAGTACATGAGACTCTTGGGCGCACTGGGGTGTGGGCAGCTCAACCTCGTGTAGAAGAAGTCGTCGATGATCAGCCGCTTGATCTTGTAGGTGTGGGGTTGCCGGAGCATGGTCAGACTTATCCTATTATTACTGGGGATTATGAGGCACAGGCTGCTAAATGGGAGCGGATTCCCATGGAGCCAGGTGTGGTGCTTGCTAAGCCGCAGCCAATTATCAATAAGTTGGATCCAGAATTAGCTACCACTGGTCCACAGTGGGCGCCGGTGTCTTAGAGGAAATAATGGGAAAGAAAAAACCTCGTCCAATTCCGGTTCCTGCACCAAGAATTGATGGGCTTATCGACGCTCATACCCATCTTTCCTCTTGTGCAAAGCATAAGGGTACTGAGGATATTGGTGACTTTGTTCACCGAGCTCAGGAAGCCGGAGTGACAAAAATATGTACAGTGGGTGATGGGCTTGCTGAAGCGGAATTAGCGTTAGCCGCAGCAAGAGAATATGAGAATGTATATGCTGCGTGTGCTATTCATCCCACTCGCGCACAGGAGCTTGATGAGCAAGCGAAGGTTCGTTTAGAGCAGATGGCGGCAGATCAGCACTGTGTTGCTATTGGCGAGACAGGGCTGGATACCTATTGGATCAAACATGATCCAGATAATACTGCTGCTTTTGAGGTTCAAGAAGAAGCATTGCGGTGGCATATTGATGTGGCAGTGCGCTATGGCAAAGCATTGATGATTCACAATCGTGAAGCAGATAAGGAACTATTGAGGATTCTCGATGATGAGCCAAAGCCGGTGCATACAATTTTGCATTGTTTTTCTTCTCCGCTAGATATCGCACAGGAAGCAATAGACAGAGGATATGTCTTAAGTTTTGCGGGCAATGTTACGTTTAAGCGTAATGATTTTTTGCGTGAAGCTGCTCGCATTGTGCCAGGTGAGCAGTTATTGGTTGAAACTGATGCGCCTTTTATGACTCCAGAACCGTATCGCGGTGCTAAGAATGAGCCAGCATTGATTGGGCATACTGCACATTGCATTGCCGAGTTGCGCGGTATTAGTGTGACTGAATTGGCGCAAGTGGTACGAGGTAATTTTGATCGAGTCTATTCTTGTGATTCTTAAGTGCTAAAGCATACAAAAATTATGGGAAATATGTGACTAATGATAGTTCTGTAATTCCTTGTGGTGACTTAAAGGTTAAAGTGGGATTTTTTCTCCATAATTAATCGACTTTATCGCTTTGTTACCGTATTGTAATAAAAGCAAAGGCGCATACAGTGCCATACTGGATTGTTTCAGTGATGGTTTCTTGCGATGTGCAATAGTAATTCTTAAAGAAAGTAGTTCAGTGCGGACACATCAGAAAACGCGAATTGATAAGACAGATAACAAGTTGCCAATGCGTCTCGCTATAGGCGGAGTTGTTGCTTCTCTCAGCGCTGTGGCAGGTGTGGGAGTTGTGGTTGCAAACCACAAAAATATCATCGTTGATTATAACGGTGAAGAAATCGAGCTGAGTACAATGTCTAGCACCGTTGAAGGGGCGCTAGAAAAAGCTGGTGTTACTGTCACAGAAAAGGATATTGTTTCGCCAGCGTTAGAAGAAAAAATTAGTGATGATGACAGCATCACTGTGAAAACTTCCAAGCAGGTTTCCCTCGTTGTTGATGGTCAAGAACAGACTGTTGATACCACAGCAACTACCGTGGGCGAGCTCATGGAACAGATCAACAGTATTCCAGCTGCGATAAATGCGGTGGAAATGAATGTTGATGCTGATGAAAAAATACCTGAAGAAGGTATGAATGTTGATATCGTGACACCAAAATTCATCACCATTGATGATGGCGGTAAACTCGTACACACAAAAATTGCTGCAGCGACCGTAGGGGATGTTCTCAAAGAGCGCGGCATTGTGCTTGATGCTGATGATCGCGTATTCCCTCCTGTGGAGACACCAATAACTCCCAATCTTCGTATGGTGATTGAGCGTATCGAAGTATTCGAGACGGAAGTTACTGAGGCCTTTGAGCTACCACCAGTTTATACTGATGATCCTGACCTCTATAAGGGTGAGGAAGAGCTTATTACACCTGCTACACCTGGTGAAAAGAAAGTGGTTCGTAAAATCACCAAGATCAATGGTGTAGAGCGCGAGAATCAACCAATCCGTGAAGAAGAAATCCGTCCTGCCATTGCTGCTGCCATTGCGCGCGGTATCAAGGAAAACTCCACTGTCACTGTGAGCTTTAGCAGTGCGAATACTGGTGCGGCTGCGCCAGCTGTAGCTGATGGTTCAGTTTGGGATCAACTAGCGCAATGTGAATCTGGTGGCGATTGGTCGATAAACACTGGAAACGGTTTTTCTGGTGGGTTGCAGTTCACTCCTTCTACATGGAGTGGCTATGGCGGTGAAGAATACGCTCCAGCAGCACACTTAGCGACGCGTGAACAACAGATTGCTGTTGCAGAGCGTGTGCAGGCTTCCCAAGGTTGGGGCGCATGGCCTGCTTGTACGGCAAAGCTAGGCATTCGCTAAAAGTGTAAAAAGTTGAGTAATACAACCTCCTCAAGATCTATACGTGCTTTTTCGTCTTGAGGAGGTTTTACTATGGAATACGCATATCCATTTTGGGCTTGTGCATAGAGAAAATAATGCGGAATTAGGTAGATTAAATAATTATGGAAGATCAGCGCGTGCAACTTCTCGGTCCGCAAGAAATAAGAGCTTTAGCGCAACAAGTAGGTATTGTTCCAACCAAAAAACTCGGACAAAACTTTGTTCATGATCCTAATACCGTGCGGATGATTATTGCCGCAGCACAATTGAGCCCCGAGGATCATGTGGTTGAGATCGGACCTGGTCTTGGCTCATTAACACTTGGATTATTAGATACTGTGCGTACAGTAACCGCAGTAGAGATAGATCCACGCTTAGCAGCGCAACTTCCACATACCGTCGCTCAGTATGCACCGGCAGTCCGCGATAATTTACAGCTCATTCATCAGGATGCGCTAAGCATTCAAGCTCAAGACATTGACCAGCCCACGGCATTAGTTGCCAATCTTCCTTATAATGTTTCTGTCCCTGTGTTACTGCACTTTCTGGAGATTTTCCCCAGTATCAAACGAGTGCTCGTCATGGTGCAAGCAGAAGTTGCTGATAGATTGTCGGCAGCACCAGGCTCAAAAATATATGGGGTACCAAGTGTCAAAGCAGCCTATTATGGTCGCGTGAAAAGAGCTGGCTCTATTGGGAAGAAGATTTTTTGGCCGGCGCCCAAAATTGATTCAGGACTTGTACGCATTGATGTCTATGATGATCAAGAATGCGCATGGCCGAGAGACGCGCATACTCGACAGACAGTATTTCAATTAGTAGATCAGGCTTTTGCCCAGCGCAGAAAAACACTCCGTGCTGCATTATCCGGGCTGTGCGGTGGCGGGGAGTACGCAGAAAACATTTTGCGAGCAGCAGATATTGATCCGACGTTACGTGGCGAAAAACTAGGCGTGCAAGAATATGTACGCCTAGCACAGGCATATGTAGCGCATGAGCATGAGAGTGTGGCTCGAAAGAATGAAAATGCATAATCGCAGTGAAGAAAAACAGACATCGGGACGCACTGTTATAGCTCATGCTCATGCCAAGGTAAATCTCCACCTAGGAGTAGGGGAATTACGTGCTGATGGCTACCATGACCTCGTGAGCGTTTTTCAATCTTTGAGCTTATACGACGAACTGGTCATAGAATCTGCTCATGGTGCCTCACCCTGCGACAACACAAGTATCATCAGTTCCTTTGAGGTAGAAAACCTTAGTCAGGGCACTGTTGCTAATGCGCAAGTACCGCGTGATGGTCGTAATTTAGCATGGCAGGCCGTCGAAAAGCTATATCATTGGCACCGTGACAACGGTGGAGACGCTTTACAACCTGTTTGCATAACCCTAAGAAAAGGAATACCTACTGCAGGCGGTATGGCAGGTGGTTCTGCTGACGCAGCAGCAGCATTACGGGCATTTAATACTTTTTTGCCAACTCCGGCAACAGAACAACAATTGCTAGCACTCGCCGCAACTCTTGGCTCTGATGTGCCATTTACCTTATTAGGGCATACGCAATTAGGCACAGGGCGCGGTGAAAAACTGACCCCAATACTTACCCGAGGAACGTATCACTGGGCGTTGGCGTTTTCCGACACTGGATTATCCACCCCAAAGGTATTTGCCAAACTCGATACGATGCAACGAAAACCCCATCTTGACACTCAACAACTTTCAGCTGCTTTGAGCGCTGGCAAGATAACAGAAGTGGCGCAATGTCTGCATAATGATTTACAAGCTGCAGCACTCTCATTACAACCAAAGCTAAGGCGCACACTAGAAATTGGCAAAGATGCAGGTGCATTAGCGGGAATCGTATCAGGGTCAGGACCAACCTGTGCTTTTCTCTGCTCTGATGAACAGACTGCTCGGGAAGTAGCTGATGAGTTACGCCTCTTTGGTGCAGCGACTGTGGCAACAGGAGCAGCCTCAGGGGCACACCTGCTCAGCTAATGCAGCTAGTGAGTGCAGTCAGAGCACCGCTAACATGGCAGAAAAGAAAAAGAAATAGACAACTGTAATCGTAAAGGAATATGCTGTGGCAACGCCATTATTAGGTGCTGAAGCAATTTATCTTGAATACCCTACCCACGTCGTCTTTGATTCTTTGACCCTCGGCATTGAAGAAGGCGATCGCATTGGTATTGTTGGACGCAATGGGGAAGGAAAAACCAGCTTATTATCGTTGTTATCTGGTCATGTGCAGCCGCAATCAGGTCGAATAACCAAGCGCAATGGAATGCGCCTTGGCGTTTTGACTCAAAAAGATGAGCTCGATGATCACCTGAGCGTTCAAGAAGCCATTGTTGGTTCGCGCCCAGAACATGAGTGGGCATCTGATGCACGCATACGAGATATTATCGCTGGGTTAGTGTCGGATATTGCATGGGATGCGCGCATTGGTCACTTATCTGGAGGGCAACGTCGTCGAGTAGCTCTTGCCGCATTGCTCATCGACGACTGGGACATGATTGCCCTTGATGAGCCAACAAATCATCTTGATGTGGAAGGTATTACGTGGCTTGCTGAGCACTTGAATACCCGCTGGGCAAAAAATTCTGGTGGTCTGTTGGTTATCACGCACGACAGGTGGTTTCTTGACGCAGTATGCAATAAGACCTGGGAAGTCCATGATGGTATCGTGGAGCCTTTTGAGGGCGGATATGCGGCCTATATTTTGCAGCGGGTAGAGCGTGATCGTATCAATGCAGCTGCAGAGCGTAAGCGCCAAAATTTGATGCGCAAGGAACTGGCGTGGTTGCGTCGTGGTGCCCCTGCACGAACCTCAAAGCCAAAGTTTCGTATTGAAGCCGCTAATCAGCTTATCGCTGATGTACCACCTGTACGCGATAGCATTGAGCTTAAGCGACTAGCGGTAGCGCGCTTGGGTAAAGATGTTGTTGATCTAGAAAATGTTAGTGTTTGCTTTGGCAATCAGGAAGTATTGCGTGATGTTACTTGGAGAATAGCACCGGGGGAGCGTACTGGAATTGTTGGTGCTAATGGGGCAGGTAAATCCACACTATTGCGCTTGCTCTCTGGTGAGCTTGCCCCGAGTACAGGTTGGGTAAAGCATGGGAAAACTGTGCGCTTTGGTTTGCTCGATCAGCAGTTTTCCCAGTTAGCAGACATTGGTCAGGATCGGGTACGTGAGGTACTGGCGCGGACAAAAACAAGTTTTAATGTTGATGGCAAAGAGCTGACACCTGCGCAATTATTGGAGCGCTTAGGGTTTAAGAAAGAGCATCTTTCTTCTTCGGTGAGCGAGCTTTCTGGTGGACAGAAGCGTCGATTGCAGTTGTTGTTATTATTGTTGGCGCAGCCTAATGTTATTGCCTTAGACGAACCAACTAATGATGTTGATGCAGAGATGTTGACTGCCCTTGAGGATCTTTTAGATTCTTGGCCTGGAACGCTCATTGTCATTTCCCATGATCGTTATCTCTTAGAGCGGGTTACCGATCAGCAGTATGCAATTATTGATTCCACATTGCGTCATATTCCTGGTGGGATTGATCAATATCTGGCATTGCAGCGGGATAAAACGCAACAAAGCAGCATAGATACCAAAGCACATAGTGCTGATAAATCCAGTAAGCCTGCATCTGCTGGCGCTGAGCTTTCTGGAGCAGCTCGGCATATGATGAAAAAAGAAATCTCTTCGTTAGACAGACATATGAACAAACTCCTTGACCGTAAAAAAGAACTTCATATGCTTATGGCTGATCATGACCCCAGTGATTATGTGGGACTGAATGAGTTAAATGAGCAGGTTAGCGTGGTCGACGAACAACTAGCTGAATGTGAGATGCAGTGGTTAGAATTATCGGAACAATTGGAATGACACCAAAGTAAAAGTCATATTATTATGCAGGGCGATTCTCGCCTAAACTTATAGCTATGATTCTCATCAATGTGCGCTATAACGTTCGGCCAGAATTTGTTGATACTTTCCTCGAAGAGATTGCCTGGTTCACTGAGGCAACGCGAGCTGAAGAAGGAAATATCTTCTTTGAGTGGTATCAAGATCCACATAATCCAGCGCAATTCTTACTCATTGAATCTTTCCACGATGACGCAGATGTTGCTCATGTGCAAAGCGAGCATTTCCAGCGTGCGTGCAAGGAATTGCCTCGATACTTTGTGGAGACACCCAAGGTTATCAACACCACAATACCGGGTAAAACTGAGTGGGATAAGTTAGTGGAGTTTGCCGTCGAAGGCTAAAACTAAAGCAAAACTGACAGTGTTCAAGAAAGAAAGCACGTATGAGTAAAGAGACAAAAAACAAAGATAAGCAGAGCAAAAAACCACCTGAGCTAGACACAAAGGCGTATGAGAAAGAGCTTAAGCGCTTGCAAGCAGAGCTGGTGGATATGCAGCAGTGGGTGGTAGAAACTGGTGCTCGTGTTGTGGTGATTATGGAGGGGCGTGATGCAGCTGGTAAGGGTTCTGCTATTAAACGCATCACGCAGTATCTGAATCCTCGCACGTGCCGTATTGAAGCATTACCTGCGCCTAATTCTAGGGAACAAGGGCAGTGGTATTTCCAGCGTTACGTCGAAAAGCTACCGACGGCTGGCGAGATCGTTATTTTTGATCGCTCGTGGTATAACCGTGCAGGTGTAGAACGCGTGATGGGCTTTTGTACTTCTCAAGAGTATCGACGTTTCTTGCACCAAGCACCAATTTTTGAGCGACTTTTAGTTGAAGATGGCATTATCCTGCGTAAATACTGGTTCTCTGTGTCTGATGAGGAGCAGCTCGAACGCTTTAAGGCACGTCGCAATGATCCATTGCGCAGGTGGAAACTCTCGCCAATGGATTTTCAATCTATTACTCGTTGGGAAGACTATTCGCGAGCAAAAGATGAGATGTTTGTGCATACCGATATCCCATCTGCGCCGTGGTATACCGTGGAGTCTGAAGACAAAAAGCGTTCTCGTATCAACGTTATTAGCCATCTGCTGTCGACGATTCCCTATGAGAAAATCGAGCGGGAACTACCAAAAATACCAGAACGGCCCAAATCTCATCATGATGATTATGAACGACCACCACGTTCTGATTTCCGCTATGTTCCTGATGTAGCAGCTAAGTTAGAGAAGCCAAAGAAAAAAGCTGATGCAAAGAAAGAGAAGAAAGACAAGGAAAAGAAAAAGAAATAGTCGCTTATTGGTTGAGCTTTACTAGCTTTTAGCAAGCCTGAGTCAATACTTGTTCAAGCACCTGTATCACACCTTCTTCTGTGTGTGCGGGTGCTTGATGTGTTGCTACTGCAAGTAGCTCAGGATGAGCATTTGCCATAGCATAAGAGCGGCCAACAGTGCGCAATAATTCAAGATCATTGAGATAATCACCAAAAGCAATGGTGTTGTCCAGCGTAATGTCAAGACGCTTGGCAAGAGTGGCAACCGCATTACCCTTATGCGCGGCAGGATTCATAAAATCTATCCAGTTTCCACTAGATACAATGGGAAGTAAACCAGCTGTTTTTCCAGATAATGCGGTGGTCGCGGCAGGTCTGGACCCTTGAAAACAATAGATAGCTACTTTGACTACCTGATTATTGATATATTCTGATAGCTCAGGAACAACGGTCAATTTCTTATAATACGGTGTGCATTGTTGCATAAAAGCCTGATCAGAGCGAGAAATAAAGGCACCATCTGCACGGCATACTACGGCACCCCAGTCAAGTTCTTGATTGCTTGCCACAGTGTGCACAATGGTGTGAACTGCTGCTGTATTCATTGTGACAAGCGAGATTATTTTTCCCTCGTAGGAGACTACAGCGCCATTTTCGGCAATGATGGGCAGTTGAGGATAGGCGGAAAATTGTTCTTGTAAGGTAAAAAGTTGCCTACCACTTGCGGGTGCAAAATATATTCCACGCTCGTGCATTGTGTCGAGTAAGGGCCAAAAGCGAGGTGGTATGCAGTGATTCTCATCTAATAATGTGCCGTCCATATCGCTTACTATTAGCTGAACATTCACAAGAGCCCTCTTCTTTGTTTTCTTAGGTTGTTTTGGTTTTTCTTTCTCGAAAGTATTGTAGTTGGGCATGATGTTACCTGCTACGTTCACCTAATGTGGTGTAGTGCGCTAAAACTTCCTAGTTTTAACTAACATTTTTTATCGTGATGTGCGACACTGTAGAACATGACTGATTTGGTAGGTAACACAGAAGAACCATTGGTAAAAGTTTCTGTTCGCGGTAATACTGGTTTACTGGAACTCAACCGTCCACGCGCTCTGAACTCGCTCAATGTTGAAATGGTCACCATCATCGACCACGCACTCAAGCAGTGGAAAGAAGACAGCAATATCAAACAAGTAGTCCTCAGCTCATTGAGCCCTAAAGGTTTTTGCGCAGGCGGAGATGTACGTTTTGCCCGTGAAGGCGCACTAGCCAACGAACATGATCATGTTGATGATTTCTTCGCCCAAGAGTACATCCTCAACGGCGACATAGCTGAGTACCCTAAGCCATATATTTCGCTTATCGACGGTGTGGTGATGGGCGGCGGACTCGGCATTTCTGCACACGGATCCCATAGAATCGTGACGGAGAAAGCCTTTGGGGCAATGCCTGAAATGGCTATTGGTTTTATTCCTGATGTGGGTGTGCCATATATGTTTGAGAATATGGTGGCGCGCAATGGACGTAGTTCTCATGCACTAGCAGTATTTTTAGTTGTTACTGGCTGGCGGTTATCCCCAGCAGATATGCTCTTTAGTGGTTTGGCAACTCATTATGTGCCCAGTGAAAATCTCGACCAATTGCGGGAAAAAATCATTGAGGATTCTCTTGATGCGGCATTAGCTGAGTTCGCGCAAGAGCCAAGTGAGCCGTCGCAATTAGAGGCGTTGTATCCAGACATTGAAGCGGTATTTGGTTTTGATTCATGGAAATCTATTGCGCACGCATTAAAAGAACATCCTAATGAAGAATTTTGCAATGTCGTCGAGCAGCATATTGCTCATGCAAACCCTGCATCGATTGTGGCAGCAGTAGAGCTAATGGCAGTTGTTGCTCGCTGTGAGGATATTCGCCAAGAGCTTGAATGCGAACGAGTTTTAGGAATGCATTTTAGGCGCGATCCTAATTTTGCTGAAGGAGTACGTGCAGTGCTTGTCGATAAAGACCGCACGCCACATTTCCATCCAGATAATGTCGAGGATGTAGATGTATCTGTGTATCGTGCCCTACTGACTACAGCACTTGATCAGTAAGAATTTACTGCGTTTTATTGCTCCATTGCTTTATTGAAAGCAGCCAGTGCTTATTGCACCGGCTGCTTTTTGCATAGCGTTGAGTGATATTTAGGATACAAGACGCAAGCCATCGCTAAAATCTACGGTAACTGCACCATTGGTAGTGATCAGTCTTGCCTGGCGCGTATGTGGTTGCGCTGGTATATCGGTGGTTTCTGCATGATGAGCATAAGAATGTGTATCGAAATCTAGAGCGATATTCCGAGCCTTGGCATAAGATTCTAGAGCTAAACGTGTATCGCGCATGGGGTAATCACTGGCTGCATTGATAGTAGCCTGGACAGCATGCACTGTTGGTTGTGGGAGAGAGAGAATATGTGCACAATCAACTAACAATACTCCGCGAGTATGCTCGTCGAGATTAACAATAATATGCGTCCACAATCCTAGGATCTGCTTTCCGATTATCTCATAATGCTGTGCACGAGCTTGGGCTATGTCTATTTCCGGCGCGAGGAAAATAGAAACATTGTGGTCAAGACCAAACTTCTTGAGACCAATAGCCGGTAAAGCTATCTGATAGTGTGCAAATTGCGCGTCAGTATATGACCAGCGCCAAGTATTATCTCGGATAGTGGCAATGAGAGCCGCACGTAAATGAAGTGGAGCTTTGTGCTGCGGCGTAAATAATTCAATACCGGGTTGGTCAGAAACGCAACGTGCATTTGCCTGGGAAAAAGTTGCCTCAAATAGGAATTGTGACTCGATAGAAAGCAGAGCACTAGCAGCAAGTAAGTCGGTAGTATTTTTCTGCTCGGATACTAATTCTCCCGTGTGGGTATCAACCACACTGCCGTTGTTGAGATGTATCTGCTGTCCATTAGTGTGAGCAGCTAAACCGAAGGTACGTGCAAAAGAATGTACGGTACGTGCTATCACTGCTGGTTCCTTGGGTAAGGAAGAATGCTTAATCCTTGCTAAGCCCAGTGCTAATGCATAGTGTGGATTACTCAGAGGAAGGGCGCTTGTAATAATAACGGCATGATAGTGCCCTGATTTTCCGGGAATAGGAGTGAAAAAGAGTAATTTTCCTCCGAACACACTACGCGCTAAATCAATGATGTCTTGAGTGAATTCTACGTCACCGTGTAATGGGGCATGGGGGAGTTCATTGTGATGTAACCAATGCCAGACATTATTTTCTATTTCCGCAATAACAATACCATCAAGTGTTACGGTTTCTTGTGGCTTCATAGTGGTGATCTGTACTTGATAACCGTCGGAAGTGGGGTTGAACTTTATGCTTGGTTGACTGCCGCACAGCATGAAGAAGGATTCATCATAAGCTGCTTGGTTGATGATGGTGTCGATGCGTAGCTCTTCTAATGTTGGGGAGGTGTATTGCTCCATGGTTTCCTTTGCGATAAGCGATTACTATGCCACCAGTGTAATAGAAAACCAGCACTCGTTATATGAATAATGAGTGCTGGTGGTATATACGAGGGGTATGCAGGTATTAGAGATCTTTTTGATCAATGCGTTCTGGTAGCACGATTGGACGAGCGCCCGCAATATGCTCCACAATGCGAATAACTTGGTTAGAGTAGCCAAACTCATTGTCGTACCATACGTAGAGCACAAGATGTTTTCCACTAGCAATAGTAGCTAGCCCATCGACGATTCCCGCATGGGTAGAACCAACAAAATCAGTAGAAACTACCTCGGGCGATTGGATGTAGGCAATCTGCTGACGCAAATTAGAGTGCAATGCCACTTGATCCATGAGGTTATTGACTTCGTCGCGAGTGACTTCTTTTTCTAAAGAAAGATTAAGCACTGCCATAGACACATCAGGGGTTGGAACACGAATGGCGTTACCCGTGAGCTTTCCTTCTAATTCAGGTAGTGCTTTTGCCACTGCTTTTGCTGCACCTGTTTCGGTGAGCACCATGTTCAGTCCAGCGGCTCGACCACGACGTGAGCCTTTGTGGAAATTATCAATGAGATTTTGGTCATTGGTAAAGGAATGGACGGTTTCTACGTGACCATGAACGACACCATAGTGATCATTGAGTACCTTGAGCACCGGAGTAATACCATTGGTGGTGCATGACGCTGCAGTGACAATATCATCATCAGCATAGTCATCATGGTTGATTCCGTAGACGATATTTTTAAGATCGCCTTTACCAGGTGCGGTAAGCACAACACGCTTAACACCTTTGCTGTGCAGGTGCTGGCTTAGTCCGGCACGGTCACGCCATCTACCTGTGTTATCTACGACGATGGCGTCGTTGATACCATAGGCAGTGTAATCCACGCTGGCTGGATCATTGGAGTAAATGACCTGAATCTGTGCCCCATTTGCCCAGATGATGTCATTTTCCTCATCCACGGTAATCGTGCCATTGAACGCGCCATGAACACTATCACGGCGCAATAGTGATGCACGCTTGATAAGGTCTTGTTCTCCATTTTTGCGTACGACGATAGCTCGCAGGCGAACACCACCATAGGCAGCCTCACGGGCAATAAGAATACGCGCCAAGAGGCGGCCAATACGACCAAAACCATAAAGTACAACGTCTTGAGATGGCATAGCATGAGCAGTGCCGATTGCTGGTGCTAACTCTGCTTGCAGGAATTGGTCAAGCTCTCCACCAGTTTCTTGATATTTCACTGCTAGTCGACCAAGGTCAATGGAGGCAGTGCCTAAATCAAGTTTGCTGATTGCTTCCAAGATAGGCAAAGTATCTGCTGGGGTGAGTTCAGTAGGAGTAGCCAGACGAGAATAGCGATGAGCTTTGACGATGTCAATGTCGGTGACGTCGATAAGCAAACGACCGAAAATGGAAGTGACTACATTGTTATTGCGGTGCAGCTTTCCAATAAGTGCAAGCATATGTTGCGCTGATTCGATTTTTTCATTCCAATGCTGTGGCATGGCGTTACTCATTATTCCCTTCATTCATGGGGCCAAAATAATGGTGACATAGGTAGTTCAGTAGCACACACTATGCGTATAGTGCGTATATGCTACGGATGCTTAAGTCACCACGTATGATAACTACACCCGATAGTCTAACTGAATGACGTGTAAAAATGGGGAAATTGGGGGTATCTTCAGGGTGAAAAGAATAACTTTCTTATACCCACCCTCCCTGCAGTTATTGATGAGTTTTTCTACCAGTGAGGAACACGATTCCTGCCTGCTATAGTGGTGTGGCAGATGAGAAACCCTAAACCTCTCACTCTCATCCCTTTTGGTAAAGAACACAAGAAAGATCAGGTGGCAGATATGTGGCATGCAGTGAGTTTTGCATTAGCGGACTCGCTTAATGTGCTGCTTATCGGCTTAATAATTATCGTCGCAGTCATTGTGCCTTCAGATAAGCCTTTTGGGCGCATAGTGTCGCTGCTGATCGCAGGGGATTGGCTGGGAGTATTCTTGTTATCCCTGATGACTATGTATGTTTTTGATGGTTTGGAATCAGGCGTAAAAGCAGTTATTTCCTCACCAGTTTTTGGCATTATCCTGATTGGGGTGGGGGTTCTCAGCGCGATTATGACCTGGCGTGGTGGCGATAATTCCCAGCTTATTGCCAAACTCATGCCGCCTCTAGAAAAACCAACAGTAAAAACCTTTGCCCTAGGATTAGTACTAGGGCTAGTTCAGTCGTTAACGTCCATCCCATTTTTTGCTGGTATCGCAGTATTAAGCGTGGGGGAGTTTTCTACCACAATTCGCTACGTTGGGATGTTTTTTTATGCCACTCTCGCCCTATCCTTGCCCATAGTCGTAGCAGCACTAGCTACAGCTCTACGACGCTCCCCCCAAACGCCTGCTAAAGGAGCATTAACCTGGCTAGATCAGAATCGTCGGCAAGCAGGTGCCTGGGCAGGGTATTGTGTAGCGCTGGTACTAATCCTTATGGGTGTGGCACACCTTTAGGCGAGTGTCATATGTGACCTTGAGTGTGTTTACTTTAGTCGGCGACCATAGGGAAAAGCTCAAACTCTGGATGCTCTTTTTCGATAAAGGAAAGTTTCCACTTATCGCCAAATAACGCGACTAACTCACCGTCGGTACGAGTGAAAACTTCTACACCTCGTTGTTTTGCTAATTCTGTAGCTGTGGCAGCAGTAGTTCTTCTAGCAACGGAATAAGGAATGGGATCTGCTACGGTTTCTACGTTATATTCATTTTCCATTCGCGCTTGCATAACCTCGAACTGCATCGGACCCACCGCAGCCATAACAGGTGCCGCGTCACCACGAGCATCATTGCGCAAAATCTGAACCACGCCTTCAGCGGCTAATTGATCAAGAGCCTTGCGGAATTGCTTATATTTTCCTAAGCTCTTAGCCCGCAGCGTGCGGAAATGCTCTGGTGCGAACTGAGGCATAGGTGGATATTGTACTTTTCTACCTGCATAGATAGTGTCGCCTGGGGCAAGGGATCCAGCATTGACCAGACCAACAATATCGCCAGGAAACGCTGTTTCCACAGTAGAGCGGGTGCGACCAAATACAGTCAGTGCGTATTTAGTGGAGAAACTACGCCCAGATTGGGCATGAGTTACTTGCATACCACGGTCAAATTCGCCAGATACCACACGCATGAATGCAAGGGAGTCTCGGTGATTCTTATCCATTCCAGCTTGTACCTTGAAGATCACACCAGAGAACTCGTCGTCAATGTTGCGGCGTTCGTCGATAGCACTTGTGGCAGCAGCAATGGCCTTCTCATCACTAGTTCTTGCGGCCGGCTCAGGGGCAAGTGCACACAGAGTATCTAAAATTTGGTGCACACCAAAGTTCAGCATTGCTGAGGCGAAGATAAGTGGGGAAGTAGTGCATTCTAAGAACAGTTCTTGATTATGCAGGGCGCCGTCGGCAGCGAGTAATTCTACTTCTTCTACCGCACTATCCCACACTTCTTGTTCTTTTTCTTGTGCCTGTTGCGGTGCATAGTGTTCTTCAGGGGCAATAGTAGAACCACCAGCAGTACGCAAGAAATGAATATACTGTTGCGCCTGACCATCTGCGTCGATACGCGCAAGACCACGAAAATCACCAGCCTCGCCTACTGGCCAATAAAGGGGAGTAGGTTGAAGATCAATCTCTTGTACAATCTCGTCAACCAGCTCCAGCGGGCTCCTACCTGGTCGATCCCATTTATTGATCACCGTGATAATGGGTAGTCCACGGGCTTTACACACCTTAAAGAGCTTTAAGGTTTGGGGTTCTAGGCCTTTCGCTGCGTCGATAAGCATAACTGCAGCATCGACAGCGGTAAGGACGCGGTAGGTATCCTCGGAAAAATCAGCGTGACCAGGGGTATCCACCAAATTAATCATGAATGGTTCGCCCTGATGATCTGCAGGAGCATACTCAAACTGCAGAGCCGAGGAGGCAATGGAAATACCACGGTCTTTTTCCATATCCATCCAGTCAGACACAGTGGCTTTGCGCCCAGCTTTACCATGCACGGCACCTGCCTCGGCGATAACGTGTGCGTGCAGTGCTAATGCCTCGGTCAGAGTGGATTTACCAGCATCGGGGTGGGCAATAACAGCAAAGGTACGGCGGCGTTTCGCTTGCGCTAAAGTGTCTGAACTCATAAAGAACAAGGATAGCTCGTGTCTTACCACTGTGGCGAATCAATCCTCAACAACAGCTCAACGCTGCTTTTTGGTTCTATATCTTCGTCTTTTCCGCTAGCTTTTACTGGGAGTGAATATCATTTTGTGCTTGTGCGATACCCTCGCTAATTACTGCACGCACCCCACGAGCTGCCAAAGTTGCCATTTGTTCTACTTGTTTATTGTCGTGATATTCCTCTAGTACATAATCAACTACGCTTGTGCCGCGCTCTGGTCTGCCAATGCCCATTTTTATCCGCACATAGTCGCGGGTGCCTAGCAGCTGCGAAATAGATTTTAAGCCATTATGCCCATTTTCACCGCCACCTTTTTTAATACGTACCACACCTGTGGCTATATCCAGTTCATCATGGACCGCAATGATATGGTCAGCCGCAATATCATAGTGATGAGCCAGCGCTGCCACTGCTTTACCAGAGTCATTCATATATGTTGTAGAACGAACGAGCAGCACGGGAGTGTCGGCTACCATGAGTTGCGCTGTCCACGCTGGCGCATTCTTGTGCTTTTCTAGCCCAAGTCCCTCTTTTTCCAAGAGCTTATCGACGCACAGGTAGCCCATATTATGCCTGGTTGTCTCATATTCTTCACCAGGGTTACCCAAGCCAATCACTAACCACTCAGGTCGGTGCTGCTTAGCATCCGTGGTGGCAGGGCGAAATAGTTTCTGTAAAAATTGTGTTAAGGATTGGCGAGAAAACATCATTCCATAATCGCATATTTTTTATTAAAGGGTTTGCTGAGGGTGATTGATAGTGCATACAACAGCTGCATCGTTTTTAGAGCAAGTAGGTGGCAATGAGACGGCACGCATTATTGCTGCACCAATGGCAGGTGGTCCGTCCACTCCACATTTAGTACATAGCGTTACCCAAGCAGGCGCACTCGGCTTTCTTGCTTCAGGAAATATCAGTGTTGCGCAGCTGGTAGCTAATATGCAACAATTGCGTGAGCTAAGCCAAGGAACCCCAGGGCATTATGGGGTCAATTTCTTCTGCCGCCAAGAACAAGAGGTCAGTGCACATACTATTGCAGCTCTTGCTCCTGTGCTTGCCGACGCTTATGCCCATGCACATAGCACTCGCACAGACGATACTGAGTATGTAGTACCCACGCCGCGTGCTCTTGACTATTCCAATGAATTTGACGATAAGTTCGCCGCAGTGCTTGATGCACGCGCCCAGGGTTATGGTCCTCGTATTGTCTCTAGTAGCTTTGGTAGTTTCACACCGAGCGAAATTGCACAGCTTCATGAGGTAGGTATTTATGCTTGGGTATCAGTGACTAGCCCGCAAGAAGCACGCCAAGCGCAAGAAAATGGTGCTGACGCTCTTATTGTGCAAGGCAAAGAAGCAGGTGGGCATCAATTAACGTGGTCGATGACAGCAGAACCAGCTTTTATGCCTGTGGCTGAATTGCTCCCGGCAGTAGCGGAGATAACCAATGCGACAATCCCACTGATTGCCGCAGGTGGGGTGCGCAATGCTTGCGATGTTGCTCGGCTATGCGCTTTTAACGCGGTGCAGGCAGTATCGTGTGGTTCCGTATTTCTCCTTGCTACCGAGGCTGGAACGAGTGCCCACAACCGAGCACTGCTGGAAAAAGGTGGGGAAACCATACTCAGCAGAGCTTTTTCTGGTCGCTATGCCAGGGGGTTGGCTACTACTTTTAGTCGTAGTCAGCTGCAGTTGCCACCGAGTTATCCTTATCTTTCTGTTATGCTCAAGCCTTTGCGTTCACACCGTGATTTTTCCTATTGCCTTGTCGGCGAGGACGTGCATTCATTGGCTGCGCAAGATGCAGCAGGGATCGCCGCAGAATTAAGCCAGGGATTAGCGCAGTTATCTTTTTAGCCTAGGGTAAGCTAAGATCGGGGTCATGGGTCATAGGGTTAACACAAAGCGTAAAGCGTACAATCCTTATAAAGACCTATACAAAAGTGGGCATAAAAAGAAAAAACATAAGAAGAATAAAAAGCACAGTGAGCTGCTCAAAGTACGTACTTTGTTGAGTGGTGCACCAGCATTAAAAAAGAAATGCTGCCGCTCATGTCCACGGTGTAGTACCTGCCCAGCAGTGTTGCGCTATTTGCAGAAGAATAATGCCCTGACCCTTGATGATGCAGCACTGCAAAGCATGCTCTTAGAAGCACGCTTGCGCTAAGTCGGCCTAGGTGTTCCTGAGATAACTTTCGACGCTATCCGCAGCATCAGCACACAGAATAGGTAACTGTGCTGTTTCTTGTTTGCTAAAGTTTTGCAGCACAAAGCGTGACACTTCCATGCGCCCTGGTGGTCTACCAATGCCAAGACCGACTCGCACATAGTCCTTAGTGCTGAGTGCTTTACTAATAGAGCGCAAACCATTGTGGCCATGATCGCCACCGCCCAGCCGTATCCTGTGCTGGGCAAAATCCAGCTCTAGGTCGTCGAAAAGCACAATAATGTGTTCAGGGGGAATACTAAAGAATGCAGCAAGGTTGTGTAGCGGGGTGCCAGAGAGGTTCATGGCGCTACGAGTTTTGGCAAGAATAACGCGCTGACCACTCAAGCTAGTTTGCGCAATAAGGGTATTCGAGCGCTTATGCAAGGATAATTGCGCTGTTGGTGTGGTGCGCTCGAGGAGCTCCTCGAGAAGCATTATCCCAGTATTATGCCTGGTTCGTGCGTATTTTTCCCCAGGATTACCAAGACCTAGGATAAGGAAAGGAGAAGATGAGGCAGGAGCATTCATATCACTTATTGTGCCAAGGACGCTCTCAGATGCAAAAGCTAGTCATAAGTATTGGAATAAGTCTGAGCCCAAGAACGTGCGACCCAGGGGTGTGGTATATGTGCAGCATGAGTTTTAGCCTTGCGTGTGAACTGAATTCGGGTGATGATCAGCGCACAGATCGTTGCGGTAACGGTGCACACTATGCAATAAAGGATGAAAGTATGTGAGCTATGTTCACTAAAAATAAATAATGCAAGGTATGCGCTGGCGATTCCGGCTTGTTCGCAGAAGGAAGAAAAAGAAGAAACAGTGCCAAGAATTGGGCGTGGTATGCCGTCGATGATTGCGCTTTGCCCATAGATAATTGTGAAATCAAAAAGGATGCCGGCAAGAAAAGCACTGATAAAAAATAGTGGTAGGGCGTGTGTGCCATAAAAAAGAGTGAGTGGTAGTGCTAATAATCCAGGAAAAACGAGAGCCCAGAAAATATCATTTTTTAGCTTGAGATATTGTGCCAGTACACTTCCCAGGAGTAGCCCCACATTAAAAGTAGAGAGTATGTATCCCCATAATTGTGGTGAGTGAAAAGCGCTGAGGAAGTAGTCCGCTGTGGCTAATCGAAAACCTGCAAGCCATGCACCAGCTTGGACAGCGGAGGTGATTGCAAGAATAACAAACCATGTTGCATAGCGAAGATACGCTATCGACGCGCGAAAAGTGCTTTTGTTCTCCTTTGCGTTTTGCGTAGGCCTTTGTAGTTCATTGCGGGAAACAAGGCATACGAGTATGCCTGAGCAGCAGTAAAGTGCGCTAAAAATATAAAAGAAAAATTGGGTTGATAAAGCCGTGAGAATGAGACTTGCGCAACCGGGTGCGATTGCCCGAGCAATGTTAATCAAGAGTCTTGTTCGAGCAATTTTTTGTGCCCTGCCTGCGGAATCGGTGATATGGGCAAGAACAACTTGTTGATTAGGGGAGGCGAATGCCCCTAGCGCACCCGTAGCGACGGCTAGTATATGAAGAACCGTCGTGAGTGGAGTCTGATTCCCAAGACAAAGGGCATAAGCTACGCATATCAGCGCGTCACAGATTGAGATGCCTAAGAAACATAATCGAGCGTTGAATCTGTCGCTCAGCAAGCCGCCAAGTGGTGCAACACATAATGTAATGATCGCTATGAGAGCAGTGTTAAGGACTGCTTGTGCGAAACTTGTTTCTATTAAAAGCACAAGTAGCACACCGGTGCTTATGCTGCGGCTCGCAAAAGCGTTGAGGGCAAGTCCGATTGCGGTGCGGTAAAAATTATGTGCGTGACTTGTCATGGGGCGCCTATCTAGAACGATAATAACTATAGTCTAATTGGTATTGCTTTCTATGTCCATCATTGTCCATCATTGCTAGAGACTGTCCCATTAACCTATTAAGAAAACAAAACCTCCCTGCACAGTCTTCCTGAATTGTGCGGGGAGGTAAGCGTTGCGCAAGCGTAAACGCAAAAGGAAAATTTTACTCTTCGCCTGGTTCTTCGCCGGCTTCTTCTGCTTCTGCGCCTTCTGCTTCAGCATCTTCGTCGGCAGGTTCCTCAGCGACCTCTTCGTGGTTGATGGACGCGATAAGAGTCTCAGGATCTGCAACAAGAGTAGTGTTTGCTGGCATGGTGAGGTCGGCAGCAGTTACCTTGCTGTCTACGTCCATGCCTTCAACAGAGAAGGTAATCTCATCTGGGATAGAGAGTACGTCAGCTTCAACGAGGATAACGTCAGCATCTTGAACAAGCATTGCGCCTGCGGCAACTTCACCCTCGATAACAACTGGAACTTCAACCTCAACTTTTTCGCCACGCTTAATGGTAAGCAAATCGACGTGATCAACGTTGAAGGTCAATACGTTTTGATCCACGCTCTTGACCATGGTGAGGTATTTTTCACCTTCGACGTCGAGCTCAAGAACAGCATTAACGCCCTGAGCACGAAGCAAAGCGTGAAGCTCGAGAATGTCGACTGCGAAGTGAACAGGTTGCTCTACCTCTGATCCGTAGATAACACCTGGTACGAAACCTGCGCGGCGGAGGCGTCGGGAAGCGCCTTTACCAAATTCATTACGCGCTTTAGCGCTGATAGTAGGGTACTGAGCCATTTTTAACTCCTATAAACTTCTATGACTATAAGTTTCAAGAGTCTCATAAGGATTGTGCTCGATGCTATAAGCCGAGAAACAAGAAAAACCTACGAATGAGACTATCTAGACATCTGTCTTGGCTGAGTCTTCGCAGGTATTGCAAAGGAAAATACAATCGCGTCGATAACGGCTAAAATAATTCAGCCCTCGCCGAGACTGTGTAAATATAGCATTCTTAGTTCTAAAACTCAAAATAGTACCTGCTAGAGATATTCACAGGTATTTGCTTGCCTCGCGCAGTGATAGCGTGGCAAGTTCTTCCTGATAAGTGTCAAGGAAATTGCGTACCCAATCAGGGTTATGTTTGGCATAATCGCGCAGTGCCCAACCAATTGCTTTATTGATAAAGAACTCGGTGTTGCCCAATGATTGTTCAATGCAAAAAGTAAGAAGTGCGGTGTCTGTGTGTTCTTTGCGTCCTAGTTGATGAATGATTGCTACACGACGTAGCCAGATATTTTCTTCTTGTGCCCACTGTTGCATTTGCTTAGCTGTGGCGTATGTTCCGATAATGCCAGCGAGCGCATCGACGCTATCCCACCAGGATTTGGTGGTGACGATATCGGCTAGCCAGTCAATGTCGCTAGTGCCCAGTGGGGCTTTTCTTAGATAATCGCAGGCAACATAGCTAAACTCTCGTTCTTCTTGGGCAAAACATAGTTCGACAAAGTTTCGGTCTATGCCGGCCTGGTGCACTGTTTGGGTAAGTTCTGTGAGGAAGTTTTTTGTTGCTGCTCTGCGTTGTGGCGTTTTGATGCCGAAAAATGCAAATTGTTCCCGCATATAGGTGCGCATGGTGAGGGCATTATCCTCGTTGCGTAGATCGCTGAGGATATGGCGCAGGGTGGTGAGATTTTTGTGTGGTGTTGGTTTGGGTGTCACTGCGTTTTCTTTTCTGTGCTAGTGGTGCGTGGTCATCGGGGTATTATTCACATGATTTAAGCTATTTTTGTTGAAGAAAGTATTTTATAGTATTTTTCTTAATGTTATGTCATTAAAATTATTCATTTATGTTTGCAAAAGTTAATATAGTGAATAATGTTATTTCTGTTAAAATTGTTATCTTGGTGTAACTTAAGAAGTAACACATACCCATAGTGCAGAATAAGCAAGGGGAAAGGAACAAGATTGAATCCATTAAACGTGGTAAAACGCATTGCAACTGTGCCACGAGACTTAGTTGACATTGCCAAAGCCATACCAGTTTTATGGTCATCCGGTGTTTTAGGTGCACAAGATGGTCCTCAAGCATTAGGAAAACTCGTTCTTGATTTCTGTCGCTGGGGCTTTACCTCAGCACGCCAGCTAGAAACTTCTGCTTTTTCTAGCGGCAATCGCATCGCACTCATTGACGATGACGGAGAACTAACCTACAGCCAATTGCGCGAAGACGTACGTGCCATAGCACGCACACTCTATTGCAAAGGAATTGATAAGAACTCCCGCATCGCCCTTATGGCGCGCAATAGTCGCGGTTTCTTATATACTCTGGTCCCCAAAGGACTCATCGGTTATAACACGTATCTATTCAATGTTGGCTCCTCACCAAAACAGCTCCTCGACAGCCTTAAAGAGCACAAGATCGATATGCTCTTTATCGACGAGGAGTTCGAGTCGCGCCTACCAGAGGATTTTGACGACATTGAAGTGGTCCTTACTTGGACCCAAGACGGCAAACGACTCCCACATAGAGATTGGGCACATATCTCCGAGCTTATCGACGACGCACCAAACGAAAAGGCAGTGAAGTTCCCATTACGTCCACGCCAGGGGCGTATTGTGCTTATGTCTTCCGGTACTTCCGGCACTCCTAAAGGCGTTGTACTGCATGAACCACGATTCCCAGTGGCATTAGTTTCTAGTATTTTGAGCAGTGGACCGTGGAAACCACGAATGCGTATGCAAATGACCGCATCAATGTTCCATGTGTGGGGATGGGCTTGTATTAACCTATGCCTGGCCACCCGCGCAACTATTATTACTCAGCGTGTTTTTGAGCCCGAAGTAGTCATGCGCACCATTGAAAAACACAAGGTACAAGGTGTGCTTACCTCTGCAGTGTTCATGAAGGCTATGGTCGAATTGCCTGATGTACAGAAATATGATGTTTCTTCTGTGCAATTTTTAACTAATGCTGGAAATGCGCTCACCGTAAATCTAGTGGAAAAGATTCACGATCTTTTTGGCCCGATCCTATCTAATATCTATGGTTCCACTGAGGTTACTGCAGTGTCTGTGGCTAAACCAGAAGATCTTGTTGCTAATCCACTATGTGCTGGACATACTCCGCATGGCACGATTACCAAGATCCTGGATGAAGCAGGCAATGAAGTAAAAGACGGCGAAATTGGCATCATCCACGCGCGCAATGCCATGACATTAGTGGGATACGCTAATAAACGCGATAAAATCACCTACCGCCACGGACTTGTCGATCTTGGCGATTTAGGATACCGCGATGAAGGTGGCCGCTTACAAGTGCTTGGTCGCAATAACGATATGATCATCGTCGGTGGCGAAAATGTGTATCCAATGTCTGTTATTGATTGTCTGACCAGTATGCCAGGCATCTCCGACGTCTACTGCAAAGGCGTAGAAGACGATAAAACATTCCAAAGAATTGCAGCTTATGTGGTTCGGGAAGAATCACCAGCTGGATTAGCATTGACGGAAAACTCTGTGCAGGAGTGGGTACGACAAAACCTTGCAGAACACTCTGTTCCTCGTGATGTGCATTGGCTGGCAGAACTGCCACGCAATGCTACTGGAAAAGTGGTAGCGCGAGAACTGCCTTCTGCTACATAGCAAGCGCTTAACATCCGATAACAATTAAACGGCATAAAGATGATGAATCTTTATGCCGTTTTCGCACTACTGGGCTATGGGGAAGAAAACTGTTATGCCTGACCCTCAAAAAGATTAGTTACAGAACCATTCTCAAAAATCTCATGGATAGTCTTAGCTAGTAGTGGTGCGATGGACAATACTGTGAGATTATCCCAACCCTCGGTTGATTGTGGCAAAGTATCCGTGGTGATTACTTCCTTAGCACCACATTGAGAAAGACGTTGTTTAGCAGGGTCGGAGAAAACACCATGAGTACAAGCAATGATAACGTCTTCTGCACCGGCATCGCGCAGTACCCCTACAGCGCCAGCAATAGTTCCGCCTGTGTCAATCATGTCGTCGATGAGCACTGCTGTCTTGCCAGAAACATCACCAACAACGCGGTTCGCAACAACTTGATTAGCAACATCGGTAGAACGAGTCTTATGCACAAAAGCCATAGGCGCATCCCCAAGGGTATTTGCCCATTTCTCAGCAACTTTTACGCGTCCTGCGTCAGGGGAAACCACAACGATATTATCGAGGGAATACTTCTGCTTGATGTAATCAGTCAGAATAGGCATAGCGTGCATATGATCAACAGGACCATCGAAGAATCCCTGAATCTGATCAGTGTGGAGATCCACTGCCACAATACGATCAGCTCCAGCAGTGCGGAGCAAATCAGCAACGAGTCGAGCAGAGATAGGCTCACGACCACGGTGCTTTTTATCTTGGCGCGCATAAGGATAAAACGGCAAAATTGCGGTAATGCGCTTAGCGGAGCCACGTTTGAGCGCGTCAATCATGATGAGCTGTTCCATGAGCCATTTATTCAAGGGCTGGGTGTGTGACTGCAACACAAAGGCGTCAGAGCCACGGACAGATTCCTCAAAACGAACGAAAATCTCACCATTAGCAAAATCCCGCGCGGTGGTCGGGGTCAAAGCAACCCCAAGCTCACGAGCCACTGCCTCGCCAAGCTCAGGATGTGCTCTACCAGAGAACAGCATGAGATTCTTGTGGTTCTCAGTCCAGTTATTGCTGGTCATGTGCGAAAGATACCTTTCCTAATGTGGAACCCACGCCAGATTCGTAGATTCCAGTGGGATACATTGTGTGAGTTTCAAGCACAACTATTTCTAACCTTATACTGCCTGCGCTAAGAGAGAAAAACCATAACGCATTTAGTGCAAGGTGTTTTACTGTTTCTCGTCACCTACTTCAGTGAAAATTCCTTTTTCCTGAGCATCTTCAGCGGCACGAGCTGCAGGGGTATCAGGGCGTTTGCGCATGACCCAATTTTCGATATTGCGCTGTTTACCACCAGATACTGCTAGTGCTCCAGGTGGGACATCGTCACGGATAACAGTTCCAGCGCCAGAATAAGCCCCATCACCAACTGTTACTGGGGCGATAAACATGGTGTCTGAACCAGTACGTACGTGATTGCCAATAACAGTGTGGTGCTTATTGACGCCGTCGTAATTGACAAAGACACTAGAGGCACCAATGTTTGATTCTTCACCCACAGTCGCATCACCGATATAGGTCAGATGCGGTACTTTAGATCCAGCCCCAATGCAAGCATTCTTCGCTTCGACGAATCCGCCAAGTTTTCCACGTTCCCCAAGGGTAGTGCCTGGTCGAATATAGGTAAAAGGACCTACCTGTGCATGGGCACCGATGTGTGAATCTAGACCATGAGTGCGGATAACCTGCGCACCAGTCTCTACAGTCATGTTGTGCAATGTAGTATCTGGACCGATTTCAGCCTCATCACCAATCACACTATTGCCAAGTATTTGGGTGCCAGGATAAATAGTGACATCGCTACCAATTGTTGCCGTTACATCAATCCACGTCGATTCTGGATCGACAATAGTTGCTCCGCCACGCATTACAGCAGCGAGGGTACGGCGATTCAATTCCTTTGCTGCATGCGCAAGCTGTAGCCGATCATTAACACCAGCGAGTTCTTTATGGTCAGGTGCACAGAATGCGCTCACAGTTTTGTGTTGTTGGCGTGCAATAGAAAGAACATCTGTGAGGTACAACTCGCCTTGAGCATTATCAGTGGTGAGGTGTTGTAGATTTTCTCGCAATACATCAGCGTCGAAAGCGAAAACACCAGAGTTGACTTCTTTAATGGCGCGGGTGGCTTCATCGGCGTCTTTTTGTTCCACGATAGCGCTCACAGTGCCGTCGTCGGTGCGAATAATTCTGCCATAGCCAGTGGGATCCTCAACGTGCATACTCATCACGGTTACTGCGCTGTGCGTAGTGGTGTGATGGGTCAGGCAATCCTGGAGTGTTTCAGAACGTAGTAGCGGAACATCTGCGTTAGTTACCATGACGGTGCCGTGGAAGTCAGCTAAGAGTTCCATTGCGCATTGCACTGCATGACCAGTGCCGTGTTGTTGTTCCTGAATGGCAGTATGAATATGGATGTCTAGCTCAGTGGAGATATCGTCGATCGCGGGTGCCACTTGCTCTCGACGATGCCCAATAACTGTAATAATGCGCTCAGGGTGTATCCCCGCCGCCGCATACAATGAATGTGCTAATAAGCTACGACCACCAATGCTATGCAGTGTTTTTTGTGTTTTTGACTTCATACGGGTGCCGGCACCGGCAGCAAGTACGATAACAGCACAAGGCGAATTACTCACGAGTATAAAACTCCTATATTGTGATTAGACTACGTGGCACCAGTGTAATCTCAAATCCATTCTTCGTGCTTATCGACGCTCAAGCAGTACCGTATAGTCTGCAATAGTCTGCGTACGGCTTCTGCTAAAGATAGAGAGAACCAGTGTATAAGCCGATCACAGCAATCAGACCAGCAATGATGATAATTGCGACGATGATCCATTCGAAGAGATTAAAAATCTGTTCTTTTCGATAAATCCTCGTCCACACATAAGGGATAAGACCAGGTAATACTGCAACTGCACCAAAAAGAACATACTTGGGATCAGCTGCATAAATGAGCCATAAAGAATAGGCAAAAGCAATAGTGCCAATGAGCAGATGACGCTTATTATCCTGAGCGGTCATACGCGGACCCGAATCATCAAAACGGGTACCAGCGTGAGGGTGTGTAAAACCTTTACCTCGTACTGCAAGCAAAATGAGATAGAGCGCAGAGAAAATGTAAGGCAACAGGTACATGATGGTAGCAAGTTGCACCATAGAAATATAGGTAGTCTCATTGCAGAAGAAAACAATCACCCAGATCTGAATGGTGATAGTAGAAATCAACTGGGCTACCCACGGCGAACCATTAGGATTAGTTTTACCTAATTTACGTGGCAGAAGCCCGTCGTGAGCCATGAGTACGATTGGCTCAGCACATAACATTTGCCAAGACACATAAGCACCTAGCACGCTCAGACACAGTCCCAAAGAAATAAGTGCGCCACCCCACGGACCAATTACTGCCTCTAGCACTGCTGCCATGGAATTATCTGGTAGTGCAGCTAGCTGCTGCTGAGAAAGTACCCCAAAAGACAAAGTAGCAATGCTGACCAGTAACACCAATACCGTAAAGAACCCAATGAAAGTGGCTTTACCGACGTCAGCGCGAGTACGAGCTTGTTTGGAATAAACGCTAGCGCCTTCCACACCGATAAACACCCACACTGTAAAAAGCATAATTCCTTTGACTTGGTGGAATACATCGGTGCCAGAAGCCTTACCCCAGAAATCCAGGGTGAAGGTGTCCCAGGAAAAACCCAAGAATGCAACGAAGATGATGAAGCAGAAAATAGGGAGAAGTTTTGCAATAGTTGTGATGGCATTCATCATGGCAGCCTGTTTAATGCCACGAGTAAGGCCGAAGAAAATAACCCAGGTGAGGATAGACACTGCAATTGCTTGGGAGAAAAGATGATCCTCGTCAAACAAAGGAATGTAATGCCCAATTGTGGAAAAGAATAGGGTGGCGTAACCAACCTGTGCGATAACGCTGCCTAGCCAATAACCCCAACCAGAGACAAAACCAATAAAATCACCAAGACCGGCACGCACATAGGAATAAACCCCAGAATCAAGGTGCGGTTTACGATAAGCAAGAATGTGGAATACGAAAGCAACAGAGAGCATTCCAATACCGGCAATAAACCAACCAATGAGCATTGCTCCTGGTGCGGCGACAGAAGCGATGTTCTGTGGGAGCGAGAAAATACCTGCACCAATGCAGGAACCAATAATAATGCCCACAAGTGACCACATTTTTACTGTGTGTGACCGTGGGGCAGTAGCGTCGTGTGCTTCAATTCCTGCAGTAGTTACCATTATTAAAAGATAGCGTGAGTAAGTGGATTGAACAAAAAATTTTCCGTATTTTTGTGGTCTTTACAGGTATTTTCGCAAAGTACGAGTCTGTGTTGTATGCTAGTGACCTGTTGAAGAACTTTAGTTAGCACGTAACTATAGCTACCTAATCGCATCTTCAATTTTTCCCTGTGGTGTAATCGGCAACACTACGGTTTTTGGTACCGTCATTCTAGGTTCGAGTCCTGGCAGGGAAGCCCGAAAGCAGACTTTCTTACTTGTGTAGCATATATACACGTAAGAAGGTCTGTATTTTTGTTTTAAGGTGCCCGTGGCAGCGTGAGGGGTAAATGATGTGTTCACATAAAATGACCGGCAAACAACGTCGGGAGCAATTAATCGGTATTGGGCGAGAACTTTTTGCAGAACGCGGTTTCGACGGCACAAGCGTAGAAGAAATCGCTGCTCGTGCTGGCATATCCAAACCAATTGTCTATGAACATTTTGGTGGCAAAGAAGGCCTTTACGCGGTAATCGTCGACCGTGAATTATTACATCTAGAAACAATTATCACCGAGTCGCTTAGCCAAGGGCGCTCACGCGAACGCATCGAAAAAGCAGCATTAGCATTATTGAGCTACGTGGAAACTGACACAGATGGATTCCAGATCCTAGCGCGCGATATGGGGCTACACGCTGAACGACGATACTCCACCCTCCTGAATGAAGCAGTTGCACAAACATCTTACTTATTAGCCAAATCCTTTGAGCGTTCTGGTCTTAACCCTGACTATGCGCCACTGTATAGCCAAGCATTAGTGGGCATGGTTGCGATGACAGCACAATGGTGGCTTGATGAACGCCTCAACGACGATGCCCCTTCCAAAGAAGACGTAGCAGCACATATCGTGAACTTATGTTGGCGCGGACTATCCGGGCTAGAAGCACAACCTACACTCAGCCTCAATGAACTCAAAACCCCTAAAGCTGATGAGGATGGGACGCAATCGGTTAAATCGAGCTCATAAAACTCGAACAGACTCATAAGCTCAATAGAGAATCTATTAGGTAGATAATCGCGTACAAGGGAGATCTATTTTCGTGTCCACATCACCTGCTATGCTCGCTGGTTTACTTGAAGTGGCAGCAACAGATGCCAAAATACAAGGTTTGCTCAGTCAAACCCACCTTTCCTCACTCCATATCACAGCTATTGATCAAGTACGTCCGTGGGCTTTGGCAGCACTAGCTCAAGAAAATCCCATTCTGGTCCTTACCGCCACTGGACGTGAAGCCCAGGATCTTGCTGCAGAACTAGCAGCAATGGTAGGAGAAAACGTTGCATTATTCCCTGCATGGGAGACACTACCGCATGAACGCCTTAGCCCTGGGGTAGATATCATAGGGCAACGAGCACAGGTACTCGATAAACTACACAACTATCAGATTGTAGTGAGCTCGGCACGAGCCCTAAGCCAACCGGTTCTTAATGACCCCGCTTGCTACCAGGCAGTAGTCATTGAACAAGAGAAAGAATATGACTTTGCCAGCTTAACTGAGCAATTGACCTATGCAGCCTATAAGCACGTTGATCTAGTTGCGAAAAAAGGTGAATTCGCAACGCGAGGCGGCATCATTGATGTCTTTCCCACTACAAGCGATTACCCTCTACGCATTGAGTTCTGGGGTGATGAAGTTACTGACATTCGTGCTTTCTCAGTGGCAGATCAGCGCACTCTTGAAGAAATTACCCCGCGCAAGGTAGAGATTTATCCCGCACGTGCTTTGCTACTTGATGATCATATTGCCCAGCGTGCGGAAGAGTTAGCGCGCACATATTCGTCCAATCCCACACTGGTAGAACTCTTGGACAAGATAGCTGCCAAAATACCTGTGGAAGGCATGGAACCACTGATACCAGCCTTAACAGAGGCTCCTTTGGTTTCACTCATTGAGCTCATGGCAGCAGAAGCACATATCATTGCTGTGCACCCAGAAAAAATCCGTCGACGTATCGAAGATCTTAAAAATACAGACGAGGAGTTTCTCGCAGCAGGATGGGAAGCAGCGGCAATGGGAGCAGATGCCCCACTGGCAGCAGATAACCTTGACTTATCAGCGAGTAGTTATCTGTCCTATGCTGCTTTGACGCATATAGTCGAGCAAGGAAAAAAGAAATGGTGGACGTTTGCGTCGCCTGGAATGTTAGAGGCTGCAGAAGATCACACACTCCCGCTTGACTTTACTCCGGCACCTGCTCCTCGAGGAGAACTCGCCAAAATCGACGAGATGATGAGTCTATTGCTGGCACACACCACAGCGGGAGGTCGAGCAGCTTTTATTGCTCCCGCACAGGGCGTAATCAAGCGCATGAAGGAGCGATTTGCGCAAAAAGGAATTCCAACCAGAATCGCTCATGCTGGCGAGCAGCCGCGCCCAGGAGAAGTGACCCTTTATCAAGCGCTTAGCCATGCAGGTGTGGTGTTTTCGCGGATTGCTAGTGTTGAGTCTGCGCAGCAAGAGATGCCAGAACAGTCATTGCCTTTGGTTGTTATTACTGAGACAGATGTCACGGGTAATCGAGTGGGGGATATTGCAGGGGCTAAGCGTCGTCCAGCAAAGAAACGCAACCGAGTTGATCCATTAGCATTGCAGACCGGGGATTATGTGGTGCATGAGACACACGGTATTGGGCGTTTTCTCAAAATGACTGAGCGCACTATTAACACCGGCGAGACGAGCTCTCGACGTGAATATATTGTGTTGGAGTATGCGCCTAGTAAACGCGGGCAACCAGCAGATCAACTGTATGTTCCCATGGATTCCTTGGATATGCTCAGTAAATATGTTGGTGGAGAACAGCCCTCACTATCAAAAATGGGTGGTGCAGATTGGAAGAATACCAAGAAAAAAGCTCGTGCTGCAGTACGAGAAATCGCTGGTGAGTTGATTGAGCTTTATGCTAAGCGACAAGCCGCACCAGGGCATTCCTATAGTCCAGATTCGCCGTGGCAACGAGAACTAGAAGATAATTTTCCCTATGTAGAAACCGAAGATCAGATGTTGGCCATTGAGGCGGTGAAAGCCGATATGGAAAAACCTGCACCTATGGATCGAGTGATTGTGGGGGATGTGGGGTATGGCAAGACTGAAGTTGCGGTGCGTGCAGCTTTTAAGGCAGTGCAAGACGCCAAGCAAGTGGCAGTTTTGGTTCCTACTACATTGCTTGCGCAGCAACATTTAGTGACCTTTAGCGAGCGTATGGCGGGTTTTCCTGTGTCAATAAAGGGATTATCGCGGTTTAGCTCTGATAAAGAAGCTAAAGAGATTATTGCTGGGCTTGCCGACGGTAGTGTCGATATTGTCATCGGCACTCATAGGCTATTGCAGGTAGGGGTGCGGTGGAAAGACCTGGGCTTAATCATTGTTGATGAGGAGCAGCGCTTTGGTGTGGAACATAAAGAGCACATTAAAGCGATGCGTACGCACGTTGATGTGCTGACTATGTCGGCAACCCCCATTCCTCGTACTTTGGAGATGTCTATGGCTGGCATTAGAGAAATGTCTACCATTTTGACCCCTCCTGAGGATCGTCATCCCATTCTTACCTATGTTGGTGTGCAAGAGGATAAACAGATTGCGGCAGCAATTCGACGCGAACTGTTGTGTGATGGTCAAGTATTTTATGTGCACAATAAAGTTGCCGATATTGAGAAAACTGCTCGTTATTTGCGTGAGTTAGTTCCTGAAGCACGCATTGTGATTGCGCATGGGCAAATGAGTGAAGAACTCCTGGAGCAAACAGTCCAAGGGTTCTGGAATCGTGAGTTTGATGTTTTAGTGTGTACGACCATTGTGGAAACTGGTCTTGATATTGCCAATGCTAATACTCTCATCGTAGAGAATGCGCACCATATGGGTCTTTCTCAGTTGCATCAGTTGCGTGGGCGTGTTGGGCGTTCTAGGCAGCGAGGATACGCATATTTTCTCTACCCTAAAGGACATACGCTCAGCGAAACCTCCTATGATCGCTTATCGACGATTGCTCAAAATAATGATTTAGGCGCAGGTATGGCTGTGGCAATGAAAGATCTAGAAATGCGTGGTGCTGGTAATGTTCTTGGCGCGCAGCAATCAGGGCATATTGCAGGGGTTGGCTTTGATCTGTATATGCGTCTTGTTGGCGAGGCAGTAGAAGCATATCGTGGCCTATTATCAGGTAAAGCCATTGATGCTACTGATAATGCGCCGAAAGAGATCCGCATTGATCTTCCAGTGGATGCTCATATTCCAGAATCGTATATCGACGCTGAGCGTTTGCGATTGGAGGTATATCGGAAATGTGCTTTTGCCCATCACGAAGATGATATTCGCGGTGTTATTGAGGAAATGACTGACCGCTATGGTCCGCTTGTTCCAGAGGTAAAGCGTCTATTAGAAGTTGCTCGATTACGTCTTTTGGCTAGAAAAGCAGGAATCAGTGATATTGGCGTACAAGGTGGACGGATAAAAATACACCCGGTGGAACTTGCAGATTCTAAACAAGTGCGTCTCAAACGCCTGTATCCTTCGGCTAATTATCGTTCGGTGGCAAAGGTTATCAATATAGCTATTCCTCGGGCAGGCTCTACTATTACTGCACCTCATGTGCGTGATAGTGAGCTAGTGCAGTGGGTGGCTGACTTCTTGTCGACGATGTTTGATATGGAAAAGATTGATGTGAGAAGTGGCGAAAGCCTAGCAGTAACATCTGGTGACCATACTGACGATAGTGTTTTAGCGAAAAGATCTAAGAGGATTATTAGCGCGCGACAGCGTTAAGTGATAGCCCCTGTCAGGGGCACTGTGTGATCTTTCTTTTCACTTTTACTCCTGCAGCTTATTCAATGGTTAGGATAGTACCTATGATTGTTCTGCTTCTTGATCCGCGTTGGCCAACGATGATTCCTTATTCGGTCATTGCACAGTTACGTGGAAAAGTACAGTTCACTACGGAAGTTCCAGTGAAAGTTCGGTGGGATTTCGATGAGTTTTTGCACAAAGATATTTATTATTCTGATTTGGGTACTCTGCTCGTGAGCACTGATGAGTGGGCACCTGAGGTGCGTGCAGCTCTTGCACAAGGTGCCCAGCTTATTGAAGTACCAAGTCGTGCAGATAGTATCGGACAAGCAGTTGCGGCTATGGAAAGAGCCGTCAAAATAGGTGAGTGGGAGCAGGAACAGACCCATGAGTCTCTTATTCCTTTTCTAGAAGAAGAAACTCAAGAAGTCATTGAAGCTATTAGGCATCGCAGCAGTGACCAGCAATTGTGCCAAGAACTTGGTGACATCTTGCTCCAGGTATTATTTCATGCAGAGATTGCGGCTCGTCGAGGTGCGTTTTCTTTTGCTGATGTTGCAGCTAGCTATGTGGAAAAAATGCGTTCACGTGCTCCTTATTTATTTGACGGCACCGATACCCTTGTTCCCGAGTCGGAGCAACACAGGTTATGGGCTGCTGGGAAAGCATCTGAGAAATCTTAATCGGGTAGGTATCAGTACGGGTAGATATTAGGTAAGCGTCAGGGAAAAGATAAGGAGCAGTGTGCGTCGCGTAGTTGGGTTTGGAGTAATATCGATTCTTGCTGTCATCGTGGTTATCTCTTTTGTTGGTTGGTCATTGTCTTTTATGAAAGGCGAAGCACCCATCAGGCAATTACAACCAGTCCCAGAAGATGTGCCCCCTGCGCGAGGTAGCGAAGTTCCTGAGATTGACGTCGAAGCGCCAGGTCGTACCTCTGATAAATTAGGTTTTTGGGCTGATCCATTAGCTGCTGAGACTTCAATTCCCACTGCCGCTTTGCGTGCTTATGCTAATGCTGAACTTATTGCTGCGCAATCTTGGCCAGAGTGTCATATTAGTTGGAATACTTTGGCAGCAATTGGCTATGTGGAAACTCGACATGGAACCTATTCTGGTGAGTTGTTCAATAATCGCTCTATTGATGAGAATGGCTATGTATTACCACCGATTATTGGCGTGCCGCTCGACGGTTCACCAGGTTTTGCTTCAGTGGCAGACACCGATGGTGGTGAACTAGATGGTGATAGTGAATATGACCGTGCAGTAGGTCCTATGCAATTTATTCCTGAGTCATGGCAACGCTATGGTCGTGATGCCAATGGTGATGGAGTTGCTGATCCTAATCAGATTGATGATGCTGCATTAGGCGCTGCATATTTGTTGTGCGACAATCGTGATTTATCCACTGCTCAAGGATGGGTAAGTGCAGTTCAGTCTTATAATATGTCTGAGGAATACCTGATTAAGGTGCGTAATGCTGCTGCTGCGTATGCTCTAGCGCAACCAGCAACATCATGATGATTGTAGTTATCGCTCGATAGACCACGCTGTGCCATAAGTACGTCTAAAATAGATGAGGGTGCTTTCATGCTGTAGCTTATGCTGTTGTGTGAGAGTGAATATACAAAATTTAAGGAGATAACTTATGGCAGAGATTATGCATATTTTTGCGCGAGAAATCATGGATTCTCGTGGTAACCCAACTGTTGAAGCTGAGGTATTCCTTGACGACGGTTCTCATGGTGTTGCTGGTGTTCCATCAGGTGCGTCGACTGGTGTGCATGAGGCACATGAGTTGCGTGATGGTGGGCAGCGCTATCAGGGGAAAGGCGTATTGGGCGCAGTAGAGAATGTAAATGAGAAAATCGCTGATGAGCTTGCAGGGGTTGAGGCAGATGATCAGCGCGTGATTGACCGTCTCATGATTGAGCTTGATGGCACTGAGAATAAGTCAAACCTGGGTGCTAATGCTATTTTGGGTGTCTCGATGGCTGTAGCTAAAGCAGCAGCTGATAGTGCTGCATTGCCACTTTA
This sequence comes from Corynebacterium sp. sy017, assembly GCF_017918135.1. Classification (NCBI taxonomy): domain Bacteria; kingdom Bacillati; phylum Actinomycetota; class Actinomycetes; order Mycobacteriales; family Corynebacteriaceae; genus Corynebacterium; species Corynebacterium sp. sy017. Next base: position 124,068 of record NZ_RZUE01000003.1, read on the forward strand.
CCGCTATATTGGTGGTCCTAATGCTCATATTTTGCCTGTGCCGATGATGAATATCGTCAATGGTGGTGCTCATGCCGATTCAGGTGTTGATGTGCAGGAGTTTATGATTGCTCCTATTGGTGCTGAGTCTTTTGCGGAAGCATTGCGTATGGGTGCAGAGGTGTACCACAGCTTAAAGTCTGTTATCAAAGCACAGGGACTATCTACTGGTTTGGGTGATGAGGGTGGTTTTGCCCCTTCTGTTGATTCCACAAAAGCAGCCCTTGACCTCATTATGGAGGCAATTAAGAAAGCTGGTTTTGAGCCAGGCAAAGATATTGCCCTTGCTCTCGACGTTGCGTCGTCGGAATTTTACCGCGATGGTAAATATCACTTCGAGGGTGGAGAGCACAGTGCTGAGGAAATGTCGGCAGTATATGCACAACTTATTGAGCAATATCCAATCGTGTCTATCGAAGATCCACTTCAAGAAGATGATTGGGAAGGCTACACCGCTCTTACTGCAGCCATTGGCGACAAAGTACAGATTGTCGGTGATGATTTCTTCGTGACCAATCCTGCGCGTTTACAAGAGGGAATTGATAAAAAAGCTGCCAATGCTTTGCTTGTGAAAGTAAATCAGATTGGTACATTGAGTGAAACTTTTGATGCTGTTGATCTTGCGCATCGCAATGGTTATCGCACAATGATGTCGCACCGCTCTGGTGAAACCGAAGATACCACCATTGCAGATTTAGCAGTGGCTCTTGGTTGTGGTCAGATTAAAACTGGTGCGCCTGCTCGTTCCGAGCGCGTAGCAAAATACAACCAGCTTCTTCGTATTGAACAAGAGCTTGGTGACGCGGCTGTATATGCAGGTCGTTCAGCTTTCCCACGGTTCCAAGGGTAAAACTCTACAGGCAAAGCTGGCGGAATAATGTTATATGGAGCACCACACTGGTGATCCATATAACTAAAACAAACGCAATAACGCCTTGAGAGTTCCTCGATTTTCTTAGTGCGAGGTCTTAGGCGTTGTTGCGTGACATCATGGTGTTAATCAGTAGAATAGAAAATCTATGGCAAGAAATTCACGGCGAGTTGTTCCAGTGGTCAATCGCTCTACCCGCAAAAACAGAGCTAAAGTGGCTTTGCCCAAAGTGAAGCTTTCTGTGCGTGAATTAATCATCCTTGGTGTCGTTTCTATCATTGTTCTTTTCTTAATTTTTAGTCCGCTACGTAATCATCTACAGCAGAAAGCAGAGATTGCGCGCGTAAGTGCTGCTATTGAGCGAAAAGAAGAGCAGAAAAAACAGCTCATCGAGCAGATAGAAAAATATCAGTCTGAGGCTTATATTCGTGAGCAAGCTCGCACCCAACTTGGTGTCATTGCCCCTGGGGAAACTGCTTTTAGGGTTATTGAACCTCCTCAGGCACAGAATCAAGATCAAAAAGTGGGCACAGAACACGCTGATGCAACTCAACCGTGGTACGAGCTGTTATGGGATAGCGTTACCGTTCCAGAAAAACATCAGCCGCAGGAAGAAACTGCCACAGAACCAATGAACTTGCCAATTATGCCTACTGAGACGCCTTGATTCCTAGCCGAATAGAATTAGCGTTGCTACTCATGACACAATGGCAGCTATGAGTGTAAGTCCACATGATTTAGATATTGTCGCGCAGCAATTAGGCAGAACTCCTCGAGGCGTACTCGATATTTCTTATCGAACTCCCGACGGACAACCAGCGGTCGTAAAAACAGCTCCCAAGCTAGACGACGGTACCCCATTCCCAACGCTGTATTACCTCACTGATCCACGTTTAACTGCTGAAGCCTCACGCTTAGAGGTCGCCGGTGTCATGGTATGGATGACCCAGCGTTTGGCGGAAGATACAGATTTGGCAGCTGATTATCGTCGTGCGCATGAGTTTTTTCTTGAAAAACGCAATGCCATAGCAGATTTGGGCACTACTTTCTCTGGGGGAGGAATGCCTGATCGTGTGAAATGCCTCCATGTTCTTATTGCCTATGCACTTGCTGAGGGGCCGGAGCATTTTAGACTCGGTACGGAGGCGGTGGCACTTGCTGCTGATCATGGTCAATTGCGCGGCAGTGCTATTGATGAGCAATGGCCTAGCTGCGCTGAGTTAGGTATTGATCTGGCACAATTTGATTTTAGCCACGCATAAAGCATAGAGGTAGAGAAGATGACGCGATTAGCAGCAGTAGATTGTGGTACTAATTCTATTCGTCTCCTCATCGCTGAGGTTGATGAAAATGGTGTCCATGAGGTGTTTCGGACAATGCGCATTGTGCGTCTTGGGCAAGGGGTGGATGCGAGCGGAAAATTATCCGCAGATGCGCTTGAACGTACTCGTGAAGCATTAAGCGAGTACGTAGAGATCATGAAGCGAGAGAATGTGCAAAAAGTGCGCATGGTAGCAACATCAGCGACACGGGATGCAAGCAATCGCGATGAGTTTTTCGCTATGACCAGACAACTCCTATCTGAAATTGATGATGGTTCCTGTGCAGAAGTAATTAGCGGTGAAGAAGAGGCACAGCTTTCTTTTCAAGGAGCTGTTGCAGATCTTGACGCACAAGATGGGCCGTTTTGTGTCATTGATTTAGGTGGTGGTTCCACTGAGTTTATCGTCGGGACTGCTAGCGGTGATATTCTTGGCGCTTATTCTGCCCAAATGGGTTGTGTGCGTTTGACTGAAAGAATTATGCGTAGTGATCCACCAACTGAGACTGAAGTGGAAATAGCTGCTGAATATGTGCAGGAGCAGTTAGAAAAAGTAGTTGAGGTGGTGCCTATTGCGCAGGCACGTACTTTTGTTGGTTGTGCAGGTACTTTTACTACTTTGAGTGCTATTGCAATGGGCTTAGAAGAATATGATGCGCGAGCTATCCATGATTCACGATTGGGGTTGGACGGATTGCGTGTAATTACTACGCAGCTTATTGCAGAGACTAATACACAGCGTGCGACCCATCCGGTGATTCATCCTGGAAGGGCGGATGTTATTGCTGGTGGGAGCGTGGTTATCAATGGGATCATTGAGCTAATAAAACAGCGTACTCAGGTTTCTCAGATTGTTATCTCGGAAAAAGATATTTTGGACGGTATCATTGCGCAGCTTGCGCATTCAGTTTAGTGAGAAACAAGGTTATGACCTGCTGTTTAGGGTTTGAGGGCGCAATCTACTAAACTAGGTTGCGCGAAAGCCCCCATAGCCCAATCGGCAGAGGCAGTGGACTTAAAATCCATTCAGTGTGAGTTCGAGTCTCACTGGGGGCACCACTACTAGCATAACCGCTGGAAAATAGAGGCATGGGACCTTAAGGGCGTGCCCAAAATATCCAAATAAAAATGATACGACGCTAGGGTATCACCAAGATTAAAACCTCTTATTCTCGTATGAGGGGGGGTATTAACCCGATATTTGGGGTGATTAAGCAAACTTTTTTGTTCTTAGCGATTGACAAGCGGGGGAGAGTCGGTAAGTTTTTACTTGCGACGGTGCGGATTAGTGCTGTGGGCATAAGTAAAATGCAGGACTTATTTTGTGTGCAAGAAGCACAACGAGGAGCTTGTTAATGATGTCGGAATCAAAACGCGTTACAAAGCGCTTGGTTTATGGTGCAACAGCTAGCGTTCTAGCTTTTTCGGGCTTGACCTTTGCTGCTGGTGTGCCAGCAAAAGCAGCTACGAACCCTCTGACTGGTGCAGTTTTGGCTTGGTATGATGCAGATGGAGATGGTCAGTTCGATAGGATAAATACTGCGAGCACTGACCATGTACTAGCTTTGCCTGGAGTGAAAGTTGATCTCTACAAAGCTGGTGCTGAAGGGCAAGAACCTGAGAAGATCGACACTGTTACCACAGGTAATGGTGGAGTGTGGTCATACAATGATGATTCCATTGCTGATACTGACACGATTATTGCGTCGGTAACTAATCCTAATCCAGAAATTTATACGGGATTTGACTTTGCATATGCTTGGAATGACCAAAGAGAAATTAATGGTACAACCGAGGCAAAGATCATTAGACCAGCGGCACAATGGGATGGCAGTAATGACAGAATCCTATTGAAAATTGCTGATGAGGAAACTTTCAAGAGCCTAGAATCGCCAGAGAGTCGCAATGTGTCCGCGCCTACTTTCAAGGCAGCTGCTTCTTTCAACGATGAGCAGGATAAATGCATTGAGACAGGACAAAACATTGTCGAGACGATCACATATGAAAATCTCATTCCTAATAAGATTTACAGGATCGACGCGAAATTGGTGAATGAGAAAGACGAGACAGTTCTTGGTACTGCTTCACATCCATTTACTCCTACCGAGTCCTCAGGTACAGCAAATGTAGTAATTCCGGTTGATCCAGACGTAAAGGACATCGAAAAAGCAGTAGTGGTTGCCTCTGTTATTTCCAAGCAGGTGGATAAAGAGGGTGTTTACGCACCACGAGGTGAGCAAGACGCAAATATCATCGCTGATGCTGAGGAGCTAGCTAGTGCCGATCAGGTTCTCACATCGGTGTGCGAGCAACCTGCACCAGTAGCCCAGCAACCTCCTGCTGGATCGGAGAGTGGGACTGAGTCAGCAGAGGATAATTCTGAGTCTGCGACCGCAACAACTACCACCACGACGACCAGTGCGGCTAAGGAGGAAGAGTCTGAGTCTGCGACCACGACCACCACACCAGCACCTGAACCTAAGCCTTCTGCTGATAATGAATCAAATGATTCCGATAGTGATAAAGCTGAAAGCGCTGACCAAGCCCATGTTTTGCCAAAGCCTGAGGTTACGGTTACTACCACCACGGTAAAAGAAGAATCTAAAGAAACTGTAAAGGTAGTTGAGTCTCAGGAGCCAAAGGCAGAATCAAAGAAGGAAGAGAAAGCCGCACAAGGCAAAGAGCCTGCTGTTTCAGTGACAACTGTGAAGACCAAGGCTAAAACTAGCGGAACTGAAGCAAAAACCTCTCGTAGTTCCGAGGTGGCTGGAACGAAAGAGCGCAAAAAGATTAAGTCTGTTCCTTCTGGTTCGGTAGTTGCAGGTGTTCCAGCATATATCGCCTAAGCTACAAGTAGTGCAATGTGATAATTCGTTTTTCCATATGATGGTGGAACAATAAAATCGAATTCAATTGTCTACATGGATGGCAGATTGTAGTCAAGAACCATATGTACCACAGCGGTGCATATGGTTTCTTTTTGTGGAAATCAAAAATTTTAAGGTTAGCCTTAGTTTATGTTATGCTGGGCAAAATTAGGCATAGCGCAAGTATGTACTTCGGCATGGCATCGAGCTCAATAATGGTGAACTGCTAGAAGAAAAGACGGTGGTGAGCGAATGATAGACACAAAAACAGCAGGGGAAAAAACGAAATGCCCTGGTTCGATTAGAGGTGGCGTCGGGAGTATTCTCGTGTGGTGCCACGAAGGTAACGCCACAGTTAATGCTCCTGATCGTGTGTTGCAGATACAAGCAGGTGATTTAGTCATTGCGCCGCAAGGTGCTTTTATTTCTGGGCAAGGTGTTACTTTAGAAATCCCATACCACCATACTTTGCATAATGAGCATGAGATTTGGGCACAAACAACGCATTGCATTTCCCTGGGTGTGCAGTGGTCTGCACGGCTTATCTTCGAGTATTCGTTGAGCCTATTGGGTAGTCACAATATATCTGCTGAGTTCGCTGACTTTTTGCGACAACAGCTACCGATGCCAACGGTATCCGCTCCTGCTATGCCTCATGCAGCAGTTGCCCGTACAGTAGCTGAGGCCTTGGTGAGCAATCCTGTAGAACATACTTCTTTGCTTGAATTTGCACAAAAGCTACAGGTAAGCACTCGTACTGTGCAGCGTCAATTCCAAGCAGATACCGGAATGGTTTTTAGTGAATGGCGGGCTGCGTATCGAGTACATATTGCGGCTAAACTGCTGGCACACGACTTCACTGTTGCGGATGTGTCTGACATGGTGGGTTTTGATGCTACAAGCTCACTCATTCGTGCTTTTCGACGACACACAGGTATGACACCACGCTCTTTTAGTTCGCGTGCGCGAACAACTATGAAAAACTATGACGCCATGCAAGAAAAAACCTTGGCACACAAGATTCCTGCTTCTACCGTTTTTGCGCGTTGCGACTACGACCAACTCCTATGGATTTATCAAGGAACCGCGACAGTTACCACCAAAGGCTACTGTCGATTCGTAGGTACTGGTGAAACAATTACCGTTCCTGCGGGAACTACCACCAGAGTAGATATCGCAGCAGGTTCTATTGCAATTCCTGTTCCTGGCGTTGTTGCACAAGACATTAGCTCCTTAGCAGAAGCAATAACTGCAATTAAACAAGTAAATTATGATCAGCAACGTGGTTTCCATGCATTAGAAAAAGCTGAGCTCACAGTAGCGCAGCAACAGTTGCAACCGATGTTTCTTTAGTAGTCTGTGTCATGCGCATTGATATTTTTTTGCAGGTCTTATAGGGATCTATGCGAAAATCGTGATGATTGGGAACTAATTAAGGGCTTGTGCAGTTATTGGTTATGTAATAACTAATAAAACCAGTCATATAACGGGAAGGTATCTCAATGCGTAGTAGCAATCCTGTGTTGAGCTCATTAGAAAAAAGCTCAGCTAAACGTGCTCAAGAGCAAAACTCATTATCGCCTGAGCTACAGCAGGCTCCATATAACCAATTTCCTAGTGCAGATGCTGATCAACGTCCTATGACCGTTGATGATGTTGTTTCTAAAACTGGCATCACTCTAGGAGTTATTATTGCGTTTGCCGCTGCCAATATGGTTCTTGCGCAATTTAACCCAAGTGTTTCTATGATTCTTGCTTTGGTGGGAGCAATTGGTGCTTTTGTTACTGTCCTGGTTTCCAGTTTCTCTAAGAAATATGGTTCTGCGGCAGTTACTCTTATCTACGCTGGTTTTGAGGGGCTCGCACTTGGCGGTTTCTCTCTCATTCTTTCAGGAATGCTTGTTGGCTCTGCAAATGCCGGTGCCCTTATTGGTCAAGCGATCCTTGGCACAATCGGTGTATTCCTTGGAATGCTTTATGTGTATAAAACAGGTGCAGTCAAAGTAACACCAAAATTTAACCGCATTCTTACTGCATGTATGGTTGGTGTGCTTGTTCTGATCCTTGGTAATTTTATTCTTTCTATGCTTGGTATCAGCAATGTGTTGCGTGACGGTGGCCCAATTGCCATCATCTTCTCTCTAGTGTGCATTGGACTTGGTGCCATGAGCTTCTTGCAAGACTTTGATGTTGCTGATCGTCTTATTCGTCGCGGTGCACCAGCACATATGGCTTGGGGCGTAGCACTTGGTTTGGCAGTGACCCTTGTCTGGCTCTATACCGAGATTCTGCGTTTGCTGAGTTACTTCCAGCAACGCTAACTGCTAGATTTTCTGTGCACCTGCCATAGTGCCAAAAATGTCCTGGATGAGATAATCATCCAGGACATTTTTTATGCCACAGATTATGAACGACGCGGGGTAGCGGCTTTGTTAGAATCATAAGGTTCAGCAGAAACAATTGTTACGCTGATTGTTTTACCACTTGGTGTAGAGTATTCACGGGTTTCACCTTCTTGAGCACCAATGATAGCGGCACCAAGTGGGGATTGCTCAGAATAAGTTTCTAAATCTTTGTTATCAGAAGCAGCAGCACGAGTACCAATCAGGAAAGTCTCTTTATCTGATTTATCGCCGTTGTAATAAACGTGTACCACTGAACCAACGTGTGCTACACCTTCAACAACGCCAGTACGTTCAGTAGTGGAGTTAGCGAGAATCTCAGAGATTTGTTTAATACGAGCCTCTTCTTGATCCTGCATTTCACGAGCGGCATCATAACCCGCATTTTCTTTGAGGTCGCCTTCTTCACGGCGCTCATTAATTTCAGCCGCTACCACTGGACGGTGCGCAATCAGGGCATTGAGTTCTTCCTCAAGTTTTGCCTTTGTTTCTGGGGTAATGTACTGCTTTTGGTTATCACTCATTGATGAAAAACCTCTCTGAACTTTATTTTTATCTGGAAATGATTATGTAGCTAACAGCAGCATATCTTAGCACACACTACTGGGCTACAGCAGGATCTCCAAGGGAGCAATGCTACCTAGCGGCTAGGAATATCAAGATAGAATGGGATATTCTCTGAACAACCATAGACTGTAGCTGAAACCGCAGGTTCTGTAGTAGTAATGTCCACATTGACCCGCTCTAGCTTTTTTCCTCCTGCCGGAATCACTACTTCTCTGCGTCCAACCTCAGCCATATCATAATTAAGTGCTTTGACGATGCAATAAGTTGGTTCATCGAGCTTAGTACGGGTGATATCTGCGCCAAGACGAAAAGTGCGATCATCAATACGCTCTACAGTTCCAGTTTTCCCTTGGACTGTTGCATCTCCACGAGCCTGAAAGAATCGTACAGCGGCAATCACAATGCAGAACACAATGACCACGATCAAAATGGCAAAAATTTTCCCAGAAAAATTTGAGTGCTTATCTGCAGCGTGGCTATATCGTTGCCTGGTTGTCGCACGAACTTGAGGAGAAGTCATGCCACTTATTATAGGCACTAAAAACACAAGATGAACAAAGGGGTATAGAATACGTCGCAAAGCATTTTCTATAGCAGAAGGCGAGGCCGGTAGTAGTGAAGCGGAGACTTTTGGCGATTCATGCCCATCCAGACGATGAGTCGAGTAAAGGTGCTGCCACAATGGCGCGTTATAGTGCAGAGGGACACCGCGTTAAAGTTATTACGTGTACTGGGGGAGAACGTGGAGATATCCTCAATCCAGCAATGGACACAGTCGAGAACGAACACAATATCGCTGCTATTCGACGTCAAGAAATGGAAAAAGCTGCTGCCGCCTTAGGGGTAGAGCATATGTGGCTTGGGTATGTTGATTCTGGCTTGCCAGAAGGACAGCCGCTACCTGAATTACCTTCTGGTTGCTTTGCCTTGGCAGATACAGCAGAGATTGTAGAAAAACTGGTGCGTGAGATTCGATTATTTCGTCCGCACGTCATTATCACCTATGACGAAAATGGTGGGTATCCGCATCCAGATCATCTTAAAGTGCATGAGGTATCGCTGCTGGCATGGGAAAAAGCAGGTGATCCCCATTATCTACCTGAATGTGAACCGTGGACACCACTCAAGTTGTACTATACGCATGGCTTTATTCGCGAAAGAATTGAATTATTACATACGTCTTTGGTCAATGATGGCGCGCAGTCGCCTTTTGCAGAAATTTTAGCTCAGTGGCCACAAGATGGGGCAGATATTATGGCTAGGGTAACTACCCGTGTAGCGGCAGCAGCTTTTTTTGACAAACGCGATGCAGCACTATTAGCACATGCTACTCAAATTGATCCAGAGGGAATGTTTTTGGCAGTACCTACTGATAAACAGCGATTATTGTGGCCAACTGAGGAGTTTGAGCTTGCGCGTACCCGTGTTCCAGTAACTATGCCGGAAAATGATTTATTCCACGGGCTTGTGGATACCACTGAGTAGGTTAATGTGGCAGATACGCATACAATGTAACTGGATAACTTGAGTAACCTAACAGAACAAGAAAATGAGGAAGAACAATGACAACGGCTATTGCTGATGTATCCGCAGTGGTTTTTTGGGCACAACAAGGACCAGGGCCAGAAGGATCTGAGTTTGGTAAAGCCTCGCCCATTGGTTGGCTTGTGCTCATTGTCTTGGTTTGTTTAGTGCTCTATATTGGTTGGGCTTTTCATCGTCGGTATAGCCGAATGAACCGACGTCGCCTATTTGCAGAAGAACATGGCATTAACTTGTTTGATGAGCAGGAATTAGATAAGGCAATGGCTGAGGCAGGAGTATTGGATCAGCGTAAGAAACATTGGTTCTAACAGGGCATTTGCAATAAGAGGAAAGGGGAATCGTGAATATCGACAGCGTAGCAACGGTAGTTGAGAAAACCTCAATGCGCTTGCGCAATGCAATGCTAGAGACAGTGTACCCTTTCTATGAGCGTCGCCTGCTCAAAGAATTAGCTGATGCGGCTCAGCCTAAGCACGTTGCAGTAATGTGCGATGGGAATCGTCGTTGGGCAAAAGAAGCGGGCTTTAGCGACGTAACGCATGGTCACAGAGTTGGCGCACGTAAAATTGGCGAGTTAGTGCGTTGGTGTCAGTCAACCACAGTTGAGCTGGTCACGATATATCTGCTATCCACTGAAAATCTTTCCCGTAGCGACGTAGAATTGCAGCTCTTATTTGATATCATTGCGGATGTTGTGGATGAACTCGCTGCCTTAGAAACAAAATGCAGGGTGCGTTTGGTAGGGCACTTGGATCTATTGCCGGATCAATTTCGTCAGAGGGTAGAGCGCGCTGCGCAAGCTACCGACAAGCACCAGGGAATTACAGTCAATGTTGCTGTTGGTTACGGGGGGCGCCAAGAGATTGTTGATGCAGTAAGGACACTAATCAATACTGAAATTGCAGCCCAAACCCAGCCTGAACAACTCGCAAACGCAATTTCCGTGGATTCAATCTCGGCGCATCTTTATACTTCTGGGCAACCAGACCCAGATCTTGTGATCCGTACCAGTGGCGAGCAGCGCTTATCGGGATTTTTATTATGGCAGTCAGCCTATTCTGAAATATGGTTCACCGATACGTATTGGCCAGCTTTTCGACGTATAGACTTTTTGCGCGCTCTGCGTGATTATTCTAAACGTAGCCGTCGGTTTGGTAAGTGATCGGCTCTTATCTGTTATCGGTCGATTAGATTTTGCGCATTCTTACGCGTTTAATGCTGTGGTCTGTTCCTTTGCTGAGCACTAAAGAAGCCCGTACTCGGGTAGGCAAAATGTTTTCTACGAGGTTAGGCAAATTAATCGTTTGCCATATATTGCGAGCCTCAGCTATTGCTTGCTCATCTGACATATCTGCATAATGCGAAAAATGCGCGTCTGGTTGTCGAAAGGCGGAATGGCGTAGTTGAAGAAAACGCTCAATATACCAGCGTTCGATGTCGTGAGTTTTAGCATCGACGTACACAGAAAAATCGAAAAGATCACTGATTGTGAGAGTTGGTCCGGTTTGGAGTACATTAAGCCCTTCAACAATCAAAATGTCGGGACGATCGACGTCGATAGTTTCATCGGGAATGCGGTCATAGCGAGTATGTGAATATACAGGTGCTTGGACGTGTGCTTTGCCTGATTTTACGTCAGTAACAAAACGAAGGAGAGCACGTTGATCATAGCTTTCTGGATAACCTTTGCGCTCCATAATTCCACGCTTATCTAGTTCAGCAGCGGGGAAAAGAAACCCGTCGGTAGTGACAAGGTCAACCCGTGGATGAGAATCCCAGCGTTGCAAGAGCACTTGCAATAAACGTGCAGTGGTGGATTTTCCTACAGCAACTGAGCCTGCAACACCGATGACAAACGGCACATGACTAAAGCGATCACCCAAGAATGTTTCAGTAGCCGCAGTAAGTTCTTGGCGTGCTTGCACCTGAAGATGAATAAGACGCGAAAGTGGTAGGTAAACCTCTGTTACTTCGGTGAGGTCAACATTTTCACCGACACCACGTAGTGCCACCACTTCTTCTTCGGTAAGAACTTGAGGCATAGACTTTCGGAGATGACGCCAGCTTTCTCGATCAAAGTCGAGATAAGGACTGGAATCTTTTGGGCGAGCCATAGACCCTATTGTGTAGTGTGGCTAGCACAATATCAAGTAAGATAGGGGAAAGAATATAGTTCTTGAGCAAAAGTCCCAGATAGATTGGGAAAATAACTGGTTTTACCAACCATAATGAAAGGCACTGAGGTTAATGACTAACGATATTCGCTATCAGTCGCTTGCAGAGTTCGACCCAGAAGTTGCAGCAGCTATTTCCGGTGAGCTTGATCGCCAGCGCTCTACCCTAGAAATGATTGCTTCGGAAAACTTTGTGCCGCGTGCAGTGCTCCAAGCACAAGGATCTGTCTTTACTAATAAGTATGCAGAAGGTTATCCAGGTCGTCGGTATTATGGGGGCTGCGAACACGCGGATATTGTTGAAGATCTTGCACGTCAGCGCGCAAAAGAGCTCTTTGGTGCTGAGTTTGCTAACGTGCAGCCACACGCAGGTGCACAAGCAAATGCAGCAGTATTGATGGCATTGGCAAATCCTGGCGATAAAATTCTTGGTCTATCTTTAGCGCATGGTGGGCATCTTACACACGGAATGCACTTGAACTTTTCTGGAAAACTGTATCAAGCCTGTGCCTATGAAGTTGATCCAGAAACATTCCGAATCGACATGGATAAAATCCGCCAGCAAGCGCTGAAAGAGAAACCTGCGGTCATTATTGCCGGTTGGTCTGCTTATCCACGCCAGCAAGATTTTGCTGCATTCCGTGCGATTGCTGATGAAGTAGGTGCAAAACTCTGGGTTGATATGGCACACTTTGCAGGTCTTGTAGCTGCTGGATTACATCCTTCGCCTGTTCCTTATGCAGATGTAGTTTCGACTACTGTGCACAAGACTCTAGGCGGACCACGCTCCGGTATGATTCTGGCTAAACAAGAGTGGGCAAAGAAACTCAACTCGGCAGTATTTCCTGGTCAGCAGGGCGGACCATTGATGCACGCTGTCGCAGCTAAAGCAGTGGCGATGAAAGCAGCAGCCACAGATGAGTTCAAGGATCGTCAAGCTCGTACAATTGAGGGCGCACAGATTCTAGCGGATCGTTTAATTGCCTCCGACGCTCAGGAAGCAGGTATTGACGTACTTACTGGTGGCACTGATGTGCACTTGGTTTTGGTTGATCTGCGCAATTCTCAGATGGATGGTCAACAAGCAGAAGATTTATTGCACAAAGTTGGTATCACGGTAAATCGTAACGCTGTTCCGTTTGATCCACGTCCACCAATGGTTACCTCCGGGCTGCGTATCGGAACTCCTGCTTTGGCAACTCGTGGCTTTGACTCAGCTGCGTTTAGTGAGGTAGCGGACATCATTGCTCAAGCTCTTGTAGCTGGTGACGGTGCAGATATACCAGCATTGCGCGCCAGGGTACAAAAACTGGTAGAGCAGTATCCACTCTATGAAGGCTTAGAAGACTGGAAACTACTCTAGAGATAAAACTTCCCCTACAGTTATGCTCTGTAGGGGAAGAATTTTTTGCGTACGGAACCGTACTGAGAATGCACTAAGTCACTAAGTCCTGAGGACGCGGATACGTTATTTTACTCAGACTTCTTCTGTTTTTCTTCACGCGATTGTGCAAGTTCGGTACGTGCTTCGCGTAACCACTGTGGCTGATCTGCAAGTAACGCCTTGATCTGCGCTGTAGTAAGTGGTTTATCCATATCATTGCGTTTGAGCGCTGCAATAGTAATACCAAGTTTTTGCGCCACAATGGGGCGAGGATGTGGTCCTTCTTTGCGCAATTGCTGAAGCCACTGAGGTGGTTCTTTAAGCAGTAGAGCCAGTTCTTGATGGGTAATTGCCCCAGACTGAAATTCTTGTGGCGTTGCTGGTAAGTAAATACCTAATTTTTTCGCAGCAGTTTGAGGGCGCATAGCAGTGCCCGATGGCTGTAATCCAGATTCTTCATTCACACTTATAACGGTAGCATTAGTTTTATGTTGACTTTAAGTTTCGTTACCGGTACCGAACCAGAAAAATGGTTCCATCGTTTCAACGAGCGTACCAAAGATGAGACACTCCATACTTTTTCCAGTGATGATCCTCTGGAATCATTATTAGCAGCCCAGGATCAGCTGGGCTTAGCCAAAGACCAAGATATTCCTAGTGCTGATCTGGCTCTAGTGCGTTTGCCTGACGCTCGGCTAGATGAGTTAGGCGATCACGTGCATATTGTGCAACTTTATGCAGAACAACCAGGAATTGCTTTTTCTAAAGAGCATACGTTGAGTCTTTATGAGACAGTTTCCCAAGAAGAACTAGCAGGGGAAATCATCAATTACCGCTGGTTATCTGGGCAGAAGCTGGATATAGCGCAAATAAGAACTGGGTTGAGTGTGGCCGCCGCAAATGTTGGTGTAGTACTTGCACCTCGTCCCATTCTGAAAGTGCTAGCGAAAAAAGAAGTAGTACATCGGGGGTTCATTGGGGATAGTCCAGAAAGTAGCATCGCTTTAGTGTGGTATAAAGACCGCGATTGCGCTGCGATTCAAGATTTTGTGGGGATAGCTAAGGGCAGGACTGCCAATTCTTCCAGGCAGGCTCTGCCAAAGCGTTCGGCAAGGCAAAAGACACTTGATAAGCAAAAGCGCAAAGCGCAACAGTCGACTCCACGGTTTGCGAAGGCTAAAAATAGTCAGATTGGACGTCGAAAGAAAAAGCGCAGGTAATGGTGTTTTCGCTATGGGAAAGGACACGATTAGGTAACTATCTCATGTCTAAACCTTAACGATTTTGCTGATTATTTGCGTCCTGCTGATAAACCAGGCAAGGTGGAAAGCGGTGTAGAAATACTCCGTTTACTTTTAATTAATTATTTACTTATGAAAGGTAAGAAAATGTCTAACCGTCTATTTCGTGGTCTTGTCGCAGGTGTTGCTGGATTGACTCTTAGTGCAGGTCTTGTTGCTTGCTCTGGTGAGGATGCACAAAAGGCAAAGGACGCTGCAGTGAGCGTAAAGAATGAAGCAGGCGATTCTGCGGATAACGCTTTGGATAAAGCGAAAGAAGCTGGTTCTAACGCTGTATCTGAGGTAAAAGAAGCTGGCGCAAAAGCAACTGAGGCTGCTGGTTCTGCAGTAGATTCAGCCAAGGAAGCTATGGAAACTAAAGAAGTAAAGCTTTCCGACGGCAGCACTGTTGAGGTTCCAGATGCTCTAGCAGATGCAGCTCATGAGGCTGATGAAGCTGTTGCTTATGAAGAAGGCGAAGATGGCACCTACAGCATTGAGCTTTCCGACGGTACCTTCGCTGTGTACAACGCAGAAGGTAAAGTTGTTCCAGTTATTGGTAAAATTGCCGAAACTTGGAAGGCTGAAGGTGGCTTGAAGTCTTCTGTTGGTGCTCCATTGGCTGCTGAAGAAACCGTGGAAAATGGTTGGAACCAGAAATTTGCTCATGGTTCTATCGACTGGGTTGATGAGGGCAATGGCTTTGGTCCAAAGATCAACAACAGCTAAGTAACTCAGTAAAATCTAAGACTCTCTTATCATTTGCGTGATAGAGAGTCTTTTTGTTGGCAAAAGCGCAGATAAAAAGTGTATTGAAAGTTTGCACCAATACGAAAGTTTAGGAATAATCTAAAAACATGACAGCAAAAGACTTCGTGATTCGCCCTATGCGACGCTCTGATTTTAGTCAGGTACAGGAAATATACTTGATGGGCTTAGCGACAGGTCATGCTACCTTTGAGACAGAGGCGCCTACCTGGGAAGAGTTTTCGCAAAAGAAGATCACTGAAACCATGTTGGTTGCAGTGGAAAAGCAGGATGACACAAAAGTTTTAGGCTGGGTTACTGCAGCACCTATTTCTGCGCGGAGTGTGTTTGATGATGTTGTAGAGGATTCAATCTATATACATCAAGATGCACGCGGTCGAGGTGTGGCTGGCGCGCTCATTGATAGTCTTGCTCAAGTGTGTCAAGATTTGGGTAAGAGTGCTATCCATTCGTGGATTTTCCCGGAAAACACAGGTTCGATCAAGCTGCATGAATCTCGTGGCTTTAAGAAAGTAGCGTCTTTTACTCGGTTGGCAAAGATGACCTATGGAGAAATGGCGGGTCAATGGCGCGGTACAGATATTTATGAAAAATTATTGCCTGTAGAAGAGTAGTAAAAAGCTGGTATCAATCGATACCAGCTTTTTGTATGGGGCTAAGGTGCGTTTTACTTTGTGTGGTTTTCTTTATCGAAAATTGTCGCTGTGCTTAGTTCTCGTTCCTGCACAAAGAATAATGCAATGACGGAAAGAATGGCGAGAGGAATGAGATAGAGGAATACCGGAGTAAGCGCATCATTATAAGAAACTGCAATGGCCTCTTGGAATGGCTGCGGTAGAGTTGTTACTGTTGCTGGGGTCAAGCTGCTTGTATCCATGCCACCGCCTGTAGCACCTGCTAGTTGGGACATATCAATACCCATGTGTTGTGCTTTAGCAAGTGCTTGTGGAATAGCAGTGCTTAAGTGATTTTTGAGTCCGGTTAAGAAAATAGAACCGACAAGAGCTGCGCCAAGGCTACCGCCAACTTGGCGGAAAAAGTTATTTGTACCAGTAGCAGTACCCACGTGAGACAAGGAGAAAGAGTTTTGGACAATCAGTACCAAAACTTGCATGGTGGCACCAAGACCAAAACCGAATACTGCTAGGTAAAGTCCTACTTTCATGAGTGAGTCGTCGGCAGACATAGTGCTGAGCAAGAAAAGCGCGAGTGCCATAATGCTTTGCCCTAGAATCGGAAAGAACTTATAGCGTCCTGTCCGGGTAATGATATTGCCAATGGCAGTGGAGGTGATGATCATGCTTGCCATCATTGGAATCATCATTAATCCAGCTCGGGTAGGAGAGAGATGATGAACCATCTGGAAATATGTGGGCAGATAAGCAATAGTTCCGAACATGAAAATTCCAGTAGAGAATCCAGCAGCTGTGCAGAGGATAAAGTTTTTATTCTTAAAAAGCTCAATGGAAATTAATGGATTAGCGACTCTGCTCTCGACGAAGATGAAAATAATACTGAAAATAATACATATGCAAATAAGCGAAATGATCGTGGTGCTTGTCCAGGCGTAATCACGTCCGCCCCAGGTGATGAAGAGAATAAGGGCAGCTGTTGCAATGGACATGGTGGCTGTACCTAACCAGTCCACCTGGAAGGTTTGTTTTTTAGTAGGTAGTTTTAGCAAAATGCTGATGGCGATGATTGCGATCAGTCCTAGTGGAACGTTAAGCCACATTCCCCAGCGCCAGCCAGGGCCGTCGGTAAACCAACCGCCTGCTAGAGGGCCAAGCACTGAAGCAAAACCAAAAACTGATCCCATGACACCCATGAATTTTCCACGTTCACGAGCACTGGTGACCTCAGCGGTAATAGCTTGGGACAGAATCATCATGGAACCAGCTGCAATACCTTGGATTGCGCGACCGATAATAAGGATGGGCATTGATTGTGCAAGAGCACCGAGTATTGAGCCAATGATAAAAGTGATATTTGCCCCAATGAATAATGGTTTTTTATTGAGCTGGTCACCGAGTTTGCCGAAGAACGGCATGGCGATAGTTTGTCCGAGTAAGAAAGCGCTAATAACCCAGGACATATGATCGACGCCGCCAAGCTCACCGACGATCGTCGGTAGTGCGGTGGAGAAAATCATTTGCCCAAGTGCACTCATGAGCATACTGAGCATGAGCGTAGAGATAATTAACCACACACGGGAATTGGTGCTGGTGTCTTTTTTATAATCGGTAGTGGTCGTAGTCGTGTGAGTCATTTTATTCTTTCTGATGCAAGAGTTGATAGTGAGTCAAGATTGTGGTGGCATTTACGCCTTAACGTGGCAAAACTTTCTTTTGGTGAATCTATCCATTCCATAAAGCCGAGATGAACAGCGTAAAAAGCAATTTTTGCAATATGGTTTGCCTCATGCTCCACAGAATGCATGGTCAATATCCTTTGCTCTGGGTAACGCGTGAGATATTGAGTGAGCAATTCATGCAGATTACTAAAGAACTCGTGATGGTTTGCTGAAGAAAGATGGGCTAAACTTGGGTTTTCTCGTCGGATATGCTTACGACGACGTAAAATTTCCGCAGCGGTAGTTTCATCAACAAACTGTGCTGAGATCGTATTGTCAAGATAGAGTTCCATAGTGGTGGCAATGAGATCGCTATGTGGCTGACTGAGGAATTTTTCTTGTTCTTCAGCAGGAATATCTCTTGGCGGGGTGCCAATAATGGCTGCTTCCTTGGACTCGACATAGTTGAATAATGTGCGTCGTGAGATTTGTGCTGCTTGGCAAATATCTTCCACCGTGACGTTATTGAGTCCACGCTCAATGGCGAGCCTGGTGGCATGTTCTTCTATAGCCTGGCGGGTTTGTTGCCGCTTTCTTTCTCTTAGGGAGAGTGGTTCATTAGTCACTAAAATAAACTTAGTATAAAAATGCACGAAGTGCAAAATTAAACTAAGTGTATAAAAGTGTATTACAGTGTGAAGCTCACAGTCTGTCCAGGAACTAATTGTGCACAGCGATCACAAGATTCTCGCGTCAAAACTGCAATCACGGGATACCCGCCAGTAACTGGATGATCAGCACCAAAAATGACAGGATCGCCGCTAGGCGGAATCTGAATACACCCTCGAACCATTCCCTCACTTTGTAGTTCTTCGGTCTTGAGTCGTTCAATCGGCTGTGGAGCCTGTAAGCGGATGCCGATACGATCTGACTCTGAAGTAACGCGATAGCGTTGCTGCAAAAAGGATCTCACCGTAGTGCTACTAAACCAATCATCCCGTGGACCTAAGGTGACGGTAAGTATTTCATGCTGCTTGTGCTGCCATAGTGGTGGCAGTTGGCGTAGCGTGGGATACCAATTGCGCATTGCCAAAAACTCACCTGTGTCATAAGCGCAGTGGGCAGTATCGCCAACAGACAATGGGGCAGGGCCAATGCCGCTGAGTCGATCGCTGGATGCAGATTCTAAAATCGGGGTAACGGCAAACCCGCCACGAATAGCAAAGTAGGTACGTAATCGAGAGTCTGCATGGTCAAGCGTGATGACATCACCAGCCTGAACGTCAATAATGGCTCCGGTATAACTATGTGATTTTTTGCCAGCAGCAGATGTGATGCTAATGAGTGAATCTGTGCCATAAAAAATGATATGTGCTGCGGCATGAAACCGAACACTCAACCCACCCATGAGTACCTCAATTACTGGTGCATCAACGGTATTGCCGAGTGCTGCATTTGCGCGGGCTGCACAGAAACGATCAAAACTGCCAGAGCTGCTCACACCAAGCTGCGCATAACCCCAGCGACCACGATCTTGGTAGAGGCTGAGTGCACCTGGAGAAAGTACATCAAAAATAGGAAGTGACATTTATTTTTCCTCCACAAAACGCACAGTATCTCCCGGAGAAATCAATGACGGTGCTGCTTTATTAACATCCCAGAGAGTGCTTGTTGTATGACCGATAATTTGCCATCCGCCAGGGGATTGATGCGGATAAACTGCACTAAAATGTCCAGCAAGAGCCACGGAACCGGCAGGTATTTTCGTACGTGGGGTAGCAAGGCGTGGAATAGAAACCGGTCGAGGTGCATGAGCGTGGTGCGTTTGCTCAGCGACGAGATACATAAACCCAGGGGCAAAACCACCAAAAGCAGCATACCAGCGAATCTCGCTATGCCACTGTGTAACCTCATGTTCGGCAATGCCCAAATGATGCGCTACCACACCAAGGTCAGGGCCGTCATAATGAACTGGAATAGTGACAGTTTTCCCGTCATTCATTGTTGCTGGCAGGCAGTGAATATCAATACGTTCTAATTTTTTACTCAATGCGCCAGGGGTGAGTCGGGGAGAATCAACTGTGATAACGATGGTTTCTGCAGCAGGCACAATATCAACAACATCACGTGAATACTCAGCATTGATGTGGGCATACATTGCAAGGACACAATCGAGGATACGAGGATGGGTGGCGGTAGTATCTTGTTGCTCAAATGTAAGGATCAGAGCGCTATCGCCATACGGTTGTATAATCATGCGCTAATTTGTACACCTGCACTAGATAGTTCTTTTTTAATCTGTTGTATGAGCAATAATGCTTGAGGATTATCGCCATGCACACAGATTGAATCTGCTTGAATGAGCAAAGAGGAACCGTCACTGGTTTGTACTGGCTGTTGCGTTGCTAGGGCTAATGCTTGTGCAATAACTACATCAGCATTGGTATGCACTGCGCCTTGCTGAGAGCGCGGCACTAATGTGCCTTGATTCGTATAGGCGCGGTCAGCAAAAGCCTCTTGGATAACCTGAAGACCTGTCTTTTGAGCCCAGTGAACAATCTGAGAACCTGCTAAAGCCATGAGCTTGAGCTGGGGATTAAAATTTATAATTGCATCGATTACCGCACGAGCTTGCTGCTCATCATGCGCAATAGTGTTGTACAGCGCACCATGCGGTTTAACATATTCAAGACGAGCTCCTGTACTGCGTGCTGCTGCGTCGATAGCACCTAATTGATAAATAATTTCTGCATAAAGTTCTGTGTAGCTATAGTCCATGCGACGACGACCAAAGCCGGCTAAATCACGATATCCCGGATGGGCGCCAATGCGAACACCATTGTCATGTGCATTCTTTACTGTGTGCAGTAAGGTGATTGGATCGCCTGCATGAAAACCACAGGCGATATTGGCACTGGAGATGAGCGTTAAGAGGTCATCGTCACAACCTAAGTGGTAGTTACCAAAGCTCTCGCCAAGATCAGCGTTGAGATCTATCTGGAAAGTTTGAGTGGCCTTTGGTTGTGCGTCGGAAGAAAAAGACATGGATTATCCAATCAATAAGTAAGTGTTAGTGAAGTAGCTCAAAAACTCCGCCGAAAGAGCGCCATGCAAGGAACCAGGCGATAACCACGGCAATCATGCCGATGGCGATAAGCCAACGTGGATAGCGATAACCATGCAATATGCTGTGCGAACGGAAACAAGCGACAAAGATAATCACACTAAAGCCAATGGGGAGCACTAAACCATTGAATGCGCCGGCAAATACTAGAAGTAGTGCAGGGGCAGTACCTACAATAATGAACGCAACACTAGAAATAGTGATGAACACAATGGTGACGATATTTTGTATCCGCACATTATCTGCCTTATTAGGTACAAGGAACGTAGCTGACGTGTAGCTTGCCCCAATCACTGAACTCAATGAAGCGGCCCAGAGCACAAAACCAAAAATGCGCAGTCCGATTTCGCCTGCTGCAACTTGGAATGCGTAACCAGCTGGATTTGCTGCATCGGTTAAGGAAACACCAGCGCTAACTACACCGAGAACCGCAAGGAAGAGCACGATACGCATAATACCGGTCAAAATAATGCCAGTTATTGATGATTTGCTCAGTGCAGAAACTTTCTCTACCCCAATATGACCTGAGTCGAGCATACGGTGTGCGCCAGCATAAGTGATATAACCACCGACAGTACCGCCAACCAAGGTGGTGATGGTGAGCCAGTCGATTGTTTCAGGTAAGACTGTGTTGCGCAATGCCTGCCCAACGGGTGGGTGAGAGACAAAAGCCACGTAGCAGGTCAATACCATCATGGAAATACCTAGCACGACGAGGATTTTGTCAAGGGCGGCACCTAAGTGCTTGAAAATAAAAATAGCAATAGCTAATGCTGCAGTGATGATACCACCAATTTTTGGATCTAGGCCGATCATAGAATTAAGCCCAAGCCCGCCACCAGCTATATTTCCGATATTAAAGACAAATCCGCCTATGGCAATAAGAGCCGACAATAACCAGCCTAAACCTGGTACAACCCGATTGCCGAGTTCTTGTGCGCGTAGACCAGAGACTCCAATGACGCGCCATACATTAAGCTGAATGGCAATATCGAGCAGAATGGATACGACAATTGCGAATGCGAAAGCAGCGCCTAACTTATTGGTAAAGGTGGCTGTTTGGGTCAAAAACCCTGGCCCGATGGCACTGGTGGCCATGAGAAATACTGCACCCATAATGCTGCCGCGTGTTGTTGCAGTAGCAATTGCTTGTTGTGCGTTGGGCTGTGGGGATGATGACTGTGATTGTGCAGGTGTAGCCATGTCTGCTCCTTTGCAAGGAAAGTACAGGGAAGTACAAAGTACACGGAATAGAGTTGTTAAAAGTATAGTCAACTCCCCGCTACGTAAAGACAAAAAGTAGCGGGGAGCTATGTGATACTGGATATGGCCAGTATTTATAGGTGATTCACATCACGAAATGTGTGCGTGCTTATTTATCGCGGTCAGTATTTGCCATGGAAAGCACGTCGAGACGCTTATCAAGCTCTTCCTCGGTAAGTTTTTCACCATCAACAAAGCCCAAATCAATGACCGTTTGGCGAATAGTCTTACCTTCTTTGAGCGCTGTCTTTGCCACTTTCGCTGCATTCTCGTAGCCGATAGCAGAGTTAAGTGGGGTAACAATAGAAGGAGAAGACTCAGCCAAAGTGCGCATATGCTCTACATTTGGCTCAATACCATCAACAAGACGCTCAGCAAAAACACGAGCTGTATTAGCAAGCAAACGCGCTGACTCAAGTACGTTACGTGCCATGAGAGGAATATACACATTAAGCTCAAATGCGCCTTGGGAACCACCAAATGCAACAGCTGCATCATTACCAATTACCTGGGCAGCCACTTGGGTTGCAGTCTCGCACAGCACTGGATTAACCTTGCCTGGCATGATAGAAGAACCAGGCTGAAGGTCAGGAAGACGAATCTCGCCCAGGCCGGTAAGTGGTCCAGAACCCATCCAGCGGATATCATTAGCAATTTTGTTGAGTGAAATAGCAATAGTACGCATTGCGCCGGAGAACTCTACAAGCGCATCACGATTTGCCTGTGCCTCAAAGTGATTGACGCATTCGCGCAAGTCTGATAATCCAGTCAGATTAACGAGCTCAGCAGTAACTTTTTCGCCGAAGTCTGCTGGTGTATTCAGACCGGTTCCTACAGCAGTACCACCGATAGGCAATTCGCCCAAGCGTGGTAGCGTTGCCTCTACGCGCTCAATTCCTGCTTCAATTTGGCGAGCATAGCCAGAAAATTCTTGTCCAAGTGTTACTGGAACTGCATCCATGAGGTGAGTGCGACCAGACTTAACGACGGTTTCCCATGCCTTTGCTTTAGTAGCTAAAGACTGGTGTAACACCTTAAGGCCTGGGATGAGATCTTTAACAGCTGCTTCTGTGGCGGCAACATGAGTTGCAGTAGGGAAAGTGTCATTAGAGGACTGTCCCATATTGACATGGTCATTAGGGTGTACCTCTACGCCATTATTTTTAGCAATGGAAGCAATGACCTCGTTGGTGTTCATATTAGATGATGTACCAGAACCGGTTTGGAACACGTCGATAGGGAACTCTGCATCATGTTTACCATCGGCAATTTCTTGAGCTGCGCTAATGATTGCGTCTGCTTGTTGCGCGTCGAGTAAACCACGATCTTTATTAACTTTGGCGCAGGCTGCTTTGAGTAGCCCCATCGCGCGAATCTGTGCAGATTCTAGACCTTGACCAGAGATAGGGAAGTTTTCAACAGCACGTTGTGTTTGGGCACGCCATAGTGCATTAACTGGGACTTTTACTTCACCCATTGTGTCGTGTTCGATACGATACTCAGTCATTTTTCATCACTTTCTGTATATGTGTTCGGATATGAAGTCTTATAGTCAGATACTCTGGGCAAACCTGCTTAGAATTGCTTAGCATACAGAGCAACACCACAAGTATGGACTATTTTTTCTTTTCTTGATAGCTCTGGGGTATCTCTGGGGGCACCAAAGACATAGCAGATCTATATCTGTTTTATTCTGCGTAGTCGACAACAGAGTATTCAGCAAGTTTTGGCAGCTTATGCACAGATTCAATATAGCGAATTGTTCCGGAGCGAGATCGCATAACTAATGAACGTGTGGTGGCTCCGTTTTTGCGATAAGACACTCCACGCAGCATATCGCCATTAGTGACACCAGTAGCAGCAAAGAAACAGTTATCAGATCGTACGAGATCATTAGTTGTGAGAACTTGGCTCAAATCATGCCCTGCCGCACGTGCTTTCGCAGCCTCTGCCTCATCTTTTGGTGCAAGCATTCCTTGAATTTCGCCATCCATGCACTTCATAGCGCAGGCAGCGATAATTCCTTCTGGTGTGCCACCAATGCCCATCATAAGATCCACGGAATTAGAATCTTGTGCAGCAGATACGGCACCGGCGACGTCACCATCACGAATAAGTCGCACTTTTGCTCCTGCTTCACGGATTTCTTTGATCAAAGTGATATGGCGTGGACGATCAAGAACCACAACAGTAACGTCGCTAGGCGAAATACCTTTAGCCTGAGCCACAGCCTTGATGTTGTATTCTGTAGGAGCAGTAATGTCGATTTTACCTGCAGCTTCACTGCCTACTGCGATTTTTTTCATATAAAACACTGCAGAGGGATCATACATGGAACCACGTTCTGCAGCAGCAATAACAGAGATCGCATTAGGGCGTCCCTCAGCCATGAGCGTGGTGCCATCAATGGGGTCGACAGCAATATCAACCTCAGCACCTACTCCAGTACCGACTTTTTCACCATTGAAGAGCATAGGTGCTTCGTCTTTTTCGCCTTCACCGATGACGACGACACCATTCATCTCTACCGAGTTGATGAGCTTGCGCATTGCATCAACGGCAGCGCCATCACCTTCGTTTTTCATTCCACGACCAACCCAGCGACCAGATGCTAATGCGGCAGCTTCGGTAACTCGAACCAACTCGAGTGCGAGATTACGATCTGGTGTCTCGGTAAGATGAACGTTCATGAACGTATGCCTCCTGTGGCAAAAAGGAATCTAGAATGTCAATTATTCTTAACACACGGATAATTTTTTGTTTCCTTATCCGTTTTTAATTCTTCCATTCTTTCTTTTGTTTTTGTGGTACCACTACACCCGTATAAGGGCAATATAGTGGTTATTGCGTCTAAAATATCCTCTTCCTTGCTTTCGACGCACGGAAAGTCCTGATAGTGGGTGGAAATTTTATGGCGAAAAATGTTTGTTAGATATGCCACGCTGTTTATGAGCTAACGCTTAAAAAGCGAAACGTGCCATACTGGATTTGTGGCTGAAGAAAAACCGAAAATCTTTCAAGACGGACGCGATATGTTTTACTCAGTAGGAGTAATTGTTGTCGTTATGGTTGCGCTTGTAGCTTTTACAGGTATGTGTAGTTTTGATCGTAAAAGTGCAGAGCACGTTCCGGTCACAAAGATTGATGCTCCCGCCTTTTTTTCTTTAGAAGCACGAGCAGCTACTTTTCCAGTGCGTTTGCCAGATATGCCGCAGGATTGGACAGTTAATTCGGCGCGACGTGCTGATATAGCGGGTTCGCCAGCTCCTGTCGTGGGATGGGTTTTTTCAGAGAACGATAAAGATGGTTATGTGCAATTAGTGCAAACAGATTTATCTGTGGCAGAAATCGTAGAAAAATATGATGAGAATGTTCGAGAGATTGCGCGAACCTATGAACTTGATGGTGAGACTGTCCAGGTAGCTGCTGCGTCAGATAAGAAGGTTCGTGAGCTACGCATTATCGATTTAGCGGACGTACGATTAGTGGTTACTGGTGCTGCTACTGAGGCACAGTTTAACGAGGTGCTGCGCCAAACAATGCGCGCACAACCATTAGATACTGCAATGTAGCCCATTGATAATAGGCAGGGGGCTATTCGGCTGTTTCGTTTTGCGTCGGATGCTGTGCTAGTACGTTCTCAACCTTATTTTTTGCACCGGCAAGGTGCTGTTCGCAGCATTTTGCTAGTGCTTCACCACGTTCCCAGTATTTTAATGATTCGTCGAGGCTCATTTGTCCAAGCTCTAGTATTTTTACAACTTCAATGAGTTCAGCACGAGCTTGTTCATAGGAAAGTGTTTCGACAGCAGCAAAATCTGCATCATGTGTACCGCTACCGATTACATCTGGGTTCTGGGAATTCATAGTATTCATGCTAATGGATCCTTTGGTTAGTATGCATAAAGATAGGAGTGAGAGTGGGATTAGTCTGCTTTATGGGTTTGCATAGCAGCTGCACTGATTGAGCCATCGCTGACTCTGATCCGTAGTTGGCTACCGGGAGGTGCTTGTTCAATAGAGGTAAGCACTTCAGCTGCATTGCTATTGCGTGAGATAACTTGTGCAATTGCATAACCACGAGCAAGTGTTGCTGAAGGTCCGAGAGTACTTACTTGATTACGAAGATTAGTAATGGTTGTTATTTCATTGCCGAGTAAAATTTGTATTTCTCTGCGTAATCTAGAGTGCGCTTGGATGAGTTCTTCTTCTCGGTTTCTAATGAGTGCATAGGGGTCTTTGAGCACTGGTCTATTCGATAAGACATGGAGATGATGCAACTCATTATGTACCCAATTGCGTAGTGCACCGGCGCTACGGTTACGTAGTTGAGCGATAAGTTCTTGTTCGGCGTGTGCATCGGGGACGACGCGCTTGGCGGCATCAGTAGGAGTTGCAGCGCGCACATCAGCAACATTATCCAGCACAGGGTTATCTGGTTCGTGCCCAATAGCCGAAACAACAGGTGTAGTTGCTTGTGCAACAGCGCGCTGGAGTGCCTCTTCTGAAAACGGTAATAGATCTTCAACGGAACCTCCGCCGCGGGCAATAATAATCACGTCGATGTCAGGGTCGGCGTCGAGTTCACTCAAAGCTGTAATGACTTCCGGGACGGTTCGAGGACCTTGCACTGCAGTATTGATGACGCGAAAATCGACGTTGCTCCATCGCGCTTGGGCAACGGAGATTACATCTCTTTCTGCTGCAGAACCACGACCAGTGATAAGACCAATTTTTCTTGGCAAGAGCGGTAAAGCGCGTTTGCGTGCTGGGTCGAATAGACCTTCGTCGGCAAGCTGCTTGCGTAAGCGCTCAATTTTTGCGAGCAATTCACCAATGCCAACAGGACGAATATCGGAGATGAGCAGTGAGAATGTACCACGACCTTCATAGAAATTGGGTTTGCCAAAAACGACCACTCGATCTCCGTCCTGGGGTCGGGTGGGTAATGTCTTTAACAATTGGGTAGGGCAAGTGAGGGAAATACTTGCTTCTACCTGAGGATCTCGCAGTGTTATATAGCTCATTTTCCAGTTGGGTTTGGAATTAAGCTGTGTAATTTGTCCTTCAACCCAAATAGAACCCAAACGCTCAATCCAGCTCTTGACTTTTGCGTTTACTTCACGCACTGGCCACGCATTTTCTGGACTAGGTGATTGCTGAGTCATGCGAGCCCTCCTTCATTGCTGATTGTCTTGAGATGTATGTTCTATATTAATAACTTCATGCGACATATCGGGAAATAGGTATTGAACAGTGCAGATGAAGAAAATGAATCTGTAGTTTAAGCTGGTTGCTATGGTTTTGCCGACAACTGCCACTTCCGCTACTTTTTCAGCTACGCATAGCATGGGAGATGATATGCCGTCACAAGGAAAAAAAATCTTGCTCGCAGCGCCGCGTGGTTATTGTGCGGGGGTGGATCGAGCCGTAGAAACTGTGGAACGCGCATTGGAGAAATACGGTGCTCCGGTATATGTTCGCAAAGAAATTGTGCATAATCGC
Organism: Corynebacterium sp. sy017; assembly: GCF_017918135.1. NCBI lineage: Bacteria > Bacillati > Actinomycetota > Actinomycetes > Mycobacteriales > Corynebacteriaceae > Corynebacterium > Corynebacterium sp. sy017. The sequence continues at coordinate 151,471 of NZ_RZUE01000003.1, forward strand.
TATGTCGTCGATACTTTAGCAGAGCGCGGGGCTATTTTTGTTAATGAAACTGATGAGGTTCCTGAGGGAGCAAACCTGGTGTTTTCTGCGCACGGTGTCAGCCCTGCGGTACATGAAGAAGCACGCGAGCTTAAGCTAAAGACTCTTGACGCTACGTGCCCACTGGTGACTAAAGTCCATAATGAGGTTAAGCGCTTTGCCCGCGACGGCTACCATATCCTTTTGGTTGGCCATGAAGGTCATGAAGAAGTGGAGGGGACTGCAGGGGAAGCTCCAGAAATTACGCACCTTGTAGATGGCGTTGCTGGAGTGGATAAACTTCCTGAGTTTTTGCATAACGAAAAGCTTGTGTGGCTTTCTCAAACCACACTTTCTGTTGATGAGACAATGGTTATTGTGCAGAAGCTCCATGAACGTTTTGATAATCTGCAGGACCCGCCTAGCGATGATATTTGTTATGCCACGCAAAATCGGCAAGTTGCTGTCAAAGCTATCGCTGAGCAAGCGCAGTTGGTAATTGTGGTGGGTTCTCAGAACTCTTCCAACTCAAAACGCCTGGTAGAGGTGGCTTTACAAGCAGGTGCTGATCATTCTTATCTTGTTGATTATGCGCACCAGATTGATCCGGCTTGGCTAGAAGGAGTGGAAGTAGTAGGAGTAACCTCAGGAGCATCAGTGCCGGAGATTCTGGTTCGTGATGTTGTCTCATTCTTGAATGAACGTGGTTATGGTGAGGTGGAAGAGGTATTAACAGCTGCTGAGAAAATTACTTTCTCGCTGCCACGTGATCTACGCCCGCCTCGAGCATAAAACCGCCGCGCGTACATTAAAGCGACCACTGCAGCTTGTGAGTGGTCGCGCTAGATTATGCTTTGGCACTTCCTAGCAAGTATCTAGCTGTATAAATCTCGGTTGAGCGAACGACGTTTTTCTTGACGAATACGAGAAGATGTGTGTTGCGGAGGAACCTGAGAGCTCTCATCATGTGGTGAGTTTATTACCTGTGGAGTGCGGATATTCTCACGTGAGCGAAGTGGGCGTTCACTATGGGGGTGCGCCTTGTTGCCTGTAGTATTTTCTGCTGTGCTGTGAGCTGTAACATCACGTTGGGTATGCTGCTGTGTGCGTTGTGGACGTGGAGCGTAGGTACGTGCTTGACGTCGTTGTGGATCACGCACAGTGGTAGTTTTTGCTGTTCTTGAGCGATTTTTCTTGCGCAAAAGTTCTTCTACAGTCACTGCGTTAGCATTTTTTGCATGACGACGTACCCGTTGCGTCTGTGAACGAGCTTTTTGTGCGGTAGCGACATTCCGCTGGTTTTGGTGCTTTTGTACCATGCGATGCTCTTGGGCATGAGCAGCACTACGCTTTGCACTAAGCTGCAATAATCGGATACGCAGAAAAGCAATAATGATGACTGCTACGGTGATAATGGCAAAAATGGGGAAGTGCTGGGCAAGTGGATAGACAGCGGTAATAATACGGGTTTTGCTTATCCCCTCGGCGCTATTTGTTGTGGAAGCGGAAACGACCCACCATCCAGTGAGGATGGTGAATATGCCAAAAATGATCGGAATGCTCGAGACTGTAAGGAAAAGATCCTGTGGCCTGGTAACAAGTGCAATTCCTATTGCTGCGATTACAAAAAGAACAAAGTAAGGCACTCCGATTGCTGCACTATGAACACTGATAAATAGCCCAATGAGTAAGGCACCAGAGAAAATGAGTAGTGAACACCATAATGGAATGCCAAAGAATGGCGTAGTACCTTGATTCTTCAAGCCACTCGGCGCCCGATGTTTTTGCATAGAATGGTACGTCACAAATGACTATAGTACCTGTTCGCGGCTTATTTCGTACACATATAGGCAACGTGTCGGTATGAAACTCTTGGTATGCGTTATTTTTTGTCTGGATCAATGATCGAAGATAGTTTCTGCAACGCACGGTAGGTATAGCTTGATCGACGTCGTGAGCTTATCGCACTATCTGTTTTGTGATCATGCACATCCTCATGATCTTCTTTCTGGGGATCTTCTGGATCGCTTTGTGGTTCGCTACCTACTGTATTAGTTGTGTGGTTACCGCTTAAATTAGCGAGGAATTGGAGACGGAATTTTCGTCCCAGTTCTTCTCCTTCTTTTGCAGTAAGTGTTCCTGCCGTAGTAACAAAATTGATTTGCTCAGCAGTTTTCTCGCCAGAACGCAATGCGATCATATCCTCTATGTAATGCAAGAATACAGCAATAGTTGCAGCAACTGGTACCGCTAGAAACGCACCAACGATATCAAAAAGGCTGCTGCCAATAGTTACTGAAAGCAAAATAATTGCAGGGTGCAGGTTCATAGCGCGCGATTGCAAAATAGGGGACAATACATTGCCTTCTAATTGTTGAACTGCCAGCACAATGATCAAGGTAATAATTGCTTTTGTCAGCCCCAAGGAAACCAATGCCACCAATACTGCCAAAGCACCGGCAACAACAGCACCCAAAATAGGAATGAAACCAGCAATAAAAGTAAGCACTGTCAGGGTAAAAGCCATGGGTACCCCAAGGATGTATAATCCAAGCCCAATGAAGAATGCATCGACTAATGAGACTATTGCTTGGGCGCGAATGAATCCGCTTAGGGTGTTCCACACACGGAATAATACTTCTGTCAAATGCCAGCCAACGCGTTGACCGGTGATTCTTCTGAGCCAGGGGAGGAATTTATCGCCGTCTTTGAGGAAGAAGAATGTTAAGACGAGGACAATACCGGCCGTGATGAGCACTGAAGTGGCAATACCAATTCCTGAATAAATTTCGCTGGCTATTTTGCCTGATTTATTTTGCAGCCACTGTATTGCGGAGTTGAGCCGTTCTGCCATTTTGTCATCGTCAAGGTTGAACGGGGGACCTTGGAGCCATGATTGAGCACGCTGAATTCCCTCAAATGCTTGATGATAAACAATTTGTGATTGGCGGACAACGTCGGGTGCGATGAAATAAATAATCCCGCCCAAAAATGCAATGCTGGATAGAATAACGGAAAAAGCAGCAAATCCTGCAGGTAAACCTATCTTCCGTAATGCTGCAACGGGTGGCCATAGGACTGTGCAAATAATGAGGGCGAGAATGATTGGGAGAACACCCTCCCATACTTTTTTCAGCAAAAACCAACTCACATAGGCTGCGGCACAAATCAAGAGCAACCGCAATGACCATTGCGCGAGTCTGCGAACCCCATCAACAATGACAACAGAACGGTCAATAGGGTGTTTGTCGGCTGGACTGAGCTGCTCAAACACTGTTTCTGCGTCATGTGCTGGTGGAGCAGAAACATCGACACTATTCATGTTTTCTTGCGTGTTATTGCTTTCGACGTTATGCGTTGGTTTTTCGCTTGTGCTCACGATGTATATTCTGCCTTATAACTGTCAGCGGTGGTAGTAAAGCTGCCTGATTATGAAGAAAAACTTTCATAATCAGGCAGCTAGGGCACATGAACTATTTAGCGATATTCTTGGGAGATAAGCACCTCGTCGGTAGCTTTTTCTGAATTTCCTAAAATGCCGGAGCTTTCATCGGGATTGCGCTGCAAGTGCACAAGACTGAGGATCAGTCCACCCCAAATAACCACGATGAATAGCACTAACATGATAATGGCAATGGTACTCATCGTAATTCCTCTCGGTTGTATTGTTCGATGGCGAAACCAGCGATACGTGGTTTTTCTGGGTCATATTGTTGCGGTGTCGTAGGAGTGCGCGCAATTTCTGGAGCAATACCAAAATCAGAGCCAGGAGGACCGTCGACAGGCAGATTCTTTGGCCAGCTGACGATACTCATCACGATAGACGCTATTGCGATAATGCCGAGAACACCCCATCCGTAGAGGGCGACCTGGGTGCTGGAATAACCACCATAGGGTTCTTTTGCCAAACTGATGAGTTCTTGCAGCAAAGTGTATCCCAGCACCAGGGAGGTGAGATTGACCACGCATATACGCCAGATGGTGCCTACTTGGAATGAAGATACTTGATTGAGATGTGCAGAGAACTCACCAATACGGCGCAAAATCCAGTCCACGACAACGATGATAATTAATGCGATAAGCACAATGCCGACGTTGTTGGTGAATTTATCCATAATGTCGAGTGTGCCCAGACCAGAGGTGGTGGAAAACAGCACGATAGAGATGACAGCCATGATAATGCCAATGGTGACTGCAGTAGGAGTGCGCTTTGTTCCCAGTTTGTCCTTAAAAGCTGAAACAACTGGCTCGAATAGGGAAAATAGTGAGGTAAAGCCAGCGATGGTCAGTGAACCAAAGAAGAATACACCGAAAATTGCGCCCATAGGCATTTGGTTGATTACGGTTGGGAAAGCAATGAAAGCCAGTCCAATGCCAGATTGCGCAACCTGATCAACACCTGTGTTTTGCGCAGCTGCCATAAATCCTAGGGTGGCAAACACACCAATACCTGCTAAAACCTCAAAGGAAGAGTTGGCGAATGCGGTCACCAGGCCAGTGCCAGTGAGGTTGGTGCGTGGTTTGAGGTAGGAGGAGTAGGTCATCATAATGCCGAAACTCACTGAGAGGGAGAAGAAAATCTGTCCATAGGCAGCAACCCATACTTTGGTGTCACTGAGTGCTTCCCAGTTTGGGGTGAAGAACGCATTAAGACCATTGGCGGCACCATTGAGGAACAGTGAGCGAATAACAACGATCAAAAATAGGATGGTGAGTACGGGCATGAAAATCTTTGAGATTCTGCCGATACCAGCATCGACTCCCATTGCGACGACGATGATTGCCGCGACCCATACGACAATCATGGCAAGGAGGATCTGTGGTACGAATTCACCGGTGAAAGAGGAAGCTGTATCTGCATGAAGAAAGTCGTTCATGAAATAGGTTTCCGTGTCCTCGCCCCATGCTTGGTTAAAGGATTTTATGGTGTAGAGCAATGCCCAGCCGATGATGGCGGCATAGTAAATGGTGATAAAGAAGCAGATTCCAACTTGAATCCAACCCACTGGTTCTGTCCACTTCTTGAAGCGACGGAAGATGAGTGGATCGGAACCGCGGTAGCGGTGTCCCATTGCGTAGTCAAGGAAGAGCAGTGGAATTCCGGCGGTAATCAGCGCGATCATGTAGGGGATTAAGAAAGCGCCGCCACCATTTTCATATGCGACATAGGGGAAACGCCAGATATTACCGAGTCCTACAGCAGAGCCGATAGCAGCAAGCAAAAATACCCAGCGGCTAGAGAATGTCTCTCGACGTGCCCCTTGAGTTTGTTGGGGACTGTTGGGTGAATCAGTCATGATCACAACCTTTTCGACGAATATGTGTGGCACAAGTAGCGGATATGCAACCACACAAATAACTATAATTTAATAGAATTAAATAGCAGAAGATAATGAAATATACAAGAACTAACCTAGGGGTGGGGCATATGCTCTTGGAATCTAAGCGACGATATCGGGTAGATCGTTGCTGAATAGTAGGTATCTTAAACGCTTGAATGGTCATCGAGAAAATTACCGAGAAAATGGCCAAGCGTAAGCCAAGTCTGGGGTCATTATCATCTCGATTATGAATGGGTGTTACTATGGCTTGTTGTGAGCCTTACTCTTGGAATTGTCGGATTGCCTAATGTGGGCAAGTCCACTCTTTTTAATGCCTTAACTAGAAATGATGTTTTAGCAGCTAACTATCCATTTGCCACAATTGAGCCAAATGTTGGTTTAGTGGAGTTGCCGGATCAACGCCTCAATCGTCTGGCGGAAATTTTCTCCTCAGAGCGTATTTTGCCAGCGACTGTTTCTTTTGTTGATATTGCAGGTATCGTCAAAGGCGCTGCAGACGGTGAAGGAATGGGTAATGCTTTTCTGGCAAACATTCGAGAAGCGGATGCTATTTGTCAGGTCGTTCGTGCCTTTGCCGACGACGATGTTATCCACGTTGATGGAAAAGTAGAGCCAAGTGCAGATATTGAGGTTATCAATACCGAGCTCGTGCTTGCAGATTTGCAGACTATCGAAAAAGCACTACCACGTTTAGAAAAAGAAGCGCGCAAGAACAAAGAACTTGCACAAACGGTAGCTGAAGTAAAGAAAGCGCAAAGTGTTTTAGAAGACGGTCGCACGCTATTTGTGGCTGCTAAACAAGGAGAAATTGAGTTATCCCTCCTACGTGAGCTGCATTTGATGACTGCAAAACCTTTCCTTTATGTCTTTAACTCAGATGAGGAAGTGCTCAGCGACGAAGATCGCAAAGCGCAGTTAAGAGAATTAGTTGCTCCTGCTGATTGCGTATTTTTGGATGCAAAAACCGAAACTGAACTTTTTGAGTTAGATGAAGAAGAAGCACTAGAGCTGCTTAATTCTGTGGGACAGGATGAACCTGGATTACACACTTTGGCTAAAGCTGGTTTCGCTACTCTTGGTTTGCAGACCTATCTGACAGCTGGACCTAAAGAAGCACGTGCGTGGACTATTCCACAGGGAGCTACTGCGCCGCAGGCAGCAGGGGTTATCCACTCTGATTTTGAGCGTGGTTTTATTAAAGCTGAAATTGTCTCCTTTGAGGATTTGGATGCTGCTGGTTCTATGGCAGAGGCCAAAGCCCGCGGACGGGTGCGCCAAGAAGGAAAAGACTACATCATGGCTGACGGCGATGTGGTTGAGTTCCGTTTTAATGTCTAGTTTCTAACCACTATTAGGGGCGTCGAAAAGCGTTTTCGTTATACTGGGGCACATTATGTCCAGTATTGACGAGAACGCACCTGACAGTAGAGATAGTAAAGACAGTAGTTCGACAAGCACGAAGAGTACGCACGATCATTTTCCCTCTGGGCGTAGTCGTACGTTTTTGCAAGAGGTAACATATCCGCATAGTATTCACCCAGCACTCGTTCCTGGAGTGAGTATCGAAGATCAACGCATCAACTATCGTATTGATAGACCGATAACTCTTATAGTTGGTGTGATTGTTATTGCCTTTGTTATCTGGGGTGTTATTGCTCCAGAACAAGTTTCTTATAGCTCAAGTATCGCCTTGGATTGGGTTATGCGCAATCTTGGTTGGATCTTTACCACGATTGCCATTGGTTTGAGCGTATTTCTCATTGCCCTTGCGCTTTCGCGTTATGGGCGAATTCCACTTGGGCTTGATGACGAAGAACCAGAGTATTCTACTTTATCCTGGTCATCAATGCTTTTTGCGGCGGGGATTGGTATTGGCATTATCTTCTTTGGGCCATATGAGCCATTGAGCTTTTATCTCAATCCGCGCCCTGGTGCCTATGAACCTGCGTCGGATGAAGCAGTATTAGGAGCACTAGCGCAGTCGGCACTGCATTGGGGACTCAACGCCTGGGCCATTTATGCCATTGTTGGGTTGTCGGTAGGTTATGTTTCTTATCGACGAGGACGCGTGCCGTTGATGAGCTCGATTCTTATGCCTCTGTTTGGTAATAAATCTAGTACCTCAGCTCCGGCTCGTATTATTGATGCTTTGGCGATCATCGCTATTCTCTTTGGTACGGCTGCTTCTTTAGGAATCGGTGCAATTCAGATAAGTACAGGTGTAGAACTGGTATCTGGTTGGTCGAGTCAAGGAAATACTTTGGCCATCATTGTTATTGTGCTGCTGACTATTGGCACTATTGCCTCTGCTGTGTCTGGGGTGGCAAAGGGGATTAGATGGCTCTCGAATATCAATCTTGTTCTCGCTATAGCTTTGGCAGTGTTCATTTTTGTACTTGGTCCTACTGCTTTTCTGATGAATATGCTGCCAGGGGTATTGATGACCTACATTGGGCAGATGCCTGAGATGCTTGGAGCTAACATGGGCCAAGGGGAGAAAATGCAAGAATTTCTCTCTAGTTGGACAACTTTCTACTGGGCATGGTGGGTTTCCTGGTCACCTTTTGTTGGGGTATTTGTCGCAAAAATTTCTCGTGGTCGCACCATTAGGCAATTTATTTTTGGCGTATTGTTTATTCCTTCTAGCATTATCATCATTGCCTTTTGCATTTTAGGTGGTACGACTATTTGGCTACAGCGCCAGCATGGCGATATTGCTCCTGGAAATGATCCAGCAGCGATGCCAAGTCCAGAACACACGATCTTTGTGCTACTTGATCATTTGCCTGCGTCGCATTTTGTGTCTTGTGCGGTAGTAGTGATGTTGGCAGTATTTTTTATTACTTCTGCCGATTCGGCGTCGTTGGTGAATTCGCAATTATCGCAGCAGGGAAATCCGCAGCCTCGTCGTATAGTTACTGCTTTTTGGGCATTGTGTATGTCTGGTATTGCTGTGGTTATTTTGCTTTCGGGTGGAAATAATGCGCTTAAAGGATTGCAGAATCTTATTACTATTACTGCTTTGCCCTTCGCGCTGATTTTGATTGCTATGGCAGTAGCGTTGGTGAAGGAACTACGTCATGATCCGACAACCATTCGCCAAGTTTTCCAGCATCGTGCTGTGGAAAATGCGGTAGTGCATGGTGTGCGTGAATATGGTGATAATTTTGCGTTGGCAATTGAGGCAAGCAAAGAAGAAGAGTATGCCACAGGCGCAGATTTTGATTCCACGGCAGAAGAAGTGGTCGAGTGGTATGCCAGAACCGATGAAGAGGGTAATCGTGTGGGTTATGACTACGAAACAGGGGAGTATTTGGCGGAGCCTAATGATGGTCCTAACCAGGGTTGATGAGCCATTTCTGGTGTCTAACATATCGAGTATCTATAGTGTATTAGAAACTACTTCTTTAAGTGAGAGTGTGACACCAACAGGAGGACAATGATGATTGCATGGCACACGTTCGACGCCCACCAATGGCGTGAAGCAGTAGAAAAACACGGGGCGTACGCTGGTATAGAAGCAGCATTAGCACGCCTTGAACAGCATAATCCCACCCTCAACGCTTTTACTGTGGTGCTCAAAGAAGAAGCCCTCGCCAGGGCACAAGAGCTCGACGCTATGCCTGCGAATCAACGTGGAGTTCTCCACGGTGTTCCCGTTGCCATCAAAGATGAAAATGATGTTGCTGGAACTGTGACAACATTTGGCACGAACGCCAATTCTATACCGAAGAAAACAGACTCTCTTACTGTGCAAAGATTACGTGATGCAGGCGCAATTATTATTGGCAAAACCACCATGCCTGCTTTTGGTGCCTTCCCTTTCACAGAGTCTGAGGCTTTTGGGATTACTCGCAATCCACGCAATCATGCGTGCACACCGGGTGGTTCTTCCGGCGGTTCGGCAGCTGCGGTAGCTGCTGGGATTGTTCCTCTTGCTCTCGGCGGTGACGGTGGTGGTTCTATCCGTATTCCTGCTGATCGGTGTGGTTTGGTGGGGCTCAAGCCTGCCCGTGGTGTTGTCCCCACTACTCCTTATGATCATTTGTGGTATCACCTGGGAGTTGCCGGCCCTATTGTGCGTAGTGTGCGTGATGCGGAATTGATGTTTGATGTCATCACTGGTCGTGTGGACAGTGAAACAACTAGCGAACAAGCACAAGCAACAGTACAGCAACCAAAGAAATTACGTATCGGTGTTAACCTCACGCCGTGTAGCCCACTGGCAAAACTCCCTAAGGATCATCAGCGTGCTGTGGAAAACATTGCTGATCAGCTACGTTCTCTCGGGCATCAGGTAGACAGTATTGATCGTCGCCCTGCTGATCCAACGTTGCCTTTCGTCGTACAATTTTTTGCTGGGCTCATTGCAGAAATTAAGGATCTTGACCACCCAGAAAAGGTAGAGAAATTACACAAGTACACCACAAAGCTCGGTTTTTGGGCGCGCGGGCCAGTGCTTCGATGGGCATTAAAGCACAGTGAGCGTTTTGGGGAGCGGATGGAACGCAACTTTGCCCAGTACGACGTGCTGCTCACCCCTACAACAGCTTCTCGTCCAGATAAGATTGGTGTGCTTGAGCGAGGCGGGTTGATTCGGGCAATGATAAAATCCATTCCCTCTATTGCATATGTGATGCCGTGGAATGTTTCTGGGCACCCTGCTTTGGCTTTGCCCGTTGCGGTGGGCCAGGATGGCTTGCCTGTATCCGTGCAATTTATTGCTGGAAAAACTCATCCTGGTGAGGGAGAAAAACTCTTGTGCCAGTTAGGAAAGCAGTTAGAGGATGCGGGGTTATTGGTTCATGAGTTTGGCGTTTAGTTCTTGTGGGCTTTATTGAGTAGGCGAGCACCTGTGTAGAGTCCTATACCATAAAAGGTATGTGCTCTCAGGCTACGGTATGCAGCCACCGCCGGTTGTGGTGTTTTTGATGCCATGAAACCTAAACCGAAAGCCGGCTGCATGAGAAACCATGGCGCAATTGTGGTTGATACGCCAGCAGCAATGGAACCGATGAGTCTTGGGTTGCGTGACCACTGTGGCAGCGCACTATCAAAGAGTCCAGCAAATCCAATACCGATTAAATAATGCGCGGCGATCCCTACTGCCTGTTCGTGAGGAACAGACGGTGATTGTGCAATAGACTCATGTACAAATTTTCCATCTTTCATGCCTAAAACCCAGCGTCCCACGAAGTCTAAGTTCAGCGGTGGTACACCTGTTGTTTTTCGTACAATTTCAGACGCAATATCCATTACCGCTGTTGCTGTGCTACCGATGATAAGTGCTCGAGCAATTGTTGTGCTAAAAGTTTTTCTGTTCATCTTTTTCATGGTAATGAGAAAGAGCGGGGGGGGGGGCAAGTTTTATGCTCTTTCATTAAGCAGCTTCGTCTTAAGATTTTATTTTCTATATCTGATAAAAAATTATGTGTTACTTAGCGTGTGTTTAGAAGGAAATAATGCTAGCATTTTTTGCTGTAATACCCTTTGAGAAAACATAGGGTTCTTTGGCAGTTTTCTTCAGGAAAATAAGATACAGATTAAGGTTTGTGAAATGACCAAGTTGAAACGCATCTTAGTGTGCACCGTTGCAGGTGTAGCTGGTTTATCATTAGCGGCGTGTTCCTCTGACTCAGAGAAGAGTGATTCTAGTGCCGCTACTTCAAGCAGTGCAACCAAGAGTTCTAGCACCAAAAAAACCACCACCAGTGCTAAGAAAACAACTTCTCAGCGCACCACAACACGAAAAGCAACAAGCACCAAGAAAGCAGCGACAGCTACTCGCAAAGCAACAACTGCCAAACGAGCTGCTGGTGCTCCTGCAGGCGCTAACAGCGCAGGTACACGCAGTGGTAATTCGGCAGGATCTGCTGGTTCAGGCTCTTCAGGAGCTGGGGCTGCTTCGCGTGTTACTCGTGAACAGCAACAAGCAGCACCAGTAGTGGTTCCTGGAGCCGGACAGAATGGTTTTTCTGAAGAAACCGTTACTGAGCCACGTACAAGTGCTCAAGCTACAGATGCATCTCAGGTAACAGCTACGAATACTGCTCAGCCAGAGAACACATTTGTTGATGTTAACTCTGAAGATTTCACTAAGGCTGAGAACGGGTATGCGTTCAGCTTCGATAATGCTGATGACACCACAAGCTATTGCATCATTGCTGAGGACGCTGTTTCTTGTTTAGCTCAAGCTAGTGATCCAGCTGAAGCTGATAGCAATGCTATTAAAGCTGATCCTGAAGGCTATGATTGGGTAACGATCTCTGCCCCTACCGATACAAAGAAATTAGAAAACAACCAGCGCATCAGAGTTGGCAATAACGTATGCACTAAAGACAATTCTATGTTGGATTGTGCAATCGGTACTGAAGGCGTAATTTTGCGCGTACAAGGGGATGGCACAGTTGAGACAGCTAAAGTAGTAGATTCTGAACCTGTGTCTACTGCAGCACCTACCCCTGACGTCGAGAGCGACTCTGAAGAAGTAGCTACGGAAGAGCAATCATAGGTAGTGCATTAACTGCATTGTTAAAAGATTACCGCTAAAAAATCACCAGTTCGATGTGAACTGGTGATTTTTGTATTTTCTGCAATCTACATGGATAAGATTTTAGATCAGAGTTAGATCAAAGACGGAACATGGGCAACAAGTGAAAAGAGATCCTTAGGATCCTCAGGATCAGCAACAATGTCGATATCTACCTCAAGTTCACTGCCTTTTACGCTATCGCGTAGGTAACGTAGTGCGGAGAAATCATTAATTGCGAAACCAACAGAGTCGAATAGGGTAATTTGATCCTCGGAATCACGACCACTTTCTGCACCAGTGAGCACTTTCCAGAATTCAACAACAGAAAAATCTTCAGGTTTTTGCTGGATTTCGCCTTCAATGCGTGTTTGCTCAGGGAATTCAACGAAAACCTTTGCGCGATCGAGAATTTCAGATGCTAGCTCAGTTTTACCTGGGCAGTCACCACCAACTGCGTTAAGATGCACACCAGGCACAACATGGTGATCAGCCAAAATCTGATTTTGTGCCTTGTCTGCAGTACACGTGGTGATAATATCAGCGCCTGCTACTGCTTCTTCAGTGCTGTTGCATACTGTGATATTAAAACCGAGTGGTTCCATGTTTCGCTTGAACTTTTCAATGGCTTCGGGATCAACGTCGTAAATAGCGATATCTTCGATTCCCATCACGCCGCGGAAACCAAGAGCCTGAAATTCTGATTGAGAACCTGCACCGATCATTGCCATACGACGAGAATCCTTGCGTGCAAGATGACGAGCCACCATGCAAGAGGTTGCTGCAGTGCGCAATGCGGTGAGAAGGGTCATTTCCGCGAAGAATGTTGGATAACCATTATCCACATCAGCAAGCACACCAAAAGCAGTGACAGTCTGGAAGCCGCGTGCTGGATTAGAAGGGTGCCCATTAACGTACTTGAAAGAGTATTCTTCACTATCAGAAGTAGGCATAAGCTCAATGACGCCAAAAGGGGTATGGCTAGCGACGCGGGGAATCTTGTGGAATTTCTCCCAACGCTTATAGTCGCGTTCCAAATAATCGACCATATTAACGATGATATTTTCTACACCATCGCGTTGGATCCACCGAGCCATATTAGGTACATCAACGAACTTAACCATTGTTTCCTTTCTCAATTTTTATGTCTTGTGAACGTATGAAACATAACAATGCTCTGGTTGAGCAATCTCCATACTACGCTAAAAAGAAGGTATCCTGCAGCATAGTGAGAACGGCATATGCTGCAGGATGAGTATCGTATGAATAGTCAGTTATTTACGATGCAAATCACTTTGTGGTGATGCTTGGAACGTCGAAGTGCTCAGATGCTGTTCCTTGCGTTGACGTGCAATCTCTTTAATTCTTCCCCGCCAGCTGTACCACATGATCATAAAAATTGGAATCAGTAATACTGATGATAAAAGGGTATAAGTGCCAATGGGGTAATCGAATGCCATAAGTACAATGACGAGAAGCAAAAATGCAATTGTGAGCCAGTCGCCAACGACACCAAACGGAGAACGATATTGCGGTCTGGTGTATTTGCCTTCCTGAGAAAGGCGCACAAATTTTTGGTGAGCAATCACGATTGCAGCCCAGCTTGCCATTGTTCCTAGTGCGGCGAGGTTAAGCACAATCTCAAATGCCATTTCTGGCACAACATAGTTCAAGAAAACACCTGTCAAGCCAACGCCTGCTGCCATCACAATACCGCCATATGGTACGCCTGTTTTTGACATCCGGGCACCAAATTTGGGGCCAGAGCCTGCTGTGGACATATTGTACATAATGCGTCCTGTGGAATAGAGGCCAGCATTGAGTGAGGAGATTGCTGCAGTAATGACGACAAGCTGGAAAATTGGTGCAGCTGCACTCAAGCCCAGAGAGTCAAAGAAAGTAACAAAAGGTGATACATCTGCTACGTAGGTGGTGTAGGGCAGTACCAGAGTCAACAGCAATACCGAACCGAAGTAGAAGATGAGGATACGGAATAGCACACTGTTAATTGCTTTAGGAATGAGCTTTTCGACGTTTTTTGTCTCGCCTGAGGTGGTGCCAACTAACTCGATACCTGCATAGGCAAAAACTACACCTTGAATTACGACGATAGCTGCTAATAAACCATTTGGTGTCCAACCACCAGCTTCGCCAATGAGTGAGAACCCTACTGCTGATCCACTGGGGTGTCCGAAGATGATTACTCCAATTGCTACCAGCATAAAAATGAGGAGCGCAACTACTTTAATGAGGGAGAACCAGAACTCAAGCTCACCAAATATCTTTACGGAGAGCATATTGAAAAATAGAATCGCACAAATAACGAATAAAGCGAGTGCCCATTGTGGAACGGCATCAAGCCACGATGTGTATTGCGAGAACCACTTAATATAAATTGCTACGGCAGTGGAGTCTGCAACGAGCGTCATAGCCCAGTTTCCCCAGTATAACCAGCCGGTGATGAATGCTGATTTCTCGCCATAAAATTCTCGCGCATAGGAGACAAAGGATCCGGAACTTGGTCGGTAAATAATCAACTCACCGAGTGAACGTAGGATGATATAGCCAAAGAATCCGCAGATAAGATAAAGAATCGCAAGGAAAGGCCCAGCTTGTGAAAGTCTGGAGCCAGTACCTAGTAACAAGCCGGTACCGATGGCGGAACCGATGGCAATCATTTGTAGCTGTCTGGCACCCATGCCCTTTTGGAGTCCAGTGTCCTCCGCGGCAAAAATGTCGCGAGAACTCTCATGGGGTGAAGTTTTTTCACTCATATTGATGTAAAACCCTCTTTCGTGCATTAAGTGTCACTTGTCACACTCGTTAGCAGTCTACATCTAGAGCGATAAGATAAGCGAATAAAACTGTTATCTTGTGATTTTACTCATAAAGCTGCTTAGGGAGCAGACTCTAAGCGTGCTTCTTGTGAAACAGCTGCATAATCACAGCAATAATGCCACCGACAACAGTGCCAAAAACGAGGGAGAGGAAAGTCTCGACCAACCAATGCCATAGACCACCGTTGGGGGCTATCGCGTGCAAAACATGCTCAACTAAGTCATGGAATAGTGGGAATCCTAGTTCTGCCAATCCTGTAATGAGGATATGCCCACCTACCCAGAGCATTGCGAACATTCCGACTATTGATATGACATTGAGGATTTTTGGCATTGCGACAACAAGTGCTCGTCCAATTTTCTGAGTGCTTTCGTTATCTTTTTTGCCTAGTGCAAGGCCGAAATCATCAATTTTTACCAGCAGTCCCACAGCACCATAGACCAAGAGGGTAACTACGAAAGCCACCATGATTAGCACACTAGCTTCCATCCATAAGGGTTGGTTAGCTACCTCATTAAGGGAAATCACCATGATTTCTGCAGACAAAATGAGATCAGTGGTGATTGCGCCACGCACAAGTGTCTTTTCATCTTTGGGTTGGGCAGAGTCTGCTTGACTATCCTCATGAGAGGAATGAGAGAACATCTCAATAATTTTTTCTGCTCCCTCAAAGCAGAGATAAGCGCCACCAACCATAAGGATGGGGGTCAACGCCCAGGGGGCGATGGCATTGAGCAGCAACGCAATCGGCAAGATAATAATGAGTTTGTTAAATAAAGAGCCTCGGGCAATACGCCAAATAATAGGCAGTTCCCTTGCTGGGGTAACTCCTTCCACAAAACGTGGGGTAACAGCAGTATCGTCTATAACTACTCCGGCAGCTTTTGCACTTGTTTTTGCAGCTTGGGCTGCTACGTCGTCTATGCTTGCTGCGGCAGTTTTTGCGATGAGCGCTACGTCGTCAAGTAATGCTGCGAGTCCACCAGCCATGAAAATCCTCCACTTATTTTATCTGCGTGCTATGTCTTTTTTAGCACGCATGACGCTGATGTGTTTAGCTGGCAAAAAATTTAAGCCATGATTGCCACTCTCGTTTGGTTTGTGCCAAGCCAAGTTCGTAGGAGCTTTTGAGTTTCTGATAATCCAATTCACGGGAGCTAACGGGCATTGTCTCTGGGAAGAATAATTGTGCCCTGCCTTGTTTTTCTAGCTCGAAGAGCAATTTTTTGGTGGCATTGTAGTATTTTGGACGTTGAATCATTGCTTCTGCAACAGCCGGCCATTTTCTTAAAGCACGTCTGAGGGCTTTGGGGTGAGCTACTTCAGGGCGTTTGTAATCGCGTGGTCTAGTTAGCAATACGAGGAATTTCTCAAAACCGTCTGCTTGGGCTGCGTCGATAGCTATACCACCAGAGCGCCCTAGTGCACCATCGACGTAGGGGATATTATCAATCCAGGTAATTGGCATAAAAAGCGGCATTGTCGAGCTGGCGCGTACTTGTTTGATCAATGTTGGAGCATCGGTGCTATCTTCTCGACCGAAATAAAAACTTTCTCCGGTATCGGCACGGGTGACGCCAATGCGCAGCGCAGTGGTGCTTTCCTGGTAGCGGGTATAGTCAAAGAACAGATCGGTGTTGTGGGCACTTGATTGTTGTTCGATGTATTCGGAATTGAAGTAGCCTCGGCCTCGAATGAAAGAGTGCCAACCTCCTGCTTGTGAATCCTGTGCGATGTCTACGAAATTTGCCTTTGTGCGGTGTGTATCTTTTGACAAGAAGTTAATTGCATGGGAGGCACCTGCAGAAATGCCGCCTACCCAACCGAAATTGATGTCATTATTTATTAATTCGCAGATACAAGCAGCAGAGTAAGAGTTCCTCATGCCGCCGCCTTCACATACTAGGGCAGTATCCTCAACAATCATGAACAAGTATTGTAAGTGCTAGGTGCGATAAACGCACATGGGGTAGCATTATGCATTACCCAAAAGGGTTATGATATTGCAGGAAGGGAGCATAATAATGCTTAACGACGCTGATCTAGATCAGGAAAAAGTTATTCGTATCGCTGCTGTTGTCCTCCGTAATGATCAAGGGCAAGTGTTGAGCGTCCGCAAAAATAATACGGCGTCTTTTATGCTCCCAGGTGGTAAGCGGGAACAACATGAGAGTGCTCAAGAAACTGCAATTCGTGAGATCTGGGAAGAATTGCGTCTCGAACTAGATCCATCGAGACTGCAGGCTTTAGGAAGTTTTTGTGCGCCGGCAGCAAATGAAGATGGCTATGTGGTGCAATGTGAACTTTTTGATTATTCTCCGGCTGTTGCTGTGACAGAAGTTTTTGCTGAACTGGCTGAGTTTTGTTGGTTTGACTTGGCGTCGGAGGCTGCTTATTCCCAAAGTGTGGCGCCTTTGTCGAAAGATGTTGTGTTTCCCTTTTTGACACAGCTGTGACATAGTAGCGCTGGCTACCTGGATAGGGGATCGAAGGGGTAGCTGCTTATTATTTCTTGTTCAGGATATCTGCACTCTACCTCGTAATATCTATAATTAAATAGTTTTAGTGACTTAAGTCTATAAAATAACTAAATGAGTCCTAGAACTTTATGCTAGGCTTACCGCTTAATTACTGCTTCGGTTGTCTCTACGCATACTGCAGTGGTAGTGATCTCGTGCATTAAATTTGGAAGGTGTATTTGATGAAGTTAAGAAAAGCCATTGTAGCTACTTCCTCACTAGCGCTTATTGCCGGACTTGCGGCGTGTTCTTCTGACTCCACAAGTGGCGGTGAAGACGGCTATGTCGTTGCCAACAACTCAGAGCCACAAAATCCCTTAATCCCAGCCAATACTAATGAGACTTCCGGTGGCAAGATGATTGACTTGCTCTATGCAGGTCTTGTTTATTATGACGCTGAAGGCACGCCGCACAATGACATGGCAGAGTCCATTGAACTTGAAGGTGACAAAACCTACAAGGTGGTACTCAAAGACGGCATTACTTTTGCCGACGGTAGCCCAGTGAAAGCAGAAAACTTTGTCAAAGCATGGAACTATGCGGTAGAAAATAACCAGCTTGCAGCGCAATTCTTCGAGCCAATTTTAGGCTATGCAGAAGGCGTAAAAGAACTCGAAGGCCTGAAGGTCATTGATGACAAAACCTTCACCATTGAACTAAAAGCACCACAATCCGAGTTTACCCTTCAACTAGGGCACACTGCTTTCTATCCACTGCCCGATGAGGCTTTCGACGATATGGCTACCTTTGGTGAGAAACCAAATGGTAATGGCCCTTATAAGTTAGAGAGCTGGGATCACAACTCTCAGGCAATTCTAGTGCCAAATGAGAACTATAAGGGAGATCGTAAGGCAGAAAACAGCGGAATAAAGTTCGTTTTCTATCCTTCGCAAGATGCTGCCTACTCCGATTTGCTATCCAATAACCTCGACGTACTCGATGCAGTACCAGATTCAGCTTTTAGCACCTTTGAGTCTGAACTAGGTGATCGAGCAGTCAACCAGCCAGCAGCTATCTACCAAGGCTTTACGATCCCATCGAAACTTGAACATTTCTCAGGCGAAGAAGGGCAGTTGCGTCGTCAAGCAATCGCTATGGCGATTAACCGTGAAGAAATCACTAAGACCATTTTCCAAGGCACACGTACTCCAGCAACTGATTTCACCTCTCCAGTAGTTGCGGGTTACAACGATAAAATCCCTGGCGCAGAAGTGCTTGCCTATAACCCAGATAAAGCTAAAGAACTATGGGCAAAAGCGGATGCTATCTCGCCATTTACCGGTGAATTCAGCATCGGCTACAACGCCGACGGTGGACACCAAGCATGGGTAGACGCAGTTGCCAACCAAATCAAGAACACTCTTGGTATTGATGCAGTAGGAAACCCATACCCTGATTTCAAGTCATTACGCGATGACATACATTCACGCACCATCCAAGGCGCATTCCGTACTGGTTGGCAAGCAGACTATCCAAGCCAAGGTTCATTCTTGATCTCTGTCTACCACACTGGGGCTGGTTCTAACGACGGCGATTACTCCAACCCAAAGGTAGATGACCTTCTACGCAAAGCTCAAGAAGCAAAGACTCCTGAAGAAGCACAAGAGTTCTACACCCAAGTACAAGAAATTCTGCTCACAGAATTGCCAGGTATCCCATTGTGGTACTCAAATGTGACCGGTGGCTATTCGGAAAATGTTTCTAATGTGACTTACGGCTGGAACTCGGTTCCGCAATACTACAAGATCACCAAGAAATAAAAAGTCATATACAGATGAAACAGCATAATTACCCACTTCATGTGCATAATCGCAAGATGGAGTGGGGTTGCTGTGTTTCATAGAGGACAGAGAAGAAAAAGGGGTTAGGAACCTTATGCTGCGCTATATTGGGCGTCGACTGCTCCAGATGATCCCCGTGTTCTTTGGGGCGACATTCTTACTATATGCACTGGTGTTTTTTATGCCGGGTGATCCTGTTGCGGCTCTTGGCGGCGATCGTGCTTTATCTCCCGCAGCAGAAGCACGAATCAGAGCTGAATATAACTTGGACAAACCATTTATCGTGCAATATTTGCTCTATATTAAGGGTATTTTTCAATTAGACTTCGGCACTACTTTCTCCGGAAGACCAGTAGCAGAAGCAATGGCTAATGCCTTTCCCGTGACCATCAAGTTAGCACTTATGGCATTAGTTTTTGAGGCCATTTTTGGGGTGTTCTTCGGTGTAATTGCTGGAATGCGTCGTGGCGGTATTTTTGATTCCACAGTGCTAGTAATCTCCCTTATCGTCATTGCTGTGCCTTCCTTTGTGGTGGGTTTTGTATTCCAATTTCTCATTGGAGTTAAGTGGGAATTATTGCCAGTAACAGTTGGTTCTAATAAATCATTAACAGCATTGCTCATGCCTGCATTAGTGCTAGGGCTATTGTCCTTTGCCTATGTGGTGCGCTTGACTCGGCAGTCAGTGAGTGAAAATATCCGGGCAGATTATGTACGCACAGCGAGGGCAAAGGGATTAAAAGAAAAAGATGTAGTGTCCAGACATATTTTGCGTAACTCTCTGATTCCCGTGGTTACTTTCTTGGGATCTGATTTGGGAGCGCTTATGGGAGGGGCAATTATCACCGAGGGTATTTTCGGTATTAACGGTGTTGGTGGTGCCATTTACCAAGCAATTCTTAAAGGAGAGCCAACAACTGTAGTGTCGTTTACCACCGTGTTGGTCATCGTGTATATCGTTGCCAATTTGCTTGTTGATTTGCTCTATGCCGTGCTAGATCCAAGGATTCGCTATGCCTAATATACCTCATACCTCTTATGAAAAAGACCTTCCTACCTCAGATAATGCTCATACATTGCCAGGGCAAGAGCGTTTTGTTGCCGATACAGATGAAACAGGACTAGGGGCAGTAGACGCAGTTGTCGATGACAGTGCACCACGTTCAATGTGGGCAGAAGCATGGCGCTACTTACGACGTCGTCCGCTGTTTTGGATATCAGCAATACTTATCTTTATTGCCATTGTCATGGCATTATTCCCACAGGTCTTTTCCCGAACCGACCCAACATTCTGTGAACTTGCAAACTCACTCGACGCGCCACGTTCCGGACACCCCTTTGGCTTTGATCGCCAAGGCTGCGACATTTACGCTCGGACAATTTATGGTGCACGCGCATCTGTTTTGGTTGGAATCCTCACCACAGTAGCAGTAGTGTGTATCGGCACTATCATTGGGGCACTAGCCGGTTTCTTTGGCGGCGTTATCGACTCTGTGTTGTCTCGGATAGTCGATATTTTCTATGCCGTACCCCTGGTGCTTGCAGCAATCGTCGTAATGCAAATGTTTAAGGAACACCGCACCATTATCACAGTGGTCGTCGTGTTAGCGCTTTTTGGATGGACAAGTATCGCTCGTATTACTCGTGGTGCAGTGATGAGTGTAAAAAATGAAGAATTTGTTACCGCAGCTAAAGCCGTAGGAGCATCCCCGCTGCGTAGACTCTACAGCCACATTCTGCCCAATGCTGCCGCTCCTATTATTGTGTACGCAACAGTCGCACTAGGAACTTTTATTGTGGCAGAAGCTACCTTGTCATTCTTGGGCATTGGTTTGCCACCTACCATTGTGTCCTGGGGTGCAGATATTTCTAAGGCACAATCGTCGTTACGCAGTCAGCCAATGGTGTTGTTCTATCCAGCAGTGGCACTGGGGCTTACTGTATTGAGCTTCATCATGATGGGTGATGTCGTTCGAGATGCACTTGATCCGAAGAGCCGAAAGAAATAACCGAGGAGGATAACCATGACACAACCTTTAGTTGAGCTTAAAGACCTCCATATTTCTTTTAGCTCTACCACTGGAACCGTAGAAGCAGTACGAGGGGTAAACCTAAGCATTTACCCTGGTCAGTCCATTGCAATTGTGGGAGAATCTGGTTCAGGTAAATCCACAACTGCCATGTCAATCATTGGTTTATTACCTGGAACAGGCAAAGTCACCGGTGGCGAGATCCGCTATGAAGGAAAAAATATCGCCCACCTCTCCAATAAAGAAATGATTGCTTATCGTGGTTCTCATATCGGACTTGTCCCTCAAGACCCAATGAGTAACCTCAACCCAGTATGGCGCATTGGTACGCAGATCAAGGAAGCACTCACTGCTAATGAAGTAGTGCCGCGTGAGCAGATGAACCAACGCGTGCTTGAACTCTTAGACCAGGCAGGACTACCTGATGCCCAGCGTCGGGCGAAGCAATATCCACATGAATTCTCTGGAGGTATGCGCCAACGCTCCCTCATAGCCATGGGACTTGCAGCTCATCCCAAGCTGCTCATTGCCGACGAACCGACATCAGCACTTGATGTGACAGTGCAGCGTCGTATCCTCGACCACTTGGATACTTTGACCAAAGAAATGGGTACAGCAGTGCTGTTTATTACTCATGATCTTGGTTTGGCAGCAGAACGTGCAGAACATCTTGTGGTAATGCACCGCGGACGAATAGTGGAGTCGGGGCCAAGTCTAGAAATTCTGCGCAATCCACAACATCCATATACTCAGCGTTTGGTACAAGCTGCCCCTTCCTTGGCTTCTGCTCGTATCCAAGCAGCACAGACGCAAGGTGTGCAAACCACAGAGCTTTTGCGTAGCGATAGCACAGAAGAAACCGAGGAAGTTATCCGCGTGGAAAACCTCAGCAAAACTTTCCACGTGCGTGGTCAACGCGGTGATAAGGCAGAACTCAAAGCTGTCGACAACGTCAGTTTTTCATTGCATAAATCTAGCACTTTGGCATTGGTTGGTGAGTCGGGCTCTGGTAAATCAACAGTAGCGAATATGGTGCTCAACCTTATCGATCCCACCTCGGGTAAAGTTTTTTATCATGGAACTGATTTGTCTACCTTAGGCAAAAAAGAACTCTTTGATATGCGTCGTAAGTTACAAGTGGTATTCCAAAATCCTTATGGTTCCCTTGATCCGATGTATTCGATTTATCGCTGTATCGAGGAACCACTTGTGGTACACAAAGTTGGCTCGCGCAAGGAACGAGAAAAGCGGGTTGCTGAACTTTTAGATATGGTTGCCATGCCACGTTCGACGATGCGCCGATTCCCGAATGAGCTTTCCGGCGGACAACGCCAGCGTATCGCTATTGCGCGTGCTTTGGCCCTAAAACCAGAAGTAGTTGTGCTTGATGAGGCAGTATCAGCATTGGACGTATTGGTGCAGAACCAGATTCTGCAGTTACTTGCTGATTTACAAAGCGAACTAGGATTGAGCTACCTCTTTATTACGCATGATCTGGCGGTTGTGCGTCAGACTGCTGACCATGTGGTCGTCATGCAAAAAGGTGCTGTCGTAGAGCAGGCGAGTGCGGATGAGCTCTTTAGCGCGCCGCGACAAGACTACACGCGTGATTTGATTAATTCAGTCCCCGGTTTAGGCATTGAATTAGGTACCGGTATGGTTGAGAACTCTTGACCCTAGAGCCGTAAATCATTGCGCATATATGGAGATTATGATCGTCGCGTTCTCGTGACGGTCATACTTTTATTGAGCAGGCATGAGTGTGACATCTTGTGCCCAGCTCACATTAAAACCTATGGCACTCAGCCAGCGCAAAGGATCATCATCATTTCTGGCTATGCCGTCGACGGCACTCAAGGCATTATTGATTGCCTTCTCTGCTTCAACGGCATCGATGAACCCGGCTGCTATTGCTGCCATGAGTTCATCAACATCGTCAATGCGCACAGGATTACCACGAGTCCATAACAGATCGAGGTAAAGATCGCGGGTCTGCCAGATTCCCTCATGCTCAGTTATGCTCACTAAGTCAAAATATAGGTCTTCACGTCGGATAATGTTTGGTCGATAGTGAAAGATATTGGCTCGTAAGCCAACGCGTGGCAATAACCAACTCTCTAAGTAGCCGAATTGCGGATGATTTGCCCCGCGTGCCATATAGAGTCCGTCGTTTGTGTTGCGGAAAATATCAACTTGGCGTTCGATGCCTTTAGGGTCGATATTGATGAGTGTAGTAGTGTCAAAAATTTCTTTTTTAATAGGGTGCAGGTCAGTCATTGGTGCCACATCTTTTTCTTCTGAGTTTTCTTCTGGATACATAAGAGTTCTCGTTTAACAATAGGGGTATATATGAGCGTGTCAAGGGGGTGCACTCTGGGCTTTATTGCTTTTCAATGTGCACAAACCCTATTGCGTAGAGTATCGTTAAAACGCTGTAGAGCTTTATCTATTATCAAAAAATTGCGGTTTGTACCGCGCTGAGAATCAGGAGATACCTTTGACTCTTCCAGAGTTTCGTAATGTGGCAATCGTTGCACACGTAGATCACGGAAAAACCACATTAGTTAATGCAATGCTTGAACAATCTGGTGCCTTTGGTGAGCACGGTGAAATCACAGATCGTGTGATGGATTCCGGAGACTTGGAAAAGGAAAAAGGAATTACCATTCTTGCGAAAAATACTGCCATCAGAAGAAAAGGCGCTGGTAAAGACGGTAATGACCTCATTATTAACGTCATTGATACCCCAGGTCACGCTGATTTCGGTGGTGAGGTAGAACGTGGTCTATCCATGGTTGATGGCGTGGTATTGCTTATCGACGCTTCTGAAGGTCCACTACCACAAACCCGTTTCGTACTCGGTAAAGCACTTGCTGCGAAGATGCCAGTGATTATTGTGGTTAATAAGACTGATCGTCCTGATGCACGCATTGATGAGGTTGTTGAAGAAGCTCAAGATCTCTTGTTAGAACTTGCTTCCTCGCTTGAAGATCCAGAAGCGGCAGAAGCTGCAGAGCAGCTCCTTGACCTGCCAGTTCTTTATGCATCTGGTCGTGAGGGTAAAGCGTCAACAACTAATCCGGGTAATGGAAATGTGCCAGATTCCCCAGACCTGCAGCCGCTATTTGAGGTGATTTATGATGTTCTTCCTGAGCCATCTGCAACGGTAGATGCTCCACTGCAGGCGCATGTAACGAACTTGGATTCCTCCTCTTTCCTTGGTCGTATTGCGCTTGTGCGTATCCACGCGGGGCAGTTGAAAAAAGGCCAGCAAGTTGCATGGATTCACTATGATGAAGAAGGTAACCAACAGGTTAAGAATGTAAAAATCGCTGAGTTGCTGCGCACTGTGGGCGTTGAACGCGAGTCAACTAATGATGCCATGATCGCAGGTGATATTGCGGCTATTTCTGGTATCGAAGACATTATGATTGGCGATACTCTTGCTGATATTGAGCATCCTGTTGCATTGCCACGTATTAGTGTTGATGAACCAGCAATTTCGATGACTATTGGTGTGAATACTTCACCTTTAGCCGGACGTGGCGGTGGGGATAAACTTACCGCACGTATGGTGAAAGCGCGATTGGATCAAGAGCTCATTGGTAATGTGTCGATTCGAGTATTGCCTACTGAACGCCCAGATGCTTGGGAGGTCCAAGGTCGTGGTGAAATGGCATTGTCTGTTTTGGTAGAGACAATGCGTCGTGAAGGCTTTGAGCTTACTGTAGGTAAGCCACAGGTAGTGACACATGAAGTAGATGGTAAAGTACATGAGCCTTATGAGCACTTGGTGATTGATACTCCGAGTGAGTTCCAGGGAGCAGTTACTCAGTTACTTGCTGCGCGTAAAGGTCAAATGACCGCGATGGCTAATCTTTCTGGTGACTGGGTACGCATGGAATTTGATGTTCCTGCTCGTGGTTTGATTGGGTTTAGAACAACATTCCTAACTGAAACTCGTGGTGCTGGTATTGCAAACTCCTATTCCATTGAGGCTCGTCCATGGGCTGGCGAGATCAAAGACCGTGCATCTGGTTCATTGGTGGCGGATCGTTCTGGTCAAATCACGGCGTATGCGCTACAGCAATTGGCTGATCGAGGTAACTTCTTCGTTGAACCAGGTATGGAAGCCTATGAAGGTATGGTCGTGGGTGCTAATAACCGTGATGAAGACATGGATATTAACATTACGAAAGAAAAGAAGCTCACTAATATGCGTTCTGCTACTGCAGATGCCACTGTGACCTTGGCCAAGGCGCACGTTTTGTCTTTGGATGAGGCAATGGAATTCTGTGGTCAAGATGAGTGCGTTGAGGTTACGCCAGATGCATTGCGCGTGCGTAAAGTTATTCTCAATGCTACAGATCGTGCTCGTGCTCGCTCACGTGAAAAAGCTCGCAATAAGTAACAGTAAGCAGTAAGCACAAAACTGAAACAAAACTAGCTTGATGCAATACAAATAGTATTGGCAGCAAGCTAGTTTTTTCTGTGATGGGTTACTATGGTCAGTATGACTGCTGGTGCTCAGGCTGTATCTTCTTCGCTATCGTCGATTGTGGCATTATGTCTTAGTGCTATGCTGCTGGTATCTTGTGCAGCTAATCCTGGTGCGGCACCCATTGAACCTAATGGACCTGGTGGTGATGATACTGCAACAAGTCAGCTGCCAAGCACCAGCAATGCGACGAGCACTGCTCAGGCTGCGCGCAGCAAACCAGATAAAGAACAGAGCACGGAACTTACTATCGGAATTGATCCAGTTTTTCATGGATTCAATCCGCATTTGGCTGCCGATGATAGTTATTTCACTCGCCTTTTGGGTTCTTTAGTATTACCTAGTGTTTTTCAAGATGGAGTAATGAATCGCGATGTTGTGCGCTCAGCTGATGTCATTGCGCCTCAACAAGACGATCAAGGTAATCCTTTTGCCATGACAGTGCAGTACCGGATACAACCAGAGGCACAGTGGAGTGATGGTACTCCCATTACAGTTTCTGATTTTCAATATCTGGCACGTCGTATCACCAATGCACCGTCCGCCCTTGATTCGGCGTTATATCGAGAAATCGCAGATATTCGTTCTGCTGATGGGGGTAAGACGGTCATTGTGAGTTTTCATCATCGGGTCGAGAATTGGCAGCGTCTTTTTGCTCAACTATTGCCTTCGCATATTTTACGAGGCAAGACTTTTAGTGAAGCACTTGCGAGTACGATTCCTGTTTCGGCAGGTCGGTACCTGATCCGTGACGTCGATAGGCAGCGTGGCGTGATTATTCTCAACCGTAATGATCGCTTTTGGGGAGAAAACCCAGCGCAGGTAGAAAAACTAATTTTCCGTGAGATTCGCTTAGAGAATCAGGCCACTGAACTTGTGCAGTCAAAGCAAATCGCTTATCTCAATGTAACACCTACGCAAACTTTGGCGGATTCCTTGGCGTTAGTTCCTGGGGCACAGCTTAATACATACACTACTGACTTAGAGCTTAGCATTAGCGCAAATGCTGCTTTGACAGCTCAAACGCGCAGAGAACTTTTTTCGCTTATCGACGTTGAGCTATTAGCAAAAATTGCCGCAGGTAGAACCGATTATCTGGACATAAGCAGCAATGATTATGCCGACGAGGTACAACAAACACAACTGGCTCCAGAATTAGCTGAATTGGCCTCTGGTATTCGCATTGGGGTCGATCCAGAAGATCCTGTAGCGGAGCGTAGCGCTAATACTCTCAAGAATATGTATCTTGCTCGAGGATATACTGCCACGGTGATAACCACAGATACAGCAACACTCCTAGAAGACTATATCCCACAGCATAAAGTAGATCTCGTTGTCGGTTGGCGGAACTTTGATATGTTGAGCAGGTATCAGTGTGCTTTTCAGGCGCAGCCATCACAACTTTTTCCTGAGTACAACTCTAAGGAAGAGGAACAAAAAGAATCAGTAGTTGAAGACTCAGCGCAAACTGATGCAATTTTGGGGACAAATTTTAGTAATTTTTGCGATTCTAGTGCTCAAGAGTTCATTACGAACGCGATAGCCGGTGAGCGTAGTGCAGAAGAAATAACGCAATGGACGCATCAAGTAGAACAAGAACAAGCATTGTCGATAAGTATTATGCGCGATACACGGGTAAGTGCTCGTGAACAAGAGTTTGTGGCTGCGCATACAGATGCAGCACCCGATACCGAGTTGTGGCAGCGCAATAGTCAAACTCTGGACACAATTTTAGCGAATGTGCATTAGATCTATAAATAATGGTGCAAAAAGAACAGGAGTGATGATGGGGGATCTTGACGGAAAGAAAGTAGTAGCAGTACATGCGCACCCTGATGATGAGGCGATCTGGACAGGCGGCTTATTAGCGCAATTAGTGCGGCGTGGTGCTGATGTCTTGGTGGTTACTTGTACTCTTGGCGAACAAGGGGAAGTTTTTGGGGAAAAATATGGTCAGTTAGTAGCAGAGTATGCTGACCAATTAGGCGGTTTTCGCATTCATGAGCTCCATCGTTCTCTGGAAATCCTGGGGGTACGTGGTCAATTTTTAGGTGCCCCGGGGCAGTGGCGTGATTCGGGTATGCAGGGTGATCCAGCTAATGACCATCCACGTGCTTTTATCAATTCTGGGGCGGATGCTGTGCAACAATTGTGTGAGATTTTCCAGTATGAACAGCCAGATTTGGTTGTCACATATGGTCCTGATGGCGGCTATGGACACCCCGATCATATTCGTGCTCACCACATTACGCATGAGGCGGCTCAAGTAGTAACCATTCCTCGTATCTTGTGGGCAGTAACTGGTAGAACTGAACTGGACTTAGCTTTGAGAGCTTTCGACGCTCCTGATGGTTGGCATAAACCTGATATAGAAGAATTAGCAAGTGTATCGCAGTATGATATTTCTGTTGCACTGACGCATAGCGATGTGGCAAAGAAAATCGCTGCAATGCGTTCTCACGCCACACAATTAGCCATCGCAGATGGTAAGAGCAATGATGTTCATGATGCTGCTTATCAAGCAAGAATTCATGATCGCGCACTTGTAGCTGAAGTTTTTGCGCTCACAAATCGTCTGGCGCGGCCAATTATGCGTACAGAGGAATACCAAATTGGGGCGCAAATAAATGATTATCCATGCACTGATGTTATGGCAGGATTGTAGAATGGCTGAGCAAGCGTCGGAAAGCATAAAAGTAACTGAAAAGCATACCTATAGTGGTTTTAGCCGCGGGGAACAGGTGATGGGCCTATTGTGGCTATGCCTTGGTTCATTGCTTTCTGCATTATTAGAAATAGTGTATCTCGGTGTGCATATCGCTGGGATTCCAGCACCATTTATGATTCTTGTTGCTTATTTTTTTAATGCAGTATTGACTCGGACAGCGTTGTTATGGACGAAAACTAAAGCGCTAGCTCTATTACCACTATATGTGTGGGTAGCGGCATTTTGTGTGTTGAGTATCTGCGGAGAAGTCAGCGGTGATCAACTTGTTGCTTCTAGCTTACGTAGCGTCGTGCTGCTTTTATGTGGTGTTCTTGGTGGTAGTTCGCCGCTGACGTACAAGAGATGACATAATGGATGTAGCGTAAAAACTAGATTTGCTATATTAGTGATGATAATTATCCCTTAGCAGTGTGAACTGGAGATTTAATAGCCAATGACGTACACAATCGCACAGCCCTGTGTTGATGTTATGGATAAGGCCTGCGTAGAAGAATGCCCTGTCGATTGCATTTATGAAGGAAAACGTTCCCTCTATATTCACCCAGATGAATGTGTCGACTGCGGGGCGTGTGAGCCAGCGTGTCCTACAGAAGCCATTTTCTATGAAGATGATGTTCCAGATGAATGGCTTGATTACAATGATGCGAATGCAGCGTTTTTCGACGATCTAGGATCACCGGGTGGTGCGGCAAAACTAGGTCCACAAGATTTTGACCCACCATTGGTAGCGCAGTTACCGCCGCAAGCGTAAAACACCTAAAGAAAAGGCAAGGCAGCATGGCACGCACACAACTTGGTTCTCTTCTTCCAGATTTCCCCTGGAACTCCTTAGAACCAATAAAGGCGCAAGCACAAGCACATCCAGATGGGCTTATTAACCTTTCAGTTGGTTCTCCCATAGATGAGGTTGCGCCAGGTATTCAACTTGCCTTGAGTCAAGCTGCTGCAGCACCAGGCTATCCGCAAACGATTGGCACCCCTCAATTACGCCAGTCCATTATTAAAGCATTGGAACGACGATTTCATTGCCCACAAGTAAAAGGGGTTCTGCCGGTCATTGGTACCAAAGAAGCAATCGCGTTATTACCTACTTTGCTGGGAATACGTGGGCACGTTCTCATTCCCCGCATTGCATATCCTACCTATGAGGTCGCAGTGCTCATGGCTGGGGCAACCCCAGTCCGTTGCGATGATCCTAGCGAGTTGCCGGAAGATATTGCACGCGATGTAGATTTGATTTTCATTAACTCACCGGCCAATCCTACGGGTGAGATAATTGCGCTTAACAAATTGCAACAGCTTATTGCTTGGGCACGTGAGCATAACGCCATCATTGCCTCTGATGAATGCTATCTTGGTCTTGTCTGGGAAGGAGAAGCATTCTCTGTTTTAGATGAGCGAGTATGCGCAGGTAATCACGATAACATTCTTGCAATTCATTCCCTTTCTAAAACATCTAATCTTGCTGCTTATCGTGCTGGTTTCTTCGCTGGCGACGAGCAACTTATCGCTGAGCTAACAGAAGTACGCAAGCATGCTGGGTTGATGATGCCTGGTCCTAACCAAGCAGCAATGGCAGCAGCTCTCGACGATGACTTGCAGGAACAACTGCAGAAAATGCGTTATCAGAAGCGTCGTGAAGCCCTGCTTGAGGCGTTGACTCAAGCAGGTTTTCGGATTGAGCATTCTGAAGCGGGGCTATATTTGTGGGCAACTCGTGACGAGAACTGCTGGGATACCGTACGGTGGTTTGCACAGCATGGTATCGTCGTAGCGCCAGGTTCTTTTTATGGTGAGCAGGCAGAGAACTTTGTTCGTATTGCGCTGACTGGTTCTGATGAGGATATTGCTCAGGTAGTGCAGCGATTAGGTTCCTAATCATATAATTCCTGTGTATATTGCGTGTGATTGGCTTGAATGTGCCTTGAGCGAGTAAAGTTTCCTGGGTTACTTTATTCGTGTGGAAGGATGATACATTTGACCGATCTGGATCTGTCACGATTTGTGCGTAATTTTCGACAGCTCATCCAATTCGGGATTGTGGGCGGTTCAGGCGTATTCGTCAATGTTGCTGTAGTGATTGTAGTCAGAAAACTACTGCAATGGGGCTGGGGTATTTCTGAATATGACTCCTTCTTTAATATCTTTGGTACACCTTTCAACGTCCGTTGGTATCACGTTTTTATGGCATGTGCCTTTTTGATCGCAAATACATGGAATTATCAACTCAACAGAATGTGGACGTTCAATGATAGAACGCTGCGTAGTTGGTGGCGTGGTTTCTTTCCATTCCTTTTGACCGGATTTACCGCTTTTATCGTCAGCACTGCTGTGGCGACGCTACTGATGAATGCACAATCGCCAATATCTTTACCGGATCATATTTTTGATGATTCCACCGGTTTTAGAACAAAAGTATATTGGGCTAATGCCATAGGCACGATGATTGCCATGCCAGTCAACTTTATCATCAACAAATTGTGGACTTTTAGAAAACCACAAAACCAGGTGGCAGTAGAGAAAACTATAGAAGAAAGCCCTCAGGTAATCTAAAAATATGTCTTTGCGATCACAAACACAACCAATAGCAGCGCAACTTTCCACATTAGATCGCTTTTTGCCCCTCTGGATTGGCCTAGCCATGCTCGCAGGTCTGCTCTTAGGGCATTATATTCCTGGGCTACCGCATGCGCTTGAGATAATAAAAATTGGCGAAGTTTCTTTGCCCATTGCAGTGGGACTTTTAGTGATGATGTACCCTGTGCTGGCAAAAGTTCGCTATGGCAAAGCTCATCAGGTATTGGCTGATAAAAAACTCATGCTCACCAGCATTATTCTTAATTGGTTCGTTTCGCCAGCTTTTATGTTTGCGCTCGGGTGGATTTTCCTTGCCGATTTACCCGAATATCGCACCGGGTTAATTATCGTTGGGTTAGCACGATGCATTGCAATGGTGATGATTTGGAATGATCTAGCCTGTGGTGATCGTGAATCTGCAGCGGTGCTTGTTTTTATTAATTCTCTTTTTCAGGTTATTGCTTTTGGAATACTTGGGTGGTTTTATCTTCAGATTCTTCCATCATGGCTGGGACTTCCAACCACAAGCGCGCAATTTTCTTTCTGGTCAGTGACCAGTTCCGTATTATTCTTCCTTGGGGTGCCGCTCATCGCAGGATTTATTACACGAGTGATGGGGGAGAAAACTAAAGGAAAAGACTGGTACGAGCATATTTTTCTACCTCGACTTAGCCCCTGGGCTCTCTACGGATTGCTGTTCACAATCGTCATCTTGTTTGCACTACAAGGCCGTAGCATCACAGATAGGCCTTTCGACGTTGCCCGCATTGCCATTCCACTATTGATTTATTTTATTGTCACTTTTTGCGCAGGAATGTTTATTGGGTGGCTGCTCAAACTTGGTTATGCCAAAACCACGACGCTTGCTTTCACCGCAGCTGGCAATAACTTTGAGCTAGCCATTGCCGTAGCAATCGGTACATATGGTGTGGCCAGTGGTCAAGCATTGGCAGGAGTGGTGGGACCGCTTATTGAAGTGCCAGTGTTAGTCGCGTTAGTGTATGTAGCCTTATGGTTGCAACCTCGGTTTACTGCAGCACAGGGCAGTGAGGTGGAATAAAATATGTCAAAAATTGTCTTTGTATGCCAGCGCAATGCTGGAAAATCTCAAATGGCAGCAGCCGTTATGCGCACTTTATCGCCTGAAATAGAGGTGGTTTCTGCAGGGGTTAAACCTGGCGTAGCGTTGAATGAACTCTCAATGCAGGTGCTTAGGCAACGAGGATATGAAACAGAAGGCGAACACCCAAAATCGCTCAGGGCAGAACTCCTCGACCACGCAGATATGGTGGTCTTTTTAGGCAATGAAGCACATTATGATGTTCCCTCACATATACCGGTTCAGCGCTGGAACACAGTGGAACCATCTTTAGACGGTATTGAGGGGATTCGCAGAATGAATATGATTCTTGACGATATTGAGCACAGGGTGCAACAACTTATCAATGCCCTATCGGAGGTAGGGCATTGATAATCAGGAAAATACAAAACTAATTTGCGTGAAGAGCTGCATTAAGCTCAACAGCTTGAGATTTCCAAGGTAGTGCTTCAACCACACCAGTAGTAGAGTTACGGCGGAATAGCACATTATTGGAACCTGCCAAGTCAAGCGCCTTGACATATGCGCCATCTTCGCTGCCTAGAGCGTGAGCTACCGCACCACGTACAGCCACTTTTGCACCTGCAGTAACATAAGTACCAGCTTCTATGACACAGTCATCACCAAGCGGGATACCACATCCAGAGTTTGCTCCCAATAAACAGCGTTGACCAAGAGAAATAACTTGTTTTCCGCCACCAGAAAGTGTGCCCATAATGGAGGCGCCACCACCAACATCTGAGCCATCGCCGACGACGACCCCAGCAGAAATTCTGCCCTCTACCATAGAATTACCCAAAGTACCAGCATTGAAGTTGACGAATCCTTCATGCATAACAGTGGTGCCTTCTGCAAGATAAGCGCCAAGACGTACGCGGTCAGCATCACCAATACGCACGCCTGAAGGAACAACATAATCAACCATGCGAGGGAATTTATCTACTGAATAAACAGTAACTGTGCCGCGTCGTGATAATCGCGCTCGGGTAAGCTCAAAGTCTACCGGAGAGCATGGACCAAAATTAGTCCATACTACATTAGCGAGTAGTCCGAAAATACCGTCAAGGTTTTGTCCATGTGGACGAACGAGACGGTGGGATAGTAAATGGAGGCGTAGGTATGCGTCGTACGCATCAGTAGGTGCCGCGTCAAGATCGGCAATAGTTGTAGCAATGGCGACGCGAGTAACTAACCGATCGGAATCTTTCCCGACAAGCTCGCGAAAATGCTCTGGAATGGCTGAGCCTTCGAGCGTTTCGGTGTTTGCGTGAGCAGTAGCTTCGGATGCGTTAAGTTCTGGCTGTGGATACCACGCATCCAAAACAGTGCCGTCATGAGTAACAGTTGCAATACCAAGTGCATAAGCAGAAGTCATAGTGACCACTTTAGCCAAAACCACGCCAAAGCGGCGTGATAGACATATTCTTTAGGCTTCTTTAGCAGATGTATTTTTCCTGCTGAGGAGTGAAAGCAGCACAATAGTCCCAAATACAATAGCTACTGCGACAACTTGTTGGCGAGCGCCTTCGTCGCTAAGCATCAGTAATGTCAAAGCACTTAATGCCACCAACGTGAATATCGATAACCAAGGGTAGAGCCACATACGAACTGTAGTTATTTCATTATTGCGCTCCAGCTCAGGATGAAGTTTTAAGTAACTTGCGCTAATGAAAAACCATAAAACAAGCAAACAACCGCCTACTGCATTAAGGAGGAAAGTTAATAGTCCTTCTGGGTTCCAGTATTGCAGCCCGACGGACAAAAAGGCGAATAAAATCGACAAGAGCACCGCATTTGTCGGCACATTCTCTTTATTGGTTTTGGCAAAAAATGCTGGTGCATTATTGCGTTGAGCGAGAGAGAATACAAACCGTGAGGTTGCATAAATCTGGGCATTAAATGCAGATAGCAGAGCAAGAACAATGACTACTTCCATCACACCTGCGGCACCGGGAATTTTGGCAAGACGCAAAATATCTGCAAAAGGAGATTGCGCTGCCGAACCGGAGCTTTGGATGCTGGAATACGGCATCAAGAAAGTGATAATGAGCACGGAACCCATATAGAACAAGGAAATGCGCCAGATAATAGAACGTACAGCAACGGCAATGGATTCCTTAGGCTTTTCTGATTCTGCAGCAGCAATAGCAATAATCTCAATGCCGCCAAAAGCAAAGGCTACAGCTAAAAGTCCGGTAGCAATACCTGCTATGCCATGCGGCATAAAACCAGCGCTGAGGAAATTTTTTGTACCAATGAATTCATGTCCTGGTAGTAACCCAAAAATCAGTAGCGTACCAATAACAAGGAAGAAAATAAGAACAGCTACCTTAATAAAAGCAAACCAGAACTCAAATTCACCAAAGCCTCCGACGCGCGCCAAGTTGATTATGGTGAAAAAGACGACGCACACCAGCGCAGGTATCCACGGGTCGCATCCGAACCATGTGGACATAATTGCCGAAGCGCCAGTCATTTCTGCACCGATAACCATGATGAGCATGAACCAGTACAGCCAACCAACAGAGAAACCAGCCCAACGTCCAAAGGCCTGTTCAGCATAGACGGAAAACGAGCCAGATACAGGACGTGCTGCGGTGAGTTCACCAAGCATTTGCATGACGAATACCACGATAATGCCAGCGAGGATATAAGCAATGAGAATTGCCGGACCTGCTGCTTTAATTCCTACACCTGCACCTAGGAATAATCCAGAACCGATTGCAGAACCAAGTCCCATCATGGTGAGGTGACGAGTCTTAAGACCTGCGCCAAGTTCAGAACTATCTTTGGCATTAGTCAGTGTGGTGCTTATTGGCTGTGCGTTACCAGCATGCACTTCGTTATTTTTACTCATACCTATTGAGAATAAACCGATATACGGTAAAAAAACTATTTTTACGTAGTTTATCTGCATTATGTTTATAAAATACTGTGAGTAAAAGCGAGCAACTCTGCATTAACATTCCTGGTAGTGCCTAAAGTGGTGCTCAAAACCGCTACACTAGATAGACGTGTCTACTTCTTCTAATGCTGCACTTGATCTTTATTCATCACCTATTGATTTGACTCGTCAACTTGTGGATGTGGAAAGCCCATCGCATCATGAGAAAAACATTGCTGATCTTATTGAAGCTGCATTGCGGTCAATCAATGACATACGGGTTGATCGGCATGACAATACGATTGTGGCAAGAACACAACGCGGCTTGAGTAAGCGTGTTCTCTTAGCCGGACATATTGATACTGTGCCCATTGCGGATAATGTACCTTCTACTCTTGGCGTCGATAAGCAAGGGCGCGAAGTTATTTTTGGTTGCGGCAGTGTGGATATGAAGTCTGGATTAGCAGTGTATCTGCACACTTTTGCCAAGCTTGCCCATAGCGATACTCTGACAAAAGACCTCACCTTAGTATGTTATGAAGGTGAGGAAGTATCCAGTGAGTTCAATGGGTTAGGGCACATCGAAGCTGCTCATCCGCAATGGTTGGAGGCAGATGTTGCACTCTTGGGAGAACCGACCGGTTCTGTTATTGAGGCTGGTTGTCAGGGATCGATCCGGCTGAAAGTGATTGCTCATGGTGAGCGCGCCCATTCTGCACGTTCGTGGCTGGGCACAAATGCAATGCACGTGTTGGCACCAGTGATTAGTAATATCGCTCACTATCAGCAGACACGTGATCAAGAAATAGAAGTAGATGGTTGTCTCTATCATGAGGGGCTTAACATTGTGCACATGGAATCAGGAGTGGCTACGAATACTATTCCAGACCATGCATGGATGTTTGTTAATTTTCGTTTTGCGCCTCACCGCAGTGTTGATGAAGCTCTAGAGCATATGCTCAGTGTGCTAGATCTGCCACAAGGGGTCGAATATCTGATTGATGATGCAGTTCCTGGTGCGCGTCCTGGGCTTGACCAGCCGGTAGTGGCAGAGCTCATTAACCAAACTGGTGGTGTTTTCCGTGCGAAATACGGTTGGACTGATGTGGCACGTTTTTCTGCACTAAAAATTCCTGCAGTCAATTTTGGGCCAGGTGATCCAGCTTTTTGCCATAAGAAAGATGAGCAGTGCCCGGTGGCAATGATTGATGAGGTGGCCACTGTACTGAGCGCATATCTTACTTCCTAGCAGCTCCTGAGTTATGTGGTCGCTAGGAACTGTATCGTACGAGATGCATAAGGTGCATGGGCATATGCGGTATGTAGGTATGAGCAATAATGCGCCTTCATATTCTGTTTACTTTGACCTAGTAGAAAGAAATTGATTGTGCACTGCGCATTGTGATGCATAGCCGTGTATCTGTGCGCTATTAAATAAAGAAGTTATGAGCGATAGAATCGATAGAACAAAGAAGACTGATATGACAGAGATTCCCCAAGAACAAAAGCGTATGCTTCGTGGACCATTACTTGTTCGACAATCATCACAGCCACATGAATCTACTTATGACCAGCGACTTCTCGAATTAGGTGCGGATCATGATTGGTTACATGCAGATCCGTGGCGTGTGCTGAGAATCCAAAGCGAGTTTGTTACTGGATTTGATTCCCTTGCGCAGTTGCCGACGGCAGTAACAGTGTTTGGTTCTGCCCGCGTGGCGGAAGGCACCAAATACTATCAG
Source organism: Corynebacterium sp. sy017 (assembly GCF_017918135.1). Taxonomy (NCBI): domain Bacteria; kingdom Bacillati; phylum Actinomycetota; class Actinomycetes; order Mycobacteriales; family Corynebacteriaceae; genus Corynebacterium; species Corynebacterium sp. sy017. The sequence continues at coordinate 188,056 of NZ_RZUE01000003.1, forward strand.
CTCGGACAAGAGCTGGGTAAGAAACTCGTCGAAGCGGACTATGCTGTGATTACTGGTGGTGGTCCAGGACTTATGGAAGCCTGTAACCGTGGTGCGCATGAGGCAGGGGGGCTTTCTGTTGGGTTAGGTATTGAAATACCGCATGAGCAAGGACTTAACCAATATGTTGATGTAGGACTCAATTTCCGTTATTTCTTTGCACGCAAAACTATGTTCCTCAAGTATTCCCAGGCTTTTATGTGCTTACCAGGTGGTTTTGGTACCTTAGATGAGCTTTGTGAAGTCTTGTGCATGGTGCAGACTAAAAAAGTTACTAATTACCCCATTGTGCTCCTTGGTACTGAGTTTTGGTCTGGAATGCTCGATTGGCTGCGTGATCGCTTAGTTGCAGAAGGTATGATCAACGAGTCTGATTTGGATCTCTTTCTTTGTACTGATAGTCCTGAGGAAGCTGTAGCACATATCGTAAACATACATCGCACCATGCTTGATGAGCACGAAGACCAGGCATAATATGGTTTCTTCTGCTTTTCTTGATCCTGATGGTCTTGCCTCAGTGATGGCGATTATTAATCGCACACCAGATTCTTTCTATGACAAAGGCGCAACACAGACTTTCGACGCCGCTCTCGAACGTGCGCACGCTGTGATCACTGCCGGAGCTCGTATTGTTGATATTGGTGGCGTAAAAGCAGGACCAGGGCAAGAAGTGAGTGTGGCAGAAGAGATTGACCGTGTGGTTCCGCTTATCAGTGCAATTCATCAACGCTTTCCTCAGATAACCATTTCTGTCGATACATGGCGCTCGTCTGTCGCTGAGTGTGCGATTAATGCTGGGGCAACATTGGTCAATGACACGTGGGCAGGGCATGATCCAGAGCTTTCTGCGGTGGCGGGGCATTACAGAGTAGGTTATGTGTGCTCGCATACTGGTGGGGTCATACCGCGCACACGCCCGTATCGGGTGCATTTTGATGATATTGTCGCCAGCGTTATAGAAGAAACAACACGTCAAGCAGAATGCGCTATTAACCGAGGTGTGCCTGAGGAAAAAATCCTCATTGATCCAACGCATGACTTTGGTAAGAATACTTTTCATGGTTTGACTTTATTGCGTCATATTGATCAGATTGTTGCTACTGGTTTTCCCGTGTTAATGGCATTGTCTAATAAAGACTTTGTTGGAGAAACCCTTAATCGTCCAGTTCAAGAGCGTGTTGCCGGTACTTTGGCTGCTACTGCATGGGCAGCGCATCATGGTGTTGCGTGTTTTCGAGCTCATCAGGTGCAAGAAACAATTGATACTATTGCTATGACCGCAGCAATTCAGGGAAAAATTGCGCCGCGTGCTACTACTCGGGGGTTGGCATGAAGTTGAGTATTGTTATTCCAGCGCTCAATGAAGAAAAAACTATTGCTCAAGTAATAGTTTGTGTTCAAGAGAGTATTGCTGCGAGTTCTTTTGCACAATCGGATGTTGAACTATTAGTTATCGACGCTGATTCAACTGACAACACGTATCATGAAGCAGCAGCAACTGGCGCTTGTGTGCTCAATTGGCGTGAGATCATACCTCATATTCCACCGCGAACTGGCAAAGGGGAATCGTTATGGCGAGGCGTATATGCTGCTCGTGGTGAGATAGTTATGTTTATTGATGCGGATCTAGAGACTGTCGACCCGATGATTGTCTCCAAGTTAACCGCCCCTTTTAGCAATCCACAGATCCATTTAGTTAAAGCAGACTATCGACGTGCTTTCCAAGGACAACCAACTGGAGGTGGCAGAGTTACCCAGTTATCTGCTAAGCCGTTATTGCGTGCGTTTTTTCCCGAACTTGCATCCATTAACCAGCCTCTTGCAGGGGAATATGCTATTCGACGTTCCACTGCGCTTTCTTTGGCTTTCGTCGAGGGCTATGGTGTAGAAATAGGATTGCTTATCGATATATATCGTCGCTATGGCATCACTGCTATTGCCCAAGCACAGCTGGTTGATAAGTATCATCGTAACCGCACTTTAACGGAATTGAGTGCAATGTCTGATATTGTTATTGCAACTATTTTGGATCGTGTGGGCATCGTAAATGAGCTTGGTATCAACCAACGTATGCCAATTGATGCTATAAGCAGCCAAGCCAATCTAGGAGAGGGAAAATAAGTGTTATCGTGGTTGTTGCTTACTGTTGTCGTCGCGTTTTTTGCGCTTATCATTGCACTGATTATGGGAACACTCTCTGGTTCAGGCGAGCGGCAGAGTGCTCGAGAGCTCCATCCTCGGGCTGAGCTTATGCAGGGCAACCGCAATGCTGTTGCTACCCATGACGTCGATGCCGTACATCTTGAGTTAGCGTTGCGCGGTTATCGACAAGATCAAGTTGATGATCTCGTTGAGGCGCTTTTTGCTCGTATTGATTATCTGGAACAACAAGTGCAAGGTGCTGGAAAGACTAGGGAAGTAAGCGCGCATACTGAGTAGCGAGTTAGGTGGTACTAACAGGTATTCTTGCTTTCTCTAATAGATCGCAGTATTTTTTCTAGCAATGTATGATAAGAAGAGTTGGTATCTGCGCCACAAGCCATTATCTTTTATTTTTCATAATGATGCTTATGTCTTATTATCAATGTAATTTTCAACTGAGGAAGCGGTAAAACAAGTGGCAGCTATGAAGCCTCGTACAGGTAACGGCCCAATGGAAGTAGTGATTGAGTCTCGTAAAATCGTTATGCGTATTCCTACTGATGGCGGTGGGCGGTTGGTTATTGAGCTCAATAAGGAAGAAGCTACCCAGTTGAGTACCTTATTGAGCGATGTTGCGCAGTGATAGACTTCGCGTTGTTATTCCCTAGCCGTATTAGCCTCTTATTAGCCAAGGAGAATGTGTCGTCGTGCTTTCCCATGTGATAGATCTACTTGCTGATCCTATAGATTTGACTCCTCTAGAACTGGCAGATGATTCTTCTCGACTCATTTCTGATTCTGGTCATAGCTATGATATTGCACGTCAAGGTTATGTCACTCTTGCAGGTGGTGCTGGACTACGCTATGCCGGTGATAATACTGAGATGATCCAAGATCGAGAGACTTTTCTCTCTCGTGGTCATTATGCGCCTTTTGTAGAAGCAGTGTCGCATAAAGCAATAGAAGCAATCAACGATGCACATATCCCTGATGATGCAGAACCTGCATTATTAGAAGTTGGTGCAGGTACGGGCTACTATCTTTCGCATCTTTTAGATTCCATTGATGGCTCGCGCGGTATTGGTTTGGACGTATCAGTTCCTTCTGCAAAATTATTGGCAAAATGTCATCCGCGTGTTGGTGCTGTTGTAGCTGATGCGTGGGCAAGACTTCCCATCCGAGATGAGTCTATCGACGTTATTGCGGTTGTTTTTGCCCCACGAAATGCTAGCGAGTTTGCGCGAGTGCTTAAACCTCAAGGCGAGGTGGTCGTGCTGACAGCAGATAGCGGTCATCTAGATGAATTACGCGAACCACTAGGCATCATTGGTGTGGAACAGGGTAAAGTTGAACGTATGACTGCTCAAGCTGCTGGGCATCTGGTACCACATGGACAGTCAGAATCAGTGGAGTTCCGGATGCAACTTGATCAGGATTCGATTGCTGCACAGATTGGCATGAGTCCCTCGGCACGGCATATCCATCCTGACATTCTGGCACAGCGCATTGCGACATTGCCCGATACTATGTCAGTCACTGCACGGGCAAAAATTACGCGATTTAGGAAAATTGCTTAAACAAGTTTGTGGTATAGATCCACAGTTTGTGCAGCGATTGCTTCCCAAGAAAAATCATTCATTGCTCGTTGCCGACCAGCGATACCATAGTTTTTTACTCGCGTAGCATCACTGATGAGTGCGTTTACCGCATGAGCTAGATCTTGGACAAAACTATTCGTATCAGCTGGATCATAATGCACAAGTGTGCCAGTAACTCCATCGGCTACCACCTCAGGAATACCACCAACGTCGGAAGCGACAACTGCTGTTGCACAGGCCATCGCTTCCAGATTGACAATACCTAGTGGCTCATAAATTGATGGACAGACAAAGACATCGGCGGCACTGAGGATCTCTTGAATATCTGCTTGCGGTAACATTGTTTCTACCCAGATAACCCCAGTACGTTGTGCTTGCAGTTGGTGTACCAATTGCGCTGTGTGCTTGGCGATTTCTGGAGTATCCGGAGCACCTGCACACAGGATCAATTGCGCATCAGGAGAGAAAAGGTGCGCTGCTTTGATAAGATACTCAACGCCTTTTTGCCTGGTAATGCGTCCGACAAAAGCAATAATAGGGCGTTGTGGATCAACACCTAGTGAATGAAGAATTGAGTGCTGTGCTTGATCAAAAGTCGGCCGCGGTTGCCATAGCTGAGTGTCGATACCATTGAGAATGACATGGACTTTATCAGCATCAATACGTGGATAGGCATGTAAAATTGTCTGTTTCATCTTGGCAGAGACGGCGATAATAGCATCAGCATATTCCATTGCATTGCGCTCTGACCAGGAGGATATATTATAACCACCGCCTAATTGTTCTTTTTTCCACGGACGGTCTGGCTCAAGAGAATGTGCAGTAACCACATGCGGAATAGAGTGCAGTTGTGCACTTAAATGCCCGCCTAGTCCGGAGTACCAGGTATGCGAATGAACAATATCTGCATTGTGTGTTGCATGAGCCATACGTAACCCGGTCGAAAGAGTGCGCAATGCGGGATTGGCATTTTCTAATGCAGGATCGACGCTGTGCACATAGACATCATGTTCTGAGCGTTCTTGTCCCATGCAGTGCACATCGACTGGCACTATGTTGCGCATGAAACGGGTTAGCTCGGTAACATGAACACCTGCGCCACCGTAGATCTCAGGTGGATACTCTTTGGTTAGCATTGCTACTCTCATACTCCACAGGGTAGTGCTTTTGAGTGAGTTATGTATTATCTTCTTGAATTAGTTTTAGTGAAGTATCTGTCAATTACGATAACAATTACAATAAAAGCCGAGAAAAAGTTGCTGGCAGCATATACCATTGGGTTTTGTGAGAACCCAACATAATGTTCTGGCCATTGTACTCGCTGGCGGTGAAGGAAAGCGGCTGTTCCCACTGACCGAAGACCGGGCAAAACCTGCTGTGCCTTTTGGTGGCACATACCGTCTAATTGACTTTGTATTATCAAATTTGGTTAATGCTGGGTATATGAAAATATGCGTGCTGACCCAGTACAAATCTCATTCTCTTGATCGTCATATTTCGCAATCATGGAATGTGAGCGGTCCTACGCGTAATCAATACATTGCTTCTGTGCCAGCACAGCAGCGTTTAGGAAAGCGTTGGTATCAAGGTTCAGCGGATGCGATTTTGCAGTCGTTGAATCTCATTTACGATGAAAACCCAGATTATGTCATTGTGTTTGGTGCCGATCACGTATATCGCATGGATCCTGCACAAATGGTTGCAGAACATATTGATTCAGGTGCAGCAGTATCGGTGGCTGGTATTAGGGTTCCTCGGGCAGAAGCTAGTGCGTTTGGCTGCATACAAGCTGATGAGAATGGGCTTATTACAGAGTTCCTAGAAAAACCGGCGGAGCCTCCAGGGACACCAGATGATCCGAATATGTCCTATGCGTCGATGGGAAATTATGTGTTCAGTACACAAGAGCTTATTCGTGCTCTGAAAGAAGACGAAGAAAATCCAGATTCTGCGCATGATATGGGAGGCGATATTATCCCATATTTCGTCGCACGCGGGAAAGCTCATGTTTATGATTTCAATAATAATGTCGTTCCAGGTTCTACTGACCGTGATCGTGCTTATTGGCGTGATGTAGGAACAATCGACGCTTTTTATGAAGCGCATATGGATCTTATTTCTGTGCACCCGATTTTCAACTTATATAACCAAAAATGGCCTATTCGCTCCACTGATTTAGGTGAGTTACCGCCAGCAAAGTTTGTTCAGGGGGGTATTGCGCAATCGTCCATGGTGGCTCAAGGATCTATTATTTCTGCGGCAACAGTGCGTAATTCCGTCTTATCCACCGACGTCATGATAGAAGAGGGAGCTACTGTAGAAGGTTCAGTGCTGATGCCAGGGGTACGCATTGGCAAGGGCGCTGTTGTACGCCACGCTATTCTTGACAAAAACGTAGTTGTTACCGATGGCACTCTCATTGGCGTCGACCGGGAACGTGATAGTCAGAAATTCTCTATTAGCGCTGGTGGGGTTGTTGTGGTTGGGAAAAACACTGTTGTGTAACCAACAAAGAACTGTGGAGATAACCCCACGCTATTCGTAAAATCTATAAAAGCAATGCTTAGCGTTTTTTGCTAATAAGAGTCATACCGGAACCAAGAGGTAGGCGTGTAACGAGAACATTGTCTAAAGACGCAATATATTCTTCTGCCTCACGTGCACTGATAGTTTCACGATCCTTGCGCGACACATCGCTGATAGTGCCGTCGAGGAGGCAATCTGCCAAAATAAGGGTGCCGCCTGGTGCAAGGAGGGGAAGGCCTGCCTTGATAAAAGCAGTGAATTCTAGCGCAGAAATATCTGCATAGATGATGTCGTAGGATGCGGTGGCAAGACGAGACATGACATCGAGTGGGCGAGAAGGCAAAAATCGTATTCGGCTAGCTGGGTATCCAGCCTGAGTAAAAGCCGTCTTTGCTTGTTTTTGGTGTTCTGGTTCAGGATCAATGCAGCTAAGTACCGCATGGTCGTTGAGTCCTTCAAGGAGATACAATCCCACGACACTTGCTGCAGGACTTACCGCAATGGCTGCTTGTGCATTGCTTGCAGTTGCAAGGGTGCTGAGTAATTTTCCAGTTGCGGCGTCAGGAGTGATAAGCCCAAATTCATGTGCTGCTTCTTGTGCAGCACTCAATGCCTCAGATAAGACAGTAACGTGCTCGATATAGTCATTGAGAGATGCTGAAGTATTGCTCACGTGTATTATTCTATGCCGCTTGTGTACCGAGTGTTTTCTAACGCGCCTGTGGTGAAAATATATTGGAAAACTGTACTGAACTTCATGTTTAAGTTGTTATCTAATGATTGAGAAAATACTGAAAGATACTAAAGTGACAATTGGGAATAAGGGGAGAACTGCATTTTCTATAACAAAATGACAACTTTTTCTATTGCCAGGCTTTTCCCAGGTTCTTGGCTGGTTTTCTTGAACAAAGTCAGGCACAATAGTGCCATGACATCTTCAGTAGCTAAGAATGCAGCAACTACTCCTGATCAACAAAGCAATGATCTACAAGGAACTGCTGCTTTCGATGCTGGTATTGGGGCAATGCCCTCTTGGGGTGAACTTGTATCTGAACACGCCGATAGCGTCTATCGCCTTGCCTATAGATTGTCTGGTAATCAGCATGACGCAGAAGACCTCACCCAAGAAACATTTATGCGTGTTTTCCGTTCCCTAAAAAATTACCAACCAGGAACATTTGAGGGGTGGCTACACCGTATCACCACCAACCTATTCTTGGATATGGTGCGTCATCGCAGCAAAATTCGGATGGAAGCACTACCTGAAGATTATGAGCGAGTACCTGGAACTGATATGACTCCCGAACAAGCATATTCGGTAGCACACCTTGATCCGGCACTCCAAAAAGCTCTCGACGCACTAAGCCCAGATTTTCGCGTTGCAGTCGTTTTATGCGATGTTGTTGGAATGAGCTATGACGAGATAGCTGACACCTTAGGCGTGAAAATGGGTACGGTACGTTCTCGCATTCACCGAGGGCGCTCGCAACTTCGCGCAAGCCTAGAAGCGGCAGCAGAATCTGACGCAGAAGCAAAAATGCTCATCCCAATACAACACTAGGTACATATTCCCAACGCTAGGTTCATATATTTCCATATGACCTGGCGCTTTCTTTTTGTGGGAACTCAATTTTGTACTTAAGCGTTTTCTCTATTGGACAGGTAACTTCTATCCCAAGCAGACAATAAGAGAAGGGCGGTCAGATGGATACCGAGCATAACCCTCAAGACCAAAACCAGCCCTCAAAAGATGAACATACTAAATCATCAGAAGAAGCTACCGTTACCCACTGGATTCGTTTTGATCGCCAAGCCATTAAAACAGGAATAGCGCAAGTACGTCGTATGAGCCAAAGCTATCAACGCAACACTCGCGTTTTTGCCTCAGTTGACCACCTCAATCCCGAGGCTGTCGCTGCTTTCGTTGATGGTGAACTCACACCTAGTGCTGCACATCGCGCCCGGATACATCTTGTGCATTGCGATGAATGTCGTGAAGAAATCAAACGGCAGCAAAAAGCATCTGAGCGTTTGCGCTTGGCTAATAACGAGAATATGTGTGCTCCTTCTGAGCTGATTACTCGGTTATGCCAGATTGCTCAACAAATACCGCATGAGCCTTCCGAGGAAACTAAGTCGTCATACTCTCAAAATTTCATTGCAAAAATTGATCAGGTATCAAAAACGATTATCAACATTCATAATGCCCATCGTTCGCATTATGAAAAGCGATCACAAGAAAAAGACAATGGGGCGTCGAAAGGCTAAAGTAAAACTGTGTTTTCTTCAATCGGTTGGCCGGAAATTTTCGCCATTGTCATCATCGGCATTATTATCGTCGGTCCAGAGCGTATGCCTCGGGTAGTAGAAGACGTGCGCGCAGCAGTTTTTGCTGCTCGGAAAGCAATTAGAAATGCAAAAGCAGAATTAAACGGTGAGTTTGAGGAGCTTGAGGAGCTTAAACGTCCCATTAGCCAACTGGCTTCAGTGCGGCGCATGGGACCACGCGGTGTGATTAGCAAAGCGCTTTTCGACGACGATGAAGAGTTTTTGGATAGCTTTAATCCACGCAAACTCATGGAAGATGAAAGTTCTGCACAACCTGCGCGGACAGATATGCCAGCACACGCTAGCGATTCAGCCTCGCCAAAGAACCCTGCCGCTAGCTTCAGTTATGCAGATATTTATAAAAAACACACCAACAATGATGATGTGCTTTAAGCCCGGTTATTGTTTCTTTACACCTAAGCCAAGAGGCTTGCCCGCAAGTGATTCTTTACGCACTACTAATTGATCTGCAATTTCTGCGATTGCACGTGCAGTAGGCGACTGTGGTTGGGCAATGCTAATCGGATGAGCAGTATCGCCGCCTTGTCTAAGCGCAGGGTCAAGAGGAACGCTACCGAGTAACGAAACAGGCGAGCCTGTGATGGCGCTCAGTCGTGAGGCAACAGCTTGACCGCCACCAGAACCGAAGACATCCATTGTGGTGCCGTCGGGAAGCGTGAGTGCAGACATATTTTCAATCACACCAGCAATTTTTTGGCGTGTTTGCATAGCAATAGAGCCTGCACGTTCTGCCACCTCAGCAGCGGCAGTCTGCGGAGTAGTCACAATCAACAACTGCGCATTAGGGACAAGCTGCGCCACAGAAATAGCAATATCACCTGTTCCTGGTGGTAAATCTAGCAAGAGAATATCAAGATCTCCCCAGAATACGTCGGCAAGAAATTGTTGTACTGCTCGGTGCAACATAGGACCACGCCACACCACAGGTGCGTTGTCTTCCACAAAATGCCCGATGGAAATGTGCTTTACTCCATGCGCCTGAGGCGGCATGATCATGTCATCAACAGCATGGGGCTTTTCAGTAGATCCGAGCATGCCAGGAATGGAATGACCGTAAATATCGGCATCAAGTACACCTACTTTTAGGCCACGGGCAGCAAGGGTAGTGGCAAGGTTGACCGTCATAGAGGATTTTCCTACACCACCTTTACCGGAGGCAATGGCAAAGACCCGGGTTGTGGATTGTGGTTGTGCAAAAGGGATGACTGGTTCACTCGCAGAACCCCGAAGTTGGGTGCGCAGTTGTTGCCGCTGCTGATCGTTCATTACATCGGTACTTACCGTTACAGTACCAACCCCCTCAAGCTCCTCTAATACTGCACGAGAATTATTGGTTAGGGTTGATTTCATCGGACAGCCAGCAATGGTGAGATAGATTTCAACAGCAACATTATTGTGCTCGTCTATATCAATGCTTTTGACCATACCTAGCTCAGTAATCGGCTTGCCGATTTCTGGGTCATCAACGCGAGAGAGGGCTTCGCGTACACGTGATTCTGTGATTACTGCTTTACTCATTATTGTTTAGAATACGCTCATTTCTTTTTCTTTGTATCAGGGCTGTCGTTGCCCACAACATCTCCTTGAATAGGATCAGAGAGCTCTTGGATACCGCGATCATGCAATTCATGTTGGAGGGCGATACGGGCTGCGGCTTCGTCGTCAAGCTTTGCTTCAATGCGCTCAAGCATATTTTGCAGGTCTTCAAGCTCATGACGTAAGTAATCACGCGACACCATCTCTCCCACAGCGAGGCGCAAACCAGCAAGTTCTCGGGTAATAAACTCGGTGTCTGCTTTAGTTTCTAGTGCACGTCGACGATCTTCGTTCAGTGAGATACGGTCGCGGTCTTCTTGACGGTTTTGCGCTAACAGAATCAGCGGAGCAGCATAAGCTGCCTGCGTGGAAAAAGCAAGGTTGAGCAAGATGAATGGATATTCATCCCAACTAAACCACCAGCCGCCGACGTTGAGCAGAATCCAGACAGTCACAAAGACTGTTTGCCACATCAGGTAACTACCTGTGCCAAAAAAACGCGCTACTTTTTCTGCATAAGCGCCGACAGTATCATCATCAATCTTAAAAAACTTCCGACGCTTCTTCAGATAAGGAGTGTCAAGCTCAGAACGATTATAGTCAGCCATAAAAACTCCTTATTGCTGTGAAGAACGAGAGGTACGAGTTTCAGGACGAATGCCGGTATCACGCCAGTTGTCAGGCAACAAATGGTCAAGCAAGTCGTCGATGGCAACTGCCCCGAGCAAGTGCCCGTCATCATCAATAACTGGACCACATACAAGGTTATAGGTCGCAAAATAACGTGCTGCTGTTTCTTGCAAATCATCGGCATACAGTGGTGGCAAATCTGGATCAAGAATGCCTGATACTAATGCTGAGGGCGGTTCTCGTAGGAGTTTTTGCAAATGCACGCAGCCCAGATATTTACCGGTAGGCGTTGCCGTTGGCGGACGCACCACAAACACTAATGATGCAAGCGAAGTGGGTAAATCAGGATTACGCGCCAACGCGAGTGCTTCGGCAACAGTGGTCTGAGGAGCAAGAATAAGCGGTTCGGGAGTCATGAGGGCACCAACAGTATCAGGGCTAAAACTCATCAGACGCCGCACTGGTGCTGATTCTTCCGGATCCATGAGCTCTAGGAGTACATCTGCTTTGGCATCATCTAATTCACCCAGCAAGTCTGCGGCATCATCAGGATCCATTTCTTCTAGAACGTCGGCAGCACGCTCAATATCCAATGTCTCCAGCAGCTCGGCCTGACGTTCCTCAGGCATTTCCTGCAATACATCTGCCAGGCGTTCGTCGTCGAGCTCACTGGCGACGTTAATGCGTTGTTTTACTGGCAAATCATGGAGCACGGAAGCAACGTCTGCAGGGCGCATATCCTCAAAACCTGCAATAAGCTCTGCGGCAGCGTCAGGAATCCCCGTGCCCGAGGCATAAAGACCATGAACGTGATTCCACCGGACAGTGTGTAATATAGGGCGCCGACCAAATTTTGGACGCTGACCAATAACTGCAACTTTGCTGATTTCCCAGTCACGAGTACGGGTACGCTCTAATTCAATATCAGCAATTTCTACGGCGTGCGAATGAAGATGATCTAATTCTGGATCATCAACGTGTACTTTTGCGCCAATGAGCTCACCCAGAACTGCGACTTCACCACTGCGTGCCTTAAAACCACGTAAAGAAACCGAACCAGAAACAAGGGTAATTTCTAGGGGTTCAATTGTTGCAATGCGCAGCATTGGTAGAAAGATGCGGCGTTTATTCGTCATCTCGACTACAAGTCCAAGCACACGCGAAGAATGACCAGCAGGGCGCACATTGACAATGACATCACGAACTCTGCCAATAATGTCTGTATCTGGTCCGCGCACTACCATACCTGATAGGCGACCAGCATATACTCGTGTCACTTCGCTCATAAAAAGACAGTTTACGGTACTTGGGAACAGTGCATAAAACACAGCCGTTAAATATAAGAGAAATATAGAAAGAGTTGAGGAAAGATTAGATATAGCTATGGACAACCCACACAATGCAAATTATACGTCTGAGCGTTTATCCTCTTCGATGGAGCGCAAAAGACCAGAAGGCTGGCCAGTAGGTAGTTTTGATTCTTATGCTCAGGCACAAGCTGCGGTAGATATGCTATCGGATAATAATTTTCCAGTGGAAGAACTTACCATCGTCGGTGTCGATTTGATGGAAGTGGAAAAAGTAACCGGACGGCTTACCTGGGCAAAAGTGATTATTCGTGGTGTACTTTCTGGAGCATGGCTGGGGGTATTTTTTGCAATTCTGTTAGGCGCTACTGGAGCAAACTGGGGCAATGCACTAGCAATAGGTATTGGACTGGGCATTATTTGTGGTGTGGTTATGGTCACGGTACCGTATGCCATGCAAGGTGGGCGTCGTGATTTTTCCTCTGAAACACAGATCGTAGCCGGTCGTTATGACGTATTGTGTAATCCACAAAAGGCGCGTGAAGCACGTGATCGTATTGCGACGTTCACTCAAGAAACTGCACGTGGATTTGCTCCTGCACGGCAACAGTCACCACAAGAGCAGAACTAATACACTGTGTTAGGTGCTAGGTACAAAAGTAATCCGGAAAGGCAAAGCCTATGGGGAAGAAAAAACAAGTAGGCACGGCAATACTTATTGCTGCATTGGGGTTGGCAGGCTGCACAATTATGGAGCCTCACGCAGATCCTGTTCCCGAGTCTACCCAGGTAGTTCGTGTTCTGGTTAACGGTGATTCTTTTGAGCAAATAATTTTAGGCGAGCTATATCGTCAAATACTTGACCGCAATGGTCGAGAAGCACATATTAGGGTTGTCACAGAAGAAGTAGATCCGTATGCAGAGCTGTTAGCTCACAACAGTGATGTGTATATCGGTTGTGCTGGTTCCTTGCTCAGTCATTATGACGCGATGAAAGCGAGAGAACTAGAAGAAAAATATGGGCAGAAACAACAGTTGAGTCCTACCGAGCAGGCAGAACAACGTGAGGATACCTATTATGGTGTGGTTGGATCCCTGGACGAGGGGCTTGCGGCTTCTGATCCGTCTAATGCTAAATGCGCATCTCGTGAGGGAATAGCGCTGCCAGAAAATCTGGTTCCTATTTATCGCACTCCTGTGTTAGCGCGTGCTGGGCGATTAGCGCTCAATGAAGTAAGTGGCTCGATATCTTCTGAAGAATTAGCTGAGCTTGTGGAAAAAGCACGAAAAGGAGAACCAGCAGAGGTAGTTGCTGCTGAATTTTTAGACTCTAAATCGCTGTAGCTAAGCTAACTCACACTCACTAAACTGCGTGCAAGCGGTACCCAACAAAAAGTTCCTTTTCCCTGTGCTACTAGACGAGCACGAGAAAAGGAACTTTATTTGTCTGGTGTTCTATGGTGTTTCTTTGCCATTAAGAGGGCAAACACCCAACACCAGCTCTTGGCATTTAAGCATCAGCAGCAAAAGCGGCATCAACGAGTGCTTGCTGTTCAATTGCATGGACTTTAGAAAGACCAGTTGCAGTAGAAGCCTGAGCACGTCGTGAAATGCGTTTCATTGGCAGCAGACCTGGAATGAGCTGTGGTAAGTGCTCATTGAGGAATGACCATGCACCTTGGTTTGCTGGCTCATCCTGGCAGTAACGGATTTCCGTTGCATTTGGATAGAGCGCAAATGCCTCTTTGAGACGGTTGAACGGAATAGGATGTAGCATTTCGATCCGGACAATAGCGACATCATCACGTTTATCTTTTTGGGCACGCTTTGCTAGTTCATAGTAGAGCTTGCCAGAAACGAGCATGATTGTCGTTACCTTATTGACATCACCAATGACATTGCCCTGACCGTCGACAAAGCGTGGATCGTTGATAACCGACTTGAACTTCTGAGTTTGGGTGAACTCTTCTACCGCAGAGGTCGCAGCTTTCATACGGAGCATTGACTTTGGCGTGAACACAACGAGTGGACGCTTAAGATTACCAAGAGCATGGCGACGCAATAGGTGGAAGTAGTTAGCCGGGGTAGTAGGCTGAGCAACAGTCATGGTTCCTTCAGCACATAGCTGCAAATAACGCTCGATACGTGCTGAGGAGTGGTCAGGACCTTGACCTTCATAACCATGTGGCAGAAGCAAGATGACAGAGGATGTTTGACCCCATTTTGCCTCGCCAGAAGAAACATATTCGTCAATGATGGTTTGAGCACCATTAGCGAAGTCACCGAACTGTGCCTCCCAAGCTACTACCGCGTCTTGGTTTCCGACAGAATAACCGTACTCGAATCCCATACCGGCGTATTCGGTCAACGCAGAGTTATAGACGAGGAACTTACCGCCATTGCCTTTTTGTTCAGCAAGCTGGTTAAGACCATTGAACTCTGCACCTGTGCGAGGATCATACACAACCGCATGGCGCTGAGTGAATGTACCGCGGCGAGAATCTTCACCCGCAAGACGAACCAACTTACCGGAATTAGCAAGTGAGGAGAAAGCAATGAGCTCAGCCCAACCCCAGTCAATGCCACCTTCGCGTACCGATTCCAGACGCTTTTGTGCAACAGGTGCAACACGCTGGTGGAACTCGAAACCTTCAGGTTTATTAGCGTATGCCTGACCAATTTCTGCCAATTCTTCAGCGGTGATATTGGTGTGCAAACCATGAGGGAGTTCTTGAGAACTGGTGATGCCTTCTTGTGGGCTAAAGGCTTTCTTCTCAGTCTCTTTGACCTCGTTGAACACAGATTCCATCTGATCGTGGAAATCACGTGCTACTTTCTCTGCGTCTTCTGGTGATAGTTCACCACGACCAAGTAGATCCTCTGCGTATTGCGCACGAACCGTTGGACGACCGTCGATAAGTTCGTACATCTTTGGCTGAGTCATTGAAGGATCATCAGCTTCGTTGTGCCCACGGCGGCGATAAGAAATGAGGTCAATAAATACATCTTTACCGAACTGACGACGGTATTCTGTAGCAAGCTGACCTACCCACACAACAGCTTCTGGATCATCACCATTGACGTGGAACACCGGGCAGCCGTACGCCTTAGCGAGGTCGGTGGAATAGTGGCTAGAGCGACCTGAATCTGGAGTGGTAGTAAAGCCAATCTGGTTGTTAACCACAATGTGCACAGTGCCGCCAACAGTGTACCCACGTAGCTGTGCTAAGTTAATGGTTTCGGGTACAATACCAAGACCAGCAAAAGCTGCATCGCCGTGCAAAAGAATTGGCATAACAGTATAGCCATCTTCGCCTTTGTCTAGTAGATCTTGTTTTGCGCGAACAATACCTTCCATCACGGGGTTTACTGCCTCAAGGTGGGAAGGGTTAGCGGTGAGCGACACTTTGATTTCGCCATCGCCGAACATTTGTAGGTGATTGCCTTCAGCACCGAGGTGGTACTTAACGTCACCAGAACCACCTGCTGCTTTTGACTCGATATTGCCCTCGAACTCGTTAAAGATAGTAGCCAGCGGCTTACCCACGATATTGAACAGTACGTTCAAGCGACCACGGTGTGGCATACCAATGACAACCTCATCGAGCCCTTGACCAGCAGCAGTATCAATTGCGGAATCCATCAGTGGGATGAGTGATTCGCTACCTTCCAAGGAGAAACGCTTTTGTCCAACATATTTGGTCTGTAGGAAGTTCTCGAAGGCTTCTGCTGCATTGAGCTTTTGCAAGATGTACTTTTGCTCTGCCTGAGTTGGTTTTGGCATACCAGCTTCTAGGCGATCCTGTAGCCATGTGCGCTCATCATGGTCAAGGATGTGCGTGTACTCAGAGCCAACTTTCAAGGTATAAGCACTGCGAAGACGGGAAAGAAGTTCACGAAGAGTCATGGATTCTTTACCAGCAAAGCCGCCGACGTGGAAGCTACGGTCTAGATCCCACAGGGTTAAACCATGTGTCTCAATGTCTAGATCGCGGTGATCCGGAATAGGCATACCTGGTTGTACCCACTTGAGGGGGTTAGTATCTGCAATAAGATGACCACGAGAACGGTATGCCTCGATAAGTTGCATAACACGTGTGTTCTTATCAAGACCGGTATTAGGTAGATCCTGTGCCCAGCGCATAGGGGAGTAAGGGATCTGCATTGAGGTGAAAATATCATCCCAGAAAGCGTCATCGACAAACAGACGGCTCATGGTACGTAAGAACTCGCCTGATTCTGCGCCCTGGATAATGCGGTGATCATAAGTTGAGGTGATGGTGACTAGCTTTCCTACGCCTAGCTCTGCAAGACGATCGACGGAAGCACCAGCAAATTCCGCCGGATAATCCATAGAACCAACACCAATGATTGTGCCTTGTCCCTTGGTAAGACGAGGGACAGAGTGACGAGTACCAATGCCACCTGGGTTGGTCAGCGAAATGGTCACACCGGAATAGTCGTCCATAGTGAGCTTGCCTTGGCGACCACGTGCCACAATATCTTCATACTTTTCAACGAACTGCGCGAAGTCGAGTGTTTCACATTCTTTAATTGCGGCAACAACCAAAGCACGCGAACCATCTTTTTGGGGCAGATCGATAGCAAGACCCAAGTTAATGTGTTCCGGAGTGATAACAGTAGGCTTTCCGTCAATAACTGCATAGTTATTGTTCATGTCAGGATGAGCCATCACACCTTTGACTAAGGCATAACCAATGATGTGCGTGAACGATACCTTGCCGCCGTGGGTGCGCTGCAAATGTTCATTGATAATCGCACGATTCTCAAACATTAGCTTGACTGGCATATCGCGCACAGAAGTAGCGGTAGGAATCTCAAGAGACTCATCCATATTCTTTGCGATTGCCTTAAAGATACCTTTTAGCTGTTTGGAGCCAGCTTCAGGGAGAGCTTTAGCAGGTGCAGGTGCAGGGGTAGGCTGCTTTTCTTGCGCTGCTGGTTTCTTTGTTTCAGTTGGTGTTGCACTGGCTGAAACAGATTTTTGGGGTGCTGCCGTAGCGCTGGTTTGTGGTTTTTTAGCAGCAGGGGTAGGGGCTGTGGTGGTTTGTGGTTGCTGCTTAGCAAACAATTCACGCCATTCGGGATCAACAGATTGTGGATCCTTTTGGAATTGTTGGAACATCTCGTCCACTAACCACTGGTTTTGTCCGAATGTATTAGCGCCACTCACTACAGGGATCGCCTCATTTCTTTGTGAGATATTTGTGATACGCAATAGTATATTTTTCTTCTATACACAATAGCCTTAAATAGGCTAACGCGTCATAGTCTTATTATGGAAAAACTCAGTATTGAATGTCGCATTGAATGTTGCGTCGTGAGAAAAGGGAAATATATTAAGAAATTCCTAGTCAGAGCTCTTTTTTATAAAAGAGTTGCTTTGTTTTTCTTATTGCTGTTCAATGTGGGCACCCCCAAAAGTAAGTAGTGCGTTCCGGCTGTTACTGTGTGATTCCTTTGTGATTATTGAGAAAGTTTATTAAATATTTTTCTCAATGTGTGTGATGTGATACGTGAATTGGAGCATGATTTCCCATATAAAAGGCATATCATGTATATGTTTTATTCTTGTATTTTCCCATTTATAGAGTGATATTTATAGATGTTAGGCGAAAAAACTGATATATTGCATTACGTGTCATATATATCTTCCTTTTCTGCCCAACGATTTCTTCAATACACGCCGTCATCTATTAAAAAGGTACTACTCGATGCCCAAACTCTCCCACAATGGAATCCCGCATTCAGCAGGGTGGGGACAACGCAGCAGCCAGGTGTCTATTCTCTCGCGGTGCATCATTTCTTATCCGGGAAACTGCGCTATATAGAAATAGATAATCCTATTACCCTTGAAATATCCATCCCCGGTTTGATTGAGTACAGTAATTTTTTCTTGTCTGCCACTTCAGCGGGAACTTTGGTAAAGCATAGTGTCCAGCAGAAAGGACGCCTTGCTTCTATTATCGGTCAGCGTGAGGCTAGTCTGGTACCAGCAAAGCGGCTGAATAGACTTGAACTATTCCTAACCCAAGCAACATAAGGCAGAAAGTGAAAGCAGATTGTCTTCAGAATTACCATCCCAAACAGCTCAATCCCTCGCTGAATACCCACAAGAGTTTCGTTATGTGATCCTTGCCCTCCAACGCCAAGGAAATCGCCAGTTGAATAAGGTCTTTTCTGAACTAAAACTTACAAACTCCCAGGCAGAAGCGATTGAGGTGGTGGGTGCACTCGGTCCACTAACCACTAAAGAAGTAGGGCAGAATCTCATTTGTGAAACTGGCAGCCCTAGTAGACTTCTGAGCACTCTGGCGCATAAGGGGTTAACCGTAACCTCACAGCCTGCACAGGATAAAAGAGCAACACTGCACGCCTTATCGCCTGAAGGGCGTCGGGTGCTGAAGAAAATCCTGCAGCAGCGTACTACCTTTGAGAACAATCTCGCTGACGCATTAGCCACAGCTGCAAAGGCTCACCCTGGGGATACCCTAAAACAATTGGTGAGCCTTCTGACAGAGCCTGAACTCAAAGGCGCGGTATCTCGTCGGTTCCCGCACCTATTTACTTGATTGCTGCTCGGTTTCAGCAGATTCAGTTGCTTGAGCTATCGCTTCATTCTTTGCTGCAGCTTGTTCTGCCTGCGCAAAAGTTGCCGGTAGTGGTCCAAGAGAGCTGCGTACACGCTCAGTGACCTTTGTGGCAATTTTGCGATTGGCAAATAGCCCAATAACTGCACCAATGCCCAAAGGCATAATTTTTCCGAGCCACGCTGCTTTGACACTTCGATTAATGCGTTTAAGCGCAAGTTTAATCAGGCGATTATTCACGTCACCCATATTGCGTACAGAAAGCCGAGAAAGCATAGCAACTGGAGAACCCGCCCCAATAGAAGCGTCGATAAGGGCTGTCCCTGCTGAGCCAGTGACAGCAATAAGAACTAATGCTTGTCGACGTTCCGGCTTAGTAATATCAGCGCCCCGTAAGTATGCGGATGCAAGAACATACATTGTTGCCGCATCCAGGAACGCCAAAGATTCTGCCCCAACTGCTAGAGCACCGAGAAAAAACCCGACACCAGGAATAGCTGCTGTGGCTCCTGCTCCGGCACCTGTGCTTGTAGAGATATTGATAAAGTGCTTATCAAGTTTTTTCTGCAACTCGGCAGGAGTGGCATGAGGATTTTGTTTGCGCAACCAGTCGATATACTTAACGACGATTCCTTTTTGCGCACCTGCAGCCTTTTCTATCACATAAACTAATGCTTTACCTGCGGCACCCGATTCGTCGAGAAGCTTTTGTGGATCAGAAGACTCAAAGTCGATAATGTCTTCATCGCGTGATTTCTTTCTAAAAATACCCATAATTTCCTTAAACTTGTTGTGCATAATGTTCTGCTGCGGCAATATCTTCTGATGTGAGCTCTACTCCAGTGTAGAGAGTAAATTGCCGTGCAGCTTGTAACGCTACGACTTCACCACCGGTGATAACTATTTTTGATTGTGCCTGTGCAGCTTGAATCAAAGGTGTATCAACCGGATATGCCACCACATCGAACACCACCTCAGCGCTACTAATGGCAGTATCACTAAAGGCTTGAACATCCTCATAATCACCATACATACCCAGCGGAGTGACATTAACTAGAATCTGAGTTTGCGGCGGAACCTCCCTGGAATAATTCCATTGATAACGCTGAGCGAGTTCACTGCCGGTGCGTTCATTGCGCGCTACCACTGTACCGCCAGTAAAACCATAATCGCTCAGTGCTGCGACAACCGCGTAGGCCATACCACCGGAGCCAAGTACAGCAATTGACGCCTGCGGATCCAACTTCTTTTCTTGCGCTAGTTCCCGTACTGCAAGATAGTCGGTGTTATATCCTTTAAGCACCCCGTCAGTATTAACGATGGTGTTAACCGCATGGATTCTACGCGCTGATGGATCTAACTCATCAAGCAGAGCAATAACATCTTGTTTATAAGGCATTGATACCCCGGCACCACGGATACCTAAGCCACGGATTCCCGCGACGGCAGCGTGAATGTCGTGTGGCGCAACAGCCTTATACACATAATTAAGCCCCAGGCGATCATAGAGCCAATTATGGAACCGTACTCCGTGATGAGAGGGCTTCGCTGCCAGCGAAATGCACAAAATTGTATCGCGGTCGATGATATTGATCATGCTTTACCACTGTAGCGTAAGCAAGCATTGCTAGTGCAGATCATGGTGAGTCTTGTGATTGTGCAAACACATATCAGGCGATAGCTAAGCCAAAAATAAACACGGCAATGCGAGATAAAACTTTGTAAGATGAAAACGTCGTGCCTATGGTGCGTTAGCGTTGTTTTTGCTTTAGTTTTGTCTAGGTTTTGTCTGGATCTTGTATCTATGAAGATTATTTCTCGTGGTCCCGTTGCTCAGTTACGGCAAGGAAAAATTGAGGGAGTGATTATTGATCGCGTGCGTACCTGGCGTGGTGTTGCCTATGGACAAACTACAGCAAAGAAACGTCGCTTTCTTGCGCCTGTTCCAGTGCAACCCTGGCAAGGTATTAAGACTGCTTATGACTATGGCAAAGTTGCACCCCAACCAACATATGGTCTTAACGACGCTGTTATTGGGTCACAGGATTGTCTTAACCTAGATATTGTACGACCAGATACTGACGACGTATTGCCCGTGGTTGTTTATTTTCATGGTGGCTCATTTATCTATGGTTCCTCGCACCAACAGTTATTGCGTGGACACGGTTTTGCTCGAGATCTTAACGTGGTGTACGTATCAATCAATTTTCGCTTAGGGGTGCTCGGTTACCTGGATATGCGTTCTCTTGGTGATGATTGCGTTGCTAATCCTGCAGTTCTCGACCAAGTTTTGGCATTACAGTGGATCCGAGAAAATATCGCTGCTTTTGGTGGCGATCCACATAATGTGACCTTGATGGGCGAGTCTGCGGGTGGTGCTGCAGTATTAACGCTGATGTGCGTGCCAGCTACCCAAGGATTATTTCACCGAGCTATTGCCCAATCACCACCAATTTCTGTTGTGCATTCTGCTGCACAGTCGCGTTTTTGGACAAAACAGTTGGTGCGTCGATTAGCGAAAAATTACGGTCACCATGCGTTGCGTACTGCCAATTCTGAGTCTTCGCTATTGGCATATCTGCGTAAGATACCTACAAAAGATCTCATCCGTGCTGGGCAATCTATGTTGTGGCGCAGTCGAGAATTGTTTTATCTCAACTCCTGCTATGCGCCAACTGTAGATAAAACCACTCTGCCTTCGCACCCTCTTCATGTTTTTTCGCAGGGAAAACAGCATAAAGTTCCTCTGCTGATCGGAACGAACTCTGATGAAGTAGCTTTAGCTCAAGGTTTCTATATTCGGCAAAAGTCAAGAATCAAAGCAGCTACCCGGATGCTTGAAGATTTCGATCCTCAAGGCGCACCTGCTGTATTAGCGACCTATGGTGGAGCGCAACTGCGCAGAGATTTTGCCTTTTTGCTTGCCGACGCTCTTTTTTGGGCACCAGCGATGCAGGCTGCGCATTCTCATTGCACTCATGCAGATACGTGGATGTATCGTTTTGATTTTTCTCCTGCTCTACTTAAAAAACTTGGTTTAGGTGCTATGCATGCTATGGAATTGACCCCAGTGTTTGGTGATTTAACCGGCTCTAAAGTGTCTGCACTGCATAAGTTGGCTGGGAAAAATAATTTACTTGAGCTCAAAGAACAAATGCAGTACCACTGGGCTCACTTTATTCATCATGGTAATCCGGGGCATCACTGGCCTCGCTATGTAGCGCCTAATGATATTTTTCCAGGTAGAGCAACGAAAATTTTTGATCGTCATAGTCATGTGATTTATGATCCACAGCGTAATCGTCGTCAAGCATGGCAAAATTATGACATGACCGAATGGGGAATAGGGCGACCAGAAGTATGACACAAAACCTAGCCCAAGAGCTTGATCGTCTGGTATTGGATTATCCGCGGTTTAGTCCCTGCCTTGTTGTATCAGAGTCCTCTCAGATAATTAGTGCTCAGCAATTGCTCAGCAGTGAAGCCTTAGCTGATATCGCCACAGCATGCGCCGATATTTTCCACCTTGAGCAGTTGAAACATCAGCTACATCTGTGGCTTTATACTTTTCTCAATGATGTGCTAAGCCCAGCACTATATGTGATGATTCGCTCTGAGACAATCCCAGCAATAGACTTTTCCGATGACGCACACTCAGCAGCATTGCTTTTTCGTCGAGATGCGCAAGGGTTTTGGTTTGGGCTACGGCCACAGGCTCAAGCTCGTGACTATGAAGATATGGGTATGGGGATTGCTCGCAGTTTTGCTCCGATTATCGCTAAGATATGCGAGCACAGTGGAATGCGACCAGCACCTTTATGGGCACTCGTCGCTGATGCCGTGGTGCAGTCGTCGATTGCTAGCGCCAATGAAGAACTAGAAACCGCAAAAGCTCTGCGCGCTATCCCGCAAATTTTGGCAGGAATACAACGACACAGTGCCTGGCCATTGCCTACACCGCGATTCGCCGAGCTTATCGACGACACCATAGTGGAACTTGCAGAGACTCATGATGTGGCGGCAGCGCCAGATGTGCTCGTGGCACATCGCTCTAGCTGCTGCATGATTTATCATTCGCCAGAGATTGCGAAATGCGTCTCGTGCCCGCATCAAGAAAAACAGCAGCGATATGCTCGGATTATTGCGGCTTATGAGTATTAGTACGAAAATATCCAGCACGAAAGCCACAGAAGTATTAGGCTGGTGCCTGGATCATAAAAATGGTCTAGTTTCATCTCATGCCGAGGGCGAGGAGCCACAACAATGAGTTTTTTTGAGGACATCGCAACTAGCCTTGATAACGCTGGTATTGAATCGCGGGTCAATGATGATGTGATGTTTGTGCCAATTACTTCTGGCATTGAAATCCAATTCATTGAAATAGATGCAGATTTGCCAGCGGCAAATGTTTATATCGCCAATGCTGTTGCCGATGATGAAGAAGAACTATTTGATTCCGCACTGGTTTCTGTGGTGTTTTCTGTTGACGACGCAGTAAAAACAGTATTAGGGCATATCGCAACCGACCAAGTAGTCACGGTACTTCAAGATCTTCTTGATGGTACTGATGAGCGCATTGCTGACTTAGAGTTTTTCCATGATCCTTTTGACGCTCGTGTGGTATATGCAGGGGTAACACATACCTCTGTGATACGTGTGTGCGTGGAAAGCGAAGAAACAACCCCGACAGCGTCTGTAGTATTTATTGCTTTGGGGGAAGAACTAGCTTCTTATGCCAATGAGCGTGATGAAGTCCTGGCATCTTTGCATAATATCGACGGTGCAACCAAGCGACAGCAGCAAAAACTCCTCTACGATATTGCATCGCATCCTGAGGACAATGAGGTGTTAGAGCTAGGCACCTTCGACGATTGGGACAAGCTTTTCGACGTCTTATCTCTTGCCGCAGATCAAGGAGCTGATTGGGAATCGCAATTAGTGCCTTTTGATGAATATGATGACGATTACTCAGAGTATGAGGTTTTTGATATATCGGATTACGACGAGATAGAGATAGACGACATAGATGAAATAGCTGAGATGGATGAATACGCAGATGACCTTGAAGATTTTGAGGATACGGACGAATAACTCAGCGTGATATCGAACAACTTGCAACCATTACCAGTATTACTAGATTGTGATACTGGTATCGATGATGCTATTGCATTGATATATCTTGCTGCTTTGCACCACAAAGGCGACATCATTCTCACCGGCGTGAGTACAAGCGCTGGAAATGTTAGTGCTCAGCAATGCGCCTGGAACTCTCGCTATATTCTAGATCTATGCGAGCTGGCAACTATTCCAGTGTCTCAGGGATCCATGAATCCTTTGGTGGTGCCTCTCGTGACTACTCCTGAGACACATGGCGAAAGTGGTCTGGGCTATGTCCAGGTGACGGAAACAATGCTCACAAGCACCCCGCACAATAATTGGCAGGAGCTATGGACGCAGGTGTTTAGCACTACACCACAGGCTCATCTTATTGTTACCGGGCCGACCACTAATCTAGCTCGATGGATGGAGACTCATGGGCTGCCCCATAATGTGAGCATTATGGGGGGTAGTTTCCTTTACCCTGGCAACACCACGCCGACAGCGGAATGGAATTGTTGGGTGGATCCTCACGCTGCACAAAAGGTTTTTCAAGCTGCGCATTCTGCGCATCCTCTTAGATTGTGTTCGTTATCTGTCACCGAGAAAATGCTTATCACTCCAGAAGATGTGACAAGACTTCGTGCGATATTTTCTGATCATATCCTTGCCGAGCTTATCGACGATGCCTTGCGGTTTTATTTCGAGTTTCATGAGCAACAAGGCGAAGGCTATCAAGCACAGATCCATGATCTATTAACGTGCATGATTGCCCTTGGGCGCGTTAAAACACACGTACGTCGTGTGACTGTTGATGTAGAAACAGAGTCAACGCTTATGCGTGGTACCACAGTTGCCGATTATAAGAATCACTGGGATAGTGCTGCTTCACATCGTGACTCGGTGGCACTGGTAATTGACGTGGATTTTGAGCAGGCTTATGCCGATTTTTTTAACGCAATGCAGTTTTTGGCTTCACACTTAGCAAGCAAATAGGCTAGTATCCAACGTGAAAAGCTGTTTTTCGAGGTGACATAGAAAAGCAGTGTTCTTTTTGCTGCGCTCAAATTTTATCTGGAGAGAAAGAGACATAATGTCACAGTCACAGACTCAATCTAATTTTACGCCAACCCAGCGTGGGCTGGTACTTGCCGGTACGCTGCTTATCGTTGCCACATGGCTTTATTTGGTTATTACTCGTCCATCTGACTGGGAATCAGTTGGTGGGTCGTCGGCAGCTCTTATCACATTATTCGGTTATGTGGTTGGGGCGTTGCTATTGCTTGCTGGTACCTTGCCGACACTGCCTGCACGTACAATTGCGATAGTTCCTGTTGCTTTGGTGCTCAACATCGTGGTTGGGCAAATCATCGGTTCTATTGGTGTGCCGCTATACCTTGACTCAGTGGGGACGGTGCTTGTTGCTGCCTTGGCTGGTCCTGTTGCTGGCTTAGCGACGGGAACCTTAAGCTCTGTGGTGTGGGGATTGCTTACACCAGCAGCATTGCCTTTTGCTGCGGTAAGCGCATCTATCGGTGCGTTTTCTGGTTGGCTCATTAAAAAAGGAGCCTTCAGAAATATCTTCACTGTGATTATCTCTGGGGCGATCTTGGGGATTGTATGTGGTTCACTATCTTCACCGGTTGCTGCGTTTGTTTATGGTGGTACTGCTGGAGTAGGAACTGGTGCTGTAGTATCTGCGCTACGAGAAATGGGCAATTCCTTGCTGGCTTCGGTAACGCTGCAATCGTTTATTTCCGATCCGCTTGATAAAGCTATCGTCATGCTCATTGTATGGGTGACGGTTAAATCGTTGCCGAAACGTACTTTGGCTGCTCTAGCTCCTAAGAAACGTAAAGAATGATTGAGCGACGAGGAGGTACCATGAAAGCTATTAACCCATTAACGGCTTTAGTATGTGGTTTTTCTTCTTGGATTCTTATTCTTGGTATCAATCATTTTGCGCTCTCACTTGTTGTTATAGCGAGTGCATGGATCATTGGCGTGGCAGCGACGCGTAATTTTTCGGTGGTGTTTAGCTCTTTGATGTTATCGCTGCCCTTTGCTTTTTCCGTGCTCATCATCCATGCTCCTTATGGCGAGCATCATATCCTCCCGTTTGTGACCAGTGATGGTTTACTGGTCAGTGCTCAGTTGAGTCTGCGTTTTTGTGCACTTATGGCAGCAGTATTGTCTGCAATGACGTTCAGCAGCGTGCCGCTTTTAGTCAAGGCGATCCAGGCAACGAATATCAATCACAAATTGTCTTATATTCTCGGGGCAACATTGCAATTTTTGCCGCAGGCAACTCAAGCTGTTAAAGCTATGAAAGAAGCGCGTATTCTTGCTGGTTATAAATCGAAAATCAGTATTTACATCGGAATGTTAATCCCTGTGATTGTTTATGTGCTCAGTCAAGGTGCTCAGCGAACATTAGCACTTGATCTTGCCGGTGTGGATAGGCCTGGTCCGCGTACTATATTGCGACCAGTTCCAGATACGAAAGGGCAGCAGATTGCCCGATTGCTGATCCCGATTATTGCTGTGGTTATTGTTGTAGCGGTTAAAGTGTTGCTTAGGGGATAGAAGATGATTGATTATTCGGCGGGGACACGTAGCGTTATTATTGGTGATTCTGGTTCTGGGCTGAGCCGCTTTGCGCAGGAAGCGTATGAGGCAGATCCGGAAAATGTGGCGATTGCTAGTCAGAAAGCTGACAACAACATTACTTTCTTGCGCGATACTGTTATTGAAGAAGTGGTATTCGGCTTAGAGCAGCGTGGTATCGCTTCCGACGATATGCATCGTCGCGCACGGCACATTCTGACCCAGCTGGGGCTATGGCAGTTGAGTGAAGCAAACCCGGCGCAATTATCTGGTGGACAAACAAAACGACTTTCTATTGCTGAAGTAGCAATTCTCGAGCATAAAGTTTTATTTCTTGATAGCCCTTTTGCTGGTCTGGATCAACAGTCCATCCAGGCGGTTATTGATTTCATTGCGGGTTATCCAGGGGCAGTGATTTTGTTACTTACTGAAGATCATGAATTGTTAGATGATTCTTTTCATCGCTTCTACCTATACGATGATTCTTTAACCACCCAAAAACCTGAGGAAAAACCATTTGAGATTCCTGAACGCGTAGTATCTTCGGATGGTATTCGACGAGAAATTCCCATCGGAACTGTGCAGGCGGTGCGTGGGGTAAAGAAACGAAAGTTTTGGCAATTCCGTGCCCCGCAGCAGCGCGTTTTTAGGAGTGAAGAAATTTCTTTACCCTTGTTCCAAGGCGAAATAACATGGTTGCGCGGAGCTAACGGTGCAGGAAAAACTTCCTTAATGCGTGCCATGGTAGGTTTTGATGGTGCAGAGGGGCTCGATGTATCCGTTACGATGCAAACCCAGCAGGCAACGGATCAAGTTTTTAGCACGACTATGTCGCAATTTGTTGGTAATGATGAGTTATTGGCACAGTGGGGGATTGACCCTGAGATGCATCCTTATGATGTGCCTCAGGCACATCTGCGTCTTGGGCAAGTAGCAGCAGTATTGGGGAGAAAAACCCAAGTAGTGCTGCTTGATGAGCCTGATGTTGGACTTGATAGACATTCGCGGCAGTATTTTCATCACCTTCTAGCAGCAGCACTTCGGCAAGGTCAAGCAATGGTTCTTACTTGCCATGATGCACGCGTGATATCAGAAATGCGTCAGTACTGTACAGTCAATGAGGTCTTTTTGCCTTCTCCTGTTGCTTAAGCTGCTTGACTCGTGTTCTCAAAAAGAGAAGCGGGGGAAGGAATCGGTGTGAAATCTTTGTCCACGAGCCAGGCAAAAGTAGGGGTACTTTCATGCACAAACTCATGAATACAGTGGCTATATTCAGCGCCAGCTATTGCAGTAACCCAAGCATACGCAGTATCTTGCGCAACATAACCACTGTGCGGATCACTTATCCTCATGCTCACGACATATGCCGGAGTAGCTGTTGCTCCATAACCTGTCATTCTTGCTTGAATCCGCATACCAACTCGGTGACGACTCAGTGCGACTACAAGTTTCTCGCCCCGTGGTGTGGCAGGAAGTTTTTTCCGCAGCGGGCGCCAGTGTGGCATTGGGCGCGCAAGTGAACGTGGATGTTTGAGCATGGTATGAATCTGCGCAATGGTTTCCGGATGGGTTGCAGAAATAGTATGTGCAGATAATGAACGATGACGAAGATGACGTTGCGCAGAGGGGAAGTTGATTACTTTTTTCATGGTGATAGACCTTAATTTTCATCGGCGACATAATCTCAAAAAAGGATAGAACATATTTTCGATTTTGTCTATGGTGTAAACCGCTGCTTTCTGGAAAAATTTTCCTTATGACTCCTTCTGGAAACGCATATACAGTAATCAAGCTGGGCTACCAAGAATACGAGGCGGAAATTTCCACTTATGGTGGCGGTATTAAAGCCCTGACCTACAAGGGGAAAAACTTAGTTGAACCATATCCTGACTCCATGACTCCGCCTATGGCATCGGGTGTGGTACTCGCCCCGTGGCCCAATCGGATTGAAGATGGTCGCTACCAGTTTCAAGGAAAAAGTTACCAGTTGCCGATAACGGAGCCTGAGCGTGCTAATGCCATTCATGGTTTAGTTTTGGATCGAATATGGCAGGTTATTCAAGCACATCCGCACTCTGTGGAATTAGGGATTTCGTGTGGGCCGGAGCTTGGTTTTCCTTGGCAAATAGATATTCGGGCACGATATGTACTAGACGGGCATGGTCTTCATGCTGATTTTATTGCGCGAACACCATATCGAGCAGCACCTTATGCTTTTGGCTTGCATACATACCTTTGTGCTCAGGATATAGATCCGGCACAATGTGTGCTGCAGGTGAGCGTCGATAAGCAACTTGCGTTGAGTGATCAAAGAAAACTACCACAAGGGATCGTAAAAGCTACACGACGAGCAGCCGACTTGGCAGCAGGGATAGCATTGCGCGGTCAATTTTTTGATGACTGCTTCTACTGGTCTGGTTCTGGTGGGGTTCGTGCCCAATTAGAACACAATGGTTGTGGGGTGGAGATGTTGTGCAGTCCGAATTTGCGGTGGCAGCAGATTTTTACGCCTCATGATTTTCCAACGTCTCCTACTGGGCGGGCAGTGGCGATCGAGCCAATGAGTGCTCCTCCCAATGCTTTCGTGACTGGAACAGATCTTGTGGTACTGATGGCTGAGAACTCTGTGGAGCATAAAATACTCATCAGGGCACTAGAAAATAGCTGAGTGATAAGTTACACATATATTTTTCTCGTGTGTAAGTGTCACTAAATGAATGTTTGAGTAGGTAAAACAAGCGCCCATAGCGTAGGTTTGTAAGAGAGATGAGTATTACCGATAACGCCACCAGCGGCGAGAACGAGCTGGACGTGAATTTATTGTCGGAATCTCAGGATAATTCGCAGGTAGATGCTCCCTATTCTTTGGAAGATATAGTGGGAGAAGAAGAAAATGCCAGGGTTGCGAACACTTCTGAGGACGCCGGCTCCGCGCAAGAAGCGGACACTAATGAACAAGTACAACAAAAGCGCGACTCAGACAGTGATGATACACACCATGATCCTGAATCTGAGCAGAAAGACAACAAGACTGCGCAGACAGGGTTCGAGGATCTTGGGTTAGCGCCTGCAGTTCTGCAAGCTGTGCAGAGAGTCGGGTTTGAGGTTCCTTCGCCTATCCAGGCGCAGACCATACCCGTACTCATGGAAGGGCATGACGTTCTTGGCTTAGCACAAACAGGAACAGGTAAGACTGCAGCTTTTGCACTGCCGATTTTGTCGCGCATTGATAAGAAAGTGCGTCATCCGCAGGCACTTATCTTGGCACCGACTCGTGAACTAGCACTGCAAGTTGCTGACTCTTTCCAGTCTTTTGCGGATCACTTAGGCGATATCCATATTCTGCCTATCTATGGTGGGCAGGCTTATGGTATTCAGCTTTCCGGTTTGCGTCGGGGAGCCCAGATTATTGTGGGTACGCCTGGTCGTGTTATTGACCACCTGGAAAAAGGCTCTTTGGATATTTCTGCTTTGCGTTTCTTGGTGCTTGATGAGGCAGATGAAATGCTCAACATGGGCTTCCAAGAAGATGTTGAGCGCATTTTGGAAGACACACCTGAAGACAAGCAAGTTGCGCTCTTCTCTGCGACCATGCCTAATGGCATTCGACGTATCTCCAAGCAATACATGAATGATCCGCGTGAGATTCAAGTAAAGAGTCAAACGCGTACCAACACTAACATCACCCAACGCTACCTGAGCGTTGCTCACCGCAATAAACTTGACGCACTAACTCGTATTCTTGAGGTTACTGAGTTTGAGGCAATGATCATGTTTGTGCGCACGAAGCATGAAACTGAAGAGCTTGCTGAGAAGCTGCGTGCACGTGGATTTTCCGCTGCAGCGATCAATGGTGATATTGCTCAGGCACAGCGTGAACGCACCGTCGATCAGCTCAAAGATGGTCGCTTGGATATTTTGGTGGCCACCGACGTTGCAGCCCGTGGTTTGGACGTAGATCGCATCACTCACGTATTCAACTACGACATCCCTAACGACACTGAAAGCTATGTGCACCGCATTGGTCGAACGGGTCGTGCTGGTCGAAGCGGTGAAGCGATCTTGTTCGTCACTCCTCGCGAACGTCGTATGCTGCGCTCTATTGAGCGAGCAACAAATGCTCGTCTCGAAGAAATGGACTTGCCTACGGTCGATGAGGTCAATGAATCTCGCAAAGAAAAGTTCGCAGACTCCATTACGGAATCGCTAGAAGACAAGCAAATCGACGTATTCCGTTCTTTAGTCAAAGCCTATGCAGAACAACACGACGTCCCATTAGAAGACGTTGCTGCGGCACTTGCCACCCAAGCGCGTGCAGGTGAGTTCTTCATGAAAGAACCTCCGGCAGATAAAAGACGCGATCGACGCGAACGCGATCGACGTGAGCGCTTTGACCGCGAGGATCGTGGCTATGGTCGAGAGCGTCGTCGTGATCGTGACCGTGGCTCTCGTTTTGAGCGCAATGACAAAGACATGGAAACATACCGCCTAGCAGTAGGTAAGCGCCAACACGTGCGTCCTGGTTCTATTGTGGGTGCCCTAGCCAATGAAGGTGGCTTGAGCCACAGAGACTTTGGTCGCATTACCATTGGGGCAGATCACACCTTGGTGGATTTGCCGAAAAACTTGCCGCACTCCGTTTTTGAGAGACTACGTGACACTCGTATCTCTGGTCAGTTAATTCATATCGAAAAAGATACTGGTCCTCGTCGAGGTGGTTATGGTCGGGAGCGTCGTCGTGATCGCGAGCGTCGTTGGCGTGACTAAGAAATGACAAATGGCATACCCCATCGGGTATGCCATTTTTTTAGCTAAAGAATCATCAAAACTGCAATGATAACCCAGAGCAGAGAGAAAATACCACCGAACATTGACAAGTGATTCTTGGCCTTCTCCCAAGAAAAAGAAGCGGAATCGAACTCTGCAGCCCCTTCGCTAATGCTGAGCGCATCAGCCATGCGCTGCTGAATGGGCAGGATAAGGAAATAGAGAATACCCCAGGCAAAAACTGACAACATGATAGAGATATGGAACTTACCCTCGGACCAATAGTCACCCGTAAACATGATGGCGAACCCGATGAGGGGGACCAGCACCGACAAAATTCCATACGTACGAGTGATTTTATACAGCACCGCTGCAGAACCACGAGCAAGTTCATCACCATTGTGAGCGGCAAAAGCACGCACATGGAACGTCGATACGGCAAAAGTGACTGGGCCGAGGAAAAGAATGGCCGCTATGACATGGAGCAAAACGAGGAGAGAACCCACAATAACCTTTCAACTTAGAAAATATAATTCAACCTCTAAGCCTATCCCACCACATGATAATTTTCCCAGCGCATTGTCTACGCATCACCGCAATATCTTTCCTGGGCAGCGCCAACTGGTAACGCACGGCAACTTGAGCCACCCGACCCACGTACCAACAGCGATTTTTCGCTTTCGACGGTAACCACTGCGACGGTAATTGATCTGATTTCTCTTGATTCTGCTGCTTCGATACCGCAATGAGATTAAGCGGATCATTGGCGAACTCTTTGCGCTGGGCAGCCGTCCACCGATATGCCCCCAAATCCCAAGCAGCCGACAGCGGGATTACATGATCAATCTCGATTGGTTCACCATGACCACGAGGGCCGATGAGACGGCCAGAATAAGGATCGCTAAATGTAGCATCAGCCAGTTTGCAGTTCTGATCTCGCTTGTTTTGTGCTGCCTGGATGACAACCACGCGCATTGAACACGAACTATGAGCTGCAGTAGCCCAACCACCACCAAATTCTTCCCGACTATAACCTGGAACTTTTACGCGAGCAGCTCCAGCGCTTAGTTCATACAATGCTGGGTGAGGTCGCTCTTTGGGCAATGAATAACACAGTAGCGCTATGCTAAGCGCGCTAAGAAATACAAAAAGACGTCGCATGGATTCTTAGACTCCACACGACGCCACACGGTTCCCAAGATTAGGACTTTAGTGCTGTTTCAGTGATATCAGCGATATCCGTATGTGGGTTTTGAGCTGCAACCGTACTGACCCGTACTGCAGTATCAAAAGTATCAGTGACTTCGCTTCGTGGAGGAGCCGTAAGCAACGAAACAGCAACGGTAACAACAGTAGCGGAAAGGAAACCAGGAACCATCGCATAAAGGTCATCAGCAAGAGCAGAAGATCCCCACGCATACGATACGACTGCGCCAGTAAGCATACCTGCTACAGCACCTGGGGTATTGAGGCGGCGCCAATAGAGCATAAACAGCACCAGTGGTCCAAAAGCAGAACCAAAACCTGCCCAGGCGAAACTCACAAGACCCAGGATGGAATCAGACGGGTGGAGGGCAAGAACACCCGCTACCACAGCGACCGCAACAACCGCAGTACGCGAAAGGTTAATCAGGACATTTTCTTTAAGTTTTTCTTTCTTAAACAACTTAAAAATATCTTCAATCAATGAGCTTGAAGTAACGAGCAGTTGCGAAGAAATAGTAGACATAATTGCTGCCAACACCGCAGTAAGAATCAAGCCCGCGATAAGTGGGTGGAACAAAATTTTGCCCATGTCGAGGAAGATTGTCTCGAAAGCTGTCTGGTCAGAGATACTGAATTGCTCATTTTGTCCAAAGAACGCCGTACCGACAATTGCGACGAAAATCGCACCAACAATAGACAGCAGCATCCAACCCACGCCGATGAGACGACCTTGCTTAGCGTCGGCAGGCGTGCGCAAAGCCATAAAGCGGACGATAATATGCGGTTGCCCAAAATAGCCCAGACCCCAAGCAAGATTACCAATGATTGTGGCTGCAGAGACACCAGAAATCATGGAAAAATACTGAGGGTTGCCGATGCCTTCGGTATAAGGACCATAGTCATGTTCCGTTGCCCACGTCCAAATGCTGCTGGGGTCGTCGAGATAGAATAAAGCAAACACTGGCACAATAACCAAAGAAATGAACATGAGGCTGCCCTGGACAGCGTCGGTATAGCTCACGGCAAGGAAACCACCAATAAACGTATATGCAACGGTAATGACCGCCACAATGAGCATACCGTCGATGTAATTGGCACCAAATGTGGACTCAAAATATTTTCCGCCCGACACCATGCCAGAGGAAACATAGAACGTAAAGAACACAATAATGATAACTGAACTGGCAATACGCAGAATATGCGAATTGTCCTTAAGCCTGTTCTCGAAGAAACTAGGGATAGTGATGGAGTCGTCAGCAACCTCGGAATAGGCACGCAACCGTGGCGCAACCCACTTCCAGTTAGCCCAACAACCAATAAGCAACCCAATAGCAATCCAGAGTTCTGACATACCGGTCACAAAAAGCGCACCAGGTAGCCCCATGAGGAGCCATCCTGACATATCAGAAGCACCTGCTGATAGTGCAGCAACAAATGGGTTAAGCCCACGACCAGCTAAGACATAATCATCATATTCACTAGTTTGGCGGTAGCTCCAGTAACCTATGGCGAGCATCGTCGCCATATAAATGATGATGGCCACGATGAACCAGGTGTGTTCGCTCATGTGCCCTCCTTCTTAAAAATGAACAACAGTGTTCTTTGGAGCCTAACAAAACCGTGCGACCTTGTGAAGTTTGTCGCTGTAGCGGCGTAGTATGCGCTGAGCTAAAGTGATAAGAATGACTTCTCACCTTATTCATGGGCTATGGCGCAGAGATAGCGGTATGCATTTATGGATAGAACAGGTGGAAGGACATCGCATTGTGGCACCTGCTGATGTACCAGACGGAGTATTATCACCAGTCCTCGCAGCTGCACTATCGGGGCGTAAGTTTAACCATCGGGTTCCTATGGAACTGATGACCCCCAAAGGGCGAATGGTGAAATTACACGTTCCTACTATTGCTTATGCGCCGCAGCAAGCTGTGGAAATTTTGTCCCAATTAGAGCCACAGTGGGCGAGTATCGCGTCGGATTTGCGGTGGATGATTCATCTTTACCGCGGTACGCGTCAATTCGTGCGTGCAGGTCGACTAAGTTTACGACTATCGTTTCATGACACTCGCTGGTTTCCCATGTGGCAGCTTACTACGGGACTCAAAGAAAACGCTTGGCTAGTCCAAATGAATACGGCAGCCCCAGGTGTACTATTACGCAACTCAAGCACAGATTTAGCTCACGAGATGGCTCAGGAACTAAGTCATTGGATCGTGAACTCATTTTTGACGCCTTTTGCACAAAAAACACGTGCGACGCCGCTGCATAATTTTACCAAAGCCCTGTTAGAGTCCAAGCCAATATCATTGAGCACCGTGTCAGTGGTATCAGCCTTAAACGCATGGCGGGATTCCATTACTGCCTCTGATGCCCAATTAGTCGTTATAGCCGAAGAACCGCCCAAAGATAGCGAGCAGTTCCAACACTGCGACCCACAAGATATGGTGTGGGCTATTCGACTACGCGTGCGCTCCGGCACTGATACACCCATTCCTATTGATCTAAGCGCTGTGGATCGATTCACTCGGGAGCGGCTTCATGCTCTCAAACAAGAATTATTCATTGCTGCACCCACTCTCGCCAGCGATGCAACACTGTCTGAACCTGCTCAACATATGCGCGACGAATTAGCCTCCCTGGACGGTGCCGGGCAATGGGATTGCTACCTCAGCATGGAACAGATGGGGCAATTCCTTGCTCACGACGTCGCCCAGCTACGAAAACGTGGTTTTAGTGTCCTGCTGCCTAAGGCATGGTCTATGGGGCAGACGAAAGCAGCAATTTCAGTAAAAACTGCAGATAATGTTGCCCAATCCCAGATTGGGCTGGACAAGATCATCGAGTATGACTGGAAAATATCCATCGACGATATCAACCTCGATGAAATGCAGATGCGCCAATTAATCAACTCTAAATCGGGTTTGATTGAGCTACAAGGAAAATGGGTGGTAGCAGATACTGTCACTGTCAAAAAGATCAACCAATATATGCAGCAATTGGCACAAAGCTCTAAGAAAAAATTGCTTGCCGATCTAGCAGAAGCAAAGATGCACGCTGAGCTAGCGGCTCCCGGTAGCGCTGAGCAGCAGCATTGGGCTGGTGTCGTTGCTCAACTCGAACAACAATTAGCGCAGTCCAATGAGCGCGCTGGGGCAGTAACAATTGCGGATTTGCGTGAGGTGTCTTTGCGTAGCGAGCAGCCCATTGCCTTTAGTGGTGACCAATGGGCAGTGCAACTTGCTGGTGGCGTAGCAGCTTTTGATACCCCCGCGCCGGTGAGAGTACCGATCCCTGACATTGTGCAGGCAGATTTGCGTGATTATCAGCGTCGAGGGGTTGACTGGTTGCATTGGATGAGCGCGAATAATCTTGGTGCGATTCTGGCTGATGATATGGGGCTGGGAAAAACACTGCAGCTATTGGCACTTGAGGCGGTGGAGCGTTGTGCAAAAGCGAGGCAGGAGCGTCGCCCGACGCTTATTATTGCCCCGACATCGGTAGTGGGTAATTGGCAGCGTGAAGTGCACAAGTTCGTTCCTGAGTTTCGCGTGGTAGTACAGCATGGTGCCTCGCGTAAACGAGATGAGGAGTTTATCGATCAGGCGTCGAACGCTGATTTGGTGATTAGCAGCTATGGCACAGTTACTCGAGATTATGCGCAATTTGCGCAGATTGAGTGGGAGCGGGTGGTCGTTGATGAGGCGCAGCAGATTAAAAACTCGAGTACGAAAGTAGCACGTGCTGTGCGCGCCATACCAGCACGACATCGTATAGCTTTAACGGGTACACCGATTGAAAACAAACTCACTGAATTACGATCCATTTTAGATTTCTGTAACCCAGGAATTTTGGGGTCAGCGTCGTTTTTCATCAATCACTTTGCGCGTGCGATTGAACGCCATCACGACGAAGTTATGACGCAACGCTTAAAAGCCTTGACGGCACCGTTTATTTTG
The DNA here is from genome assembly GCF_017918135.1 of Corynebacterium sp. sy017. Classification (NCBI taxonomy): domain Bacteria; kingdom Bacillati; phylum Actinomycetota; class Actinomycetes; order Mycobacteriales; family Corynebacteriaceae; genus Corynebacterium; species Corynebacterium sp. sy017. Next base: position 224,427 of record NZ_RZUE01000003.1, read on the forward strand.
CGCAGATTAAAAACAGATACCGCCATTATTAGTGACCTTCCGGAGAAATCAGAGATTGTGCTGAGCGTGAAAATGACCGCTGAGCAAACTGCACTCTATACCTCGTATGTTGAGCAAATCAAGAAACTATTACAGGAGTCTGAAGGGATTGCGCGTCGCGGGGTAGTGTTGTCAGCTTTGACCAGAATCAAACAAATTTGTAACCATCCGGCACATTTTTTGGGTGACAATTCAAGTTTTATGCTGCGCGCCCAGCATCGTTCTGGAAAGACTGCTGAGCTTATGCGCTTGGTGTCGATGGCGCAAGAAACACAGCAGCGAGTGTTGATTTTTACCCAATACCGTGCTTTTGGCGACATCCTCGCCTCCTACCTCAGTGATTATTTCGATCAACCGATTCCTTTTCTACACGGTGGGGTGAGCAAAATAGGTCGTGATCGGCTGTTGGAAAACTTCCAGCGGGACGACGGACCGCCAGTGATGGTGCTATCGCTCAAAGCTGGTGGCACGGGGCTAAACTTAACCGCTGCGTCCATGGTAATTCATATGGATCGCTGGTGGAATCCAGCGGTGGAAAATCAGGCTACTGACCGTGCCTTTCGGATCGGACAACGCAAAAATGTCACGGTTTATAAGATGGTGACGGTAGGGACTTTAGAAGAATCAATCCAAGACATTATTGAAGGCAAAATGCAGCTTGCTGGTGCTGTCGTGGGTGAAGGGGAAGGCTGGCTCACTGAGCTGTCTACTCAGGAACTAGAAATGCTCATAAGTTATCGCGATAGTGCACAAGCAGAGGAGAACGATGGCTAAGAAAACCAAGCGAGTAAGCGTGGGCAATGTCATCTATGCGAACTTTGGTGCTCCCAAAGACACCCCCGAGTCAGCTCAACCAACACGCGTGCACCAGGAAGACGCACAAACCATTGGTAGTTTTGTCAATTCTCTTATCACACAACTGACAGATTCGCGAAGGGTGGCGCGTGGACGCACATATGCTCGCCAGGGCAGTGTGCTGAGTATGCAAGCACAGCGTGGTGCGATTAGTGCTCAGGTGATAGGATCGCAAAACATTCCTTTTACAGTGCACATTCGCTTCCCCCAACGTCATGCGCAAGATAGAGCACGCATAAGCGAAATTATGCAGGAAAGACCACGAAAAACGAGTCGTCTGCCTCGCGAGATATTAGAACTCATGCTGTGTCGTGATGACGAAAACATGGCTCTGAGTTGCGATTGCCCCGATAAGAGTTATTGCTGTAAACACATTATCGCTGTGCTGCACACCATTACCCAAACATGGGAAACAGACCTTAAACGGTTTCTGGAATTCCGTGAGGTATCTATTGTGGAGCAATCCACACCGAAGAAAACTGATACCCCAGAGGTGAATGACAGCTTTTGGTCTGGGCATGAACTACCTGAACTGCCGCAGCCAAAAAGTGCACCTGCACTGAATGATTCCGACCTTAGCCTCCTACATAAAGCAATGCGCATGCTCTCTTACACCAGCATCGATGAGTTACGTGCCGTGGCAGATATCGAAGATATGTATGATTTTCTTGTGCACGACGTCGAAGACTGAGTATTTTTGCTCATTTCGCTCATATTTTCTATTCTCGCATAGCTGGGGACGTAGTTGTGTGTTAGACCTTAAACCATGAGTATAAGGTTTTTACACACATCAGATTTTCAGATTGGTATGACGCGTTGGTTTCTAGAAGGCGAAGCCCAAGCGCGATTCGACGGTGATCGTGTCGAGGCCATTCGTCGTTTAGGCAAAGTGGCAAAAGAACATGACTGCGATTTCATTATCGCTGCCGGCGACATTTTCGACGGGAATGCTTTGAGCGAACAAACCTTTAGCCGTGCAGCTGAGGAGCTTTATCGAGTAGCCAAGGACACCCCGATTTATCTTTTAGCGGGTAACCATGATCCTTTAGATGCGCATTCTTATTTTCCGCACTTGGCTGAAAACAGTGCCAACATTTATATTCTCGAAGCAGGGAAACCACTAGAAGCCACAGCTGCGAGTGGTGAAAAAGTAGAGATCATTGGTGCACCTTTATATGCCAAGGAGGCGACGAGGGATTTAGTGGCTGAGGCTTTGGCGCCTTTGGAGCCTGTTGATTATGTCAGGATTGCGGTGGGGCATGGGCAGCCACCGGGCTACCAAGGGCATGATGATTTGGATGCTATTGACTTAGATAATGTCAACAACAAAATTGCTGCTGGCGTGATTGATTATCTAGGTTTGGGGGATACTCACTCCACAAAACAGCTTGATAAAGCAGGTAGGGTATGGTTTTCAGGTTCGCCAGAAACAACGGATTTCCACAAAATTGATACAGATGGTGGGGAGAATAATTCCGGCAATGTGCTTGTGGTCAGCGTCGATAAGCAGCATATAGAGGTGGAGACTATCCCAGTGGGGGTATGGTTTTTTGAGCAACTTCGGGCAGAGATTAACTCGCTAGGAGATGCTCAGGAGTTTATCGCTAGGCTGGAGGCGTATCCAGAGAAAAAGAACACTGTGATTAAGTATGCGCTGGTGGGGGTAGCTGACTCGCAAACAAAGGCTTATCTTGAGGCGGAACTTGCCGCGCTTGAACCGGTTTTTGCAGCGTTGATGAAGCATGATCGCTTGATGAATCTTGTGGTGAAACCTGATTTGGATGCGCTTGGGCTTAGTGGTTTCGTCTACACCAGTTTTCAAGAATTAGTGGAGCGCAGTCAACAACTTCCTCGGAAAGAAAAAGATGACGTAGAAGAAGAAAGCACAGAAGACGAAGAGATTGCTGAGTTGAATCCGCAAGACTTAGACCAAGCGCAAACTATCGACGATGCCTTAAACCTGTTCTACCGTTATGCCATGAGCGACAAAAATAAGAGGAATTAAGAGAAACAATGAAAATACATAGCATTGAGATCAAAAATTACCGTGGTATTGAACACGCGCAGCTCGACGATTTACCTGAGCGGGGTGTCATTCTCATCAGCGGTGAAAATGAGATGGGTAAATCAACCATTATGGAAGCTGTCCGCAATGTGCTGAACCTGAAACATGGTGCGAATACCCAAGACATCAAAGCAACACAACCAAAGCTTAAAGACGTGGGGCCGGAAGTAGAACTGTACTGCAGCATTGGTAGCTATGAGTTGAAGGTCAGAAAGCGTTGGCTGAAAGGTAAATCCTCTCACCTCGATATTCTTGCACCGAAGAAAGAACAGCTTACGGGCCGTGATGCTGACGCTCGTCTAGAAGAAATCATCAATGACAATCTTGACAAATCCTTATATGGCACTTTGTTTATCGAGCAGGGCGCAGAATTATTTGTGAGTTCGGAGTTTGGTGCAAAGCAGAAAACTGATTTTTCCAAGCTGGGAATTGGCGATATTAAAGCAGTAGAGTCAGCTCTCGACACAGTATCCGGCAGCATAGACACCGATTTAGGCAGTGACCTCATAACGCAGGTGGAGCAAGACTATTCCTACTATTTCAATGCCCTTGGGAAATACTCCACGTCCAAAAACAGTCCTTTCCATCGAGTGACTCATGCGAAAGAAGAAGCGGTTTCTCGTTATGAAGAAGCCCAGAAAAAGTACCAGGAATATGAGCATACACTGAAAGAGTACGCAAAAATTGAACAGCGTATTCTGGAAATAGAAAAGGAATTACCACAAAAAAGACAGTCGCTCACGCAGTTACAGAAGCAATGGGAAGAGGTAGAAACAGCTCAAGCAGAATATGGTCAGGTGCAAGAGCAGCATCACGACCTAGAGGAAGCGCTTGACAATGCCAAAGAGCGCGAGGACAAGCGTCGAGAGCAGATACAAGAAATCGAAGAAAAGCAACAGCAGCTTCTCAAAGAAAAACAAGAGATCGAACCCTTGGTGCCTAAGTTAGCGCAGCTGCAACAAGAACAAGAGCAGCTCAAAGAAGAACTAGGGTCATGTCGTGCTCAACGCAATGAGCTCAGGAAACGCATACAACTCGTGGGTAAAATACAGGCTGGTCGTGAGCTGACTGAGGTGCAGCAAGACCTAGCACAGATAGCGAAGTTGGATGAGCAATTACAGCAGCAACAACCATCACGCACAATGAGTGCCACCGATTTTGATCGAGTGCAGCAGGCACGTCGCGATGTGGAGATGGCAGAGCTTGTTTTTGCTAGTAAAGCCACATCGGTGAGTATCAGTGCTGCTCACGATACCTTGATTCAGGTGGATGATGAGCAGCAGCAAATTGGGGCACAGCCGACGACCATAACTCTGAAAGAAGAAAAAACTTTCACGATTGCTGATGTGTCGTTGAGTGTGAAACCTGGAGCAGCAGATGCTCTCGACGCTCTAGAGCAGGCACAACAAAAACTCCACAGGGTTGTGCAGGAACTTGAATGTCATAGTTGGGCAGAAGCCGAGCAGATACGCGAAGCAACGATTGCATGGGAGAAAACCAAGACTGATCTGACACAACAACGCGACAAAGTGCTTGGTAAGCGCAAAGTGGACGAGCTTACTCAGCGTGTGTGGCAATTAGAAAAAGAAAGCCAAATGCAGCAGTTTTCTGCCGACGAAATAGCTCAGGCTGAAGTTGACGACCTTGAGCAACTCAGGGCTGCAGAAGAAGAATGCTTACGCAGAGAAGAAAAACTGCAAGGCGAGATATCGAGTAAGGACGCTGTCATTGCGCTTGGCAATGACATTGCCCGCAAGCAAGTGCTCATTGATTCTTTGACACAGCAGTTAGAACGTGAATGCGCAAAGTTGGCGCGAAGTCGCGAAACGGTGAGTGATGAAGAGCTCGCTAAGCGTCGAATAAAAGCTGAGGAGAGCGTCGAGAAGCATGCTGTGCGGTTGCAAGAATTAGCGCAACAGCTTGAAAAGTTGGATATCGAGTCCTTGAATTTTGAGTTGCAGGCCGCGCAGAACATTGTTGCTAATGCAGAAAAATCGCTTAACGACGCGGACAGCAAACTCAAGGAGCTCAAAGGAATTATTGCTTTTGCTGAAGGCGTTTCGGAAAAGCTTAACGATGCTTTTGCACAAAAGAACCGGGCAATGATGAGCTATAACGCGGTGGTGCAGCGGGCAGAAGCCATACGGCTGCTCTACACTACGCTTAAAACGCATCGCGAAGCGGCGCAGAAGAAATATCAAGAGCCTTTGCTCAAACAGCTTGTGCAGTTGGCGAAACCAATTTTTGGCAAAGACGTGTCCTTTGAGATCAACGAAGGCCTACAAATACAAGGGCGCGTACTTGGCGGCACGGTCATTGATTCCAAGGAACTATCCGGCGGTGCGCAAGAACAGCTAGCGCTTATTATGCGTTTTGCCATAGCTCAGCTGGCAGCCGAGGAAGAAACCCCAATTTTCATGGATGACCTCCTCGGAGCTTCTGACGCTCAACGCCTTAAGGCCATGGGCGTGGTTATTTCCGAGGTCGCAAAGAACACCCAAGTCTTTATCCTGACCTGTATGCCTGATCGCTTTGCTAGCGTAGCGAATCGGAAAGAATATCCGATGGAGGATATTTTGTGCTAAAACTTTCAAGGACTACAGTAAAAGGGTGAATACGAGCCTTTCTGATTATCCTTTCGAGCCACGTTGGCTAAGCGACGACGAGCAAAAGTTTTGGCGGTTGCTTTTGGCCGCCAACAACAAAATCGAGCGCACGATAGATGCGTCACTTCAGGAATCAGAAGGGCTTAGCTCTGCAGAGTATGCTGTGCTCGTGTGCCTATCTGAAGCCCCTGGGGAGTCGCTACGGCTACGCGAACTATGCGATATTTTGGGATGGGATCGCAGTCGTGCTTCTCATCAGGTAACGCGGATGGAGCGCAAAGGTTTGCTCTCAAAACACAAATGCGAAAAAGACGCCAGAGGAATTTGCATTGTGTTGGAAGAAAATGGAAAGAGAAGACTCATCCGTGCTGTTCCTGAGCATGTCGAAACTGTGCGACGCCTCGTATTTGACCGTTTAGAGCGCAAAGACCAGGAGGCGATCAGCAATTTTCTCAGCGCAATTGTGCATGCGTGAGAGACTCTTGCAGTTTTGTGCAGAGTCTGTGAGGTCAGTTTCTTGTTATGGTTTGGGGCGGGCTCCAGGTCGGTTTTCCTTTGTGTTTGGTTACCCAACCGCGTCTAGTGGAAATTGAGTTGTGAGCCGCTGCATAGTCGTCGTTGATTCCGTTGTGATACGGACATAACGGCACAAGGTTATCTATGTTGGTGTTGCCACCGTATTTCCATGCCACGATGTGATGGGGTTGGCACTTGTCGATGGGCTTTCGACATCCTGGCCAAGCACAGCTGTGCGATTGTGCTTGGAGCATGATGCGTTGCTTTGTTGATGCGAATCTGCGGGTACGGTAAAGATTTATTGCGCCTTGCACTGGCGATACCAGAGTGGCGAAACCTTCATCTTCTAGTGTTCGCTGTACGAATTCTGCCCCAGTCATGGTAGCGCCGTGGGAAGTATGCACGATAACGTCATTATCGCCCTGTGTAACTTTGTCTAGTTTGTCTAGTGGGATAATGATATGGGTTTGTGTCTGTGGGCGTACTGCATTACCGGATAGCAGTGCATTGAGTGAAGCGATGGGTTGATCAGCATCAAGTGCGCTGACAAAGTCCGACAGAATGGTGGATGCCCCGGTCAGTGACACTGTCATGGGCGCTCCATTATCTCTGCGTCTAATCCTTATACCTTCTTTGGGCGTGGTAGAGGGCATGTATTGCTTTGCCACGTGTGCAATATGCTGCTCTGGGGTCTGGCAGAGTTTTACGCGCAGTACCCATTGATTCCGTGTGGTTTTTATCCTTGATACGTAACGTTCGATGGCGAGTAGGGTGGTTAGATTGTGGCTAGTGCCAATGCACTGGGTTTGGTACTGGCTAAAGGACGTATCGCCGAAATAGATTTTGGCCAGTGCAAGCAAGTTTTTGGTGGTGGTGAGATCTGCCCCCAGGGCGGTTAAGTCTTTTTCTTCTAGCTGTGATGCTGCTTCAACCAGGGCTATGCCTTGGGCGTGAGCCTGGAGGTAAGTATGCAACAGCGTCATGGGCATACTGTAACTGATTGGCGTATTCAATAAAAGAGCCTCAACACAAGGCTGTGGATAACTCGCATTCATACTTGAGTTATCCACATCGGTGTCCCCGACAGGATTCGAACCTGCGACCCTTGGTACCGGAAACCAATACTCTATCCACTGAGCTACGGAGACGGGCGTTATCAAAGAATAACGCCGGTTATTCTATCACCTTGCTGTAGCAGAAACATAAACGCTTAGCTCTAGTCGACAATGATGCAGATGAGAGTACGCGGCCCATGCACACCTTCGACGCGGTTGAGTTCAATATCTGAGGTGGCCGATGGTCCAGAAATCATGGTGTTAGGCACATTGGGGTTGAGTCGACTGAGTAATTCGGGAACACCATAAACCACATTGTCCATGCGCACGATGCATATGTGGCAGTCGGGAACTAAGGTCAGTGCTCGCCTGCCGCAGATGGAGCCTGATTCTAAGCAGATTGTGCCTGTTTGCGCTGAGGCTGAATGCGAGTCGGTGACCACTGCATCTACGTCGTTAAGCAAACGTGGATCTGTGGCGGGGTCATCGGGCTTGGCGACGCCATCAAAGTCTGCAAAAAGCGTTGGGTCTAGTCCTGGTGCGTAGCGTATGTTGTGTGCATTGCGTTCGTGAAGCAGGCGCGTAAGGTGCTGTGGGAGCTTGTCGACGCCGCTGCGAACAACTTGTGCTTTATAGTCTACGAGTCGCTCGATGAGTAGTTCGCGTAATTGTTCACTAGGCAGCGTACTGCTATGAGTATAGTTACGCGCGATAGTTGTCGGTTGGGCATGGGCGAGTGCGTTGGCATTGCGTATTCGCTGCAAAATTTCGGTTTTGGCATCCATTATGCTTCCTTTGTTTCAGTACGCAGTAGCTCTTGGGCTTGTTGAGTCTCGAACCATTGTCGGAATGTGGCGCGTGGGGGTAATGCAACGTCTCTGTTATCGGTCCAGCCGGATAGAAAACTGGGGAGGTGTGTTATTTTCTGTGAGCGCCAGCCGAGAATTCGCCCGAGCGAAACCATGCGGGAGACAGTGTCCCATGCTTTGGCATTTCCCCAAGTTAGTTGCATGATGCCCATGAGTGAACCTTCAATTTTTGGCTTGTCTTTTTCGATTTTTTGGTGCCGGAGTTCTAATAGGATGTCTGTGAACGGAATTTTCACTGGGCATACTTCATTGCAGCGTCCGCATAGGGATGATGCGTAGGGTAGGTAGGCGCTGGGATCATGTTTATCGTGTATGCCAGTCAGTTGTGGGGTGAGGATGGCTCCAATTGGACCTGGGTAGGTAGAGCCATAGGCGTGCCCACCTGCGCGTTCATAGACTGGGCAGACGTTGAGGCAGGCGGAGCAGCGTATGCATTTGAGTGCTTCGCGCCCGATTTCATCTGCTAGTACGGCAGTTCGACCGTTGTCAACAAGAACAATGTGAAAGTTTTGTGGTCCGTCGCCTTTGGTTACGCCTGACCATGTGGAAACATAGGGTGCTTGTCTTTCGCCCGTCGACGATCGGGGGAGCAATTGCAAAAATACTTCAAGGTCGCGGAAAGTGGGTACGATTTTTTCGATTCCCATGACTGTGATGAGTGTTTCTGGCAGGGTCAAGCACATTCGACCGTTGCCTTCGGATTCCATGATGGTGATGGTTCCGGTTTCTGCTACGCCAAAGTTTGCGCCAGAGATGGCTACTTTGGCTTTCATGAATTGTTCTCTTAAGAACACTCGTGATGCTTCGGCTAGATCAGTCGGGTTGGTGGATAAGGAGTCGTCAGTGTGTGGCATTTTCTTTAGGAAGATGTCACGTATTTCTGCGCGGTTGCGGTGTATGGCTGGTACGAGAATATGTGAGGGTTTATCGTCGCCAAGTTGTACGATGAGTTCTGCCAGATCGGTTTCTTGGGCGCTAATTCCTGCTTGTTCGAGGTGCGAGTTAAGTCCAATTTCCATTGTGGCCATTGACTTAATTTTCACGACGTCGCGTTGACCGGTTTCTTGCACTAAGCGTGTGATAATCTCGCAGGCTTCTTGCCCATCCCGTGCCCAGTGTACGTGCCCGCCTCGTTGGGTAACGGCATGCTCGAATTGGAGGAGTAGTTCGTCTAAGCGTGCTCCAACATCACGTTTAATATCCGAGCCAGCTTGGCGAAGTTGCTCCCAATCTTCTTTTTCATTGGTGACGCGCAGGCGCTTATCGCGAATAGTCGTGGTGGCTTTCTTGAGGTTTGCTCGTTGTGTAGCATTGCTCAAACCAGTTTGTGCGGCATATACAAAGTTGTGTTCGGAGCGTAGTTCACTGTTTTCAGAGGCACGTGGTGGCATGGTGGGTGAGCCGAGGGAGATTTTCATAGCATATCCTCTTTGCTATAGATGGCAGAAGTGGGGCTGAGCGGGTGTTTTTTGGTTGAGGCTAAAATTTCTGCGATATGCACTGCGCGAATTCCTGCACGTTTGCGTGAGAGTGCTCCGGCGATATTCATGAGGCAGGAGGAGTCGCCCCCAGTAATATATTCAGCTCCGGTGCTTTCGATATTTCTGGTTTTATCTGTGACCATTGCTGCTGAGGTTGCTGCATTTTTGAGGGCGAATGTGCCGCCAAAACCGCAACATTCTTCGCTATTGGGCAAGTCGATGAGTTCTAAGCCTTCGACGTTCTTTAGTAGTCGATAGGGGCGATCTCCTAGTTTGATAAACCGTAATCCATGGCAGGAGGGGTGGTAGGTGACTTTGTGTGGGAAGAATGCGCCGAGTTGGTCAGTTTCTAAAACATCTATCAGAAATTCAGGCAAATCATATGTTTTCGCGCTTGTGGTTTTCGCACCGTCGGCTAAGGCTTGAGTACCATAACGACGGGCAACGCGTTCATGTTGTTCTCTGACTGTTCCGACGCAGGATCCGGAGGGTGCTACGACATAATCAATGGAGTTATCGGAAAATGCTTCGACATAGTTTTTAATGAATGCTGTGGTTTCTTTTTGATAGCCTGAGTTGATATGCATTTGTCCGCAGCAGGTTTGTTCTTGCGGGAAAATTACTTCACAGCCGAGTCTTGATAAAATCACTGCAGTGGCTTTGGACGCGTCGGGGAAGAGTGCGTCTCCAATGCACGTAGAAAAGAGTGCAACTTTCATGGGCGAGTTCCTTGGGTAGAGTTTATGTCTCTTTAATGACGGAGATAATAAGAAAAGATAGCATTAGAAGAGAGATTGCTACCTGAATTACTCGTATTATTGCGATAATGTGCAGCTCGGCATGGAAACTTAGGTAGATAAACCCTCCGACGGAAACAATGCTGTATCCCATCATCACGAGTGTGCGATATTTTTCATGGTGGAGCAGGAAGCGTTTGAGATATAAAAAGGAACCAACCCAACCTAGGGCTGCTAAAAATCTCAATACTAATGCTGCGAAGACGATTCTGTGTGTGATTGTTTTATCGTCAATGTTATGGAATGAATCTGGGTGTGTAGCGGCAAAAGCGTCGGCATAGGATTGAAAATTGGCAATGCTGTAGATGAGACAGACAGCAGAAAGGGAAAGCAGGGCGACGACGAAATAGAGAAAGATTGTGATGATAGGTTTTCGCGATTTGTGTAGTTTATGCGCCACAATCTTTAACCTTTAGTGGTTTTAATGAGAAAAGTGGTCGGTTTTCCACCAGAACCAGCCTGCGAGGGCACCGAGGATAAGTGGTAGCCATGCCATAGAGTAGTCATGCACCCATAGCACAAGCAAAAATGATGTAATAGCAAAGACTGTTATTACGATTGCTTTGGTTTTTTCGATCTCGGAGCGCTTCATGTTTTCTCCTAGGTGATCTGAGTCGTTGAAGATCTATTTGATGAAAACCCTATGTATCCTTGTATAGCACAACTTTTATCTTGACGCTTGGGCAGGTATCAAGATAGGTATCAGTGTCAATATCAGCTAAACTGTTGTGTCATGACACCAGCAGAATTATCTACTTTGATTAAAGACACAGCCACTACTGTTTTAACTGATAAAGGTTTAGACACGGCTGCATTGCCTGAGCAGGTTACGGTTGAGCGTCCGCGTAATGCTGCGCATGGTGATTATGCTACGAATCTTGCTTTGCAGGTGGCAAAGAAAGTGGGTCTGCCACCACGTGATTTTGCTACTTTGCTTGCCGACGCACTGTCAGGGCATTCAGCAATCGATACAGTAGAGATTGCTGGTCCTGGTTTTATTAATATCTGTTTGGCTGCTGGGGCACAGGCTCAAATCGTGACGCAGATTCTTGAGTATAAGGATAACTATGGCTCAAGTGATCTTTATGCTGGTCAGCGTGTTAATCTAGAGTTTGTTTCCGCTAACCCTACAGGGCCTATTCATCTTGGTGGGGCGCGATGGGCTGCTGCTGGTGATTCCTTGGGGCGTATTCTTGCTGCTAGTGGTGCGAAAGTTACGCGTGAGTATTATTTTAATGATCATGGTCGCCAAATCGATCGCTTTGTGTTTTCACTCATTGCTGCTGCTCAGGGCGAGCCAACCCCTGAGGATGGTTATGGTGGCGAGTATATTCACGATATTGCCCGTGAGATTGTGCAGCGCAATCCGCAGGTTCTTGAACAGCAGCCGCAGGAAAAGCATGAGTCGTTCCGCGCACTTGGTGTGGAGATGATGTTTGCGCATATTAAAGAGTCATTGCATGAGTTTGGTACTGACTTTGATGTGTTCTTCCATGAGAACTCATTATTTGAGTCGGGTGCCGTCGATAAGGCGGTACAGAAGCTCAAGGATACGGACAAGTTGTATCTTAAAGATGGTGCATGGTGGCTGCGTTCTACTGAGTATGGTGACGATAAAGATCGCGTGGTCATTAAGTCTGATGGTGATGCTGCTTATATTGCAGGTGATATTGCCTATGTGGCCGATAAGTTCGAGCGTGGTCATGATTTGTGCATTTATATGCTCGGCGCTGATCATCATGGATATATTTCCCGCTTGCGTGCTGGAGCTGCAGCTATGGGCTATAACCCTGAGCAGGTTGAGGTGCTGATTGGCCAGTTGGTCAATTTGCTCAAGGATGGCTCACCGGTGCGTATGTCTAAGCGTGCGGGTACTGTTGTTACTCTCGACGATCTTGTCGAGGCAATTGGTATTGACGCAGCACGGTATTCTTTGGTGCGTTCTTCTGTGGATACATCTATCGACATTGACCTAGGGCAATGGGCAGCGCAGACTAATGAGAACCCTGTTTATTATGTGCAATATGCCCATGCGCGCTTATGTTCGATTGCGCGTAAAGCTGCCGATATCGGGGTGACTCAGGCTGAAGGTACAGTATCTGACCTCTCTGTCCTTACTCATGAGCGTGAGGGCGATCTTATTCGTACCTTAGGGGAGTTCCCGGCAATTGTGAAAGCAGCTGCCCAGTTGCGTGAGCCGCATCGTATTGCTCGGTATGCTGAAGATCTTGCTGGTACATTCCATCGTTTTTATGATTCTTGCCAGATTTTGCCTAAGCAGGACGAGCAAACTCAGGATATTCATTATGCGCGTTTGCAATTAGCAGCAGCAACCCGTCAGGTGCTGGCTAATGCTTTGGGGCTCATAGGGGTTTCTGCGCCAGAGAGGATGTAACTTATGGGCGATTTCAATGCTTTACCTGCTCATGTGTGGCCGCGTAATGCTCGTCGTGAAGCTGATGGCAGTGTGAGCATTGCGGGTGTCTCGTTGCCTGAACTTGCCAAAGAATATGGCACGGTGCTCATGGTGATTGACGAACAGGATTTTCGTTCCCGGTGTCAAGACATGGCTCGTGCTTTTGGCGCAAGCAATGTGCACTATGCGTCGAAGGCTTTTATTTCTACAACAATTGCTCGGTGGGTTCATGAGGAGGGACTGCATATTGATGTTGCTTCTCAGGGAGAATTAGAAGTGGCATTACATGCTGATTTTCCGCCAGAGGATATTACTGCACACGGTAATAACAAAAGTGATGAGTTTTTGCGTAGGTGCGTTAGTCTAGGCGTAGGCACAATTGTCGTTGATTCTTATTATGAATTACGGCGCTTAGATGAGATTGCTGCAGAATGTGGCCGTACCCAGGATGTGCTGATTCGAGTAAAGCCTGGAATTGAGGCGCATACCCATGAGTTCATTGCGACGAGTCACGAAGATCAAAAGTTTGGTTTTTCCTTGGCATCTGGTTCTGCATATCAGGCAGCAGTGCAAGCCCATGAGGCACAGAATCTGGTTTTGTGCGGCTTACATTGTCATATCGGAAGCCAGATTTTTGATGCAGAAGGATTTAAGTTAGCAGCTGAGCGTGTTTTGCAGCTTTATCAGCAGCTCTCCTTGGTAATTGGTGCCGATGTCTTGAAGGTGCTCGATCTTGGCGGCGGTTTTGGCATTGCGTACCAGGCGCAGGAGGCGCCTTTTGATGTTGCTGCGATTGCACGCGAGCTTATCGACGTGGTGGCATATACGGCTCAGCGCTTAGGTGTGAAGCCACCACGTGTTATGGTGGAGCCGGGGCGGTCAATAGTAGGACCGAGTGCCGTGAGTATTTACACGGTGGGGACTATCAAAGATGTTTCAGTAGCGGAGAAAAATAAACGCCGTTATATTGCCGTCGACGGTGGTATGTCTGATAATGTGCGTCCACTGTTGTATGAAGCAGAATATGATGTTCGTGCGATTGATGGTTTTTGCTCTGGGGAACTTGTAGATTCACGGATAGTGGGATCACATTGTGAATCAGGGGATATTTTGGTGCGTAACCGCAAGCTGCCTGATGATATTACACCAGGGCAATATATCGCTTTTGCTGCTACTGGTGCTTATTGTTATGCCTTATCGAGTAGATACAATATGTTCATGCGCCCAGCAGTGCTTTCCGTCAAAGATGGGCAAGTAACTGTAATGCTGCGCAGGGAAACCGTTGATGATTTCTTTGCTCTTGAAGTCTCGTGATTATGCCTATCAGGTTTTATTTGTGCCTTTGTGGATTAAACAGATTAAACTAAATCACCATGACACAACAAGCGCAGTTTAATCCTGGAAAAGGTGCAGGAGAGTCGGTAGGTGTTGCATTACTTGGCTACGGTACGGTTGGTAGCCAAGTGCTTCGTCTTATGCAGGAAAATGCAGATGAGTTTGCACATCGGGCTGGCGGTCCTTTAGAGGTTAAAGGTGTTGCGGTAAGTAACATGGAAAAACACCGTGATTCCTTTGCCGCTTCCTTAGGATTGCTTACCGACGACGCTCGCTTCTTGGTGTCTCGTGATGATGTCGATATTGTGGTCGAGGTTATTGGCGGCATTGACTACCCACGAGAGTTGGTTCTTCAAGCATTGCGCAGTGGTAAATCTGTTGTTACTGCCAATAAAGCGCTTGTAGCGGCACATTCTGCAGAATTAGCGCAAGCTGCTGATGAGGCAGGGGTGGACTTGTACTTTGAGGCTGCCGTTGCCGCGGCAATTCCTGTGGTAGGTCCGTTGCGTCGTTCTTTAGCGGGTGACCAAGTGCAGTCTGTGGCTGGTATTGTCAATGGCACCACGAACTTTATTTTGGATGCTATGGATTCTACCGGTGCTTCCTATGACGATATGCTTGCTGAGGCAATGAGACTTGGCTATGCAGAGGCAGATCCTACTGCAGATGTTGAGGGCTATGATGCTGCGAGCAAAGCGGCGATTTTGGCGTCCTTAGCATTCCATACCCGGGTTACTGCCGATGATGTGTACTGTGAGGGTATTAGTAAAATATCGGCTGAGGACATCCTGGCAGCGAAACAAGCAGGCAATATCATTAAGCTGTTGGCTATTTGTGAGCGTCTTGTTGATGAGGAAGGTAATGAGTCTATTTCGGCCAGAGTGCATCCAACTCTGATTCCACGTTCTCATCCTTTGGCAAGCGTCGATAAGTCTTTCAATGCAGTCTTTGTGGAGGCAGAAGCTGCTGGTCGACTCATGTTCTATGGTAATGGTGCTGGTGGTAATCCTACAGCGTCAGCGGTATTGGGCGATATTGTTGGTGCGGCGCGCAATAAAGTGTTTGGGGGGCGTGCGCCAGGGGAGTCAACATATGCGAATTTGCCTATCGCAAGTTTTGGTGATGTTCCTACCTGCTATCACATTGATATGGAAGTTGAAGATCGTATTGGTGTGTTGGCGCTGCTTACAAAGATTTTTGCGGAGCACTCTATTTCTTTACGCACAGTACGTCAGGAAGAAAAGTCGGGTAGTTCAAGGCTGATTCTTGTCACGCATACTGCTCGGGAAGCTGATTTGGCACATACTGTAGCCTTGGTGGAACAGCTTGAACCGGTAAAGAAGATCAACAGCGTTATTCGCCTTGTGACCCAGTGAAAGAGCATAAAATGCCCATTGAGATACCTGTAGGCACAAAAGTTCGTGTGCGTGTTCCAGCTTCCTCTGCCAATTTAGGTCCTGGATTCGATACCTTAGGGTTAGCTCTGACACTGTATGACACCGTGGAAGTGGAGGTCATAGCGCAAGGGCTGGAAGTAGTAGTTTCTGGTGAGGGAGAAGGAGAACTACCTCTTGATGATTCTCACCTTGTAGTCAAAGCAATTCGTTCTGGTTTACGTTGTGCCCAGGCACAGGTGCCAGGTCTTAAAGTGGTCTGCCATAATTCTATTCCGCAGTCCAGGGGGCTTGGTTCTTCAGCTGCTGCAGCAGTGGCTGGGGTGAGTGCAGCTAATGGTTTGGCTGGTTTTCCTTTGACACAGCAGCAGCTTGTGCAGCTTTCTTCGGCTTTTGAGGGGCACCCGGATAATGCAGCGGCATCGGTATTGGGTGCTGCAGTTGTATCGTGGACAGAAGTTCCGGTAGATGGTCGTACGCAACCGCAATATCATGCAGTTACTATCGACGTTCACCCAAAAATTAAAGCAACAGCATTGGTGCCAGATTTTCATGCTTCTACTGAGGCTGTGCGTCGAGTGCTGCCTAGTGATGTGACCCATGTTGATGCTCGGTTTAATGTATCGCGCTGTGCAGTGATGACTGTGGCCTTGCAAAAACACCCTGAATTATTGTGGGAGGGGACCAGGGATCGTTTGCACCAGCCTTATCGCGCTGATGTTTTGCCAGTTACCGCTGAATGGGTG
The DNA here is from genome assembly GCF_017918135.1 of Corynebacterium sp. sy017. Classification (NCBI taxonomy): domain Bacteria; kingdom Bacillati; phylum Actinomycetota; class Actinomycetes; order Mycobacteriales; family Corynebacteriaceae; genus Corynebacterium; species Corynebacterium sp. sy017. The sequence continues at coordinate 240,601 of NZ_RZUE01000003.1, forward strand.
AATCGCCTACGCAATAAAGGCTATGCTGCATATTTATCTGGTGCGGGACCAACCATCATGGTGCTTTCTACTACACCAATAGATGAGAAAATTTTAGATCAAGCACGTGATGAGGGCTTGCGGGTTCTGTCTTTAGACGTAGCAGAGCCAGTGAGCGTGGAGCGGTTTTCTTAACTTTTATTCCCAGCTTTATGCCCTGGACCAGGCAACGCAATGACCTGGAAATCACCATCATTGAGATGTTTGCGTAGGTCTATTTTGTCGAATTTTCCTACTGAAGTCTTGTCGATGGAGTCCACAAAAGTCCAGTATTCCGGGAGCATCCACGCTGGGAATGCATTACGCATTTTATCGCGTAGCAGTGCAGCAGTTTCGGCATTGGCATCGATTCCTTTGGCTAAGACTGTTACTGCCAATGGGCGTTCCATCCATTTTTCGTCTGGGTGGCCAATGACTGCGCACTCTACGACCTCTGGCGCTGCCATAATTTCGTTCTCCAGTAGCGTCGAATAGATCCATTCACCACCAGAGCGAATAACGTCTCGTGCTCGGTCGTGGATTGTTAAAAATCCGTCTGAGGTTACTGAACCGACATCTCCGGTGCGTAGCCAACCGTCGAGAGTGAATTGTTCAGGACCATCGTCGACAGGTTCATTCCTGAATAATGCAGCAATGCCATCAGCGTCTGTGGTGGGTGAGTGATAATAACTGCCAGTAACCCAATTCCCTCGGACTTGGATCTCACCCTGGTGCCGGTCGGTGGAGCTTACGATTTCTCCATCGTTAACCACGCGATATTCGATAGACGCGGGGAATCGCCCTTGGCTTTCTCGATAGGTCAGGCGTGTTTGTCCGGATACTCCAGAAGGCGGCCGTGCAACAGTGATTGCTGTAGAGGTTTCTGTCATTCCCCACACATGAACAACATCCACACCATAATGTTCTTCCCACAATGTGATAAGCATGGGTGGCACAGCCGAACCACCTGCGAAAATCTCTTGTAAGCTCATGCGCTCTGGTGGATTATGCATGTAGTGCACCATGAGCTGAATCCAGATTGTTGGCACGCCATGCGCAGAACGTGGGTGAGTAGCGGCAATGACCTTTGCCAATGATGCCGGGGAAACATTGACACTGGGAAAGACGAGCGGGGTGCCAGACATGAAAGCTGCAATAGGCACTCCCCAAGATAAAACATGGTAGATAGGTACGCAGCATAGGAATGATTGCCCGTGCGTGATAGCCATGGAATCTGTGGTACGCAGACTTAATGATTGCAAGTATAAGGAGCGATGAGAGTACGCAACTCCTTTTGGTGCACCGCTAGAACCAGTGGAATAGCATAATGCAGCAGCGGTATTTTCATCAAGCACTGGCCATTTATAGTCTGTGGATCTGCCGTCGAGAAGAGCCTCATAGGAATAGCAGATGATATTTTCTGGAATATGCGCTACAGCAGCACTGATATCATTGCTGCCGATGAATACTACATATTTCACAGTGGGGCATCCTTGCGCCAGGATGGTGCCCAATTGTTTTGCCATGCGCTGGTCGGCAATAATGACCTGATCCTGTGCGTGGTTAATGATATGCCGTATCTGGTCATTCATGAGTTGCTTATTGAGTGGATTAAATACGGCTCCCATACAGGCAACTGCAAAAAGGGTTTCTAAATGTTCAGCGCAGTTATACATTAAGGTGCCCACACGTTGATCTGCGTCGATACCCAATTCATCTCTGAGTGCATGCGCTAATGCAGCAGCCCGAGCGCCGATGTGGGCAAAGGTAGTTTCGTGGGTTGTGTCATTTTCCCACGTGGTGACTTTTGTCTCGCCCAGCAGGGTGGAACCATGTGTCAAGATTCGAGAAAGGTTCAACGGGAGATCTTGCATTGTGGACAGCATATTTACCTAGTTTAGTGAGAAAGGCAGGCATTAGCTTATCGACGCACAGGTGGTGAATTATCTTCTCGTCATCCCGTGTCGAACGCAATAGTTCTTTGTTTTTCTGAATGTTTCTCGCTTGGAGCGTGAATATGTGTTACACTGCCAAGCGGTGAGATAAGTCAGAAGTTTTTCTGGTGGGTATATCAGTTTTCTTACCGCCAATTCTTCGCCATTATGACTTTCTCTTTTCCACAGCTTTGACTTTCCATGTCAAACGATCGACTAAATATTTCCCTAAAATGCTACTGCCATAGGTCTGGGCGGTGTGGGGGCTCGTGTGGAATCATGGAACCCATGTATTTCGCCGAAAATAATGCCGCGACAACCTCTCAGCATGGCGTGAGCACATGAAAGGACATCTGTGACTGGTACAGATAATGGCGCGCAGCGCAACTTAGCGGCAATGCGTCTTCCAGAGCTACGTAAAATTGCTGCTGAAATGGGACTTAAAGGAGTTTCAGCACTGCGTAAAGGTGATCTTATCGCCGCGATTAATGGTGCACAGGGGGCTGGTACTGCGGCAAAGGCTACGCAAGAAGTAAAAGAAGAATCACAACCGCAAACACCGCCAACACAGCAGCGTGGTCGCCGTCGAGTGGCAAAAAACACTGCACAAATAAATGACAGCACTGAATCAGAAAGTACGCCAGCTCAGGATACTCAAGATGCTGGTGAACAACCACGTAAAGCAACTTCTCGCCGTCGTGCAGTGCGTGCTAAAGCAGAAGAAACAGCTGATCATTCTGCTCACGATGTGGAAACCACAGATGTAGCAGAAAAAGCAGATGAGAATGCACAAAACTCTGACTCAGAAGAGCCACGGTATGAATCACGTTCTGCCGCACGACGAGCACGTCGAAACCGGGCACGTCGAGAGCATCGTGAAATAAAGGCTCAGCGTGAGGCAGATAATTCTGCTGAGCCAACTGAGGAGAAGGAAGCAGCACAGCAGCAGGAGAATGCGTCACACGATAATGCTGCTGAGGAGCGTCAGGAGCGCCGTCGAGAGCGTGGTGAGCGTCGTAACCGCAGGAATCGTCGTGGACGTGATCGTGACCGTGACACCGACACGAACGAGACACGTGAAGATGAAGTATTACAAAATGTTGCCGGTATCCTCGACATCATCGACAACAATGTTGCTTTCTTACGTACTACTGATTACCATGCAGGGCCTGCTGATGCTTATGTAAGTACACAGGTTATTCGCCGTTTTGGTTTGCGTGCTGGTGACGCAGTAACTGGGCAGGTACGCGTTCATAATGATAATCATCAGGGTGGACGTGGACGTAGTCGCCAAAAATATAATCCATTGGTTAACGTGGATACTATTAATGGAGTTAGTGTTGAAGAAGCGAAAGCTCGCCCAGAGTTTGCTAAATTGACTCCGCTTTATCCAAATCAACGCTTACGCTTGGAAACAGAAAAACATATTCTTACCACACGTGTGATTGATTTGATTATGCCAATCGGTAAAGGGCAGCGTGCTTTGATTGTTTCCCCACCTAAAGCGGGTAAAACAACTATTTTGCAAAATATCGCGAATGCGATTAAGACAAATAATCCAGAGTGCTATCTCATGGTTGTGCTTGTCGACGAGCGTCCTGAGGAAGTTACTGACATGAAACGCAATGTTAAAGGTGAAGAAGTTATTGCTTCTACCTTTGACCGTCCACCTAGCGAACACACCGCTGTTGCCGAATTGGCTATTGAGCGTGCAAAGCGTTTGGTGGAGCAAGGCCGTGACGTTGTCGTACTTCTTGATTCGATTACTCGTTTGGGACGTGCTTACAATAATTCCTCGCCTGCTTCTGGTCGTATTTTGTCTGGTGGCGTGGATTCTAATGCCCTTTATCCACCAAAGCGATTCTTGGGAGCGGCGCGCAATATCGAAAATGGTGGTTCGCTCACCATCATCGCCACTGCAATGGTAGAAACTGGTTCTGCTGGTGACACAGTCATTTTCGAGGAGTTCAAGGGTACTGGTAATGCGGAACTGAAACTCGATCGTAAAATTTCCGAGCGTCGGGTGTTCCCAGCGGTGGATGTTAATCCTTCTGGTACTCGTAAGGATGAGTTGCTTTTGGCACCAGAAGAAGCACGCATTATGCACAAATTGCGTCGTATTCTCTCTGCTCTTGAGCCACAGCAAGCTATTGATTTGCTGATTAAGCAACTCAAGAAGACGAAGAATAATGGCGAGTTCCTCATGCAAGTTGCTACCTCAACTCCAATGGCTGAAGATAACGAGGAGGACTAAGTGGCAGCTCAGGTTTCTGCAGTTGATGACATAGTTTCTGAGTATCAAGGCATTGAAGCCCAAATGGCAGATCCAGAAACTATGGGGGATCAGCAACTCTTCCGCAAGCTGTCAAAACGCTATTCAGAGCTCCAGCCTATTATCAAAGTCAATGATGTTCTTGTGCAGGCGCGTGCAGATCTAGCAGATGCCAAAGAAATGGCACATGAGGATCATGAGTTTGCTGAAGAAGTTACGCGTTTGGAGCAGTTGGTCGTCGAAAGCGAAGAAAAGCTGGCTGATCTCTTGGCTCCTCGTGACCCCCATGATGGTGATGACATTTTTATGGAGGTAAAAGCTGGAGCTGGTGGTGAGGAGGCAGCACTTTTTGCTGGCGACTTAGTACGAATGTATCAGCGTTATGCTGAAAAACATGGGTTTAGCACTGAGATTTTAGATCTCTCAGAATCGGATCTGGGGGGTGTCAAAGACCTCACGATGTCTATTCGCTCAAAGCAACCTTCACGTGATGGCGCATGGAGCGTATTTAAGTTTGAGGGCGGGGTGCACCGTGTACAGCGTGTTCCTGTGACAGAATCTCAAGGTCGCATCCAGACTTCAGCCGCTGGTGTGTTGGTTTATCCAGAGCCCGATGAGGTCGGGGAAGTTGAGATCAATGAAAAAGATTTACGCATTGATGTTTATCGCTCATCAGGTAAGGGTGGTCAAGGCGTTAACACTACTGACTCAGCTGTGCGTATTACGCATTTACCTACTGGAATTGTGGTGACCTGTCAAAAGGAACGCTCACAGATTCAGAATAAAGCACGTGCTATGCAGGTATTATCTGCGCGATTGCAAGCAATGGCTGAGGCTGAAGCTGATGCACAGGCAGCGGAAGGTCGAGCAGCACAGATTCGTACTATTGATCGTTCCGAGCGTATCCGCACTTACAATTGGCCGGAGAATCGTATTGCCGATCATCGCATTGGTTATAAAGCAAATAACCTTGATTCTGTGCTTGGCGGCGATTTGGATGATTTATTTACTGCACTACAGGCTGATGAACGAGCACAACGTTTGGAAGCGGAATAATAACCGATCCAATGAGGTACTGGGCACTAATGCTCAGTACCTTTTGTGTTGGGATAGGGGTTGATAGTGAAAATGGTTGGGTCGCACATACCGGATACGGTTTTGACTTCCGGCTCGAATGTGGCACAAGCTCTCAAAGAAGCCATAGCAGTATTTACTCGAGCTGGTATTGAAACTCCTGAGCAGGATGCACTTATTTTTGCTGCTGAGGCATTGGGGTGTGCTGTTTTAGAAGTAAGACTCCATGCAACAGCGCTTATGCCGACACAGTTTTTTGCTCATGTTGCCCAGCGTGCTCAGCGCATTCCTGTGCAGCATATTCTAGGAACAGCATGGTTTGGTCCGCTCAGTCTTGCTGTTGGTCCAGGGGTTTTTATTCCGCGACCGGAGACAGAGGTATTGGCAGATTGGGCTGTGCGCCAGATTGGCAATAAGCACATGAAAGTTGCTGATTTGTGTACTGGCTCTGGAGCTTTGTCGGCCTACATTGCGCATTATTGTCCGAATGTAAGTATTGTGGCAGTCGATAAAGATGAGCGAGCCTTAAAGTGGGCACGGAAAAATGTGCCGGAACACGTTAGTTTGTGCCATGCAGATGTCTGTGACCCAGAATTACTAAAAGGTCAAGACTCTACCTTTGACCTCATCGTGAGTAATCCGCCTTATGTACCAGAAAGCAACTGCTTACAACCAGAGGTCTATCACGACCCACATCATGCCGTTTTTTCCGGTGCAGATGGCATGACCGTGATTAACGGCATGGTCATGCGTATGATGCAGCTACTGAAACCAGGTGGATTATGCGGTATTGAACATGACGACACTACTAGTGCAGCAGTACGGGAATGTGTGAGTGCTACTGGGTTGTCTCAGGACATACGTGTGCTCAAGGATTTAGCAGGTATTGATCGCTTTATTCTGGCTAAGCGTAGTTGAGTGCATTGTTAAGTCAGGTCAAACTGTTATGATAAGCAGATAGACCAATATGAATCAGACGTGAGCATTGTTCAGGTCTTAAGTGTTGAAAGCAATAATTGGGTACAAAACGTTATGAGTAGAGTTTATGATTGTGCTGATGCACACACTCGCGCAACTGGTATTAGAACAGCAGTAAGCGCCGTGAAAAGTGGACGGTTGATCGTTATGCCTACCGATACACTTTATGGTTTGGGCTGTGATGCTTTCGATAATGATGCTGTCGCAAAACTACTCAGTACTAAACGACGTGGGCCTGATATGCCTGTGCCAGTGCTTATTGGCAGCTGGGATACTGTGCGTGGTTTGGTCGCTCATTATGATGAGCAGCTAGAAACATTAGTGGAAGCATTTTGGCCAGGTGGCCTGTCTCTAGTGGTGCCGCAAGCTCCTAGTCTACCGTGGAATCTGGGCGATACCCGTGGCACGGTCATGCTCCGTATGCCTTTGCACCCAGTGGCCATAGAAGTGTTGCGTGAGACTGGACCAATGGCAGTGTCGAGTGCAAATGTGTCTGGGCAAAAACCAGCGACAACCGTCGAAGAAGCTCAGCAACAACTTGGGGCAGCGGTCAATGTTTATCTTGATGGTGGTACTACTCCGGTGGGAGTTGCCTCCACTATTGTCGACTTATCTGGTGACCACCCTGTTATTTTGCGTGAGGGAGCTATTAGTAAGCAGCGCATTGCCCAAGTGCTCAATCGTGATCCGGAGAGTCTGACCTAAATGGGATCGGGTGTTGCTGGTGTGCCAATGCGTGAGCTTGCTCTCGTTCTATTAGTGGCAGCAGCTTTGACGTATCTTGCTACTGGCATAATTAGATATGTCATGGTCAGGTACGGCATTCTCAATGAGATCAGAGAACGTGATGCGCATGAACAGCCTAAGCCGCGTTTAGGTGGGGTTGCCATGTTTTCTGGTTTTATTGGTGCAGTGTTTTTGGCGCAACAATTGCCAGCTCTTACTCGTGGTTTCCAACCGATTACCCCAGAAATGAGTGCAGTGCTTTGGTCTGCTTTTGTCATTGTTGTCGTTGGTGTCTTGGACGATTTATGGGATCTTGATGCGTTGACAAAGCTGGTGGGGCAACTATTGGGTGCACTTATCATGAGTTTGCTTGGTCTGACCTGGACTTTGCTCTATATCCCCATTGGTGGCGGTACCACGGTACTTTTGGATCAATTTTTTTCCACAATTATCACAGTGCTTTTTACTGTTACGTTGATCAACGCCATCAATTTCATTGACGGACTTGATGGTCTTGCGGCTGGTCTGGGAATGATAGCCGGGCTTGCTATTTTAGTTTTTTCTATGATTATTCTCCACGACCAAGGAGGCATGGTTTCTGCCTATCCACCAGCAATCATTGCTGCTGCCTTGGTGGGAATTTGTGCAGGATTTTTGCCACATAATTTTGAGCCTTCTCGCATTTTCATGGGAGATTCAGGTGCGATGCTCATTGGTTTGTTGCTGGCAGCAGCAGCTACATCGGCCAGTGGGAAGATCAATATGGGGCTCTATGGCACTGCAGATTTAATTGCGTTGATGTCGCCCATTATCGTAGTGATAGCAGCAGTGTTTGTTCCTATGTTGGATCTGGTCATGGCAGTGGTTCGTCGAGTAGGCAAGGGGCAATCGCCGTTTATGCCAGATAAGAAGCACTTGCACCATCGTTTGCTTTCTTTGGGGCATACACATAGGCGAGTGGCGTTGTTGCTTTACTTGTGGGTTTCGGTTGCTGCTTTTGGTGCGGTGTCCTTTTCGATCGTGCCGCCTTTTTATGCAGTCGGTGCCATTGTTATTGCTATCGCCGTCGCTATTTTCTTTACCTGGTATCCCGTACATATTCGACAAAAACAAGCTGCTAAAAATACATCGTGACCTTTGGACTGTAAGATAGTCTTTGTGTCTCAAGAAAATACAGAATCTATCCTTTCTTCAGCTGCTGCACGATTATCGCCTTACGACGACCAACGCAAGCCATATGCCATGGCGGTTCGTCGAGGGCTTATAGCTTTAGCGGGCATTATTGTCCTTTCTTTGATCGTGTGGGGAATTGCTGCAGGTATGCCAGGCGTGTGGGCTGTGCTTATCGGTGGTGCCATTGGTGGCGGCTTTACCCTTTTTACGATGCTGAGTGGTTGGGTGAGTGCTTATGTTGCACCGCAGCTTAGTGTGGGCATTATCCTCGGTAGTTGGTTGCTGAAAATGGTGCTTCTCTTTGTTGTTATGGTGCTTATCCGTGATCTGACCTTTTATCATCGAGGTGCTTTTGTGACTACTACCTTCATTGCTTTGGCAGTGACATTAGGCGTAGAAGTCATGTCGATTTTGCGTTCCAAGACTACCTATACACAGTGAGTTTCCTTATCGGCGCTATCGCGGCGGGGGGATGATGCGGGGGTAAGTGACTCTATTCTTATTGCTGTGATTGAACTTACAGTCATACGTTTTCCCCGCTAAAGGCTAATTGTGATGCCAGCTAAAGGTTTTGCTCCAAAAAGTCCTGGCATGGAATAGATATTTAACTAAAATGCCTGCTAATCTAATCGATGGACTACTCAGGGTTTTTGTAGGTCTGCTGTGTGTACTCCATGCTTGCAGGTGAGTAAAAAGGGCTCTGGGAAGTGTCCCTGTTGTTACCGTGCTGATGTGCGACGGAATCCATGGTGATGACAGTGAGATTTTAGACGTCCATCGCACCGTGAAATTTTTTCACGGCCCGAACACGGGAGAGAACGCTGAGCGTTATAACACTGTCGATGAAGGGTGAATTTCATACACCCAACATTGATCACGAATTTTTCCCGGATGCCTTCTGGTTTACTGATGTGGCTGGCGGTTGGTTCCAGATCGACCGCTTGATGTTTGTCCGTCTGCTGATGGCAGTGGTTTTGGGCGCTTTTTTTGCTATAGCAATGCGCAATCCAAAGCTTGTTCCTTCTGGTTTGCAGAATCTAGCCGAGTTTTTCTTGGATTTTGTACGTATTCACATTGCGGAAGATATTTTAGGTAAGAAAGAAGGACGTCGTTTCCTTCCGGTAATTGCCACCATTTTCTTCATTGTGTTTATTATGAATATCCCTTCGGTTATTCCATTCCTTAACATTTCGCCTAATGCTCGTATTGGTATGCCAATTGTGCTGGCGGCATTTGGATATATAGCTTTCATTTATGCCGGAGTTAAACGATACGGTTTCTTCAAGTACATACGATCATCAGTGGTAATTCCGCATTTGCCATTCCTGGTCTATTTTCTTGTTATTCCACTGGAGTTCATATCTACATTTATTGTTCGTCCAGTATCGTTAGCTATTCGTCTTATGGTTAATATGCTCGCAGGACACGTCATCCTCGTGCTTATTTTCTCTGCGACAAATTTCTTCTTCTGGCAGTTAAATGGCTGGACTGCAATGTCCGCAGTAACCATTGTTTTTGGTGTACTTATGACACTCTTTGAGTGTCTAGTGATCTTCTTGCAGGCGTATATTTTCGCCTTGTTGGTCGCTGTGTACATTGAATTATCGCTTCATGCAGATGAACACTGATGAGCAACCAGTGCATCCCTTGCGGATCACAAATCTCTATAGTATTGAAGTATTTGTCAGGTAAATATCTGACTTATAGAAAGGGAACTTTTTCTCATGAATGAAATCATTTTGGCAGCAGGAAACGCTGGTGGAATTGAAGGTAGCATCGCTGGTATCGGTTTCGGTCTTTCTGCCATTGGTCCTGGTATCGGTATCGGTATCATCGGTGGTAAAACTGTTGAGGGTATGGCACGCCAGCCTGAGATGGTTGGTCAGCTTCGTACCGCTATGATTTTGGCTATCGCTTTCGCCGAGGTTTTGGGTCTTTTGGGCTTCATCGGCGCTTTTATCTTCTAATCATTACAACACGAAAGCTACAGATACATGACGAACGTCATTCAATTTCTAGCCGCAGAAGAAGGCTCAAATAGTGTTCTTCTACCTGCTACTTACGACATCGTCTGGTCTATCGTTGTGCTTATTGTCCTAGGGGCACTATTCACTTACTTCGTGTTACCGAAGTTTAAGGAAGTTCTTTCCGAACGTGAGGACCGGATCGCAGGTGGTATTCAGCGTGCTGAAGTAGCACAAGCTGAGGCGAAAGCGGCTCTTGAGAAGTACAATGCTCAACTTGCTGATGCACGCGCTGAGGCAGCTGAAATTCGTGATGAAGCCCGTGCGCGGGGTAAGCAAATTGAAGCTGAATACAAAGCGAAAGCTATCGAAGAGAGCAACCGAATTATTGAATCTGGCGAAAAGCAACTTGCTGCTCAGCGTGAGCAGGTTGTTGCAGAGCTACGTCGTGAAATGGGTCAGAACTCGATTTCTTTGGCTGAGCGTTTGCTCGGAGAACAACTCTCTGACGACGTAAAACGTTCAGGGACCATTGATCAGTTCTTGTCTGGTCTAGACACCGTTAGCGCAACAGGAAAGTGAGCACAATGCATACAGCGAGCCGTGAGGCACTAGCTCAGGTTTCTTCCCATATTGATACTGCATTGCAGGGGAATGAAAATGCTGTAGCTATTGCCGCCCAGACTGGCGCTGAGCTTTTTGATGTTGTTGATGTTTTGGAAGGCGATCGTCGTTTACGCATTGCCGTTGCAGATTCATCACGCACAGCTCAGCAACGTTCGGGTCTCATCTCTGCTGTGTTTGCCGGTAAAGTCTCACAGACTACTCTTGAAGTGCTCATCACTGCAGCAAGTCTCGAGTGGTCTACTCCTCGCGAGTTCCGTGCTGGTTTGGTCGAATTAGGTCGCCATGCACTATTGCGATCAGCAGAAGTTCAAGGGCAGATTGGGCAAGTAGAAGAAGAACTCTTCCGTTTGTCTCGTCTCTTGGGCAAAGAAGCACAATTGACTCTTCTGCTTGATGATCGCAGCGCAGATCCACAACGAAAGAGTGCGTTATTTGCAAGTGTTCTTTATGGCAAGGTTACTGCGGTAACTGAAGCACTTGCTTTGCAGGTAACGCGTCGCACTGAGCACAATGTTATTGATGATATCAATGCATTATCGAAGAAAGCTGCTGCATTGCAGGGGCGCGATGTTGCTTTTGTGGTGTCTGCTACAGAACTCAGTGGTGCACAAAATGACTCATTGGCGAATAAGCTAGAGCAGATTTATGGTCGTGCGATGAACATCCACTCTGAGGTTGATCCCAGCCTCCTCGGTGGCATGATTATCCGAGTTGGCGATGAAGTAATAGATGGATCAACTTCTGGAAAGATTGAACGTCTACGTGCGAATTTTGTCTAACACGACAACACACTAATAGTTAAGAATAGAAATTGCTGGAAGAAACAACCGAGAGCAGGAAGAACATGGCGGAGCTTACGATCTCCTCCGACGAGATCCGTAGCGCGATTGCGAACTACACCTCGAGCTACTCCGCGGAGGCCTCCCGTGAGGAGGTTGGCGTGGTGATTTCGGCAGCCGATGGTATTGCCCAGGTATCTGGACTTCCATCTGTTATGGCGAATGAGCTGCTTGAGTTCCCAGGTGGCGTAATTGGCGTCGCTCAGAACCTCGATACCGATCGCGTTGGTGTCGTAGTCTTGGGCAACTATGAAAGCCTTAAAGAAGGCGATGAAGTTAAGCGGACTGGAGAAGTCCTTTCGATTCCGGTCGGGGATAATTTCCTTGGTCGTGTTATCAACCCTTTGGGTCAGGTCATTGACGGGCTTGGTGCTGTTGAAGCTGAAGAAAACCGTGTGCTTGAGTTGCAGGCACCAACTGTTTTGCAGCGTCAGCCAGTGGAAGAGCCAATGCAGACCGGTATCAAAGCTATTGACGCAATGACCCCTATTGGTCGTGGTCAGCGTCAGTTGATCATTGGTGACCGTAAGACTGGTAAGACTGCTGTATGCATCGATACCATCTTGAACCAGAAGGCTAACTGGGAGTCTGGCGACAAGAACAAACAAGTTCGTTGTATTTATGTTGCTATTGGTCAAAAAGGCTCAACAATTGCCGCTGTCCGTAAAACCCTAGAAGAGCATGGTGCATTGGAGTACACCACAATTGTGGCAGCACCTGCTTCTGATTCTGCTGGTTTCAAGTGGCTTGCGCCTTTCGCAGGTGCAGCATTGGGACAGCACTGGATGTACCAGGGCAATCACGTATTGGTCATCTATGATGATTTGACTAAGCAGGCTGAGGCATACCGTGCTATCTCCTTGCTTCTTCGTCGCCCACCAGGACGTGAAGCATACCCAGGTGACGTTTTCTACTTGCACTCTCGTTTGCTAGAACGTGCAGCTAAGCTTTCCGACGATATGGGAGCTGGTTCTATGACCGCGCTGCCAATCATCGAAACCAAAGCGAACGATGTATCTGCCTTCATTCCTACCAACGTAATTTCTATTACTGATGGTCAGGTATTCCTTGAGTCCGATCTCTTTAACCAGGGTGTTCGTCCTGCGATTAACGTTGGTGTGTCGGTTTCTCGTGTTGGTGGTGCTGCACAGACAAAGGGCATGAAGAAAGTTTCTGGTTCCTTGCGTCTTGATCTTGCTGCATATCGTGATCTTGAGGCTTTCGCTACTTTCGCGTCTGACCTTGATCCTGCGTCGAAAGCTCAGCTTGATCGTGGTGCTCGTCTCGTGGAATTGCTCAAGCAATCTGAGAACTCACCACAGACTGTTGAACATCAAATTGTGTCAATCTGGCTTGCTGGTAATGGACACTTCGATTCTGTTCCCGTCGAAGACATCCGTCGCTTTGAGTCAGAGTTGATTGAGAATCTTCACTCCACAACACCTGAAGTTTTCGAGCAAATCGCTGGTGGTGCACAGCTTTCTGAGGACTCTCAGAATGCTCTGGTTGCTGCTACCGATAAGTTCAAGCGTTCTTTCCAGACCACTGATGGCACTGTTGTTATCAATGAACCTGAGGTTGATGCGCTTGCTGCAGGTGACGTACAAAAGAACCAGCTAAAGGTGAAGAAGTAAAGTTTTAAGACTTTATTTTAGAGCCATCAATTAGGAAAGAAGGGAGGCGAAAGATCCATGGCAAATCTTCGAGAATTGCGTGACCGAATTAAATCGGTGAACTCAACAAAGAAGATTACTAAAGCGCAAGAGCTTATTGCGACATCTCGCATTACTAAAGCGCAGGCACGGGTCGAGGCTTCATTGCCTTACGCCACCGAGATCCACAATGTGATGGAGCGTTTGGCCTCAGCTAGTTCTTTGGATCATCCGATGCTACGTGAACGAGAAGGCGGTAACCGCGCAGCTATTCTTGTAGTATCGAGTGATCGCGGCATGGCTGGTGGGTACAACTACAATGTCTTCAAGAAAGCTGCTGAGTTGCAGAAATTGCTTGAAGAAACCGGCTATGAGGTTGTCCGCTACGTCACAGGAAATAAGGGAGTTGCTTATTATAAGTTCCGCGGCGAAGAAGTCGCAGGTGCTTGGACAGGTTTCTCCCAGGATCCGACGTGGAGTGGTACTCACGACGTTCGCCATCATCTCATTGATGGATTCACTGCAACGTCTGAGGGAACCACACAGTGGTGCGAGGGCTTAACTGCTGAAGAAGGAAACGGCATTAAAGGCTTTGACCAAGTTCATGTGGTCTACACTGAGTTTGAGTCAATGCTTACCCAAACCCCTCGTGCTTTCCAACTGCTGCCCATCGAACCAGTTATTGAGACGAGCGATCACACAGATAGTGCAATCGATCGTCACGATAAGACATCTGGTACACCAGAGTCAGATGTAGAGTTTGAGCCTGATGCGGATACTTTGCTGTCTGCATTATTGCCACAGTATGTATCCCGCAGCTTGTATGCAATGTTCTTAGAAGCATCTGCTTCGGAATCTGCATCTCGTCGTAATGCGATGAAATCTGCGACCGATAATGCTACTGCATTGGTTAAGGATCTTTCACGTGTGGCTAACCAGGCTCGTCAGGCACAAATTACCCAGGAAATCACAGAGATTGTCGGTGGCGCTGGTGCGCTCGCCGAAAGCGCAGAAAGTGACTAGATTATGACCACAGCTCTTACAGAGCAGAACACGCAAACCGCGTCTGTCGCGGGTCGCGTTGTGCGCGTCATCGGTCCGGTCGTCGACGTGGAATTCCCACGCGGCGAGCTGCCGGCACTGTATAACGCGCTGACTGTCGAGGTAACTCTCGAGGCAGTTGCAAAGACCATTACGCTTGAGGTAGCCCAGCACTTGGGTGACAACCTCGTGCGTACCATTTCCATGGCGCCTACCGACGGACTTGTCCGCGGCGCTGAGGTAACTGATTCTGGTAAGCCAATTTCCGTGCCAGTTGGTGACGTTGTGAAAGGACACGTTTTCAACGCGCTAGGTGATTGTCTTGACCAGCCAGGTCTAGGCCGTGATGGTGAGCAGTGGGGTATCCACCGCGACCCACCACCATTCGACCAGCTCGAAGGTAAAACCGAGATTTTGGAAACTGGCATTAAGGTGATCGACCTTCTTACCCCATACGTAAAGGGTGGAAAGATTGGTCTGTTCGGTGGTGCTGGTGTGGGTAAGACCGTTCTTATCCAGGAGATGATTACCCGTATCGCTCGTGAGTTCTCCGGTACATCTGTATTCGCAGGTGTTGGTGAGCGTACTCGTGAGGGTACTGACCTCTTCCTTGAAATGGAAGAAATGGGTGTGCTTCAGGATACCGCCTTGGTATTCGGTCAGATGGACGAGCCACCAGGAGTTCGTATGCGTGTAGCTCTTTCTGGTCTGACAATGGCGGAGTACTTCCGCGATGTTCAGCACCAGGACGTGCTGTTGTTCATCGACAACATCTTCCGTTTCACCCAGGCAGGTTCTGAGGTATCCACGCTGCTAGGCCGTATGCCTTCCGCCGTGGGTTACCAGCCAACCTTGGCTGATGAGATGGGTGTTCTACAGGAGCGCATTACTTCTACAAAGGGTAAGTCCATTACCTCTTTGCAGGCTGTGTATGTTCCTGCTGATGACTACACCGACCCAGCCCCAGCAACCACATTCGCTCACTTGGATGCAACCACAGAGCTTGACCGTTCTATTGCTTCCAAGGGTATTTACCCAGCGGTGAACCCACTAACATCTACCTCTCGTATTCTTGAGCCAGGTATCGTTGGTGAGCGTCACTACGAGGTTGCGCAGCGAGTTATCCACATCTTGCAGAAGAACAAAGAACTTCAGGACATCATCGCCATTCTTGGTATGGATGAGCTTTCTGAAGAGGATAAGATCACTGTTCAGCGTGCTCGTCGCCTTGAGCGTTTCTTGGGTCAGAACTTCTTCGTTGCAGAGAAGTTCACTGGTATCCCAGGTTCTTATGTGCCGCTTTCTCATACCATCGACGCTTTCGAGCGCATTTGCAATGGCGATTTCGATCACTACCCTGAGCAGGCCTTTAACGGTCTAGGTGGTTTGGACGACGTCGAAGCTGCATACAAGAAATTGACTGAGAAGTAGGGGAGGAACGGACATGGCTGACATCACCGTTGAAATAGTCTCTGTGGAACGTGTGTTGTGGAGCGGACACGCTAGCATTGTTACCGCACAAACCACAGAAGGCGAACTCGGCGTGCAGCCTGGTCACGTGCCATTTCTAGGGCAACTAGCCGAAAATGGCATTGTGACGGTTACTCCTGTGGATGGCAGCAAACTTGTTGCTGCTGTTCAAGGTGGCTTCATCTCTGTTTCTGCAGATAAAATCACTGTGCTTGCCGAATACGCTATTTGGTCTGATGAGGTTGACACCACATCAGCAGAAGCGAATTTGCAGTCTAGTGATGCACTATCTAAAGCTCGTGCTGAAGCTGAACTAAAAGCTGTCCGTCGAAGCGCAGGAGTATAACCTACACCTGCGACAGTGTTCACGTAGTTCATGTATTGGCGGCATGATTCCTCTTATGGGAGTCATGCCGCCTTTGCTTTTTCAGGTCATTCTAGCTGGATAGTGATACGTTCCACATTTTAGAAAGTAATTCTGTTTTTTAGAAGGCGAAGTAGTATTATGGATTAAAATCTGAACACATCACCCATCAGTCCCTCTGTGTTAAGGATGCGTTTCGCCTGTGAAGTACGTATTTATTGCACTGGGTATTATCGCCCTATTTTTTGTAGTATTTGCCGCATGGCGTTTCTTAACTTTGCGTTCTAAAGGTACACCAGTTATTTTGCGTCGCCTTCCTGCCACTGGTACGCATGGCTGGCGTCATGGTCTTTTTCGCTATCATGGGGATAGCTTGCACTATTTCATGTTGCGTTCTATCGCACCGCTAGCAGATATGCTCTTTGAGCGTACGCATGTAGTTATTAAGGGTCATCGTGATGTAACTAATCGTGAGGACTCTTTTTTATTTGGTGATAAAATTGTTCAGTTTTCACACCACGGACAAGACTATGAATTAGTATGCAGTCCCCATGCAGAAATGGCTTTCACCGCTTGGGTAGAGGCGGCACCCAGTTCGCGTATGGATAAAATGAATCCTAAAGATTTACTTCGTAGAATCGGTAAAGATAATACGCAAAAGTAATCCTGTGCCAAGTTCAGCGTGGGGTGCGCTATATTTGCTTATCTGCAGTTAAGGTCTAAAGAATGCGTTTAGTCATTGCTCGTTGTTCAGTGGATTATGTCGGTCGTCTTGAAGCACACCTGCCGATGGCTGATCGGCTTATCATGATCAAAGCTGATGGTTCAGTTTCAATCCATGCAGATGATCGTGCGTATAAACCACTCAACTGGATGACACCGCCATGTACTCTCACAGAAACAGAAGTACCAGTAGCCGAGCTTGACGATGCACAAGTAAAAGCACAGATGGACGCGCAGACAACGGTGGCATTATGGATCGTAGAAAATAAAAAAGGTGAGCAGCTAAGAATCACAGTTGAAGCCATCCACTCTGATTTGTCTTACAATCTTGGTGAAGATCCTGGATTGATTAAAGACGGCGTCGAGGCGCATTTACAAGAATTATTAGCCGAGCATATTGATACTTTAGGGGAAGGGCATTCGCTTATTCGACGTGAATATCCCACTGCTATCGGACCAGTAGACATTTTGTGCCGCAATGAGCAAGGGCAGACTGTAGCGGTCGAGATTAAACGACGTGGTGGTATTGATGGCGTTGAGCAGCTTTCTCGTTATCTAGAACTATTAAACAGAGATGAGCTATTGGCTCCAGTGCAGGGAGTGTTTGCTGCGCAAGAAATTAAACCGCAGGCACGTACTTTGGCCAATGACCGAGGGATTCGTTGCGTCACTCTCGATTATGATGCGCTCCGTGGCATTGAGTCTACGGAATTGCGTTTGTTCTAATCATGGGAAGAAAGAATAGGCGAGCGCCGTCGAAGCAGCCGTCTCGTCCTCTCGACGCTGCTACCTTGTGGGGTACGCAAAGCATGGAAGGACCTGCATGGACGCAAGGCGAAATTTACCATGTGCGAAGGATGAGTGCTTCTGCTGCAACCAAAAGATATATTTGCCCAGGGTGCAACCAAGATATTATGCCAGCGGTGGCGCATATTGTGGCGTGGCCTCGTGATTATGGGCGCGGAATAGAAGATCGCCGTCACTGGCATACTGGATGCTGGCAACGGCGGTAGTCTTGAAAATTACTGGTTGGGTTGTGTGAGCTCTAGCAGGACACCACCTGCATCTTTGGGATGTACAAAGTTAATTTTTGCCCCTCCGGTACCGATTTTAGGTTCCGGATAGAGCAAACGAATACCTTGGTCGGTTAAATGTTTGCTCAGCGCCACAATATCATTGGTGCGCAAGCACATTTGCTGTAATCCTGGCCCTTTTTTGTCGAGAAACTTTGCAATGGTTGATTCCTCATTGAGTGGGGCAAGCAGCTGGATCATTCCATCAGTGGTGCCGAGATTTTTAGGACCAATCATTGCTTCTACAACGCCTTGTTCCTCATTGGTTTCTTGGTGATGGTTTACCCAACCAAATGCAGAGCGATAGAATTCCACAGCAGCGTCGAGATCAGCAACTGCAATACCTACATGGTCAAGGCAATCAACAAGTTCGTGGGGGATAGTGATATCAGAAAAAGAACTCATGGTTATGTAGTCTAATAGGTAACGATGAACTTAGGCAGGTACTTTTATCATGATTATTGCTTTTTCTGTTGCTCCTACCGAGGTAGCTAATGCACAAGCCGAAATGGCAGATATCGTTGCGGCAGCCATTAAGGTGGTACGAGAATCTGGACTTCCTAATGAGACAAATGCCATGTTTACCCTCATTGAAGGCGAATGGGAGGAAGTCATGGCAGTGGTAAAGAAAGCAACAGATGTGGTGCTTGAACTTTCTCCGCGTGCATCTTTAGTGATTAAGGCAGATATTCGTCCCGGGTATAGTGGACAGCTAAAGTCAAAAGTAGAATCAGTTGAGCGTCGTTTAGCTCAAGAATAACAAGAGAAGGAAGAGCAATGACTACTCCACAGCGTTTTGTCGCTGGCGCAATAGATTTAGCTGAAGTAAAGGCACGAGCGGAACAACGTGCACAAGCGCTGGCACAACCTGCGACGTCTCAACCAGCAGCCACAGTTACATTAACTATGGACAATGTTGAGCAAGAGCTGATTAAGCGCTCTGCTGAAGTGCCGGTGGTCGTGCTGATCGGTACGCCGCGCAGCCCTGATTCAGAACAACTCAAAGCTGATTTATCTGCGCTGGCACAAGAGGCTGCACTGCAGTTTATTTTTGGCTATATCGACGCTGATGCCACTCCTGAGGTTGCTCGTATGTTTGGTATCCAAGGCTTGCCGACGGTTGTCGCCATTGCTGCTGGGCAGCCTATTGCTAATTTCGAGGGTGGGCAACCGCGCCAAGCACTAGAGCAATGGATCAATGCGGTTATCAAGGCTGTCGCTGGGCAATTAACTGGTTTAGCTCAACAAGAAACACCCGAAGATCCTCAATTTGCTGCGGCTACTCAGGCGCTTAACAATGGTGATTTCCTTGCAGCAATTGAGGTCTATGACACGATCTTGGCAAAAGAACCCAAGAATCAGCAGGCGCTTCAAGCTCGTGATAACGCAAAATTCCTCTATCGGTTGCAGCAGAATAAGGATCAGCCAGATCCCATTGCCTATGCGCGTATGCATCCCGACGATATCGATGCGGCATTCCAAGCAGCTGATGCATATATTGCGGCTTCGCAACCTGAAGAAGCCTTCTCTTTGCTACTTGATTTATTAGAGACAAAGACTGGAGATGATAAGGCCACGATCAAAGATCGTCTGGTGGAATTATTTGCGCTTTATGAGGCTCATGATCCTCGAGTGCTCAAAGCACGAGCCCGAATGGCTAGTGCTCTATTCTAATGAGGTCGCCATACCGGGAATCTCAGCCTGCCCAGCGATAGAGCTGCGCGCTCATTGCTGGGATATGCAGATTGACAGAGTAGGGATAATTATCCCATTCTTCGCCACTGCACACCGTGCTCGGCAGCAGATTATTTGCCCCTTGGTAGATCCCTGCATCACTATTAAATACGCATTCCCAGGTACCAGCCTCGGGAACGCCAAGGCGATAATGAGTATGGCTGACACCGCTAAAATTAAAGACGCACAGCATTTTTTCTCCAGTGGCGCTATAGCGAATAAACGCCAGGATATTATGCTGCGCTTCATCTGCTTTCACCCAGCTAAACCCCGATTCTTCATTGTCGAGGCTAAAAAGTTCAGGGCTGCGTCGATAAAGCATATTGAGGTCATGGGTTAAACGGCTAATACCAGCGTGATAGTGATCTTCTTGGTTAATATCCTCCCAGTCTAAGCTGCGGTCATGAGCCCATTCTCTTTCTTGCCCAAACTCCTGACCTTGGAAGAGCAGTTTTTTCCCGGGATGAGCATACATATAGGTAAGCAAAGTACGTAGGCCAGCTGCTTTATTCCACTTGTCACCTGGAATTTTTCTCCATAGTGAACCTTTACCATGTACTACTTCATCGTGACTGAACGGAAGAATGAATTTTTCTGAATACGCATATACCAGCGAAAATGTGATTTTGTTATGGTGATATTGGCGGTGAATGGGATCTTCCTGGAAATAGGCCAAGGTATCATTCATCCACCCCATATTCCATTTCATCGAAAAACCTAATCCGCCCTGCGTCGTAGGAGCGGTAACTCCTGGCCAGGAAGTCGATTCCTCAGCAATAGTGAGTACCCCACGATGATGTTTATGCACAGTGGCGTTGAGTTCTTGCAAAAAATGCACTGCTTCTATGTGCTCTCTGCCTCCGTATTCATTGGGCAACCATTCGTTTTCGCCTCGTGAATAGTCCAAATAGAGCATTGACGCTACCGCATCGACGCGCAGTCCATCGATATGGAACTCTTCACACCAATAGAGCGCATTGGCAATAAGGAAATTACGTACGTGATTCAGACCATAATTAAAGACAAAAGTTCCCCAATCCTTTTGCTCACCACGTCGCCAGTCTGGATGCTCATAGAGTGCTTGACCATCAAAGCGTCCTAGGGCAAAGGAATCTTTAGGGAAATGCGCTGGAACCCAGTCCATAATGACACCAATACCGGCATTGTGGAAGGCGTCGATAAGCGCTTTAAGCTCATTTGGGCTCCCCCAAGCAGAGTAGGGCGCATAATAACCAGACACCTGATACCCCCACGAACCGCCGAAAGGATGCTGTGCTACTGGCAAAAATTCAACGTGCGTATAGCCCATTGTGTGGACATAATCGACTAATTCAGTGGCAAGGTCATGATAGCTACGTCCTTGTTTCCAAGAACCAAGGTGAACCTCGTAAATACTCATGGGTGCATTATCTGCGCAGTAGTGTTTGCGCTGTTCAAGCCAAGCAGCATCCTGCCATTGGTAGTTTGTTCCAGACACAATCGACGCTGTCTCTGGTGGTTTTTGCGCCAGCTGAGCTAACGGATCTGCTTTATCTAAGCGAGTGCCATCAGCAGTATAGATAGCATATTTATACACTGCACCTGCGCTTACTGTGGGAATGAAAATTTCCCACACGCCTGAATCTCCAAGGAGACGCATAGGATGTTGATCAGGGTTCCAACCATTAAAATCCCCAATGACAGCAACACCAGCGGCATGAGGCGCCCATACTGCAAAAGACGTACCAGAAACCTGACCGAGTTCTGTGGTGTACTCGCGCACATGGGCGCCAAGAACCTCCCACAGACGTTCATGTCGTCCCTCGCCAATAAGATGCAAGTCCAGCTCGCCTAAGGTGGGTGAAAAAGAGTAAGGATCTGCACATTCTGCGACAAGCCCACTAGCCCAGGTGATGTGCAAGCGATAATCACTATCAGCAGGCTGTGCGACGATAGCTCCAAAGAAATCATGATCGAGTTTTTCTAAGGGAAAACTGCGTTGTCCACAGTGCAGTTCTACCTTTTGCGCCCCAATACACCGAGTGAGAAAACGGCTATGACCCGCGTCGAGAGTATGCAAGCCATAAATTGCGTGTGGATCAGTGCAAGCATGAGTGAGCAGAGAATACTCATCATGGTGGTGTAGCTGTAGTGAAGAAAAAGTAGACATGAAAGGTTCCTAGGATCTAAAAACTATAGTCCGAGTATTAGTTATGATAATTAGCTGGTCTATGCGTTATGACCCCAGTTCTTAGGTGTTTGGGTACAGGTGCGATGCTAAGAATATGTGCGACATCGCAGAATGGGTCGAGTCGAATGTAGTTATGCGCACTCCAAGTGAAATGCTGCTTGGTCACTAGATCGTAGACCGCAAAACTGTGGTCCTTATTCTCTGGTTGACCAAGCGCTGATAGATCAAGGCTTAGGGTGGTTTCTTGTGCGTGGTGTGGATCGAGATTCACTACCACGATAATCGCGTTTCCTGTGACAGGATCGACTTTAGAATACGCCAGGATATTGTCATTATCGGTGTGGTGGAAGTGCAATACCCGAAGTTGTTGCAATGCTGGGTGGTCACGTCGAATCTGGTTCAGTAATTGAATGAATGGTTCTAGTGAATCCCCGTTGCGTCGTGCAGTGGCAAAATCACGTGGGCGTAGCTCAAATTTTTCGCTGTCAAGATATTCTTCACTACCCGGAGCAACAGCGGTGTGTTCATAAAGCTCATAACCAGAATACACACCCCATAATGGTGATAATGTTGCTGCTAAGACTGCTCGAATAGCAAATATAGCTCGACCGCCATGCTGTAAGCTTGCGTGCAAAATATCTGGTGTGTTCACAAAAAGATGAGGACGTGATACATCAGCCATTGCCGTTATCTCTCGAGCAAATTGCTCTACCTCGGCTTTTGTTACTTTCCAGGTGAAATATGTATAAGACTGTGAGAATCCTGCTTTTGCTAAACCATACAGGCGTGCTGGTCTGGTAAAGGCTTCAGCAAGGAAAATGACCTCAGGGTTGTTGCGATGAATCCGCGAAATCAGCCATGCCCAAAAGTTAGTTGGTTTAGTATGAGGATTATCTACTCGGAAAGTACGCACCCCACGATCAACCCAGAATTGTACGATGCGCAGCAATTCTTCATAAATTGCTGTTGGTGCGTTATCAAAATTCAGGGGATAAATGTCTTGGTATTTCTTAGGTGGATTTTCTGCGTAGGCAATCGTTCCGTCGGCAAGAATAGTGAAAAATTCCGGGTGGGTTTGTGCCCACGGGTGATCGGGTGCAGCTTGGAACGCGAGATCAAGAGCAATCTCTAATCCAAGTGATGTGGCAGTATCGAGTAAAAACTGAAAATCCTCCAGGGTTCCCAGTTCTGGATGCACGCTATCATGCCCGCCGGCAGCAGAACCAATTGCCCATGGGGATCCCACATCTGTTGGCTGTGCGACGAGCGTATTATTTTTTCCTTTACGATTGATCGCACCAATGGGGTGAATCGGCGGAAAATAAACAGTATCAAAACCCATATCTGCTACGCGCTTGAGTGCTTGAGCAGTGCTACGGAAGGTGCCATGAATGGGGTTTCCTTGATCATCCCAACCCCCAGTAGAGCGAGGAAAAAGCTCATACCAGGAGCTAAAAAGCGCTTTTTTGCGTTCGACGAGCACCTGTTGGCTTGGTGCGGCAGATACTAAATCCCGCAGAGGATAGGCGCGAATAAGCTCAAGAATTGGTTGGGCGAGTGCAACGGATAGTTTCTCAGCTACGGGTTGTGCGGAAAGGAGAAGTTGTGCGACGGAAAGGAGCGTGTCTTTTTCCTGTGCTGTGTGGGTTAATTGTGCAGTGCGTTGAAAAAGTTGAGCCCCTGTTGCCCAGTCATTGGCTAGTTCTTCGTTGTTTTGTCCTGCTTGCGCTTTTTTAGTTATGGCATTGCGCCAGGTTGCCATTGGATCTGACCATGCTTCTATCTGAAAAGACCAGATACCCATGACATCTGGAACAAAGCCACTATGCATTCGATCAACATCGACAGGATCACGATAAAAACTTTGAGTAAGTTCTGTGCTATCACGTGTTGAATCTGCAGGAGGAGTAATGCGCAGTGTGGCATTGATACAGTCATGTCCTTCACGCCAGATAAGAGCACTGATAGGAATATACTCACCAACCACGGCTTTTGCTGCAACTGTGCCGTGGGCGATAGTGGGGTGGATGTCGTCGATAGCAAGGCGGGGAAAAGAGGTGAGGCTTGGAGACTGAGTGGACAAGTTGGTGGCTCCTCATCATAGATTGCTTTGCCACTAAGTTTACCTGTGTCACTCACACAGATGCAGTACTTTATCCACAATGATTAGAGATAGATGCGTTAGCGTGCTGGATAAGCCAGAATGGAAGAGGAAGACGCAATGCCAGAACAGTCACAACAGTCAGAAATGTCGGGGATAGTGGGAATGTATAAGCACGATACAGATAATGAGCACAGCGATCGTAATCCAGACTTGCTTATAGACTTTGAGAATGTATCTTTTATCCGTTCTGGCAAGGCTCTGTTGGAATCGGTGACCTGGCAGGTAGAACTCGATGAACGCTGGGTTATCCTCGGGCCAAATGGCGCTGGTAAAACTACGCTTATTCGCTTGGCAGCAGCAGAAGAATTTCCTTCAGCTGGTCGGGCATGGCTGATGGGGGAGCGTATCGGCAAAACTGATATGCGTGATCTACGTACGATGATTGGGCTTTCTTCTGCTGCAGTCGCCAGTCGGATAGCGCCGGAAGAAAAAGTCACTGATCTGGTTATTTCTGCAGGTTATGCCATTCTTGGTCGGTGGCGTGAAGAGTATAGTGAACCAGATTTTGCGCAAACCCTCCAGGTGCTAGAGCGTGTTGGCGCTTTGCATTTGGTCGATCGCAATTGGGGAACACTTAGCGAAGGAGAGCGCAAGCGTGTGCTTGTAGCACGTGCCTTGATGACTAACCCAGAATTATTGCTTCTCGACGAACCGGCTTCGGGTATGGATCTGGGGGGTCGTGAGGATCTGGTGGGATACCTCAGCGAACTTGCTCTTGATCCTGATGCACCAGCAATGGTGATGATTACTCATCATGTGGAAGAAATACCTGATGGTTTTACCCACGCCCTTTTACTTGATGAAGGCACTGTAGTGGCACAAGGTTTGATAGATGATGTGCTCACTGATGAGAATCTTTCTCGTGCGTTTCATCAGCAGATGAGGATAGATAAGATCGATGGGCGCTATTTCGCGCGCCGAGCGCGACAAGGTGGTTCACATCGGGCTGTTTAGGAATTAGGAAAGGAAGAAGGGGCACGGCATTATGCCTCCGATAGTTGAGGGTCTTGGCGGTAGAAAACTTGCGGTTACCGTGTTGATACTTCGTGATACCGCAGCAGGGTTAGAGGTTTTTGTCCAAGAGCGTGTCTCATCTATGCCTACTTTTCCTAATACCACGGTATTTCCTGGTGGCGGTGTAGATCCTCGTGACTTAGAAGAACCTATGGATCAGGTGCATAATACGTGGGGCGGTCCGGATCTAGATTTTTGGTCCCAGTCACTTAAAGTCGATAAGCGGATGGCGCGAGGCTTAGTATGTGGTGCTGCACGTGAACTTTTTGAGGAAACAGGAACCTTATTGGCTGGTCATGTGGGTGGTGCACCGGTACAAGATGCTACTCCGTATCATCCACAGCGGCTTGCTTTAGAAAGTCATCGGCTTTCTTTATCTCAGGTTTTGGCACGTAATCAACTGGTACTGCGCACTGATTTGCTATATCCCTTTGCGCGATGGGTGAGTGCTCCGACGGATGAGCATCAATTTGATGTCTATAGTTTTTTGGCGACGGCACCTGATGGGCAAGAACCTGATGGAAATACCCGAGAAGCTGCGTCGACTGGCTGGTTTACTCCTGATCTTATCCTTGATGGGTGGCGTGCAGGATTATTGCAGTTGGTGATTCCAACGTGGGCACAATTGCTCCACTTAAGTCATTTTCATAGTGTAGAAGAAGCGTTTGAGGCAGCCAAAGAGATTGATATTGCTCCTGTGATTGGTGATCCTGTTGATGATCCTCGGTATTATGAGTTTTTTCATGTCAAGCCGCCTAAACGCTTCTGAAGCGGCGTCGTTAGTGCGCTCTCACTGCCCAAGGGAAAATTAGGTTAGACTAAAAAGAAGAAAATATAAAGAGAAACGATTAGGAAAAGGAAATATATGCCCGCAATTGTGGTTTTGGTAAAAAATGTTCCTGATACGTGGTCTACGCGAACTCTTGAGGATGATTTCACCCTCAATCGCAGTGATGTTGATGAGACAATCGACGAAATCAATGAGTTCGCTGTGGAACAAGCCTTAAGAGTCCGAGAATCAAACCCTGATGCTGGGTACACTGTGGTGGCATTATCTGCAGGTGGCGCATCTGCAGAAGAAGCATTGCGTAAAGCATTGGCGATGGGGGCAGATTCTGCAGTATTGCTTAACGACGAACAGCTTGCCGGTTCAGATATTTTAGGTACCGCATGGGCGCTATCTAATGCGCTCAATACCATTGCCGATATTGAGCTTATCGTGTGTGGTGCAGCATCTTCTGATGGGGCTGCGGGTGCTTTGCCAGGTATTTTGGCAGAATATCGACAGCAACCGGCACTTACTCATCTGCGTCAGATGAGCGTGCATAATGGCGTTATCACAGCCGTGCGTAAAACTAATGATGGCGACTATGAATTAGAAGCACCATTACCAGCTATTGTCTCTATTACTGACAAAGCAGATAAGCCACGATTCCCGAACTTCAAGGGCATTTTGGCTGCGAAAAAAGCAGAAATAACGCACCTTGATCTGGCAAGCATTGGTGTGGCTGCCCAACAGGTTGGATTGGCTCATTCTGCAACTGTGGTCACTGCTGCCAATACACGTCCGCAACGCCAAGGTGGTGAGCTGATTCGAGGCAATGCTCAAGAGCTTGCGAATAGAATTGCTGATTATTTAGAGGCAGAAAAACTCATTTAAGACATTCGTATTGTATTAGCTCTTACCAATAAATAAGGATTGATTATGTCTTTTGCATATGTTCTCGTCGAACAGCATAATGGCGCTCTTGCACCAACTACTGCTGAACTTATTAGCCAGGCTAAGGTATTTGGCAGTGTCAGTGCCGTAGTACTTGGCAACGCTACTATCGCGCCCGAGCTGGTTGCGGAACTTGGTGCACTTGGTGCCGATAGCGTAATGGGTGCGATTGTTCCGGATCTTGATTCTCGTTTGATCGTGCCACAGGTGAACGCACTTCACGCACTGGCTGCGCAAACCCCAGCTCCAATCATTCTTTCCGCCGGCGCAGATACTAATGAAATCGCTGGTAGACTTGCTGCTCGTCTTGCCTCAGGCGTGCTTTTCGACGTTGTCGCTATCAATGCTGATCGCAGTGCGAGCATGTCTATTTTTGGAGATACTATTGCCGTTTCAGCAGCAGTGGGTGGCAATAGCCCTATCTATACTCTTCGCCCTGGTACTCAGGATTTGGCAGCAACGACCGTGGCTGCCGGTGCTGCAGTTTATAACGAGTTCGAGCTGCCACCAGCACAGAATACAGAAGTAACCGTGAAGTCTTATACCCCGGCTGTGCATGGGGATCGCCCTGAGCTTACTCAAGCTAAGGTGGTCGTCGCAGGTGGACGAGGTATGGACAGTGCAGAAAATTTTGGTGCTATCGTAGAACCGCTTGCCGACGTGCTGGGAGGCGCAGTAGGAGCCACCCGTGATGCAGTTGATTTGGGATATTATCCTGCCACATTCCAAGTTGGGCAGACTGGTGTGAGTGTATCACCTGATCTTTATATTGGGTTAGGAATTTCTGGTGCTATTCAACATACCTCGGGTATGCAGACCGCGAAGAAAATTATTGTTATCAACAATGATGAAGAAGCTCCTTTCTTTGCGATCGCTGATCTAGGCGTTGTAGGAGATGCACAAGAAATTGCTCCTTTGCTTACGGAAGAATTAGCAAAGCGCAAAGGCTAAAACAGTATAAAAGCGGTAGCAAGTCAGCTACCGCTTTTATTATGATTGCAGCTTAAACGCTAGTCGCTATCAGATTTGCGCAATTGTTCATCGAGCCAGGTGTATTCCATAGCATCAATGTGGGCACTTTGGGTATAGTCTGCTGCACCGTTGTGGCCTCCCTCTACATTTTCATAATATGTAACAGGCTGACCAGCATCTTCTAGTGCCGCTGCGAAGAGACGAGCATGGCCTGGGTGTACTCGATCGTCTTTTGTGGAGCTCGTGATAAACGCTGGTGGGTATGCACGTTTTTCTCTAGCTACCACATGGTGGACAGGGGAGTATTTCTCCAGTACGGCACGTTCTTCTGGTTTATCGGGGTCGCCATATTCAGCAATCCAGCTATTACCTGCTAGCCAGGTGTGGTAGCGCAGCATATCTGTTAGTGGTACTTCGATAAGCGCAGCGCCAAAAGTCTCTGGGTACTGAGTAAGGGCAGTTGCTGTTAGTAGACCACCATTAGAACCACCTTGAATACCCACTTGATCTTTGGTGGCATAACCGCGCGCCACGATATCTTCTAGCACGGCTTTGTGATCCTCAAAGGCTTTATTGCGATTTGTTTTTGCTGCATTACTATGCCAGTCGGGACCAAACTCGCCTCCGCCACGGATATTTGCCAAAACATAGAGATTGCCTTTTTCTAACCAAGCTCGACCTCGGTAGGAGCTGTATTCAGGAGTATAGGCAACCTCAAATCCACCATAGGCATACACCAAGGTTGGTACCGGTTTATCAGTGAACTTACCTGTGATGAAGTAGGGAACCTTAGTGCCATCAGCGCTTGTTGCCCAGTGCTGTCGAGTTTCCATTCCTTGAGCATCAAAAAGTTTATCCTGGTGCTTAAGCGGCTTATTAGGGTCATAATCCGAGGATCCGTTATCTACTTCTTTGAGATCTAGTCGGAAGAACGAATTAGGAGTAAGGAAGTTGCTGCTGCTTAACCACACTTCATCGGTGTCGTCGGTTGTAGCATACACACTGCTTGTGGATTTCTCAGGTAGTTTGAGTTGCTTTAGTTGTGCAGTAGGGTCGTCAAGCGGAGCGTACTCGATGGCAGTAGAAACATCAGTTAAATGGGTGATGAGGAGATAGTTTTTGGTGAAGCTGATGTCTTCGAGGCTGCTTCGTTCGTCGGGAGCATAAATAAGTTTGGGTGTTGCTGTTCCTGCCATGACGTCGTCAAATTTCGCTACTCCGAGTGCGCCACCGGGAATACCTTTGTACTCGCTGCGAGGTTTGATGAATAACCATTCATTTACTATCCATGTGTCGGCGTCGGTAGGTACGGGAACTTGCTTGAAATCGCCGCTTTGATCATCAGAGGTATCGTAGAACGTTTCTGAATTGTAGAAGTCTATGCTCCGATAAGCAAAGGTGCGTTCATAGCCAGGGGTGGCGTCGTGATATGCGTGGGTAGAAAGATCCTCGGTATCGATGGAGTAGTATTCTTGAGCATCCTCCATGCGTTGTCCGCGTTTCCAGATAAAGGTTTTAGCTGGATAACCTGATAATGTCGTAGAGTTTTCGAGTTGATCGGTGCCAAAGAAAATCGTATCTTTGTCAATCCACGATACTGAGGTTTTTCCTTCTGGGATGTTAAAAGGACTATCAGTAACAAACTCTTTTTTCTCCAGGTCATATTCTTTGATAACCACCGCGTCTGATCCACCTGGGGATAACTTAATTAGAGCGCGGTCATAGGTGGGGTAACGTACTTCAGCACCTTTCCATACCCATGACATATTATCTTTTTCCGCCAGCTTATCGACGTCAATCAGCACTTCCCATTTTGGTGAATCGCTGGTATAACTTTCCAGGGTTGTGGTGCGCCAAATGCCGCGAGGGTGATTGTCATCTGTCCAGAAGTTATAGAGTTTATCGCCACGACGAACAACATAAGGAATCTGTGAGTCATTTTTAGAAACATCGAGGAGTTTTTCTTTTGTTTCACTAAACTCTTTGGAATGTGTGAGCGCATCTTCTGTCTTTTTATTATGCGCTTGGACCCATTCCAATGCTTGAGGGGATTCGATGTCGGTGAGGTACTCTTGGTTTGGCTGTGGGTAAGGACCGGTTTCTGCATTCCATAATGGAGCGTAATCCGCAGGGGTGGGTTCATTCATTTTTTCTGCTTTAGTTGCTTCATCTGTTGTAGTGGGGCTAGCAGCATGAGTGGAATCTTTTTGACCAGGTGGACTGCACGCACTAAGACCAAGTCCCAGGCATAATGCTGTTGCTGTTGCAATGAGGGGACGCGAGATAGCGCCCGTAATTAGTTTCTGCATAGAGGCTCCTTCGCATGAAGAACAACATCAATGGTGAAGATAAGTTTAACACTGTTTCTATAGTTTTATAGATAATTGGTAAAATTATTTCATAATTGAGTTACAAGAAATAAGCTGTGTATCCTAAATTCGCAGATCTCAATGAGACAAAAATGAAAGCGACAAAGGGGTTACTCGAGCAATGTCACATTACTTCGACCATGCAGCAACATCACCCATGCGTGAGGTCGCAAAGCAAGCATGGCTTGAGGCAGCAAGCGCAGTTAATCCAGCAAGCCAATACACTTCCGGACGCAAGGCACGCAGTATCGTCGATAATGCTCGGGAAGACATTGCAGCTGTACTCGGTTGTGAACCAATTGAAGTCATTTTTACTGCTTCAGGAACGGAAGCCAACAATATCGGTGTAATAGGACAATGGCTTGCTCGCACAGGCGGACAAGGTGGCAGAATAATTACCAGTGCCATAGAACATCCAGCCGTACTGACGAGTGCACAATATGCCCAGAAATTCGGAGCTATTCATGAAGAACTCGCGGTATCTCCACACGGCATTGTTACCCACTTCGACGCTCTGGATACCCCAGCTGATGTAGCTGCTTGTATGTGGGCAAATAATGAAACCGGTGCACTACAGCCCGTAACAGAAGTAATCGAGCGAGCACAGCAAACCAATACACCCGTGCACATTGACGCAGTGCAGGTAGCGGGAAAAATCCCCATTAACTTTCAGGAATTAGGGGCGACAACACTTGCTGCTAGTGGTCATAAATTCGGTGGTCCACGCAGTGGTGGCATTTTGCTCGCTCGACGTTCCCCAGCGCCAGCTGCCATTATTCATGGTGGCGGACAAGAACGCGGGATACGATCAGGGACAGTGGATGCAGCTACTGCTAGCGCACTCGCTGCAGCTTTGATTGAAGCAACTCAAGAGATCGACGTGCAGCATAGACATCTGAGTGCATTGCGTACGCAACTAAAAGAAGCCATCACTACTCAGATTGATGACGTTATTTTCCATACTCCAGAAAATTCATTGGCGTCGCATCTGTATATGTCTTTTCCCGGCGCAGAAGGCGATAGCTTAATTATGTTGCTGGATGCACAAGGAATTGAAGCCTCTACTGGATCGGCGTGCCATAACGGAGTAAATAGACCAAGCTCAGTGCTACTTGCAGCAGGGATAGATCCTGCGACAGCACGATCCACCCTACGTCTGACCATGGGCTACACCACGACACAAGCAGATATTCACGCGCTCATTGCTGTGCTACCTGATATTGTTGCGCGCGCTCGACGCGCTGGCATGGCATAAGAACTGCTCGATAATTCTTATGTGCTGGGGGTGCTGGGAGCGCTGGAGATACCAGGAATATCGTGGTAGCCGCACTCGGCATCAGAGAGAATACGACCTTGTGCGCTAAAGTCTTGCACCCAATTATTGTCGTGATAGTGTGCTGGAACCGCGCCACCCAGCAAGGCTTTGCGCAATGGTGCTGCGTGTTCTTGATCAGCGAGAGGCACGTGCGCACCCAATAAAATGATATTGCCCCTACGGCGTCCCTTGAACATCGGTGGATCAGCAATAGCAGCACAATGTGCAAACACGCTACGCATTGTGTGGAGTTCTGATTTAGCTAGAGAAAGTGAATGGTCATCACCGCAATTAGCAATATAGAGTCCGTGAGCGGATAAACTGCGGGCACATTCTTCATAGAACTCACGGGTTGCTAAATATGCGGGAGTATGGGAACCAGCAAAAACATCACGGATGATAATATCGCGGCTATCGGGAACAAAAGCTCTGGTTGCAGCCCTGGCATCAGCTTGTCTAATTTTTAGCCGAGGAGCTCGTGGCAAATCAAACCAGGTGCGTACGAGGCGTGCTAATTCTGCATCTAATTCAATGACAGTATTACGTGATTGAGGATATCGGTGCGCAAAATAACGAGCAAGAGTACACGCACCACCACCAAGGTGAGTTATCCGAAGTTGCTCGGGGGATAACGCCGCATGGTGCTGAATATGAAACTCAGTAGCAGCAGCTATCCATCGCATATATTCATACTCGAGAACCAATGGATCATACGCAATATGACTTGAGGGAACACCATTGACAAAGATTTCATAGCCACCAGGAGAATAGGGGTCGGTCTTTATCTCTACACAACCCGTACTTGTCTGATAAACACCAGGTAGCGACGGTATTCCCTTGGTGTTACTGTCATTATTGCCATCACTGCGCGAATGTTTATGCAAGCGTTTTCTTCCCATAAGTATCTTTCTTGTGTAGTTATCGCGTAGTTATATTGCTATATCATGGTCTGGAATGAGGTGGAATAAAATAGTACCTCGCTATGTTGATCTCTACGGATTATACGGGTATTCGTCATGTGCATAATGCGCACGTGCTGAAGTATTCTAAAGCCTGCATATTTTCCTAACTTCTCAACTTTCCAACACAGAAAGGTTTTTCATGCGAGTCTTGGCAGCAATGAGTGGCGGCGTTGATTCTGCAGTAGCTGCTGCACGGGCTGTGGCGGCAGGGCACGAAGTAGTAGGCGTGCATTTAGCGCTGAGCCAAGATCCGCAAACTGTACGAGAATCTGCCCGTGGTTGTTGCTCATTAGAAGATTCTGCCGACGCGCGTCGCGTATGTGATAAGCTCGGCATTCCGTTTTATGTCTGGGATTTTTCTGAACGCTTTAAGGAAGAAGTCATTGATGATTTCGTAGAATCCTATGAACGCGGTGAAACACCCAACCCATGCCTGCGCTGTAATGAAAAGATCAAGTTCACCGCATTGCTAGAACGTGGCATCGCATTAGGCTTTGATGCGGTAGTAACTGGGCACTATGCCAGGCTTACCCAACCAGAAGATGGCGGCGATGGATTCCTACGCCGTGGCGTGGATCCTCATAAAGACCAGTCATATGTGCTTGGTGTGTTGGGCGCACAAGAAATTGCACACT
Source organism: Corynebacterium sp. sy017 (assembly GCF_017918135.1). NCBI lineage: Bacteria > Bacillati > Actinomycetota > Actinomycetes > Mycobacteriales > Corynebacteriaceae > Corynebacterium > Corynebacterium sp. sy017. The sequence continues at coordinate 273,584 of NZ_RZUE01000003.1, forward strand.
GTATGTTTCCTGTGGGCGACACGATCAAACCAGATATTAGGAAAGAAGCTGCTGAGTATGGTTTTTCTGTAGCTAAAAAACCAGATTCTTACGATATTTGCTTCATTCCTGATGGCAATACCCAAGCATTTTTAGGCGCCAAAATCGGACTACGCCCTGGCATGATCGTCGATAAGCAAGGCAATGAACTCAAAGAACATGATGGTGCTTGGAACTATACGATTGGCCAGCGTAAGGGACTCAACATTAAGCAACCAGCTGCCGACGGCAAGCCACGTTATGTTACCGACATCAATGCTCGGACTGGGCAAGTCACTGTGGGCTCACGCGAAGATCTGGATATCTCGCGTATTCGTGCTGATCGGCTTAAATTTCTTCATCCTGCCATGACTGGAACATTTGAGGCACAGGTGCAGGTGCGTGCGCATGGCAGTGTGGTGTCCTGTACTGTACACGTCAATCAGGAGCACGACTATATGGATATTGAGCTGCACCAGCCCCTCAGCGGAGTAGCACGCGGTCAAGCAGCAGTGATTTATCTCCCTGATGAAGCTGGTGATATTGTTTTGGGTTCAGGTACTATTTGCGCTACGCATAGTGCACTGGATTCATAGCTGTCTGTGCTGTCTGTTCATAGTGCATGGCGTGTGTAAGAGAAACACAATGGAGCACACACAATAATGACTCTGAGTTTTAACCTTGGTGCCTTGCCTGGCAATGACTTCCACGCCGGAATGGACGTGATAGCCGGTGAAACTCCTTTGCGCACATTAGTGCACGTACCGCAGCGGGGTTTTATGTATGATCATATGGCAACGACCTTGGCTATATTGCATAATCTGCCAGTAGAAAAAGGACCACGCTCATGGCGGTTGAGTACGCGGGCGCAAATAATCAGCAGAAGACTATGGGATAAGAAAGAACGCGAACTAGATGCCATAGAACAACACTGGTCCGGGGCAGAGCAATTGCAAGTCTCTTGTGTTGGACCGTGGTCACTGAGCACCCAATTAGAGCTTGCTGACGGTCATCGCGCCTTAACCGATAGCGGCGCGTTAAAAGACATCGTTGACATTTTTCTTGCCAATCTCATCGACTATGCGCAACAGCTGAAGAAAAGATGCCATGCTGAATGCGATATTATTCTTGACGAGTTTGCTTTGGATAATTTGATAAAAGGTAGAGTCAAAGGAACACATGATTTTGATATTCTGCCTGCTTATCATCCTAAGGAATTAGCTGAGTTACTTGCGCATATTATTTCGACGTTGCAGCAACACTACCGCCATGTACGGCTTGCCATGCTAGGACAAGAACCCAATTTCTTCCTTGCTCAGTTGGCTCAGCCAGATTCTTTTCTCATCAGCCAGGATACAATCAAGGGAACTCATCTTTATGATGATCTTGCCCAGGCGCTCTCAGAAGGATTGGGTATTGGTTTTGGGTGCGTTGGCATAGGCGATTATGTTGATACAGATAAGAGCATTCCGCGTGATAAAGCTCGACGCATTGCAAAACTATTTGATGAATTGTCGATAAGCCGCGAGCAATTAGCAGATATTGAGATACATCCTCGTCAGCATCTTGACCAGGGGAGGCTTATCGACGCTGCACATGCCTTGGCATGTGCTCGAGTGTGTGCCGAAATCGTACAGCGTGATGGCCGAGAGCTTTAGCGCTGGTTGATATCTCAACCTAGTGGTGCCAAAGGCCATGAGGTATTGACACTAGAAGCATCTTTACCTTGACCGCTGAGATATTTGGCAAAGCTATGTTGGGATTCGTAATACTTTACTGCTTGAAATTCCATGAGTTCATTAAGGTTGAGCTGTGCTATTTCTTCTCGGTATTGCTTCTTGGCCTGCACCCATGCAATACGTGCTGCAGCTAATGCGTCAGCAGTGGCTTCGTGAGCATTATCAATGCGTACTGCGTAATGTTGGCACAGATCGCTTAACGTACGTTTGCCTTTGCGCCACGGATCGAGTGCTTTATCGATGGTAAATGGATCAAATACAGGTCCGGAGACAATAAAATCAGTATCAAGGTTTTTTAGGACACTCAGATCAAATGGAGCATTATAAACAATGAGAGTGTAGCCATCTTCCCATGCTTGATAGATATTTTTGATTGTTGTTTTTACCACTGTGTCATGATCTTGCCCATTGGCGCGGGCGTATTCAGTGGTAATGCCATGAACCGCAGTAGCTTCTGCAGGGATATCGATACCAGGATCAGCAAGTAGCTCTTGGGCGGATACACCTTGGTGATCAATGCGTACTAATGCGGAGGTAACGATGCGAGCAGTGCGAGGATCTGCAGAAGTGGTTTCTAGATCGAAACTGAGCACTTTCTGCGGATCAAAGGTCATGGAATCAAAGCGAGGAGTATTCATGTCTTTAACCTTAGTAAAAGATGGCGACTTAACACATCATAAGAAATAAAACCAGCTCATGCTTAGTGCCAGCTATAGGCTATGCCTAGTAGACTGTATAACTATGACTGAGCGACTCACTGCAGAAAATACACAGCCGCATGATGGACAATATCAAGGAGTAGATGCAGATACTCGTCGGCAATGGAATGAGCTTGTCGAGCAAATCCGCCAGCACCGTCATGCCTACTACAATGAGACTCCTCTCATTAGCGATGCGCAGTTCGACGCACTCTTTAGGCAATTAGAGCAGTTAGAAGAAAAATATCCAGAACTTGCTGTTCCTGAAAGTCCAACGATGAATGTTGGCGCTCCCATTGCAAAACAATCGAGTTTTGCCAATGTGGAACATATTGAAAGAATGTTGAGCCTTGATAATGCGTTTAGCAAAGCAGAGTTGCAAGAATGGTGCGCCCGTACTCCGGCGAGCCGATATCTTATTGAATTAAAAATTGATGGACTTTCCCTTGATTTGGTGTATCGCAATGGAAAATTAGAACGCGCCGCGACGAGGGGGGATGGCAGAATTGGCGAGGATGTCACAGAAAACGCCAAGGTCATTGAGAGCATTCCGCATGAGCTAGTTGAGTCGTCAGATTATGTTATCCCAGAGCTGTTAGAAGTACGTGGCGAAGTGTTCATTGCTGTTGCAGACTTCGCAGCTGTTAATGAACAACGTCAGCGCGAAGGGGGTAAGCCTTTTGCCAATCCAAGAAATGCTGCTGCAGGTTCGATTCGGCAAAAAGATGTGCAAGCAGTGAAAAAACGGAAATTGCGCATGGTCTGTCATGGTATTGGTGCATTAGAAGGCATCCAATTATCATCACAGCATGATGCGTATAAGGCATTGGCGGCATGGGGGTTGCCGGTGTCGGAACATACGCAACTCGTCGATAGTCCAGAAGCAATAGTAGACCAGGTGGATTATTGGGCAAAACATCGTCATGAGGCTATTTACGAAATGGATGGTCTTGTGATCAAAGTTGATGATATTGCTGCTCAACGCAGTCTCGGTGCTACTGCACGTGCGCCGAGATGGGCTATTGCGTATAAATATCCGCCCGAGGAAGTCACCACAAAGTTACTTGATATTCAAGTTGGTGTTGGTCGCACTGGCAGAGTTACTCCTTTTGCTGTGATGGAACCAGTTTTTGTTGCTGGATCTACGGTTGCTATGGCTACACTGCATAATCAGACAGAGGTGAAACGTAAGGGGATACTCATCGGCGATACCATTGTGATTCGTAAAGCCGGAGAGATCATCCCAGAAGTACTAGGGCCTGTCGTCGAAAAGCGTGATGGTAGTGAACGAGCTTTTGTCTTTCCACAACATTGTCCTTCGTGTGGGGCGGTTCTTGCGCCGCAAAAAGAAGATGATGCGGATTGGCGTTGTCCGAATGCTCGCTCTTGTCCAGCACAGTTGAGTGCGCGTTTGACCTATTTAGCTGGTCGTGGTGCCTTTGATATTGAGGCATTGGGGGAGAAGGGGGCGCAAGATCTTATTGCATCCAAGGTGCTTGATAATGAAGCTGGATTATTCAATTTGACCGAGGATGATCTGCTTAAAACCAAGGTATATACCACGAAAGCAGGAGAGGTTAATGCCACAGGAAAGAAGCTGCTGAAAAATCTTGAAGAAGTAAAAAAGGTGGAGTTGTGGCGCGTTATTGTGGCGTTGTCAATTAGGCATGTGGGACCTACTGCTGCTCGCGCGTTGGCGCATAAGTTTCAATCTTTGCCTGCAGCACGCCAGGCGCAGGTGAATGAGTTAGCTGATACTGACGGGGTGGGTGAGATTATTGCCCAGAGTTTCAAGGAATGGTTCAGTATCGATTGGCATCAGGATATTGTCACGCAATGGGAACGCGCAGGTGTGACGATGGAAACTGATAGTAGTCAGCGTCTAGCACAAACACTCAGTGGTAAGAGCATTGTGGTCACTGGTACGTTGCAGCACTTCACTCGAGATTCAGCGAAGGAGGCAATTATTGCTCGCGGTGCTAAGGCAGTGGGTTCGGTATCCAAGAAAACTGATTATGTGGTGGTTGGAGATAATGCTGGCTCTAAAGCGCAAAAAGCACAGGATCTGGGCATAACAATACTGGATGAAGATGCTTTCATTGCGCTCTTAGAGACAGGTTCGACTGCCTAGCGTATGGGGCTAGGCGTGTAGGAGGGTGCCCAAAATTTTTCCTAAATTGCCCAGGTGCTCTACTTCACTTGGGAGATAGTCAGGACCGCCAACTCGACCAAGAATTAACACTAGATTATCGGTGTTAAGCGGTGCGACGCTCAGCGCTGTGTCAAGTAGAGCCCAGGATTGTGGTATCCATGTCTCGTTTTCTGGGTGCAGAATACGTGCTTTGTCGATAGCGACGTTTGTGGGGGAGCTGCCATCATCTGCTGGCGCTGCGGGTGACGCAGTGACTCGCTCTAGTCCAGCAGGGGTGATCTTGAGCAAAATGGCCCAGCTTGATGTCAAGACACGAGGTATTTCGTCTACTAATTTGGCAAGCGATTCTGAATGTGTACTTGCACCTGCTACTTCTGCGAGCATATGTATTTGCCCTCGACGGTCAACTGTGCCGCTAAACGGACGAATAGAATCTACTTCTACGCCTTCTACTTCGTGAGCGGCAGTGATAAGGGAATCTGCCATAACGCTTTGTGGCAGTGAGACGACTAAATCATCCATGACTGTGCCATTATTGAATGCTTCGACCACGTCGACTGATTGAATATCGCCACCGATAAAACCAATGGCGTCGGCAAGTCTTCCCAGGCTACCTGGGGTATCGGGTAATAAAATGCGGATGATATATGACATAGAAAACCTTAGTGTTGAAAGTGCTATTAGCTATAGTAGCGTGAAATGGAACCAAAAGAAAATATATTCATAAATGGTAATAATATGTATTTTTGGTGTTCTATATCGTCAAAGATATTCCCAAGAAAGTTGTGATTCCCTCTAACAGTATCCGGCGGCTTGCCGTATCTGTCATTGATTCTGTCATTGATATAGAAATAGCATTATACTGTGGTGCTGAGGATAACTATAAAGACGAAAATGTAAAGGATCATTACGTGCCTGAGATTTCGCGCGACGAGGTCGCCCATTTAGCTCATTTAGCCCGCTTAGCGCTGAGCGAGGAAGAACTTGACCGTTTTGCGCAGCAAATTGATGGAATTGTGGGAAATGTAAGCGCAGTTCAACAAGTAGATACTCAAGGTGTAGAGCCAATGAGTCACCCACATTCCATTGCAACCACCATGCGTGAAGATGTCGTTGAGCAGATTCTTACGCCACAGCAGGCACTCGACCAGGCTCCAGCTGTAGAGCAACAACGATTCCAGGTTCCTCAGATTCTTGGAGAGGGAAGCTAAATGACCAACTATCTTGTACCAGATTCTGGTCTTGTCAGCCTTAGCGCTGCCGAGCTCGCAGAAAAGATTCATAGCCGTGAAGTCAGTTCACAAGAAGTAACACAGGCACATCTTGATCGAATCGAACACGTTGATTCCGAGATCGCAGCATTCTTGCACGTTGGTGCGCAAGAAGCTCTTGCTGCTGCTAAAGCTGTTGACGAAGCTCTCGACGCAGGTCAGGCGCCTGCATCCCCTCTGGCCGGAGTGCCCCTTGCGCTTAAAGATGTGTTTGTCACTACTGATGCACCAACAACCTGTGCCTCTAAAATGCTCGATGGCTATATGTCGCCTTATGATGCAACAGTGACCCAAAAAATTCGCCAAGCTGGTATTCCGATTCTAGGAAAAACCAATATGGATGAATTTGCTATGGGGTCTTCTACAGAAAACTCAGCCTATGGCCCAACCCATAACCCTTGGGATATCGAGCGCACTCCTGGTGGTTCTGGTGGTGGTACCTCTGCAGCATTAGCATCAGGTCAAGCACCGTTGGGAATTGGTACTGATACTGGCGGTTCGATTCGTCAGCCAGCAGCGCTAACCAATACCGTTGGTGTCAAGCCAACTTATGGCACAGTGTCTCGTTATGGTTTGGTTGCCTGCGCATCTTCGCTAGATCAAGGTGGACCAACTGCTCGCACTGTACTAGATACCGCATTGCTGCACGAGGTTATTGCTGGCTACGATAAATACGATGCCACCAGCGTTGACCGTCCTGTTGCTCCTGTGGTTGAGGCAGCGAAACAAGGTGCGCATGGCGATCTTAAAGGTGTACGCGTAGGTGTCGTAAAGCAATTTAATCGTGATGGCTATCAAGCAGGTGTTTTGGAACAATTCCGAAAAGCCGTCGATCAGCTAGTGGCACAAGGCGCAGAAATTGTGGAAGTAGATTGCCCGCACTTTGATGACGCTTTAGCAGCCTATTATCTCATCTTGCCTTGTGAAGTATCTTCCAACCTTGCCCGTTTCGATGGTATGCGCTATGGATTGCGCGTAGGTGATGATGGTACCCATTCTGCAAATGAAGTCATGGCGCTTAGTCGAGCGCAAGGTTTTGGTCCTGAAGTGAAGCGACGCATCATTCTTGGTACTTATGCGTTGTCTGTGGGGTACTATGATGCCTATTATTTGCAGGCACAGCGAGTACGTACCCTCATTGCACAGGATTTTGCCAAGGCTTATGAAAAAGCTGATGTGCTTATTTCACCTACTACGCCTACTACAGCATTCAAGCTGGGGGAGAAGCTCTCCGATCCATTGGCTATGTATAACTTCGATCTGTGTACCTTGCCCCTCAATCTTGCAGGCCTGTGTGGTATGTCTGTGCCGTCAGGACTGGCAAGTGATACACAGTTGCCAACTGGATTACAGATTATGGCGCCAGCCTTTGCAGATGATCGCCTATACCGAGTAGGTGCTGCCTTTGAGGCAGGACGTGCCTGAACTATCTGAGCTGTTACGCAATACGTTAACTGCTGAGATAAGCATAACGACCGCATATACGCTTATGTCATAAATGCACAAGTGATAGTGCTGATTGTGTCCATAGCACTGATACAGTGCCGTATATGTGGTCATAAGGATTATGAGCATGGGGCAGAGATAAGTAGGGGTTATGAGACACAAGGCTTGCTCCCAACGGGAAATACCAGCATTACCGTTGCCAGAAAAACAAGCCTGGCATGCCTTGATCGCCCTGTGTATTGGGTTCTTCATGATCCTGTTAGATCAATCTATTGTTGCTGTTGCGACTGCAACGCTACAAAAAGAATTAGATGCTGACTACAACGAGATCATCTGGGTCACTTCAGCATATTTACTTAGTTTCGCAGTTCCACTTCTTGTGACCGGCAGACTAGGAGATCGGTACGGTCCAAAGAACATCTATATCCTTGGCATGGTCATCTTCACCATAAGCTCATGCGTATGTGGTTTATCGTCTAGTATGCTCATGCTGATCATTGCTCGAGCTATGCAAGGAATCGGTGCTGCACTATTAACACCGCAAACAATGAGCGTGATCAATCGAGTTTTTGCCAGAGATCGACGCGGCGCAGCCTTAGGCGCATGGGGAATGGTGGGCAGCTTAGCTAGTTTTAGTGGTCCATTAGCAGGTGGTTATATTACCCAGACAATGGGTTGGCAATGGATTTTCTTCATTAATATCCCCATTGGATTTCTGTCTGTTTTTATGGTGGCATGTTATGTACCGCGTTTTGCCACAATTGAGCGAAAAATTGACCTGCTTTCCATAGTGCTCTCAGTGTGCTCAGTATTTGCTGTAGTTTTCGCACTCCTCCAAGGCGAGCGTGCGCAATGGGCATGGTGGATTTGGGCATTAGTATGTGTTGGATTAGCCATTGGTGTGCTTTTTGTACTGCGTCAGCGCTCCATTTCGACGGATCGGGAACCACTCATGCCCTTGGATCTTTTCCATATTCCCTCTTTTGCGATGGGTAATGTCGGAATCTTTTGTATGGGATTTGTTATTGGTGGCACTCCGTTACCGATCATGCTTTATTTGCAACAAGTACATCAGTTATCACCGTTATCTGCAGGCTTTGTGATGGCACCTATGGCAGTAATCGCTGCAATCTTTGCACCTTTCGTCGGTAGGCTATCAGACAAACGCTCCCCGGAAAAACTTGCTGCCTGTGGTTTCTCCCTGAGTGCAGTGGTATTAGCAGGACTATGTATCCTTATGTCTAGTGGGGCACCGCTTTTTGCTTTCTATGCGGTTATGGTGGGTAACGGCATCGGTAATGTTTTCATCTGGGCACCGAACTCTGCATCTACTATGCGTGATGTGCCTATGTCACGGATGGGAATAGGTTCGGGTATTTATAACACCACACGGCAACTTGGGTCGGTTGTGGGGTCAGCAGCAATTGGTGCAGTATTGCAGTGGCGCATTGGTCAAGACAGCCCTGGTAGTGCTTATGCACAGGCTGTGATACTTGGCGCGGTGGTATTGTGCTTTGCTGCGGTAAGTGCATTGTCTGTGCGTCGCTAAGCTTAAACCGCATGATTAATCTGATGGGCGTACACTGGTAGCTATGCCAATTTCTACTAAAGTTTTGCAAAAGACCGGTCCTGATGCACCTTTTGAGGTTGCAGAAATTCAACGACGTGATCCGCGTCCCGACGATATTGTCATCGACATTAAGGCAGCAGGAATTTGCCATTCTGATATCCACACTATTCGTAATGAATGGGGGCAAGCGCATTTTCCACTTACCGTTGGGCATGAAATCGCTGGTGTCGTCAGTGCGGTCGGTTCTGAAGTCACTCGCTATAAAGTAGGGGATCGCGTAGGAGTAGGATGTCTCGTTAATTCTTGTGGTGAATGTGAGCAATGCGCATTAGGCAATGAACAAGATTGTCAACAAGGCGTTGGTACCTATAATTCCACGGATGTAGACGGTAGTATTACTCAAGGCGGTTATGCACAAAAAGTAGTGGTAAATGAGCGTTTTGTGTGCCGTATTCCGGATGAACTCGACTTCGATATTGCAGCTCCACTTTTGTGTGCGGGTATCACTACATATTCGCCATTGGCGCGTTGGGATATTAAAGAAGGCGATAACGTAGCGGTTGTTGGTCTAGGCGGTTTGGGGCACATGGGTGTGCAGATTGCTGCTGCTAAGGGTGCTACAGTTACCGTGCTTTCTCGTAGTCTCAAGAAAGAGCAAGAAGCAAAAGAGCTTGGTGCTACTCGGGTGCTTGCTACTACTGAGGAGGATTTTTTCCGTAATCACCGTGGTGAGTTTGACTTTATCCTGTCCACCATTTCTGCTTCGTATGATCTTGATGCATATCTCAAACTTCTCAAGCCGCATGGCGTTATGTCCGTCGTTGGTTTACCGCCTGAGCAATTAGGTGTATCGATGGGATCACTCATTATGGGTGGGAAAGTGCTCACCGGTTCTAATATCGGTGGCATTAAGGAAACTCAAGAGATGCTAGATTTTTGTGCACAGCACTCACTTGGTGCCAAAATTGAAAAAATTTCTGTTGACGAGGTCGACGCAGCCTATGACCGTGTTGTTGCTGGAGACGTAAAGTTCCGTTTTGTTATTGATACCAGCACATTCGGATAATAATTACCCTCGTAGCTAGTGGAAACTGCTGCATGGTGTTACCTACGCTATGCAGCAGTTTTGTTTATTTCTTGAGTGCGTTTTCCTCAGCCTCAATACTGCGATTGAACTCGCCTTTCGACGCTTGCCATTGGTCTTCCGTCATGCCTAAGCGCCAATATCCTGAAATGGAAACATCAGCTGGGGAAACATTATGCTCTACGAAAAGAAAGCGGCGAATATCTTTAATCATCTCTGCCACTCCATGCACAAACCAGGAGGTAGATACTGACCAATCATAATCTGCATGGCGTACTGCCTGCATGAGCTGAGTGCCATGTACTGCGCCCTGTCGAGGCACCCAATGGTATGTTATGTTGTGGTTTTCAGGCACTGGGATATGCGCATTATCATGTGCGATCTCCAGAAATACCTCAGCAGTGCTTGATTGTGGCAGTGCTTGGAGGGATTCAATAATGGCAGGGGCGGCGGCTTCGTCGCCAGCGAAAATGAAATGAGGATATTTTTCCTCTGGTTTCCATTTTCCACCTGGACCAAGAAACATTATTTTCTCGCCAACTTGGGCACGAGCAGCCCATGGTCCGGCAAGACCGATATCACCATGCGAAACAAAATCAATATCAAAATTTCCTGTTCCAGGGTCGATATTGCGTAACGTATAGGTGCGCTTAATGGGCTGTTGCTCCGGGGGATAGTTTTGCTGAATATCAGCAAGATTGAATGGAATACTATAGGGAGCTCCTTGTGGGATAAACAGTAACTTGACGTAGTGATCACTAAACGGAAACTCTTTTCCAATAAGTGCTTCAGCATGGAAGCTCAGCCGAATCATATGTTCGCTGATGGAGGTTTTTGCTGTGATCGTGGCTTCTTGCGCGACCCGTGGTTTTTTCTTAGAGTTTTTGGGCAACCCAATAGGGGACTTATCCATAGTATCCATGTGCGATAGGAAGTGTGAGAAATAGAGTTAAGAACAAGAGCGCTACTAGCGAGCATCAGAAAGGAAATGGGCAGCACCAGCACTGAGTGCTGTAACGCTCAGTACTGATGGCCACGGTCCGATCTTTTTAGCCAAAGGATGTGAAAGTCCAAAGCCAGCAGTATAAATGCCAAGTAACGCAGCAGTAGTAGCAGGGTTTGTTTTCTTTAACCAACTCCGTGCTGCCCAGCCACCTGCGCCGAGGAGAATTGCACCACCTAGTGGGCGGATTCCTGTTTCTTTAGCGCTTACCCAGCCCCCAATAAGCCCGAGACTGGTGACTAGTGCGGTATTGACATCTTGAGGTTTTTTTATCGCAAACAAAGTGGAACTCATAAGTAGTGATCGTAGTCTGTTGTGTAGGGCAATATCTAGTGTGAAAGCATAAAAAGTGCATACTACTTATGTCCTTTGTTGTGCTGTCAAGCATAAAATGATCTAAAAGATTACACTTGATGTCTATGCGACTGGCAACTTTAACCTCAGGTGGCGATTGTCCTGGCCTTAATGCTGTAATCCGTGGAATTGTACGTACGTGCTCTGAGTATGGTTCTACTGTGGTTGGTTATCAGGATGGTTGGGTTGGGCTTATGGAAGATAAGCGAGTGCAACTCTATGATGACGAACATATTGATCGCATTCTCTTGCGTGGTGGAACTATTCTTGGTACCGGTCGTGTGCATCCGGATACGTTCAAGGCTGGGTTGGAGCAAATTAAGGCTAATCTGGCAGATGCTGAGATAGATGCGTTGATTCCCATCGGTGGAGAGGGAACGCTCAAAGGTGCTCAATGGCTTTCGGACAATGGTATTCCGGTGGTTGGGGTGCCAAAGACTATTGATAACGATGTCAATGGTACTGACTATACTTTTGGTTTTGATACTGCTGTCAGCGTTGCTACTGATGCTATTGATCGTTTGCACACTACTGCAGAGTCACATAATCGTGTCATGATTGTTGAGGTCATGGGTCGTCATGTGGGTTGGATTGCGCTCCATGCTGGAATGGCAGGAGGTGCTCATTATATTGTTATTCCTGAGCAGCCTTTTGATATTGCTGAGATTTGTAAGAAGATGCAGCGTCGATTCCAAATGGGGGAGAAGTATGGCATTATCGTCGTAGCTGAGGGGGCATTGCCAAAAGAAGGCACTATGGATTTTTCTGCTGGCGATGTGGATCAATTTGGACATCAGACCTTTAACGGTATTGGGCAAGTTATTGGTGAGGAAATCAAACGTCGCCTCGGCCATGATGTTCGTACCTCTGTATTAGGCCATATTCAACGTGGTGGTACCCCAACAGCTTATGATCGGGTGCTTGCTACGCGTTATGGTGTGCATGCTGCTCGTGCGTGTCATAACGGTGATTTTGGGAAGATGGTTGCCCTTCATGGGGAGCATATTGAGCTTATTGATCTTGAAGATGCCGTTGGTACGCTCAAGGTGGTTCCTGAGGGGCGTTATCGCACAGCGCGTGCACTTTTTGGTTGATGGTTTGGTTGATGGTTTTTGCGTATTGGCTAGTCCTATGCCATCATTTCATACAATGAAATTATTTGTCTCACTATAAGAGATAGTTGGGTGAAATATGGCTGAAAAAATTGATACTCCAGATATATCGAAAGCAGACGCAGCTAAAGATAAAGCAGCCTTTGTGGCAGCACTCGGTTTTCCTATCTTGGTTATCATTGGCGGTTTTATCGGTTTAGCAGGCGCAGAGTCGATGGCGTCTTTTTCTAGCTGGGTTTCTCCGCTGCTGGGCATCGTCATGTTCGGAATGGGGCTGACACTGCGCCCGGTAGATTTTGTACTCGTCGCTCGTCGACCAATCCCAGTGCTCATTGGCGTGGTGGCGCAGTACCTCATCATGCCACTGACAGCTGTACTTATTGTGTGGCTGTTGCATTTGCCAAGCGCAATCGCCGTTGGCGTTGTGCTTGTGGGGTGTTCACCAGGTGGAACAAGCTCCAATGTAGTGAGTTATCTTTGCCGTGGTGATGTAGCTCTTTCAGTGACAATTACAAGCATTTCGACGCTACTCTCACCGATTTTGACACCTATGCTAACTTTGTGGCTCGCTGGTTCTTATTTGGCAGTCGCTGCCGACGCAATGGCAATTTCTATTGTCAAAGCAGTGCTATTACCTGTTCTTTTGGGTTTGGTAGTGCGGCTTATTCTGCCCAAGTTAGTAGAAAAAATTACAGTGGTTTTGCCGTGGATTTCAGTATTAGCTATTTCCATGATTGTGGCAATCGTCGTGGGCAATAGCAAAGAAAAAATTCTTTCCGCAGGGCTTATCGTGTTCATTGCTGTTGTTGCGCACAATCTGATTGGTTATCTTCTGGGCTATGTTGCTGGCAGAATTACCCGACAATCACCTGTTGTTGCTCGTACGTTGTCGGTAGAGGTGGGAATGCAGAACTCAGGCTTAGCAGCTAGTTTGGCAACGCAGTATTTTGAGCCATTATCTGCGCTACCTGCTGCAGTCTTTTCTGTATGGCATAACCTTTCTGGTGCGATGCTTGCTGCTTTGTGGCGTTGGCGTGATCGTCGTGTGCAGAACAAGGAAAGCATAGTAGTATAGGCAGAATGACAAGCGCACTATATGACGTAATGGATTTCGATGAGGTTTTAGAGCACTATGAACCCGTGATGGGCTTGGAAGTGCACGTTGAGTTGGCTACTGAGACAAAAATGTTTTCAGCGCCTTCGGCACATTTTGGTGCGGAGCCTAATAGTAACGTCGATCCAGTTTCTCTAGGACTTCCTGGTGCATTACCTGTCGTAAATGCGAAAGGCGTGGAGTGGGCAATCAAAATTGGTCTTGCGCTTAATTGCTCTATTGCACCATCTTCGCGTTTTGCGAGGAAAAACTATTTCTATCCTGATCAGCCCAAAAATTATCAGATCTCCCAGTATGATGAGCCTATTGCTTACGACGGCTACCTCGATGTGGTGTTAGATGATGGTACCCCGTGGCGGGTGGAAATCGAACGAGCGCATATGGAAGAAGACACAGGTAAGTTGACCCATTTGGGTGGGGCTGATGGTCGTATTCATGGCGCTACTGCATCATTAGTTGATTGCAATCGTGCTGGTATTCCACTTATTGAGATCGTTACAAAACCTATTGTCGGTGCAGGCGAACGCGCCCCAGAGGTGGCTCGCGCCTATGTTTCTGCTTTGCGTGATCTTGTAAAAGCATTGGGGGTTTCTGATGCTCGTATGGATCAGGGGTCGATGCGTGTGGATTCTAACGTGTCATTGCGTCCTATTGGTCAACAAGAATTTGGTACTCGTACTGAAACAAAGAATATCAACTCCTTAAAGTCTGTTGAGCAGGCTGTTCGTTATGAGATGCAGCGCCAAGCACAGGTGTTGCAAGACGGTGGTGTTATTGAGCAAGAAACACGCCATTATCAAGAATCAGATGGTTCTACTTCTAAAGGTCGTCCTAAAGAGACTGCTGAGGATTATCGTTATTTTAATGATCCAGATTTGCCACCAGTGCTTGCTCCTGAGCAGTGGGTGGAGGAGATTCGTGCTTCTTTGCCAGAGCTACCGTGGGTGCGGCGGGCACGTATTCAAGCTGAGTGGGGTCTTAAAGATGAAGAAATGCGTGATCTTGTTAATGCAGGAGCATTAGAGCTCATCATCGAAACTGTGGAACACGGTGCTGCACCGGCAGAAGCACGTTCTTGGTGGGTGGCGTATTTGGCGCAAAAGGCTAATGAAAACGAGGTTGAGCTTGCGGAGCTAAAGATCACCCCAGCGCAAGTGGCAACTGTTGTTGCTTTGGTGAAAGAAGGAAAACTAACCAATAAATTAGCTCGTCAAGCTATTGATGGTGTTCTTGCTGGTGAAGGCGATGTTGCTGATGTCGTGGCTGCTCGTGGTCTAGAAGTGGTGCGTGATGATTCTGCGATTGAGCAGGCAGTAGATGAGGCTTTAGCAGCTAATCCAGATATTGTGGAAAAGTACCGTGCTGGCAATAAGAAAGTTACTGGCGCTATTGTCGGCGCAGTGATGAAAGCTACACGTGGTAAAGCAGATCCAGCCCAGGTGAATAAGCTCATTGCACAAAAACTAGGCTAAGCCGGTACTAAAAGCACTGCAATAGAACGTATATAGTTCTATTGCAGTGCTTTTATTGCTTTTCGTGGCACTAGCTCGGCCAGTATTACAATGTGGTTACATTAGGGCTTATCTTTAGGGATCGAGTATCGCAGTGGGGTAGAGTGTCACACTGTTAGTTTGGCATCAGTGTGACAGCGTGACAGTGCGTGTGGCATTGCTGCAGAAAATAAAAGATTAGGTTTGGTTTTGTCTATTTCTCGATCCTTTGCGATATCTCTGTCTTTTGTCGGTTTGCTTGTGGGGGCTGGTTTTGCATCCGGACAAGAGACAATTCAATACTTTGTTTCCTTTGGAGTAGGCGGCATATGGGGTGTGCTGCTGGCAAGTTTTATTATGACGCTAGCTGGCACTGTGTTTCTCCAGTTAGGAAGTTATTTTCAAGCTAATGAACACAATGCTGTGTTTTCTAGCGTTGCACATCCTGTGGTGGCAAAAATTCTGGATTACGCAGTAATCTTCACGCTCTTTTGTATTGGCTTTGTCATGCTTGCTGGCGCAGGCTCTAATCTCAACCAGCAATTTGGGCTTGCACCGTGGATTGGTTCTCTCATCATGCTCATCTTGGTCATGGTGGTTGGGATGTTCGATGTGGATAAAGTCAGTGCCGTCATTGGTATGCTCACACCATTGATAGTGGTAGCAGTGCTATTTGTGGGTGCATATTCCCTTATGCATTTACCAGATAGTTTTTCTGAGGTCACTCATGCTGCTGAGCAGGTGGCGTCTCCGTTGCCTAATTGGTGGATCTCGGCGCTGAATTATTCTGGATTGGCGCTTATTCTTGCAGTATCAATGAGCCTTGTTATTGGTGGAGACAACTTAAATCCGCGTGAAGCCGGTATAGGTGGTCTCATCGGTGGCGCCATGTATTCGGTGATGATGGCAATTGCCTTTTTCTCTTTGTTGGTCAATATCACTGCTATTTCCGATAGCGATATGCCAATGCTGGCCATTGTTGATTCTGTGCATCCTATCCTAGGCATCATCATGGCCATTATCGTGTACCTGATGATTTTTAATACTGCCATCGGTATGTTTTATGCATTAGGTAAGCGTCTATCTGCACGACGACCACAGAATTATCGCCTTATCTTTATCCTTGGCTGCTTGGTGGGCTATGCCATTAGTTTCGTTGGCTTTAAGACCCTGATGCAGTATGTGTATCCGATTTTGGGTTATATGGGAATTGCCACTGTGGTTGTTCTGGTCATTGCTTGGCTTAAAGCAATGAGCAGTATTAACGATGAGGCACAGCGTCGAGAGCGTTTGCGTGCTTTATTGCATTTGCGCTTGCACCCGGATAAGCGCTATACCAAAGAAAATAATGCGGAATTAGGTGAGATACTTGATGACTCAAATTTGGAGAATGCTGAGCTAGAACAGCTTTACGACGCTGCTCTAACCGAGGTGTCGCAGAACTTGGACGATAATGATGAGGTGGATTTTACTCTCGACGAATTCGATCCAGAGCAATTTCCACCACCAACTGAGTCGAAGCCTAAGGCATGATAGCGCGTGGCATTAGTGCAGAATAAGGCGTATGCACATGGACAACATGATGCAGCCGATTGCGAAGTTGATTATTTTCCATGCTGTAGGTTTGGCAAGAACAGAGGAGAATTTGATAGCGCCAAATCCGAGTAATGGGAACCACATGAGACTTGCCACTAATGCGCCAGTCGCAAAGATCCAGCGTCCTTCAGGACCATGTTGATTGGCGATACCACCGAGCATGACCAAGGTATCGACATACGCAACAGGATTGAGATAGGTAAAAGCCAGGGCTGCGAGCACAGGTTTGACCCATGTTTTTTGCTGTGTGCGCTGAGGACGGGTCTTAGTAGCAACATTGCCTGAGCCTGCGGGGATTGCAGCGTAATCCTCGGTTTTGGTATTTGTGTAATCTGCGTTGTCCTCAGCGGAACTAGAAATAGTGAGTGCTTGGTCATTTTTCCATGCATCGCGGAAGCAACTATAGCTGAACCAAGCAAGATAACACGCTCCGAGCCATTTAAGGACAGTCATCATCACAGGAGCTTTGTTAATCAGAACACCGACACCTGCGGTACCACTGAAAATAAGTAGCACATCGCTCAGCATACAGACGATAAGGATGGCAACTACGCCTTCACGTTTAATACCTTGCTTAATGATCAGAGCGTTTTGTGGACCAATAGCAACGATGAGGGAAAGGCCGAGGAGGAAACCTGATAGTGCGATGCTCATGGTTCATAGTCTGCATTGAATAGGGCATGAAGTAAAATGAAATATATTTAACATGGTTTAGAATAGCTTCATGAACCCATTGCATTTGCGTACACTCCTGGCAATTATCGACGAAGGGTCTTTTGAGCTTGCTGCTTATAAGTTGGGAATTTCGCCCTCGGCAGTCAGCCAAAGAATCAAGGCGTTAGAAAAAGCTGCTGGAAGAATTATCCTGCGCAGAACCACGCCTGTTAGCGCTACCCAGGCAGGTGAAGTGCTCGTGCAATCTGCGCGGAGAATGGCTTTGCTGGAGGCGGAAACAAATGCTGAATTGCGAGGACATATCAGTAAAATTCCCCTTTCTGTCGTAGTGAACGCAGACTCGCTAAGTACGTGGTTCCGTAGCGTGCTGGCACAATTAGCCTCATGGGGTCAGGTCAATCTGCATTTGCGTATTGAGGATGAAGCACATTCCTTATCGTTGTTACGCAAAGGAGATGTACTTGGGGCAGTGACGAGAGAGAGTCAACCGGTAGCGGGATGCGAAGTAATGCCTTTGGGGGTTATGCGCTATTACTCTGTGGCAAACCCTTGGCTATTGGATCGTTATACTCACGACGGTGTTGTGGATTGGATGCACATGCCAACCTTACGCTTTGGCTCTAGGGATAGTTTGCAAGATGAAGACTTTAGGAAGCGGGTGGGGAAAACTTTGCAACCTGAGCAAATATCCCAAATCCCTTCTGCTGAGGCTTTTATGGAGGCGGCTCGTGTCGGGTTGGGCTGGGCATTGTTGCCAGAGCAACAGGCCTTGGAGTTGATCGAGTCTGGTCAGGTGGTGCGACTGGATGATCAGGTAATGACTGTGCCGCTTTATTGGCAACGATGGCGCTTGGAATCGCCATCCCTAGAAAGGCTGAGTGACGCAGTGATGACTGCGGCGCAACAATTGCACCACCTCAATGATTAGAACATATGTGCTATATTTTGGTTTTGTGTCGCACGGGACTGATAGCTTTATCCGAGTCATTGTTTCTAGAGGCTAGCAGCATGAAAGGTAACGGATATGCGTCGAGTGGCTTTTCTATGCGTAGTGGGAATCATCCTTGGTGTTTGTGCTTTTAGCTGGAAACCTGGACAAGAAAAACTAGATACCACTTCAATGAGCGAACTTAATCACCAGGACGGTGTGGGGCTAGAGCAACTACATATCAGGACTGCTCCTGAGGAAATACCGCAATATGACCGCGCATTCTTCGGGCAACGATGGAGTGATGATGTACCAGTAGAGTTTGGGCATAATGGATGCGATACTCGTAACGATATTTTGCATAGAGACTTGACAAATGTGGTACTCAAACCCAGAACACACGATTGCGTCGTATTGAGTGGAAAATTGCATGATCCCTATTCCGCTAAGGAAATTACTTTTACTAGAGGTCAGGGGACAAGTGAACGCGTACAAATAGATCACATAGTTGCCCTAGCGGATGCCTGGTATTCCGGAGCATATATGTGGAATGAGCAACAGCGTAGAACTTTCGCTAACGACCCAGCCAATTTACTGGCAACCACACAACAAGAAAATGAAGAAAAGAAAGCAAAGACTATCGATAAGTGGCTTCCGAGCAATAAAGATTTCCATTGCCAATTCGCACGCGATATTGTCGCGATAAAAAACAAATATCAGCTCAGCGTCAGCGAACAAGAGCACAGGGCACTGAAAAAAGTTCTTGGGCGCTGTAGCTCATAGATGGGTTGTGGCAAAGCTAGCTGTGGGTGACGTCGAAAGCGAGCAAAAAGTGCAGAAAAGATAAGGCGCGCCGAGGATTAAAGCCATCCTGGTAAAAAACTAACCTACTCTGGTCAGTATGAGCGATAATAAAACACCAGATCGTGCTAGTGACTTTGACGATATCCCTACCTACACCCCTCAACCAGCAAAACAAGAGCAGGCGGCAGTCTCGCCTTCTTCACACGCACAGCCCCTTTCTGACAATGCGAGTGATGGCGCGGAACATAATTCAGTGAATGATTCAGTTTCTGCTGCTAGTGCGCGGAATATTTATAACCGAGCAGGTAGAGTGGCTCCGCAAATGATTACGCCGCACAATGCTCGGAAACCAGTTGAGCAGGAAACTCGAGAAAGTGCGCCTGCCACAGAAGTAATGAATGCACAAACGCAATCTAGCGTGCAGTTCCCTCAAGAGACAACTGCGCCAGTGCAACCAGAACACACTGCAGTTTTAGATCGACCACAGAGTGCTGACCGGAATGCGCCATTGGCTTCTGATGCACCGACCTCACAATATGCAGATGAGGACTTTGCTCCTGCAGCACCGTCACCTGCTGCGCCACAGGTCGTTGCACCATCAACTACCTCTTTTGATATGCCAGAAGCGCAGGCAGAAATGACCCCTGAGAGCGCTTTCGCTGCTGCACCTCAACCAGTAACAGTTGTTGAGGATAAGCGCGGTACCATTGACTTTGGTTTATTGGTGTTGCGTCTTATTACTGCTATTTATCTAATCGCACAATCAACTCAAGTATTTTTTAACTTGGGTTCTGAGGGTGGAATAAACCAGTTGGAAGCTGATTTCTCTGCCTATACGTATGCTGATTTACTTGCAGTAGCTGTTCCTGCAGCAGAATTTGCGGCAGGAGTATTCTTATTCTTTGGATTGCTTTCCCCAGTGGCATCCGCTGTGGCGATTGTTGCAACAGGTTTTATGCTTTTGCACACCGTGTATTTTGAGGGAATTCCTGGAGTATTTGATATTTCCGACAGCGTGTGGCTTGCCGGCATTATCTTCCTTCTTACGATTAGTCTGCAATTCACCGGTCCTGGACGAATTTCTCTCGACGTAAGCCGTAGCTGGGCAAAGCGTCCATTAGTGAGCTCATGGCTATTTGCTGTATTAGGTATTGCTGGTGCTGTCGCTTTATGGTGGTTTGGCGCTGGCGTTGGTTTCTAGTCCACAGTGCTAATAACAAAACAGGTCTTGTCATTCTAAGAGAACAAGACCTGTTTTTGTGTTATCAGTGCTAATCTACCTGGCGTACAGCACCTTTATCCGCAGAGGTAGCCATAGACGCGTAAGCACGCAGTGCCTTAGAAACTTGGCGATTGCGAGTAAGAGGTGTCCACGGCTTGGGCCGCGAAAGCATTTCTTGATGTCGCTGCTCGATTATGTCTTCATCAACGTTGAGGGTTAGTGTTCGCTGCGCTACTGAGATGGAGATTTCATCCCCATCCTCAATTAAGCCAATAAGTCCACCATGCGCGGCTTCTGGCGAAATATGCCCGATCGATAATCCAGAAGTACCGCCAGAGAAACGTCCGTCGGTGATGAGTGCACAGACTTTACCGAGTCCTGCTCCTTTAAGGAACGAGGTAGGGTGGAGCATTTCTTGCATACCTGGTCCACCTGATGGTCCTTCATAGCGGATGACTACGACCTCACCTGGCTGAACTTTGCGTTGCAAAATGATAGATACTGCTTCTTCTTGGCTATCGACGACGCGGGCAGGACCTGTGAATTCCCATAGTTCTTCGTCGACACCAGCGGTTTTGAGTACCGCTCCGTCGGGGGCTAAATTGCCGCGAAGAATCACTAGACCGCCATCTGCTGAGTAGGCATGATCAATGTTGTGGATGCAGCCGTTT
The DNA here is from genome assembly GCF_017918135.1 of Corynebacterium sp. sy017. Taxonomy (NCBI): domain Bacteria; kingdom Bacillati; phylum Actinomycetota; class Actinomycetes; order Mycobacteriales; family Corynebacteriaceae; genus Corynebacterium; species Corynebacterium sp. sy017. The sequence continues at coordinate 294,531 of NZ_RZUE01000003.1, forward strand.
TCTTGGTCTGTGTCGAGACTATCCCAGCGTGTTGATTGTGAGAATGGTTGGGTAGTGCGTACACCACCTGGTGCGGCATGGAATAGTTCGATGGCTTTGTCGATGGCCTTACCACCGCGAATATCCCAGTCGTTGAGCCAGCCGTCGACGGTGTCGTAGGCAACGGTGTGGACATCTTCATCTAATTTTCCTGCGCGACGTAGCTCGCCAAGAATTGCTGGAATACCACCTGCACGGTGTACATCTTCAATATGATACGTGCCGTTGGGGGCGACTTTGGAGATACACGGGATGGAGTGGGAAAGCTCGTCAATATCGCTGAGCGTAAAATCTATGTCTCCCTCTTGAGCTGCTGCAAGAGTATGTAGCACAGTGTTGGTTGAGCCGCCCATTGCCATATCTAGCGCCATAGCATTGCGGAATGCCTTTTTGGTTGCGATATTGCGTGGTAGGACTGACTCGTCTTCTTCGCCATAGTAGCGCTGACACATATCCACGATCATGGCACCTGCTTGCTCAAAAAGTTCTCGCCGAGCAGTGTGCGTGGCAAGGGTGGTGCCATTGCCTGGCAAGGATAGACCGAGTGCTTCGGTGAGGCAGTTCATGGAATTAGCAGTGAACATTCCAGAGCAAGAACCGCAGGTAGGGCAGGCGGATTGCTCTACTTTGAGGAGGTCTTCATCGGAGATATTGTCATTTGCTGATGCAGTGATGGCGGTGATGAGATCGGTGGCAGCATGCGCCACGCCATCAACAGCGACGACTTTTCCTGCCTCCATCGGGCCGCCTGAGACGAAGATTGCTGGGATATTCAAGCGCATTGCGGCGTTGAGCATACCAGGGGTGATTTTATCGCAGTTGGAAATGCAGACCATAGCGTCGGCAGTATGAGCATTGACCATGTACTCTACTGAATCTGCGATAATTTCACGGCTTGGTAAGGAATAGAGCATTCCGGAGTGCCCCATTGCGATGCCGTCGTCGACAGCAATGGTATTGAATTCTTTAGGGACGCCACCTGCGGCGCGTACTGCTTCTGCCACGATGTCACCCACATTTTTTAGGTGAACATGACCAGGTACGAACTGGGTATAAGAATTAACAATGGCGACGATGGGTTTGCCGAACTCATTTTCTTTGGTGCCAGTTGCACGCCATAGCGCGCGGGCACCCGATGCGTTACGACCAACTGTGGTGACACGAGAGCGTAAAGGAATCATGGGTTATCTCTATTTTTCTATCTAGCACTGGTGAGTAAGTAGCTTAGGACACTTGCCGCCTACCTAGCTAATTGCTGAGGTAATCAGAGGAAGATTGCCTATTTTAGGGGTATTTGTTGTTGTATCAGCTTTTCTTTTGTTTTTCTTGCTGCGCTTGTTGTGCTTGCCACTGAGCATATTCTTCCTGAGAAACCAATACCTCGTGACCATCACGACGAACAATTCTTACTTTTTCATTTGCCGCCATACGTCCTTGGGTGAGTGCGTCGGGAATGCGTCCTTGTGAGGCTTGTTCGAGTACCGGCAGTGAGTTAAAAGAAATACCTGGTAGGGATATCTTCTGTCCGGAGTTGCTCTCTGCAAATGCCTTAGCCCCGTGAAATCCAACACCTTTGAGCTCTGACCAGGGGAGGTGTTTGCTGGAGGAAAATAAATACCGCGTATCGATGCCTGTTTCGCTTACGACGGTGCGAGCACGAAGTACCCATATTGCAAAAATAATGGGGAAGATGATGAGCCAAGACAAGAGCGCGGGATTAGCGCCGCTAATGAGAAATAATATGCCAGCGACCAGACCTGCGCTTAACAAATGTGTGCGGTCAGGTGCAAAAACTGCTTTCTGATTAGGAAGTGCCTTGTCTGTGTGATCCGTAGGAGAGCTGCTCATAGTTTCATACTAATCGAGTCTGTAGACGAGACAAAAGAAAAAGCAGGAGCTTTGCGACGTCAAGCTAGCACATTCAAGGTTCTGTGGTTATGATGAGTGTGCTTTTAGGTTTTTCTCAGCTTTGTGTTTTGTGGCTGGGATGGCTTGGAAAGTGCTTTTTTGTTCTTTTTCCTAGGAGAATAGAGGAAATATGTTTTTACAACGTTTTGCTAAGCGTGCTGCGGCTGTTGCTGCCGTAAGTATGCTTGGTGCGGGTTTTCTAGCCCCCCCCCCTCAGTATTAGCCGGTAGCGCTGATAATGTTCATGGTGCATGGGGTGGTGCGAACTGTGATACAGGTTCTACCTGTGTAAAACAAGTGGGGGATGCAACACAGGTTACCTGGCAAGTACAATTGGCATCATTGGTGAGATCCGGGGATCACATCCAAACCTCTCATGGTGTACAGATAGCTATTCCATCCACAGTCAAAGATGTGTCGATTAAGCTGACGCATATGCCGATTGAAGGTGTAGATTTTGGTGAGAATTTTGTGCCTGTGAAGATGGTGGATTACCAGGTTCCTATTGTTGATTCAGTGGAGGAACTAACAGATAATGACACGTATGGATTGTCGTCGTTTGTGAAGAATCCTGAAGGTTCTTTATATACAGGAGCAGATATCTATGGGGGCAAACTTAACGGTGCTCAATATGGTGTAGCGCCTTCAACTTTTGCTTATCAACCTGATTGGGACTTTTATCAAATCGGCTTGAACATACATGGTGTTTATACTTTTGAGGTTACCGGTACTGTGGAAGCAGTTGGTGAGGATACATATATTCCGATTCGCGCGGATAATATGTTGTGGAAGTGTTCTTCTGAGGGTGTTGGACCTGGTAGTTCTGAGGAGGGTTGCCAGAGTCTGAAAGATTACCCGTGGGGTCGTACGGGTGAATTACCTCCTGTCTCTATCCCAATGATTCCGGAGGATGAATCTGCATCTTCGGCTCGTAAAGTAGAAATCGAGCAGCGTAATAAAGAAAACGCCCTAGAGAATGAGAAGATTGCTGCTTTGTATGCTGATCAGGGTACTCGCCATGGTTTAACTGGTGTGGGAACCTGTGCAGTTACTCGTAATACGAATCGTTTTGACACTATTAGTACTGATATCGAGGCTGGTGCTGCGGATAAGTATGGTGCTTATATGCGTACGTTTAATCTTCACTTGAATCCTGCGGTGAATTATTATGGTGCACTGCTTGGTGGTGAGGATAACTGTGATCAGGGCTTCCAGCATATTACTCTTTGTCCTGATGAGGAGACTGAGGTTCCACCTAGTGAGGAGCCTGTAGAGTCTGAGGAACCTACTCCTTCTGAGGAACCAACTCCTTCTGAGGAGCCACAGGAATCTGAAGAACCTACTCCTTCTGAGGAAGAGGAGGTTGAGCCTGCTAAGCCTTCTAAGGAAACTGAGGAACCTCAGGAGTCTGAGGAACCAACGCCAAGTGAGGAAACTCAGGAGCCTACTCCTTCTGAGGAACCTGAGCAGGAGAAACCTGTGAAGCCAGTTGAGCGTCCTGAAGAACGTGAGGAACCTGTTAAGCCTGTTGTTCCACCAACTTTCCCTGACGCAGACACTGATTCTGAGGTTGTTACCACAGTGGTAGAACCTGAGGATAAGGAAGAACCTGCTGAATCTAAGCCAGAGCCTAAGACTGTTATCTCTGAAAGTGTAAAGGATAACGTTGCTAAGCAGGCGAAGAGCATAGCGAAGAAAGACCGCCCTAAAGTAACCACGGGTGGACATCTACGCGCAGCGTAATTATTGTTTCTTAAGATTTTTAAGAGTCCTAGCACCATTGGTGCTAGGACTTTCTTTATGTCTTGGGTTATGATGGGAAACGCTTTTAGGTTTTTCTCAGCTTTGTGTTTTGGGGGCTGAGAATGGCTTGGAAAGTGCTTTTTTGTTCTTTTTCCTAGGAAGAAAAGTAAGAGGAAATATGTTTTTACAACGTTTTGCTAAGCGTGCTGCGGCGGTTGCTGCCGTTGGTATGCTTGGTGCGGGTTTTCTAGCCCCCCCCCCCTCAGTATTAGCTAGTCGAGACGACAGTGCTGATCAGTATCAGGGTGGCGCTGATAATATTCATGGTTTTTGGGGTGGTGCGAACTGTGACACTGGTTCTACCTGTGTGAAGCAAGTGGGGGATGAAACACAGGTCACGTGGCAAGTGCAGTTATCGCCGTTGGTGATGTCTGAGGATCACATCCAAACCTCTCGTGGTGCACAGATTATGATCCCATCTACTGTGAAAGATGTATCTATCAAGCTCACGCATATGCCTGATATTTACATGCGACCAGTTGATGATGGCACAGGGGATCTTGAGGGAACTCAGTGGGAAGATGCAGATGGTAATCCGTTACCTGAAGAAAAAATCATTGGGTGGGGTAATGATACTTATGTTCCTGCCAAGGCAGTGGACTATCAGGTTCCGATCGTTGATTCTTTCGAGAAGAACGATGAAGGGATACCGTATCTGATTGATAATGACACGTATAAAGTATCGTCGTTTATTAAGAATCCTTATGGTCCTTTGAGCAATGCACCTGTATCAGAGGAGTCGGGAGAGAATTCATACGGGGTTCAGCCGTCGTCTTTTGCTGAGCAGCCTGATTGGGATTTCTACCAAATCGGCTTGAATACACTGGGTGTTTATACCTTTGAGGTCACCGGTACTGTGGAAGCGGTTGGTGAGGATACGTATGTGCCGATTCGTGCGGATAATATGTTGTGGAAGTGTTCTGCTGAGGGTGGTGGACCTGGTAGTCCTGAGGAGGGGTGTCAGAGTCTGAAAGATTATGCGTGGGCTCGTACGGGTGAGTTGCCTCCTGTTACTACCAAAGAGCAGTCTGAGGATACTCGTAACAAGATTGTGGAATTATACGAGAATCAAGGCTCGAAGCACGGTTTAACGAATGTTGGTGCGTGTGCTGTGACGGCGGATATTGGTCGTTTCGATACGATTGGTGGTGATATTGAGGCTACTGTTGGTGATCGTTATCGGAAGTATGCACAGACGTTTAATCTTCGCTTGAATCCTAATGTAAATTATTATGGTCCGTTGCTTGGTGGCGAAGATAACTGTGATCAGGGCTTCCAGCATATTACTCTTTGTCCTGACGAAGAATCTGAGGTTCCACCTAGTGAGGAGCCTGTAGAGTCTGAAGAACCTACTCCTTCTGAAGAAGAGGTTGGTCCTGCTAAGCCTTCTAAGGAAACAGAGGAGCCAACCTCTAGCGAGGAACCACAGGAGTCTGAGGAATCAACGCCAAGTGAGGAAACTCAGGAACCTACTCCTTCTGAAGAATCACAGGAATCTGAGCAGGAGAAACCTGTGAAGCCTGGTGAGCGTCCTGAGGAACGTGAGGAACCGGTTAAGCCTGTTGTTCCACCAACTGTGCCTGACACAGACACAGAGCAGGGTGAGGTTGTTACTACAGTCGTAGAGCCTGAGGGTAATCCTGAACAACCTGAGGGCAAACCTGCCGATTCTAAGCCAGAATCTAAGCCTGCATCTAAGACCGTTATTTCTGAAAGCGTGAAGGATAACGTCGCTAAGCAGGCTAAGACTGTAGCAAAGAAAGACCGTCCTAAAGTAACTACTGGTGGTCACCTGCGCGCTGCGTAGTCGCTATTGAACATATGTAAAGCCTTTATTCCTCCTGTAAAGAGGCATAAAGGCTTTATGGTTATCCAATAACAGAGATGCTAAAAAACGCGATATTGCTCTTGTGCTAGGTGTGATATGTATTTTTCTGTTTAGACGTGTATAGTTCTAGACATGAGTATTATTCGACTTCTTGTGGTGCCAATGGCGGCAGTTGCCGTTGCGGCTCGCTAAGAAGTCGTACCGTCAAGTGCCCTCGCCAACACCATAAGTGTTCGACGAGGGTTTTGTCGTTATAGATCACATCCGTGAATCTCATGAGTTCTAAAACCTCAATTGCTTTGGCGTTCTTGGTAATCCCGAGAGCTAAAGGATATGAGCGGATAGAACATAGTGTATAGATTTTCATCCAAGGAGTATTAGCAGTGGCACCTCAGCAACAGCTTTCTTCTGCGCCTACCCCGGCAACGCTTGCTAACCCGAAGCAAGCCATGAAACCACAGACCATGACTGGGGCACAGGCTATTGTCCGCACTCTTGAATACCTCAATACAGAGATTGTCTTTGGTTTGCCCGGTGGTGCGGTTCTTCCGCTTTATGATGCACTTTATGAGGCTAGTGCGTTGCGCCATGTTTTGGTGCGCCATGAACAAGGTGCAGGTCATGCAGCAACAGGCTATGCGCAAGCAACAGGAAAGGTAGGTGTGTGTATTGCCACCTCAGGTCCAGGTGCGACAAATCTCGTTACTCCTATTGCTGATGCGTACCTTGATTCTGTGCCTTTAGTAGCAATTACCGGACAGGTGGGTAGTCACCTATTAGGTACTGATGCCTTCCAAGAGGCAGATATCCGTGGTATTACTATGCCGGTCACAAAGCACAACTTCATGGTTACGAGTGCGGAGCAGATTCCGCGAGCTCTTACCGAGGCGTTTCATCTTGCTTCCACTGGACGCCCTGGTCCGGTTTTGGTGGATATTCCAAAGGATGTCCAAAATGCCCAGTTCGATTTTGTCTGGGAGCCTGAGGTTGATCTTCCTGGTTATCATCCTGTAGAGAAACCGCATAAGCGTCGCATCGAACAAGCCATTGAGTTGATTGCTCAAGCACAACGTCCTGTGTTGTATATCGGCGGTGGCGTGGTCAAAGCAAATGCAGCTCAGCACTTAAAAGAATTCGCTGAATTAAGTGGCATTCCGGTTGTTACTACCTTGATGGCTTTGGGGGTGTTTCCAGATTCGCACCCATTGCATATGGGGATGCCAGGTATGCATGGCAGCGTGCCAGCTGTTGCAGCTATGCAAAAGAGTGATCTGCTCATCACTATTGGTGCGCGTTTCGACGATCGCGTTACTGGTGATGTTGCTTCTTTTGCCCCTGATGCACAGGTCATTCATGCAGATATTGACCCAGCGGAGATTGGCAAAATCCGAGCAGTGGATGTGCCTATCGTCGGGGATGCGGCAGAGGTGCTCGGTGCTTTGACGAAAGTCTTTGCGAAGAACGTCGCAAAGGGCATTGATCTTAGCGAGTGGAAATCCTACCTTAATCAGCTCAAAGAGCGTTTCCCGCGCGGTTGGGAAAAAACTGACGACGGTTTGCTTGAGCCACAGCACGTTATTCGTACCTTAGCTGAGGAGGTTGGTACTGAGGCTGTGTACTGTGCTGGTGTGGGGCAGCATCAGATGTGGTCTGCGCAGTTCCTTGATTTCGAGCATCCGCGAACCTGGTTAAACTCTGGTGGCGCTGGCACGATGGGCTATGCGATTCCGGCTGCAATGGGTGCTAAAGCGGGAGTGCCAGAAAAAGAAGTGTGGGCAATTGATGGTGACGGTTGTTTCCAGATGACTAATCAAGAATTAACTACCTGCGCGGTGGAGGGATTCCCGATTAAAGTTGCTCTGATTAATAACGGAAATCTTGGTATGGTGCGTCAGTGGCAGACATTGTTCTATGACGGGCATTATTCTCACACTAAGCTGCGGGAACATGACACCTATATGCCAGATTTTGTGCAGTTGGCACAGGCTCAAGGGTGCGTGGGTATTCGAGTAACAAAAGAAGAAGAGATTATCCCGGCTATTCGTAAAGCTCGAGAGATTAATGATCGCCCGGTCATTATTGACTTTATTGTTGGAGCTGATGCACAGGTTTGGCCAATGGTAGCTTCTGGGAACTCTAATTCAGAGATTCAGTATGCACGTGATCTTCGTCCGCTTTTCGACGAAGACCACAATGAACAAGAAAGTGGACGCTCATGACACAGCAAGAAATCTCACGGCACATACTGAGTGTGTTGGTACAGGATATCGATGGCATCATTTCTCGAGTGTCGGCAATGTTTACCCGTCGTAGTTTTAGTTTGGTGTCTTTGGTGTCGGGTAAAACTGAGACAAAGGGAATAAACCGCATTACTATTGTGGTCGATGCAGATGAAGTCAATATCGAGCAGATTACCAAGCAGCTCAATAAGTTGATTCCTGTTCTGAAAGTGGTGCGGTTAGAAAAGGAAACAACAATTGCTCGTGCTTTGATGTTGGTGAAGGTGTCTGCAGATGCTTCTAATCGTCCGCAGGTGGTTGATGCGGCAAATATCTTCCGGGCTCGCATTGTGGATGTGGCACCTGACTCGGTGGTGATTGAAGCGACCGGGAATAAAGGAAAGTTGAATGCTTTACTTGATGTCCTTGAGCCATTTGGTATTCGTGAGTTGATTACTTCTGGTCAGATTGCGTTGAGTCGCGGTCCTAAGGTAATGACTCCAAAACAGAAGAACAACTAGCCTGTGTTTCATAATATGGGAAAAATTATCCCACTATTTAGGACGATGGGCTAGAATCAGGTTAAGATAGAGATGATGTATCTCTAACAATGAGAAAATGACATATTGAGAAAGGTGTACTCATGGCTATTGACGTTTACTATGATGCAGATGCAGATTTGTCGCTTATCCAAGAGCGCAAGGTTGCCATCATTGGTTACGGCTCCCAAGGTCACGCACACGCACAAAACTTACGTGAGTCTGGTGTAGAGGTTGTTATCGGTTTGCGCGAAGGCTCTAAATCTGCGCAAAAAGCTCAAGAAGCCGGGTTTGAGGTAAAAAGCAATGCTGATGCTGCTGCATGGGCGGATCTTATTATGCTGCTTGCGCCAGATACTTCACAAGCAAAAATCTTTAAGGAAGATATCGAACCACACCTTAGCGCAGGAGATGCCCTGTTCTTTGGGCACGGACTCAATATCCACTTCGATTTGATTACCCCAGCTGAGGACATCATCGTTGGTATGGTAGCGCCAAAAGGTCCTGGTCACCTTGTTCGTCGCCAGTTCGTCGACGGCAAAGGCGTGCCGACACTTATTGCTATTGACCAAGACCCAACTGGTCAAGCACAAGCACTTGCCCTATCGTACGCAGCAGCAATCGGCGGTGCACGTGCTGGTGTTATTGCCACTACCTTCAAGGAAGAAACAGAAACCGATCTCTTTGGTGAGCAGGCGGTACTCTGTGGTGGTCTTGAACACCTCATGATGAAAGGCTTTGAGGTATTGACCGAAGCTGGCTATGAACCAGAAATGGCATACTTCGAGGTACTTCACGAGATGAAACTTATCGTGGACCTCATCTGGGAGGGCGGAATTGAGAATATGAACTACTCAATTTCTGAAACCGCAGAGCTGGGCGGCTACGTTGCTGGACCACGCATCATCACCCCAGAAGTAAAAGAAAACATGAAAGCAGTTCTTGCTGATATTCAATCCGGTAAGTTCGTGCGCGACATGATGGCAGATGTAGCAGCAGGTCAACCTGAGATGAAACGCTACCGCGAAGAAATCGCAGCACACCCAATCGAAAGCACCGGATCAAAGCTGCGCGACATGATGAGCTGGGTTAAAAACCCATTGAACGAAACAGCATAATCTGTTCCTACGCGTACACATAGCTGTATAACAAAAGGATCTCTCTATTTTCCTGAGAGATCCTTTTGTTATTTTGGTTGCCACATGAAGTGATTTTACTCTTGATTATTTTCTGCTTTTTCCGCTTTACGACGAGCAAAAAACTGTTTCGCCATACCATAAATACCAGGTGTGATTGACAAGAATACAATGACCAAGAAAATGGCCTCGATATTATCACGTACGAAATCATAATTACCGAGCCATGCGCCAAGTAACGTAACACCGCCACCCCATAGAATGCCGCCGACAACGTTATAAAGGAAGAAAATTCGATAGCGCATACTTGCCATACCAGCGACTAATGGGGCATAAGTGCGAACAATAGGCACAAAGCGGCATATGATGATCGTCGCTGGACCGTGTTTCTCGAAGAAGTCATGAGACTGCTGAATATAGGCTTGCTTGAAGAAACGACCATCAGGACGTTTGCTGAGTACATGACCAAAACGTGAACCAATGAAATAGCCAACCTGATCGCCCAAAATCGCGGCAAGAATAACCACCGGAATCACAACATAAAGCGGAGCAAATGGATCATCTTGGACAGCGAGCATACCGCTGGTAAAGAGCAGGGAATCACCAGGAAGTAATGGGAAAAGTAATCCAGATTCAATAAAAACAATAAGCGCGACGCCAAGGAGGATAAAAGAACCAAAAGGCCCAGATCCACTGAGCAAATACATAGGATCCATCCAGCTTGGGCCGAGCGACAAAACGGTCACATCAGGCACAAGTTCATTCATTTCTCCAAGTATAGAGGGTATGAGGGGATAAAGGGGATTCCCAACCGGGTATGGTTGTACGCAATAATTACGTACCAAAATTACGCACCGAGAGACAGGGCGAGTGCGCTACAATTCTTATATGTCTCATACCGCCCATAATCATGCACATGATGGTCACAATCATGACCATGCACATCCTTCTCGTGGATTGCGCGCACTACTAATTGTGCTGGGCTTTACCACAATAATTTTCTTAGCAGAACTGATCGGTGGCTTATGGTCGCAATCTCTTGCGTTGCTTTCCGACGCCATGCATATGCTCAGTGACTCCACCGGGCTTATCGTTGCTGTCATTGCGATTATCATTGGGAAACGAAAAGCAACCCCAGTAGCCACCTATGGCTACCGACGCATTGAAGTAATAGCAGCTCTCATCAATGCAGCAGCTGTATCAGCAATTTCAGTATGGATTGTGATCGAAGCACTCTCGCGATTGCACAGCCACGAAGAAGTCAACACCACCATGATGCTCATCATCGGCACCATCGGTCTTATAGCAAATATCTTTGGGGCCTTGGTACTACACAATCATGCCGAAGAAAATATCAACATCCAAGGCGCATTTTTACATGTGCTCGTTGACCTCTTTGGGTCAGTGGCGGTTATTCTTGCAGCAATAATTATGCAATTCACTGGTTTTTCTGGGGCAGATACGATTGCGTCACTGATTATTGCAGTGCTCATTTTGCCACGGTCAATATCCTTGCTTTCTCGCGCCTATAAGATCCTTATGGAACACGCACCAGCGAATATAGACGTCGACAAGCTCGCACAAGAGCTACGCGCTGTCCCTACTGTTCAAGCTATCCATGATCTGCACGTATGGTCAGTCAATGGGGAAGAAGCTCTAGCGACCTGCCATGTGGTCATCGATACGGATAACAGCAGCAATTGCACGGTGCTAGATAAAGTGCAACAGGTTTTTTCCGAACATGGAATTGAACATTCCACAGTCCAGATAGAGTCCCATGCGCACTATGCGCATGAGGAAGTATGTCACTAATAAGGCGCAGTGTGGTTTAGCTTGGCACGCTAGCGCCAGGCGCATAGCCCGTCTAGACTCAAAGTCATGGCTTTTTCGACTCCGAGCTACAATCTCATTGATCTATTCAATCGCATTGATCGTGGTGACCTGCAACTTCCTGATTTTCAGCGTTCGTTTCGGTGGGATGTCGATCGTATCCGTGCCCTCCTCGTGACCGTACTGCGCGGCTATCCCATGGGCTCTTTCATGGCTCTCGATACGCGCAACGAAAAGCCAAGATTCAAGCCACGCGCCTTAGAAGGCGCTCCAGACACAGGCAACGCTCCAGGTCTATTGCTACTCGACGGGCAGCAAAGGCTCACCACCCTCTACCAATGTTTAAGAGGCGAAGGCATGGTGCAGAGCGTTGATTTTCGTCAAAAGAAAGTGCAACGCAAGTATTATTTGGACATTAAAAAAGCCATCTCTAGCCCAGTGCTGCCAGAAGAAGCAGTGATTAGCGTGGGAGCTGATGGCATGGTCAAGTCCCACTATGGTCCGCACGTCACAGATGGGCTGCATAGTCGAGAAGATGAAATTGCTGCTGGTCTTATTCCTATCTCAGTATTGCTGTCTGATTCTGGCACGGATTTTCTCTTTGATCTATCGCGCGACGCTGATGAGCATACCCGTGAAGAAATAAAAAAATTTAATAATAAAGTCATCAAACCTCTGGTCAGCTATGCCGTTCCTATGATCCGCCTCGACCGAGAAACAGCTCAAGAAGGCATTGGTTCCATTTTTGCCCAGGTCAATAGCCTAGGACTACGCATGGATGTCTTTGAGCTTTTGACCGCGGTATTCCAGTTAGAAGATGCGTCGTTTAGCTTACAAGAAGACTGGGCAGCTACTGAGAAAATACTGCGCAAATACCCAGCGCTAGACGGAATTGGACAAACAGAGTTTCTTACCTCAGTTGCGCTGCATGCCACCGCACTAACAGGGCATGCCGACGGACATCGAGAAGCAATTTTGCACCTGAGTCTGACACAATACAAAGAATCAGCACGCATCATGCGCTCAGCTTTTAATGAAGCAGCTAACTTTATGGCGCAGCGATGTATTTTTACTACTTCTCATGTTCCCTATACTGTTCAGCTAGTTCCACTAGCAGTAATTATTGCCCTGCTAGCTGACACTCCTGGAGTGCTCAGCAAACAAGAATCATGGAATAAACTCAACCGTTGGTTCTGGTGTGGTGTATTTGGTGAGCTCTATGGAGCCTCATCGCTTATTGAACGCTCTGCCGCAGATGTGAATGAGGTAACTCAGTGGATTAAAGCCGGGGTAGTGCAAGAAGAAAAACAGGAAGCAGAGTCTCAGCTGGTGCCACGCTCAGTGCGTACGGCACGGTTTGTGGAATCACGCCTGCTTAGCGCAGGTATTCGCTCTGGTCTTTACAAAGGAATCTATGCTCTCATCATGGGGCGAGGGGCACGGGATTGGCATAGTGCACAAGTATTTAACCAGCATACTTTCCCCACAATGGGTGTGCATTTTCGCCCTATTTTCCCTATAGACTGGTGCACGGAACACGGAATTTCACCGGTACTGGCGCAATCAGTGCTCAATCGCACACCTATGAGTCGAAAAACCCATGTCGTTGTCGAGCATAGTTCCCCCTCGCGCTACTTGTACCGACTCCAAGCTAAATCCCTGCTTAGCGATGCCGAATTTGATGAAGTTCTAGAAACACACTTACTTGACCCACAGTCGTTATTTACTGATCGAGCTGAAGAATTCTTCCGCGATAGACGGCAACGTCTTACCGAAATGATTGAACACGCAATGGGACACCCCGCAGTTCGAGATGTGGATGAGTCAGATCTAAGCGCAGGAGAAGAAGGACCGAATGCTTTTGCCTCATAGCGCCAGGTACCGTGGCACTCTCGCGAGTGCCTTGGGCAGCCTTGTGGTCCTTATGCTTATTTTGTCTGGCTGTGCGTCGGGACAGCTCAGCGAGATGAGCACTGAACAAAGCACAGATCCGTATCGGAAAGCGCGTGCCCAGAATCTTAACCACCACGTTTCTAATATCTTTGAGCCAACTCCTGAGGTGATTGCGGACGAAGACAGAAGTGGAGTAGAAGTCGCACAGCGGTTTTTTGACACCTCAAGTGCAGTAGTCGTGTCCAGCGGCGATATTAGCGCACAGCTGCGTGCAGCCTCTCTTGCTGTTGTGACCCATGCCCCCATGCTGACCATGAACGAGAACAACCGCCAGGCAGTGGTTTCTGAGATTAATCGCCTGGGCGCTCAATATGTGCTCAGCGTGGGGGATGTGCCATTAGCCAACACTGCAGGAGATACCAATGTCATTGTCGATCCCGGCGGGTTAGCGGCCTTGGGCACAATGACCTCCTTGCAGTTCTATCCAAAACAAATAACCTATGCGGATAAGGTGGTAGCTGCTGTTGCCGCCCTAGAACCAGAGCACGTAAGCTATTTGATTCCTGGCTGGTTCGATGACGACACAAAAGAAAAACTGCTTGCCGACGCTCACCCCCAGACAACAGATCGTAAACAACACACAGTTGCGGCTTTTCCTGTGCAATCCAAGCGTGATGCCGATATGTCGCCTGTGGTCATTGCAAGTGAACAATCAAGTATTGCAGCTGTAGCAACTGCTCGCGCTTTTGGCGCTGCTGTGCGTACCATGCCTCTCCCAGATCCTAGGTTTAGTCGGGAAACAATGAGAATGGTTGCTGGTCTTGCCAATGCACCGCTTATTGCCTTAGGCGCACAATTTGGTAGTGCACAACAATTAAGAGAACGCATAAGCATTGGCGAGAATATCACTACTGAAATAACTGGTGGTGGCGGTTTGGTATTTCCCCAACGCGCCCTGATTATGAAGCACGTGCCGCTTAGCGTGGAAGTCACAGCTGCGCGTAGTAGGGAAGAAAACACGACTGCAATAGCTGACGCGGTAGTAATGGCAAAAAAGCAAGCGAGCGCATTTGCACGTACACATGTTGGTACGGTAGTGCCAGGTCTAGAAATAGCCTTGGGCAACGTGTTTGCTTTAGACACACAACAACCTAGTTTTTCTCCGGAACTTGTGGCTCATGCGGTCAATGAGATGGTTGCCCAGCATGGCTATATTTTCTTAAGAATTACCCCTTATGCCGGAAAATTAGTAGAGCAATTAGCTCGTATCGAAGATATACTCAGTGGGGCCAATGTTTCTGTGATTATAGACATGGATAGCGCTGAGCAGCCTATTGAGGCGCAAGAGCTCAATCGGGCGATTTCTTGGTTAGCTAGGTTATGCGAGGATAAAAAAATACCACAGAAAACCCTGGTAATTGCGCAATCTAGTGTCAACCCCATAGCTGATGCAGCACACATAGACACTGATTCTGCGTATGTTTCAGTTACTATTGTTGCTGAGTTTTTTGCTGAGGGAAACTATGGATTTGTGTCCTGGGAAGAAGCCAAGCAGCGCTTTGGGCAGATCGTCGCTGGTTATCAGCAGACAGGCAAGAATTTTTATTATGGTTGGGTAGTGGATAATGTGCTAGGGCAAGCGCGTCGCTCGACGGAGGAAAATTTCTTTAGCAGCGCAGAGTTTTCACAGTTATCACCATATCCTTGGCTAATTTTGGGCTGAGAAAATCATGTGTGTAGTGGATATATTCATAAAATATTCTAAAAACTATTTCTCGGCAGGTACTTTTTAGCTTTCTTGGTTTAGACTTGACAATGTCGCACGCCGATGGGCTGGTGTGGACCCCGTAATAGCGGCGCGGTCGTGTCGATATTATGCGGACAGCACAATTTTCCAGGAGATATAACGTGAGCCAGAACGGTCGTCCTGTCGTTCTTATTGCTGATAAATTGGCACAATCTACTGTTGATGCACTTGGCGATGCCGTCGAGGTGCGTTGGGTAGATGGACCAAATCGCCAAGAACTCTTAGCCGCAATTCCAGAAGCAGATGCACTGTTAGTTCGCTCTGCTACCACAGTAGATCGTGAAGTCCTTGACGCAGCCACGAAATTGCAAATCGTCGGGCGCGCAGGTGTAGGGCTGGATAACGTAGATATTGCTGCTGCCACTGAGCGTGGTGTGATGGTGGTCAATGCGCCGACCTCGAATATCCACTCTGCTTGTGAGCATGCAATTTCCTTGCTCCTAGCCACTGCACGACAGATACCAGCAGCAGATAAAACATTGCGTGATGGTCAATGGAAACGTTCTTCTTTCTCTGGTGTCGAAGTATTTGGCAAAACCGTCGGAATTGTTGGTTTTGGCCATATTGGACAGCTCTTTGCTCAGCGTCTTGCTGCTTTTGAGACTACAATCATCGCATATGATCCTTATGCTAACCCAGCTCGTGCTGCGCAATTAGGTGTGGAGTTAGTCTCGCTGGATCAACTCATGGCAACAGCAGATTTCGTCACCATTCACTTGCCAAAGACAAAAGAAACAGCTGGTATGTTCAATGCTGAATTGCTGGCCAAAGCTAAAAAAGGGCAGATCATCATCAATGCTGCTCGTGGTGGGCTTATCGACGAAGCGGCACTGGCTGAGGCGATAGCATCTGGGCATATTCGTGGTGCTGGTATTGATGTCTATGCCCAAGAACCATGTACTCAATCACCATTGTTTGAGTTACCACAAGTAGTGGTGACTCCCCACCTAGGTGCTTCGACAGCAGAGGCACAAGATAGAGCTGGTACTGATGTTGCAGATTCGGTGCTCAAAGCACTATCTGGGCAATTCGTGGCAGATGCCGTGAATATCTCCGGTGGTCGTGTTGGGGAAGAAGTTGCAGCATGGCTTAACCTTGCTCGCAAACTAGGTCTTGTTGCTGGTCGCCTTCTTGGTGCCACACCAGTAAGTATTGAAGTAGAAGCGCGTGGTGAACTATCTACAGAACAGGTTGATGCTCTGGGGCTAGCTGCATTACGTGGTCTGTTCTCTGGCATTATCGACGAAGCAGTCACCTTTGTGAATGCACCGCGTATTGCTGAAGAACGTGGCGTAGAACTATCAGTTACCACTGCACCTGAATCTGTTACACACCGCAGCGTGGTAGAGGTAAAAGTGATAGCGAGCGACGGCTCAGTATCTTCGGTAGTAGGTACACTCAGTGGTTTAGAGCGCGTGGAAAAGATTGTACGGATCGATAACCGCGGCATTGATTTGCGTGCCGAAGGAAGAAACCTATTCTTCTCCTACACCGATGCTCCTGGTGCTCTTGGCAAAGTAGGAGCTCAGCTGGGAGCAGCAGATATCAATATCGAAGCTGCAGCTCTTACCCAAGCAGCAAAGGGAGATGGTGCTGTTCTTATCCTGAGAGTAGAACGCGAAGTACCTCAAGAACTCTTGACTCAAATTGCTGATTCCCTTGAAGCAACTGCGCTGCAAATTAACCTTGATTAGTTGTATTAGTTGCTAGCAATCTTAATTTCTTATTATCGCTGTGAGCTTGGTGCTCACGGCGATATTTTTCTCAGCAGGTGTTGCGGTGTTGAGTGCTGAACTGGTTTGCGTGCAGCGAGTTATGCGTGTGCAGAAAGAATGCCAGATAGTGCACGAACCAAAGCTGCAATATGTTCTTGAGTATGACTTGCCATGAGCGTTATACGCAGAATCGCCTCGCCACGTTTGACTGTTGGATAACGAATTGCCGGCACATGGAACCCATAATCGCGCAGTTGTTGAGATACTGACAGCGCATAATCCTCGGCACCAAGCGGGATAATGACAATAGGGCTTGCCCACCCACCAGACACAACATTGCTAGTGCGCGATACTGCGATTTCCGCCTCGTCGAGAAGCCTCAAAAGGTACGCCACGTTAGTGTGTAAGCGTTGTACGATGGATTCGTCTTGCGCTAGGAGTGATAGCGCTGTATCAATGGCAGCGCAATTAGCTGCTGAGGTGGAGGTAGAAAAAATAAATGCGCGTGCATGGTTGCGTAAAAACCGTGTGATTTCCGGGTGAGCAAGAACCATACCACCTTCAGCTCCTAAGGCTTTACTTGCCGTCACCACGAGGATGTCGGGCAAAGAATGTGGATAACACTCGCATATTCCTTTACCGCGACGACCGATGGTGCCAATGCCATGCGCGTCATCAACCATAAGCCATGCATCGTATTTGTCGCACACGCGACGCAATTGCGCTAGATCGGCGATAGTGCCGTCCATGGAAAACACGCCATCACTTATCACAAGAGCGTAGTCAGCAGTGCTCTGGGCTAGTTTTTCTTCTAAGTCAGCGTAGTCGTAATGAGAAAAGACCGTGGTAGGTACGCGTGCAATGCGGCAGCCATCGATAATACTGGCATGATTGCGTTCATCGGAAAAGATTTTTAATGACCCACCACATAGTTGTGCTAGTTGTGCTAGTGCTTGGATTGTGGAAAGGTTCGCCAGATAGCCACTGGAGAAGAATACACAATCATAGTGCGCATCTAGCTCAAGGAACGTGGGGAGTGCCTTTTCTACTTTCGTATGAAAAGCAGTGCTGCCCGTGGTAAGTCTGGAGCCACCAGAGCCTGTGCCATAGGCAGCAAGTGCGTTGTGTGCTGCAGTAATTATTGCAGGATGTGTGCTTAAGCCAA
The DNA here is from genome assembly GCF_017918135.1 of Corynebacterium sp. sy017. Classification (NCBI taxonomy): domain Bacteria; kingdom Bacillati; phylum Actinomycetota; class Actinomycetes; order Mycobacteriales; family Corynebacteriaceae; genus Corynebacterium; species Corynebacterium sp. sy017. Next base: position 312,413 of record NZ_RZUE01000003.1, read on the forward strand.
GGTAGTTGGAGGAGCTGAAAAGGAGCAAGGACGTATCGTCGATAAGCGTTTTAGGAGATTGTGCTGCATGAAAGAGCGCAGGGGTGCGTTCTAGATGAGCATGTGCCCAGGCGTTATTTTGTTGTGTGCACAAAGTGTGGAGGTCAGGGGATTGGGACATGGCTATGCGCTTTCGGGGAAATCTACGAGAACGATGTGGTTTTCTAAGTAGTCAATGAGCTTAGGGATATCGGAATCATGTGTGTTTCGCGTAAGAAAAATGCGAGTGCCACAGGTATCACCAGGCGCTTTCATATTATGAATGCGGAGATAAGTGCCGTTAATGCATAGATATCCAGTGGTGTAGTCCGGGTCATCCGAGATACATAATTCGGCAATAATGTTAGGGTGGTGTGCTACTTTCGAGGCTAAAATTAGTGCTTCATTGTGATGGTTCTTGTCATTGTCTGTCATATTTGTGCGTATGTCAGTGGCGGAATACGCTGCGTCCAGATTGCTCACGCGTACCCCTCGGTTTTGGTCTGGTTCATAATGCTCATGGGTGTCGGCGTCGATGAGCATGGCACCACGTAATCCGGTGACTGTTGTGAGCAAAGACCAAAAATGATTCCCAGCTATTCCATGCTTAGCCAGTTGCTTTTCGACGAACATCTGCGCCTGTCGCGGGCTATGAGTATCAATGTTCTGAATGGGTAATGCCGGAATGTGGGTGATATCTGCGGGGGAAATGTGCGTGCTCGTGATGTGAATATCATCGGGCGTTCCTTTGGGATGATTGAGTGCACGGTGCATTAACTGTGTGCTCACGTGTGCTAATTGATCAGTGGTGACGATGCGTTCTGCGCCAGAGATATGGCGACCCATTTTGCTAGCACGCATTTTGATTGAATAGAGGGAATGAGTGTGGGGAAATGCGGTGTATGAACTAGAGGTCATAGGATAAACAATAGCCGTGAAAAGGCTATACAGTGTTCAATATATTTATATTTGTCTTTCTGCGGTATCTTGGTAAGGGAGAATAAAGTCCAAAATGTGAGAAAAGGAGTTCCACATAATGAAACTTGCGGTTATTGGTGGCGACGGCATCGGACCAGAAGTAACGCAACAAGCCCTGCGCGTACTACACACACTCCGCGATGATATTGACACCACAGAATATGATCTCGGCGCACGCCGCTACCTAAAAAATGGCGAATTACTAACCCAAGCAGACCTTGACTCACTCAAAGAACACGACGCAATTCTACTAGGAGCAATAGGTGCACCTGACACCGTACCACCAGGAGTACTAGAACGCGGACTGCTATTAGCAATGCGCTTTGCCCTCGACCACCACGTTAATTTGCGCCCCGCCAAACTCTATCCCACAGCAGTATCACCACTGACCAATCCAGGCGACATTGACTTCGTCGTAGTACGAGAAGGCACCGAAGGATTGTACTGCGGTAATGGTGGCTCCCTACGCAAAAATACCCAACATGAAGTAGCAAGTGAAGTATCACAAAATACTCGCTACGGCGTCGAACGCGTCGTTCGCGATGCCTTTGCCCGAGCACAACAACGTAAAAAACACCTCACCCTCGTGCATAAGACAAATGTGCTTGTCCATGCCGGATCATTATGGCAGCGTTGCGTAGATGAAGTAGCACAAGAATATCCCGACGTAACCGTGGACTACCACCACATTGACGCAGCAACCATCTACATGGTTACTGACCCAGCACGCTACGACGTTATCGTAACCGATAATCTCTTTGGCGATATTCTTACCGACCTTGCCGGCGCTATCACAGGCGGAATTGGCCTAGCTGCATCGGGCAATATCGACGCAACTGGTACCAACCCATCCATGTTTGAGCCAGTACACGGTTCCGCACCAGATATTGCAGGAAAAGGAATCGCCGATCCCACCGCCGCGATTTTGTCCGCCGCACTATTGCTTCGCCACCTAGGAGACGAAGAGAACGCAGCACGCATCGAACAAGCAGTAGCAACAGATGTTGCTCACCGAGACGCCCATACAACATATAGCACCCAAGAATTAGGCGATAGAATCATCGCAGCCCTATAAGATGAATACATGAGCGTTGAATTAGAAGAAGTACGCAACTTCCTGGCAACCACTGCGCCCTTTGCACAATTACCCGATGCAGTCATCGACCAACTCCCTGCAAAAATGGATATGCGCTATGTACGCAGTGGCACCACTATCATTCAACGCGGTGCTCATAATGATTTTTGTTTCATCATCCGCAGCGGCGCCGTAGATATCATTGGCGACAATGACATCCTGCTCGACCGCAGAGACGCAGGACGCTGCTTTGGCTATTCCACTATCTTTGGCGAGAATAACTCACGATACACCATGATCGCAGTGGAAGATTGCCTACTCATGGCAATAAAACGCGAACACATCAATACACTAGCCGAGCAATACCCAGATCTTGCCCGCTTTTTCTCTAGCCTAACCAAAAGAATCAGCGCTGCTGCGGCACAACTACGCGCCCAGGCATCCTCAGATTTACTGCGTATTAGGCTCTCTGAGTTCATGGTCAAAAACCCAGTACACGCCACAGCAGATATTTCTATCGTACAAGCAGCACAAATTATGCAGGAACACAATGTTTCCTCTTTGTTAATCGTCGAGCAAGCACAAACACAATCCAACGACACACACGCTTGCGAACAAAGCGTAATCGGAATTATCACAGACAAAGATTTACGCAACAAAGTCGTCGCAAAGAACATGGATACTACCCAGAATGTGCATAGGATTATGACGCCCATGCCACGCACACTCAACGACGATGTGCAAGCATTCGAGGCAATGATGCTTATGTCTGAATATGGTATCCAACATATTCCCGTGACCAGGGATAATGAATTGGTAGGCATTGTCTCGTCGGCAGATATTCTACGCCTGATGCGCAATGATCCTATCTATCTCACCGCAGATTTATCTCGAAAAAATAGCATTGACGAACTCAAAGACACATATTCTTCCATTGACGAGGTAGCGGTTCGCTTCATTGATAGAGGAACCTCCCCAGAGGACATCGCCGGTCTTTTGACCATGACCGCTGATACGCTCACCCGACGCCTGCTATATCTTGCAGAACAAAAATTAGGACACCCACCTGTGCCTTATGAATTTGTAGTTGTCGGATCCCAAGGACGCAAAGGCATGGGACTTGCCTCAGACCAGGACAATTGCCTCGTCTTAGACGACAACTATAACCCCCAACAGCATGGGCACTACTTTGAGCAACTAAGTCGTTTTGTCTGCGAAGGATTAGCACAAGCCGGACAACCCTTATGCCCAGGCGAGATGATGGCGATGAATCCACAGTGGCGCATGACTCGTACACAATGGATCGATACTTTCCACCACTGGATTACCGCACCAGAACCCGAGGCACTCCTACACGTACAAACATTCTTTGATTTTCGCTCTATCTATACATCAACAACCACACAATTGGCGCAAGAAGTACATAAGAACGCAGTAGAAATGGCACAAAGTTCAGTTCGACTCCAAGCCCATTTAGCAACCCTCGCAGTACGACGAGAACCCCCGCTAGGTTTCTTCCGCGGCTTCGTAGTGGATAGATCCGGAAAATACGCCAACACCTTAGACGTGAAAAAAGGTGGTCTAGCCGCAATCGTACAAATGGCACGCCTGTTTTCACTCACCAGTGGCATAACCGCCCTCACCACTCGACAACGACTAGTACAAGCAGCTCAAGCTGGTTCTATCTCTGAGCGAGGCAGCCAAGATCTGATCGACGCAGTAGACTTCATCAATCTCATTTCACTCAAACACCAATCAGAACAAATCAAACAAGGACAAACCCCTAGTTACCACATCGCCCCAGCAACACTGGGCAAAATGGATCGTGAACATCTACGTGACTCATTTCAGATCATCAAAAATATGCAGAATGCTCTGGCCACCAAATACCCAATTCGCAATATCTAACATGGCCAGCGCCACACTCCACACCAAGAGAAAGACACAATTATGCGATGGTTGCGTGCCAGCAGCACCAAAAATAAACAACACGCTCGTGGAGCATTGAGCAGGCTCTATGCTTCGCAGCTCCCCACGGACAGGATGGACGTCGATAAGCTGAAATTACTCGCGGTAGACATAGAAACCACCGGTCTAGACGCAAAACGCCATCAGATTCTCTCTATCGCCTGGGTACCCATTGATGGACAACGCATCGAATTAGCTGGCGCAGGTAGCGTTCTGATACAACCAGAAAATATGCACGACGTGGGAGAATCAGCGCTCATCCACCACATCACAGACGAGATGCTCGCAGGCGGGATACCAGAACAAGAAGCAATGACCATGCTCTTAGACGCACTTTCTGGTCGAGCAATGGTTGCACACTTTTCCGCATTAGAAGTGTCTTTCATCAATGCTGCATGCCGACGACATTTCAACGCCGATTTCGACACGCGCCTAGTCAAAGTAGTTGATACCTTTGCATTGGAACGCAGACATATGGAACGAATGGGTACCTATCCGCGTGGAGAAGATTTACGACTGGCACGTGTGCGACGCCGCTATGGGCTGCCAGATTACCGTAGCCATAATGCGCTCAGTGATGCACTGGCCTGTGCCGAGCTATATTTAGCGCTTAAAGAACAGTCAAAGGCGGGCACACTTAAAGCCTTAATGAACTAAAGATGAATTAATAGATTTCAGCCGCACCACATTAGGGGGATTGACTGCATCAGAGGCTTGTTCAGCACACTGTTTATAACGGAATTATGTAGTATGTTGCTTATGCGTTTTGGACGAATTGCAACACCAGAGGGAATGAGCTTCTGCGTTATTGAAGGTGCAGAAGGAGAAGAAAAATGCCGTGAGATTGAGGGAACTCCATTTACGGAACCCACATTTAGCGGTAAAGAATGGAATCTCGATCAGGTTCGACTACTAGCGCCAATGCTACCAAGCAAAATTGTGGCAATTGGACGCAACTATGCCGATCACGTTGCAGAGGTATTCCAGCGCTCTGCAGACCACTTGCCTCCGACGCTATTCCTTAAACCCCCTACAGCAGTAGTTGGACCAGGAGCAGCTATTAAAATTCCTGAGTTCGCTACAAAGGTAGAGTTCGAGGGAGAACTTGCTCTTGTCATTGGCACACACTGCAAGAATGTTAAAGCTCAAGACTGGAAAAAAGTAGTACGCGGCTTCACCATCATCAATGATGTATCATCGCGTGATTTGCAATTTACTGATGGGCAGTGGGCACGCGCCAAGGGTATTGATACCTTCGCACCACTTGGACCATGGATCGAAACTGACTTGGACAAGATTGATACCACCAATCTTCCCATCAAAGCACACTTGACCCATGATGGTGTTACTGAGACTAAGCAAGATTCTAATTCTAATCAGATGATTAAGAATGTTGGCGAGTGTATCGAGTTTATTACTGCGTCAATGACTCTACTACCAGGCGATGTGATTTGTACTGGTTCTCCAGCTGGAACCGCTGAAATGGTGCCAGGGGATTACATCGAAATTGAGATTCCAGGTATCGGTAAACTTGGTAATCCTGTAGAGCGTGCGTAGCTAATTCTTAAACTCGGTCACGTTACACGTGTGACGTGAGAAGGCGAGTATGGAAAAGCAATAGACATCGTTATGTCTATTGCTTTGTTTTATATGGAGGTCTGTGGTTTTCATGGATGAAATAGCACTTGTTGCTGTAGTAGCTGGCGCCATTTTTGTTGGTTCCACAATGCAACGCATTGGTGGCATGGGACTAGGATTAGTTGCAGCACCTATTTTGTCTTTTGCGATCGGGCCTGTGCAAGGCATTTTGTTAATCAATGTCTTAGCCTGCATTAATTCCTTGATGAATTCCTACAGTATGCGAGCCGGTATTGATTGGGCAATGGTGCGCCTGATTGGTTCCGTGATGATTATCGGCTCACTCAGCGGTGCGTTACTCATACGCAGTATTTCGATTCCTGCCTTACAAGTGATTGTCGGAGCGTCGATAGTATGTGCATTGTGTGTTGTGATCTTTGGTAAACGCTTTGTGCCACCGGCACGTGGAAAAGCTCCGGCATTGATTACCGGAGTAATTGCCGGTTTTACTAATACGTTAGCAGGAGTAGCAGGTCCTGTGATTACTGTTTATGCGCAAGCTGCGCAGTGGGATCATCGACGCTTAGCTTCAACTTTGCAGCCGCTTTTTGTAGTATGCGGTTTGCTCAGTTTTCTTGTGAAAGAACTCAGTGGTACTGCGTCAATGGGGCAGCTACCTTGGTTAATTTGGCCAGTTTCATGTCTTACGATGGTTGCGGCAATTGCATTAGGTGCTCGCCTGTCCGCAAAAATCAATCGAGAAGCTGCTCGACGTTTCTCCATTATTTTGGCATTTGCTGGTTCCTTGAGCGTACTCATTCGAGGGTTGTATGCACTGTTGTGAGAATCAGATGAGGTGAACTATTCGCTCTGTGCCCTTGTTTTTCAGTGGGTAGTGCTAGCACTACTTGTTAATGGGCATTGTGGTGAGAAGACATGGTGGTCGTGTTCGCAGTAGACCACGGTATAACGCAATAATGCCTAGTAGTGTGCGTTGTATAGTTATCCAGAAGTTAGTATATGGTTCTTATGAGGTGGTCTCTAGAGGGGGGGCTTACAGATAGTGCTGTATTCTGCATATTTCTCTTTTATGCTTTGAGAAAACTAGCTTATCTGATGAGAATTAAGGAATTACGCTACTTATGGCTTTTGAGTTGAATGTTGAAAATGTGTCTAAAAGTTTTGGTAAGCATAATGTCTTGAGTGATATAAATTTAAGTGTTCCTAAGCAGTGTGTGTATGCCTTGCTTGGGGTTAATGGTGCTGGTAAAAGTACCTTGATGAAGGGGCTGGTGAATCTACTCAAATTTGATTCAGGTAGTTTTGCTTTTACATCAGCGCGAGGAAAAGGTGCTGCGCATAAAGTTGGATCGCTGATTGAAAGTCCTAAGTATTATCCTTCTTTGAGCGCTGAAGAGAATCTCTCATATCTTGGCACTCTTTTTGGTCTTGAGCGTCAGGATTATCGAAAGTTATTGATGAGTGTGGGGTTGGATCCTTCTTTGGCTCGTCCTGTGAAAAATTATTCGCTAGGGATGAAACAGCGCTTTGGTTTAGCAGTAGCTTTGATGGGAGATCCTGAGTTTCTTATCTTGGATGAACCAACAAATGGTCTTGACCCGCAGGGCGTTGTTGAGATGCGTCAACTTATTCAAGAGCTACCAAAAATACACGATGTTACTATCATGGTTTCCAGCCATATTTTGTCCGAAATGCAAAGCGTAGCATCCCATGTAGGTATCTTGGATAAAGGGCATATTCGTTATTCTGGTGAACTTGGTGCCTTATTAGCTGATGAGAAAGTTATGGTCGATACTCCTGAACCAGATTTAATGCGTAAATGGTTAGCAGATAAACAAATCGTTGCTTCTGAAGTGGGGTGGGGTAGTTTTTGGGTACAGTCTAAGGTCGAGTTATCGGATATTATTTTTGGATTAGCATCATGCGGAATCCCTATTGATGCTGCATATGTGAAATCTCCTTCTTTGGAGGAGAAGTTTTTTGAGCTTACGACGGGAGCTCAAGCATGTTAAACAAACGGATTTTTCGTGCGAAATATGCATTTATCGCAGTTGCAGTAGCTATATGTGCGACGGTTGCGTGGATGATGATTGCAAATATAGGAATACGCGGTGGTGCTAATCCTGCTGAGGATACGACAGCAGGGATGATAAGTCAGGGCGCAGCTGTTGCACTTTTTACGTTGCCATTGGTGGTTTTTGTCTTTATTCAGCTTTTCTTGACTGAGGAGCAAGATAATGACATTTGGGGATTGATGCGGGCGCGTAACGGTAAAGTAGGACAATTACTTGCATTGCGTTTAGGGGTATGTTTTCTGTGGCTTGTGTTGTGGGCAGCGGGGTATTCTTTAGCGCTTGCTGTATTGGTGGGAGTGTATTATTCCTGGGCTGATTCGGTGTGGTGTGCGTATATTTTTGTGGCGATGCTCATTTCGATTATTTTCTCAGAGAGCTTGATATCGGTAGTACATATGCGTTGGGGTGGGTTGGTTCCTGCAGTAATCGTCGGGATTGTTCTATCTGTGATTGGTGTGTCGCTGATTGGGCAGACGTCAGTGCTAGTGGGAGTATTGCCTACCGGTGCATTGCTGGCTGGTATTCCGTTTCGAGATGTTGCTGTTGGGCAACCACTTTTAGGTTTTGAGCCTAATCCAACGTGCGTTTTGGGATTAGGAGTGTCAGCTATGAGCGCTGTGATTGTTTGCATATTGTTGTTTAGTTTTCTGCGGATTCGTGTGGGAAAGGCCTGATGATGCGTTTTTATTGGTTAGAAATCAAAAAAGCTAAACCTAGGTGGGCGTATGTATGTGCTGCGATAGTTCTTGGTATGGTTGCTGCGTTTACTTCGGTTGTATTTGTGCACATGAATGGGGATGTTATTGCTCCTGAGCAGATTGCTAAAAGCATGTGGTCGTCGGCAGGAACGCAGTTATATGCTTTGGTTTTAGGTCCAGTGGTGGTCTCGATTTTGGCTGGTTCTTTAGCACGAGCCGAGGTCAGTGATGGGGTGATTGAGCTTATTCGGTCGAGAGTGGGATATACTTCACGGAAAATTCCTGCGGTGATTGTTGCTCTTGGAGTTTTAGGATTAGTTCTTTCTAGTGGTCTTGTATTTGGGTGGTGTTGTGCAGGAATCATGAGTGGAGTTTCCCTGACTCAGGGTTTTGTTTCTGTGGGAGTGTTGGCGCTGCGTAATGTGGTTGGTGTCATTGCATGGGGGCTTATTTCATTTGCGATTTTTGTTCGTGTCCGTGATTTTGGTGTGGGTTTTGCTTTATGCCTTGGATTAGCGATGTTTGGTTCAGTGGTGTTGGTAAAGTCGGCAATCGTAGCTATGTATAATCCTTTAGCTCCTATGCCGGTTGCGGTTGGGTATCCTTTTCCTGGTTATTCTGTAGTGACCTGGATTGTATTGGCAGTAAGTCTTGTTTTTGGTTTCTATTGCGCAACGTATGCCTGGAAAAGGAAAATGATAGAGCACGGATGATGCTTGAAAACAGACTAATGAGATGGCTGAACGAGGAATGATAGAGGAGACAAGGGAGCAAACCACATAGGTAAATAAATTGACTACAGTAGAATCCCACTCCGAGTGCGTCTTTATTCCTTGATAAAAGTGATTTTCTATCAAATTATAGGCTAAAATTTATCCAAAGTATCGGATAGGTCTGTGAGGTGGGGAAATATGGTTAATGTTTCCTATGTTATTGACGTGCCGAATGAGTGTGTTCATGGGAGGGGGTTGGTGTGAATCTCTTAGCAAAAAATCCTCGTTTTACCAGTCTCACTGTGGCTAATGCGTGTAATGAGCTTTCTCAGGCGTTGTCTTTTGTTGCGATCCCTTTAGGAATTTTGACTATCGGTGGGTCGGCGACTTCAGCTGGGGTAGTGGCATTTTTGTCAGCTGCGTGTGGGATTGGCTCCCAGTTTGTCAGTGGCGCTATCGTGGATCGCTTTAACGCGTCTGTTGTGTTAAAAGTGGCAACTGCGATTCAGGTTCTTACGTGGTTAGTTGTTGCGCTCTTATTTTATGCTGGGACTTTTAACATCACGATTATTGGTGTTGCGGCGGTTGTTGCCAGTATTGCTGCGTCTGTTTCCTCACCATGTGACAATGTGTTGATTTCGCGTATTGTTGCTCGTGATGATTTGGGGGCAGCGAACACGATTGTTCAGGGGCGTGAAGCATGTGCCAATCTTGTGGGTAGTCCTTTAGGTGGGTTGCTTGTTGGTTGGTCGTTGGGTGTTGCCATGATTGTTCAGTCGGTGTTTCATGGGATTGCGTTGTTTTTGGTTCCTTCGGTTGGGTCTGCTGTGCAGGAAGATTCTGGTGAGCAAGACTCTGGTGGGCAAGAGTCGGTGTATGGGCTTTGGGATGGTTTTCGGTTTGTGTGGAAAAATCCGGGTTTGCGTGCAGTTGTTTTTGTGGCTTCGCTTATCAATTTGCCGTTGTCAATGCAGCCGATTGTTTTGTTTAGTCATTATGAGGCGGTGGGGGTGTCGTCGTTATTGATTGGTTTTTATGCTAGTGCTATGGGGTTGGGTGTTGTTGTTGGGTCTGTTGTTGGGGTGAAATTGTTGGAGAAGGTATCGATGGGTTGGGTGGGTATTGTGACTTTGTTGGTGCTTTCTTTGGGGTTTGTTTTTATTAGTGTGGTGTATGGTTCTATTTTGTTTGTTGGTGTGGTTTCTTTTGTGTCGGGGTTGTTGTTGCCGGTGTTTAATGGTGCTATTGGGGCTTATACGATGGCGGTGACGCCTGAGCATATTTTGGCTCGTGTTGTGGCGGCGACGGGGATACCTGGTTTGGTTTTGTCTCCACTTGGTCCTTTGTTAGGGGGTTTTCTTAGTGATTCTTATGGGGTTTTCTTTGCGTTGTGTATTGCGGCTTTGTTGACGTTTCCTCCGTTGGTTGTAGCTGTGTTGAGTAAGAGTTTTAGGGGATTGCCGTTAATACAGGAAATATCACGTGATTCATAAACAATTATGAGCGCAGATATGAACATAGGTATAAGTGCAGAATGTTTTGAGAAGAAGCCTTGATCCGTGGGTAGTGTCAGCACTACTTACAGATAAGCGTTGTGAAGCAAATATGTGGCGGCATGGTGTGGAGTGTAACGTCGTATAACTCAATAATGCCTGGTGATGGGCGTCGTGTAGCTACGTACCAGAGCTAGTATATGGGTGATTTTCATGCGGATTTGCTAGGGCAATTACCTCATCCCGGGGGGGCATTTTTGTTGTAGGCGAGTAATGATTGTGATTGATAAAGTCGTGCTCATGCGCAGGGGATATGCGCATTGTTATCAAAAGTTATCCAAGGATGAACCTACGGTAAGAGCACAGGGTGAGCGTATGAAATCAATCGTTGAGCTTCGCAACGTAAATGTGGCGATAAAAGGGAAACCTATTATTCATAATCTCAATATGAGTGTTCCACAAGGGCAGGTATATGGTTTTCTGGGGCGCAATGGTGCCGGTAAAACCACAGTCATGAAGACACTGCTTAGCCTTCTTCCTATGAAAACTGGTGAATTTTTGCTTCATGGGCGAAATATTCAGAACGGTAATGTCGATTATCTTCGCTTTATTGGGAGTCTCATTGAAGAGCCTGCATATTATCCGCATTTAAGTGCTGTGGATAATCTTCGTTTCATTGATCGCATTCGTGGTACGAGCACAGATATTGATAGTTTGTGTTCTATCGTCGGTCTTTATGATGTGCGAAAACAAAAGGTATCGAGTTATTCCCTCGGTATGAAACAGCGACTTGGTATTGCTTCTGCATTAGTCGGCGATCCTGAGATTTTATTGCTAGATGAGCCGACGAATGGTCTTGATCCAGATGGAATTCGGGAGATACGGATTCTTCTTAAGGATCTGGCAGAACAACAGGGTAAGACTGTGATTATTTCTAGTCATTTGCTTGCAGAAATTGAACAAACTGCATCTGTCGTCGGAATTATCAGTAACGGCCGGATGCTTTATGAAGGGGCTATCAGTGGGTTGATTGGTGGAGAAAAAACCTGCGTGACTGTGGGTAATCCTCAACAGTTCGAGGACTATATGCGTAGCAAGGGGCTTGCTTTCTCTGCTATCGACGATGCGTCGTATGCTATTCGCTACTGCACTGGTCAGGATGCGAGTGATTTTGTGAAGAACGCAGTGCAAAATTCAATCTCCATTGAAAAAATCTGGGACGAGAAACGATCGCTTGAAGAGTCATTCCTAAAAATCACTGGTGAGATGAGTGGTCGGTGAACATCAGATGAGAGAATTAGCGAAATTTAAGGGTAAGCGTTCTGTTTTTGTTCCTATAGCTATTACCTTGTTATTTTGTTTTTGGTCTTCTGCGGTTATTTTTCTGAATACAGATGCATCTCAAGGGGAGCTTGCACGCGATCCACGTGGTGTTATTGTGACGTTAGTCCAGCTAGGTGGTGTTTTTATTCCGCTGATGGCTTTAACACTTAGTCTCATGATTGCTAACATTGATCAAAATTCCCGAATGATACAGCGGCAACTAGCTAATGGAGTGAGCCGAATATCGCTCATCGTACATAAAGTAGCTTTTATTTTATGTCTACTTTTGCTCCTATTTGCTACTGTGCTGTTGGTTTCTTTAGGTGTTGCGACGCAATGTGGCGTGAATCTTGACCCAAGAATGGTGTTGGTTGCTTCTTCAGGGTTCATATGTGAAATTGTCTTTTTGACGCTGCTTTTTAGCGTATTATCTCTCTATTCTTCTCGTCACACTATGCTCATCATTTTTGGAATTGGAGGAGCGATAGCTGGTGCTGCAAGTCTACAAATTCCTAAGGTAGTGGCAGCGTTCATTCCCTTTTTCTTTGCCGGTGCTACTGCGCCTGCCAAAGTAGTGATGCAGGAAGAAATGGCCTATACAGATACCCCAATTAGCTTCTTCGATATAGGAATCCCCCTGATCTTGACAGGGATAATGCTTCTACTCACCTATTTATTTATTCGACGGAGGGCGCTAGATGTTTAATTCACTTTTCTTTAAGAAAAATAGAGTAGCTTTTTATGGTCTGCTATCCTTTGTGATCTTTTTTATTCCGACGCTGTTTATCGGTTTTTCTGGTACGAGTTCTGATTTAGGACAAAAACAATGGAGCGATTTTTCGGAAGGAGCTGCAGCCTACACGTGGAATTATGCTGGACAAGTATTCCATAGTCTTATTGCACCCATTCTTTGTGCGGCGATTGCCAGTTTGGTAATGAAACCAGAGTTTGTAAGGAAAAATTTTCGTTGGGTGGCAGCTCTTCCCAAAGGGATGAGTTTTATTATGCGAGAAAAAGCCTTCTTTTTTCTTCTTGCTGCTCTGTTTTCTTCTCTTAGCGCTTTCTTGATCTTTTTCATCGGAATGCTTGTGCATGGCGTCGAGAGCAAATTTTTATGGTTGTATCTCTTATACGCTCTTGTTGGCTCATTAGGTTTTTTCACTACGTTTACCCTATATGGTTATATCGCAGTAAAGACGAAAAGTGTGGGTGTCACCATAGGAATTGCATTCGGATTAACCGTATTGACACTAGCTTTTTCTGTCTTAACCAAGACACATATTGAGCTTTATTTTCCTACTTCGCAGATTGTTTCTTTGGAGATGGTGCGCAGCCCAGGGGAGAGTTCGTGGTCAGTCTTTTTAACTAAAGCTATTATTTCTTCATTATGGTCATGCACCTTCTTGTGGTTGTTGCGTTGTGCGGTGAAGAAAGACTTTTAGATTTAGATTTACATACTTTTAGCGCGATTTTTTAGATACAGTGCTACTGTTTATGTAAAGAATCTTTTGTTCTCTTCAGGTCAGAGTTAATGGATGAATACGAGGTGTACTATGTCGGGGAATAATCGTCGTACTGTACCTTATACTCGCGCATTGATACCTATTAGTTTCGTTTTAATAATAGGGATCTTGAAACTTCTTAACGTGGTATCTACCCAAACCTTCGTCTTTGTTGCAGGGATGTATGTTTTTACTGCTTCAATTCTTTTGGTGGCTGCTTTTATTACTCATAGAGGAAACCAACCTGGGTGAGTTTTGCTCCAGTGCGCTTGCTGCGCATAAGGGTTTTGGCTTCTCAATCGTTGTGTATCATGCGACATGATAGATCCTCGGTCAGGCCTCTTGCCTTAGTGGTAAAGCACAAATGACCGAGGCCTTTTATTTTGGAGGTGGGGATGAAGCATTGGCTGAATTATGAAGATCAGGTAGCGCTCTTGAGCAAACGGGGAATGGAGATTGAAGATCCCGATGCTGCTGCTGATTTCCTTGCACGAGTAAATTATTATCGGTTTTCAGGGTACACTCTTAACTCTGGGGGCGTTTAGTCAGTATTGAAGAAACACGTGAATGTTTATGAATCCATGAGGCTGCTTGAGGTTCAATTCGTGTAGCTGTCCGTAACAGAGCTTGGTAATAATCAGTAATCCGATCTTGTTCTAGTTTAGTAAGTGAACTTTTATCTATGAATGGTTCCTGATGTGAGGCACGGAAAGGATTATTGAAGTGATAACGCTCCACGTCGTCAAACCAATACGATGTTCCACAGTGTGTAGTTAAACGTGTTGAGATGAAATTGCGTAACAGTACTTCCACGTGTTCTACATCTTCTAGGAATGCTTTTGATAATCGTGTATTCCATAGGTACAAGGAAACAGGATCATTACTTTTTCGATATCGACTCATTCGTGCAGGTGAAAACCATTCTTCAAGCTTTGTGATGTCTGGCTCCTTGTGATAGGATCTCTCCTTGATAGCCTTGGGAAGGTCAATGTCGCGAAACATCGATAAACCCCCGAGGCTTTTGTCTTTTTCGTTATCGTGTTTAGGTTCACTGATTTGGTTGTGATCCATTGTTACCCCCTGATTTGTGAAAATTACTAATTTTTCAGTATAAGGCAGTTTTATTCCTCCCTGGTCTATACACCAGCAACCTACACCCCCTTCAACCTATCTATATTCTCTTGCACAATGCTGATTGCTTGGCTGAATAGTTCTGGTGTGCAGCCTGCAAAGTTCATTCGTAGGTATTGTCCTGGTGATTCTGCTGGGAACCATGCTTTTCCGTCTGCTATTCCTACGTTTTGTGTTGCGCATTGTTGGACTAATCGGGATGCGTTAATGCGGTCGGGGATTCGTGTCCAGAGGTTGAGTCCGCCGTGAGGTATTGCTTCGATGTGGACATCGGGGCTGAGTTCATTGATGGCGGTGATGAGCATTTTTGATCTTGCGTGTAGATCTTGTTGTAGTTTTTTGAGGTGGGTGTGCCATTGGGGTGCTGTTACTGCTCGTAATGCTGCGTTTTGTAGGAGGGGGCTGACGAAGAGGTGGTGGTCTCTGATGTCTGTGTAGATGCGTTCTTTGACGGGGCCTTGTGCAATGATTCCTGCTACTCGCATTGCTGGTGAGAGTGTTTTTGATAGTGAGCGTATGTAGATTACGCATCCTTTTTCGTCGTATATGTGGAGAGGGCAGGAGGAGCCTGAGAAACCGAAGTCGTGTGCCCAATCGTCTTCGATGATGAATGCGTGGTGTTTGTGTACGACGTCGAGGATTTCTCGTGCGGTGTCGTGTGACCATGATCGCCCTGTTGGGTTGGCGTAGGAAGGTTGGGCGTAGAATACTTTAGCTCCGGTGGATGTGAATGCTCTGTCTAGGTCTGCTGGGTTTGGTCCGGTTGTGCCTGTGTTGAGCGGGGTGATGCGCAGGTGTGTGCGTCGTGCGGCGTGGATGGCTCCCCAGTAGGTGGGGGATTCCATGATGATTGGGTTTCCAGTACCGACGACGCTACGCAATAGTGTTCCGAGTGCTGGTTGGCTTCCTGGGGTGATGATGACGTCTTCTTGCGATGGGCCGGGTGTGCCGGATTGGTGGGTGGATGCTGCTTGGCGTGCGAACCATTCTCTGAGCTCTGGTGTTCCTTGTGGTTGGGGAGCTATGAAGGATGTTGGGTCTGTGCTGGCTGTGCGTAGTGCTGTGCGGATGAGGGTTTGTGGGTGTAGGGATTTTTCTGGGTATCCGTTGTTGAGGGGGATGAGGTATTTTTCGTTGTGGTCTAGGGGGCTGTGGGTTGATTGTAGGGTTTCTGGGATGAGTCCTAGGGGTGATGTTTGCCATTGGACGTCGGCAAGTTTTGTTGGGCGTGGTGCGAGTACAAAGGTGCCGACGCCGGGTCGTGTTTCGATAAGCCCTCGTGCTACTAGTTCGGATAGTGCTTTTTGTATGGTGACGGGGCTTGCGTGAAATTCATTGACTAGTTGGCGGCTGGGTGGGAGTTTGTCGCCAGTGTGTAGGGTGTGGATTTTTTTGATTAATTGAACAACGATACGCTCTGTGCTACTGTTAGACATGAAATATAACAATAGCGCTACTCAATTAAAAGGGAAAGCGATACTCTCTCGGGATTCAGGGTTCTTATGGGGTTCTCTGGGTGTCTTGGCTTTTTCTTTCACTGTCCCCATGACTCGGCTTGCTGTTGAAAACAACGGCTTATCGCCTTTATTTGTAGGAACCGCTAGGGCTGTTGTGGCAGCACTGCTCGCGATCTGCGCACTCAGTATGACAAAGCAACGTATGCCACGGAAGAAAGAATTGCTTTCTGTTTCAATTGTTGCCTTAGGTGCTGTTATTGGGTTTCCTATGCTGACTTCGTATGCTTTGACGACCACGC
Source organism: Corynebacterium sp. sy017 (assembly GCF_017918135.1). Taxonomy (NCBI): domain Bacteria; kingdom Bacillati; phylum Actinomycetota; class Actinomycetes; order Mycobacteriales; family Corynebacteriaceae; genus Corynebacterium; species Corynebacterium sp. sy017. The sequence continues at coordinate 328,742 of NZ_RZUE01000003.1, forward strand.
CTGCCAGTCATGGGGCGGTTGTGATAGCAATTCTGCCAGCCACCACTGCTGTGATTGCTGCACTAAGAACGCGTACGTATCCTGCTGGTGTTTTCTGGATTGCGACGGGATGTGGTGCAGTTGCCGCTGTTATTTTCTCCTTTTCTCAGGGAGCAACATTTGGTGCATTAAGTAAGAATGACCTGTTTTTATTGGCGGCAGTTGTATTGTGTGCAATTAGTTACGCGGAAGGGGGAGTGGTTTCTCAAAGTCTTGGATCATGGCAAACAATTTCCTGGGCGTTGATTGCAGCTCTGCCAGTTATGCTTCCCCTGGCCGTGTATTCTTCTGCACACGCTGATTTTAATGCTACGGGTTCTCAGTGGTGCGCATTTGCGTATTTATGTGTAGTTAGTATGTATTTAGGATTCTTTGCTTGGTACCGCGGGTTAGCTATTGGTCCTATGCCACAGATAAGTCAGATTCAATTAGCTCAGCCGGTATTGAGCATACTCTGGTCTGCACTTTTTCTTTCGGAGCGTATTACTTTCCGAAGCGTGTGTGCGGCAATAATTATTATTTCCTGTTCCTTGATAGCGATACGCAGCAAGAATCGTGATTTTGTGCAGGCAGATGTGATTGTGGAGCAAGAAGGCGAACGGAAGGGGAAAAGCAGATCTCTATAAACATGGTTACAGCGATGGTAAAATAGGTTAGGGGATTATTTTTCTGAGTAATTCGTTCTGAGAGTTTTCCATATCAGATAGATAAGTCCAGAAGCTAGGAAAAAAATATATAATGGAAAAGCAAGCATAAGGGATACTTTCAATGAGATTCCTGCGAACATATAAGTTAATGATTGTTTGAGGATGACGAGATGTAATACGGAGCTGATTGCAGCAAATGTGGCTGATAGAAACATTGCTAGGCACAAGTAGAAGAGCGGCAATCCAATGAATCTTGTGGAATTGATCATAAAAACAGAAGCTCCAATTTTCCTAAAAAGTTCAGTAGTAATCATAATTTGATCGGCTGCCATTAGGAATGATGATACGGACAGTGTACCGACGAAAAATAAGGGTAATCCGAGCATAATGAGGAAGTCCCAATTTTGGATTCCTTCGCCGACTTGATTTACAGCTTTCACCTCGGTGCGAGAGACGGAAAGTACAATCGCTGGTATACCTAGTACATAGCATAAAGGAAGGAAGATAGCTTTTGTAGCTGGGTGCAATTCAGCAGAGAACGCACCAATCATTGCAATGGCTGGACTAACTTTGGAAAAACGAGTTAGTTTTTTTTCTAAGAAACGCACTACGAATAATGCGGATCGGTTCTCTAACCAAAAGAGAGAAAGTACCATGGAAATAATGGTGAAAATTCCAGCTTGAGATCCTGATTTCGTAGCTAACACGAAGAAAAAGATAGCGGCGATAGCGATAATGTCGATCCATTTCACTCTACTTCCTCTTTCGATCGTTACTTTCACTGTTTTAGATTCGGTAATGCTGTAATACTTCTTAAAAGCGTATTTTCTGAACACTAAAGCGCATATGATAATTGAGCTGCAACTGATAACAGACATGGCTACAGCTAAATTATGTAAAGTTATTGGCTGGAAATACTCACTTGGGTACAGTAAATCGTCCGAGTCGCGCCGTGTAAGATGCATCACAAATTTTTGAAAAAAAACAGCAACAGGATATGAAATACTGATGGAAAGAAGTAGAATTCCAAGTAGTTGGGTTACCAGCATGAAGAGATAGCGTCTTGCTGGCCAACCTATAATTTGTAAACTGCTCATGAAGGAATCAAACTTATTAAAGGTGCGATTAATGATCTGGGGAAGACAAAAAAAAGCGGCAATACTCCAGGACACAGAAACATTTGCAGCTAGACTAGCGGTTACGGCATTACCCACATCGGTGCCTTCAGTTGCCATCTTTGTGTTGAGAAGAGCGGCGAGTACTCCTACTGTAAAACCGAATGCAACTGCAGCAGCCGCATTTGATCCTATCGATGCCTGCAGATAAGATACCATAATTTTTCTAGAGATATCTCTCTTTTTCTTGTTAGTCATGGATCACTCCACTCTCTAAACGAATGATACGATCGCATTTTTGAGCGATATTTGGGTCATGAGTCACGATAAGAACATGACTATGTTGTAGTCTGCACATAGAAAAAATCTCGTCGAAAGCTCGCTGAGCATTTTCAGTATCAAGAGCCCCTGTCGGTTCATCTGCAAGCAAAAGTTTGGGATTGCTTACTAGTGCTCGTGCTACCGCAGCACGTTGTGACTGTCCACCGGATACTGACTCAGGCAGGGAATAGCGTTCAGAACCAATCCGCAAACTATCCAAAACTTCTTCAGGAGAATAACCACCAGGATGACCAGCGAGAGCCCAACTCAACTCGATATTTTCTAAAAGTGTCAATCCAGGTACTAGCAGGTGATTTTGAAACACCATCGAAATATGTTTACGCAAGTGTTTTCGTACCTGACGTTGTGGAACTCCAGATATCTTTTTCCCATCAAGAATGCTGTATCCTTCAGTTAAAGGTCTAAGTCCAGCAATACCCTGTATTAGGGTAGTTTTTCCTATTCCTGAAGGCCCCATGAGTGCTACTATCTCCCCCTCGGATATCGTAAAATTAACATTTCGGAACAACCAATTTCGATTATTTTGATCTGAAAAACGAATGCCAGCATTGATTACCTCAAACATTAAAATGCGCCACCAATCAATTAAAAAAAGATTCTAAAAATAAAATTTGTATCAGATATCGAATTTTTTCGACATCCCATGGAATACTTGTGTGACCTCCCAGTAGTTCTAACTGAATTAGATCATTTCGCCCATTTGAATGAAAGCGCAGTTTATCTTTATCGGCAATCCTAGAGTCATACTTTGCATTCATCGTTAATATTGGAAGGCATTGCTCAATTTTAGCGAAGTTCTCTTGCATCATCAGGCGGTTTGATGGTAGAAGCGATCCTAAAATGCAGCGGTTATCTAAGATGGACTTATATAGCGAACCATTAGCTGTTATGCATCGGTCAAAAATCATTCCCGAGTAAGTAGAGCATTCACTAAAAAAAGAAAGAATCAGAGGAACTGAACCTGCGGAAATTGTTGCCCCAATCACAGGATGTTCAAATGAAAGATCTTTCGCTACCTTAAACAAATCTTGCGCGTATTCATTTATTTCACTACGCGGATGAGGGACAACCAATTCACGGATTTTTCCGTTACTTAGCTTTTCGATGCTTGCTTGTGCATTCTCAATCTTTTGTCCATAGGCGCCATATGAATGAAGTAAGTTGATAGAGTTCTCTCTGATGTATTTTCCCGATGACTTTACCTCTACGTCACTTAAAAAGGATGACACATCTAATTCGACGCAAGACCACTCTGAAACTGAATCCCATAAGGCTTGGATTTTAGGAATGGCTTGTTCAATGAAATGTTCAGATGTAGAGTCTAAGCCTTTGACAGATCTCTTTAAAAGCTTTTCTGCATCGATTTCTGAAAAGACCTCTTGTACGTTGTGGATTCTAACCCCTGAAGGTAAAAGAGTTTTCTGCAGGGGTTCTACCCCCGTAGTTTCTGAAATAATTTCATATTGCGAGTTTATTTGTGGCTGGCAGAATTCCCATTCAATTTCAGCTCTTCCAAAAGAGCAACGCAAAGATTCAATTTTTTTTGAGCGCCAAACTTTTACATAGAGTTCAGGTTCGTGTTTGTTTATTAGTACTCTGGGTTCTGCGATTGGGAGTTCTTCTGCTATCTGAGCTGTCTTTACATATGCTATGCGAAGAAACCATTGTTCGCTTCCATCTTTGTCATAGGCGAAAATTAGTATACCTGAATCAATGAGTTCCGCAATACTGGTCACGGCACAAAAAGATCCCAGTACTTCTTGTTTTTGAGAAACTGAACATTCACTTACTGCGTATATTGTTTCTCTATGAGCGTCATAAACTAAGAGCATCATTGTCTCCATTATTAGCAAACTTAAGCAAAGTAGGTAACAGTAAGAATCCACCAGCCCCTTCATGTATATCGAATACATACCTAATCGATGAATCATCTAAGAAAAGATCTCCTACATCATCATGCGGTAATAGTCTCCGAATTCTCTGGATGAGCTGCGGAATAGAAAAAGGTCTATTGAGAAAATTGCTGATTCCTGCTACTCCAATAACCAGACCTGTCATTCCATTAGAAAGACCGCTACAAATGCTGAATTCTGTATCGACTGCTCTTAGCAGCTTTTCAGCTTCTTTTTGCATCCAGCCTTGCGGAAAGAACTGTTTAAGGCGAGGCAGTACTAAACCAAATCCGGCGCTTCCCGTGCTTATATATGGAAGCAATCGGTTTCCTTGTACAGCAAAAAGTGCACTTTTGTTGTTTTCTTTATAATTGTCTAATTCTCGTTGAATTGCATAACAAATTGCGTCTAGTACAATCGGTTTGTCTACATCAGGTATTTTATCTACCCACAAAGACATTGCCCACGCTATGCCCAGTGGTCCGTACAGTAGACCAGTGCATTGATCGCTAGGAAGATTAGAGTTCACATTTATTGGTTTTCTAAAATCAATATTACCAATCTCCGTAGCAAGGCGCATTATCCATTCTTGTATAACGCCGAAGAAGTGTGGCTCTTTTTTAGTTATTCTTTCTAGAATAAGCAATTGTAGTTCTTCCGATTCCCAGACATTGCGTGGTAAAGGTGTTTCTTGGTTATACAAGTCCTGAAGTTTTTTATGAATTGCTTTTCCTTTTAGAGGAATTAGATTGAAAGCATAATCTGAAAAATTAGGAACTACTTTAGATAGATCCCAATCTGCATTGAGTTCCTTTTTGATGTATTCGAAACCAAGACAGTAACCAAAGGAATCTAATCGACGATCCGGAGAAACTGAGATCTTTCCAGTCTCGTTAATGCATGATATAGCGTTGAGACGGATCTTTTCTTTTATATCCTCTATAGAGGTCGTAAGCATTCTTTTCGTAGCTTTATGCGGGAATAAAGCTTGATCTTTGAGTCGATTTTCAACTAATGCCAAATTTCTCAATTGGTTAAGCAACTCGTTGATGCGAATACTGCAACGCATACTTTGATAGGGGTCATCCCATCTTCGATCCCAACCTGCTATGTTAAACTGATTTACTCTGGTGTTGCCAAATACAAGTTCTTGGATAATCTGACGGAATGCATACCAATCTGCTTCTTCAGCATTTTGAATAAGTTTATTAGCAAAACCTTGCGCCTTTGAGAATCCAGGTAAATCATCGGGAGTATTCGTCGCTTCTTCGAAGTCCACAAAATATACCTCGGCACCGTCTGTAAGAATATTCCTGCCATGCAAGTCGCGGTGATAGATGCTTTTAGAGTGTAACTCGTGAATTCTATTTTCTAAGCGTGAAGAAATCTTTAGGACACTTGTCAAATACTCTTCCCATTCTGCTGCATTCTTTGCATACAGTGGAAAATATGCTTTTTTAAACTGGTGCAGATCAAGGCAACCTAGATCGCCAGCGATTAGTATGACATCCCGATTTAATGATGTTTGTAAAAGTAATTCTGGTGCCAATCCGCTACCACTAAGTTGTTTTAGTTGTTCTGCTTCGTGTAGTACACGAGTAGCTCCATCTTTTAAATCTTTATCTAACCCGGCGAATTTTCTTCCAATCTTCAGAAATGAATCTTGTCCTTGGTAGTTGCAGCGAAAGATACCTCCAGCGTTTGATTGCTTTATAAGCTTTACTTCAGATATATCCACCGAATTATTATATTTTAACCTTGATACAGCTGCCTCTATAGTCGGAATATCTGATTTAGGAAAATTGGTGGGAACAAGAATTTCACGGCGATCTGGAACTAGCTGTCCTTTTTTATTGAGTAAACAATATTCGCCTTCCTTGTTTATCATGGGGACGAAAGCACCATATCGAAAGTGTAAGCAAGAAACAGAACCCGGTAGATCAGTTAGAATTTCAGGTCCCGTCAATCCCTTTAACTCTTTAGCGAGTAAGCTAGCTACTACTTCAAAATCATTTTCGTCGGGATAAATTGTAATTAGCTTACCTGCTGTCTCTCTAGCTGCATTTTTGCTATTTGCAAGAAAATATGAGTCACGAGTATTGACTACTTTGAAATGTAATTTGTTATCCCGAATAATTTTCAATGAACGCTCAAGAACCTGATCAAGATTCGTTGGGCTAGCAGAAATATGGATTTTCCATCCTTGTGACGTGATTACAGTGTCATGATATTGGTAACTGCACCAGTACTCCCCTCGATGCAGAGAATATCCATCAAAATCCTCAGTCAGATACTTCTCATTTAGTTTCCTCGTTATAAAGGGAGCATAAAATTTAGGGGATCTAATGAGTTCGCTTTCAAAGTTGATCATTACTTTCAATCTCCAAAATCAGGTTAGGTGTCAGCCAATCGATGAATTCTGAATTATGGGTCGAAATTATCATCCGATCTCTGCTCTGCAGTTGTTGTTTTATCAGTGTGATCAGATGTCGTTGGTCATCGATTCCTAATGAAGATGTTGGTTCATCAAGAATAATGGTCCTTTTGTTTGAAGCGAGTGCAGCTGCTAACACTATTCTTTGTCTCTCGCCCCCTGACATTCCAGCAATAGCGGTATCGAGTTTTAAATTGGGTAATCGCAAGGTGACAAGATTTCTAAGGAAAAGTTCAGAGGAATTTTCGTCGCTGTAAAGCAATAGAGTGTCTTTGATTGTGCTTGGTAGAAGTTGGGGGTCTTGGCTTACATATGCGACCTCTTTACCACTCAATTGATTTGACATTTCTTTCAGTAAAGTTGTTTTACCAATTCCACTTGGACCTATGATAATTAAGCTTCCTGAGGATCTAAGTAGAGTTCCTAGATGCTTTTCTATGACATGATTAACGCGTTTGGGGAGCACACCTTTTGATGACTTGCTATTAAGCATGGATTTAATTTGTACCCACGCAGTGTTCGCCTTTGTCCGTTGGCTTGCAATTGAGAGAGCACGCAGGAGCGGGGTTATTAGTATAAACATGTACATCAAAAAGGCAACCAAATCACCATTAGTTATCTCTCCTATTTGGATTCGCCATGAAGCAATGCCTAAGGTGCAGACAGCTAAAATCGGAATGATTGAATTATTAAAAGGTGTAAATTGAGCTTTTATTGTCGCTGATTTTTCACTAGCTCGGCGTAATCTAGTTAAATCTGTGTACACGGTACTTTTTATATGCTCAAGTCGACCATTTAGTTTTGCTACAGGCCCTGCGGCGAAGTAGTTCAATAAGGTACTGCTAAGCGTATCTCGAGATTCCCATATTGTTCTCTCAGATTGAGCCATTCGCTTGAAAAAAGGGAAGCTCAACATTGTAAGAGCCAATCCTATTCCAATTACGAGAAGAGTTAAAACTGTATCAATCTGTAGAAGTTCTACAAGAGCAAACAGGAACATCCCGAGACCCGGTGCTAGTTTACTTATCAACCCAGCTATATAGTTTGAAACTATTGCAGTATCTCCAATCAATACTTGAATACTTTGAGCAGAATTAACATGGAGTCTGTCAATATCAGATTTTTGTATTATTTCTCGCTGAAGTGAATATCGAATGGTTGCAGTCAATCTATCTTCTTGCCAAGTAAGTAGTGCATTCGCGGCAGTGGTAATCACTACAACAAGTAGTAGAATAATCGTTTGGATAACAAATTCGCCAGATAAACCATTGACAGAAGTTCCGTCAATCAATTTGGAAAGTAGAGATGGCTGTAAAACAGAGGACACAGTAAAAATAATCGAGAAAAGTGCACACCCAAAAATGTAAAACCTTACCTTGGAATCTTTGCAGTATCTCGTAATTTTTAGGATCATAGCTTCTTCCGTATAATAAACTGGTAGGAAAAAAATTCTCCTACCAGCGGCGTATTAATGAACGGGACTTACTATTTGTTGCCACAGAAAGACCACGTGATGGTGCTAACGTCATGATCCCCACAGTGGTTTTGACTAAAGGTGCTTTCCTTTCGTTCTTCTCCCTTTAATGAGAGGTCGGTTTCATCAATCAATGCTTGCAGTGTACGAATATTCATTCGATCGCCTTTCTTTTGATTAACATATCAACTGCAAGCTCTAAGTTAGTTGTCAATGATGAAAAATATTTTAATTCTATCTTAAAATTTTCCTTTTTAACTGGCACTTGATTGTTGCATTAGACTATTGAATTATGCATATCTGATCCCCCTGTGATAAATGTGCTTCTGGAAACTTATTTTGATCCGATGCATATTGTAAAACAATCTCGTCGGTAGAGGGTGTTATTTTTCCGAAAGTGGTAAGGTCTGCCAGTAAACCACCAGCGAGCGCATAGGGGATTGCTTTGTTAATTGTTGATGGTTTTCCCTGGTCTGTGTACAGCAAGAGAAGAATATCTGTAGAAACGATGCGCCTGTTATCTCCCATATCGCTAAGGGTAACAAAAAGAATCTAGTGTAACGCTGTAACAGTTATGGTTGCCCTGTGGATGACGTGATAATCATTGCGGTGTCATAAAATTTTCTCTACGGTGGATAGGCGTAGCCATTGAATCACATAGGTTTGTGATACGCATGAGCCTTAATCTGAGGAGGTGGTATCAATGACTACAAATTCAAAGATTGTTCATTGGGGGATTTTTGCAGCTTGTGCTGTTTCAACAATGATTGGGAAATGATTGGGTGAGGTCCATGGATAAAATAAAAATTATTAGTGCTAGTCTTGCTGGTCTTGTTCTAAGCTTTTTGGCGGTACAAGGTGGCATATTGTTTTCTGTAAGCGGAATTATTCCTCATTCTTTCTTGTCTTTAGTTGGATCTGTAGTAGCCGCGGGTAGTCTTGTCCTTTTTGCATCGGTCTATGGTTGGCGAACATCTAACAGTTTGATTGCTAAGAATACGTGGATGAGTTTTGCGGTTGTTTTCTCTATTGGTTTTATAGTGTCCAGTATTTTCTTTTATGCAATTCTTAGTGGGTTACCTCAAGATCTAGGCTAAACAGCCAGGTGCAGTTTTAAGAAGATTGTGCTGCTATTCTGGTTAACAGTTCCCGCAGCCGCCTCTCTTGGAAGCGTCCCGCTGTAGTGGCCCTGATAAGCCTTGGAGACTGTCTGGTTTCTGGGGTTTATCCCTTGTAAAAGTGGGGGTAGTCGGTAGCATAAGAGCAATGAACATCTCACAGTCGTCAAGTAAGGCGCAGGAGCAGCCGAATAGCCGAACCTGGATACTGTTGCTGATTGTGATGGTTCCGCAGCTTGGTCTTACGCTGGTTAATCCGTCGAATATGGCGATTGCTGCGGATCTGTCCACTGGCTTGTCGCAGGTGGAGGCCACGCTCACGGTGTACATGGTGGGCTATGCGGTGAGTATGTTTGTGTCTGGCACGTTAGCTGATCGGTTCGACGCCACCCGTCTCCAAGCAGCAGGTTTGCTTCTCTTTGTCGTCGGGTGTGTGGTCGCAGCTCTCGCCCCGACGGTCCTTGTGCTCGCCGTCGGGCGTTTTCTCCAGGCACTCGGTGGTACGTCTGCGACGGTGCTGACCCGTATTATTGTGCAGCGTCGTTACCCAGCGAGTGCCCGGGTGGGCGTGTTGACGTCGATGTCGATGGTTATTTCCCTCACGCCGTCTTTATCCCCGCTGGCTGGTGGGTTATTGTCTGAGATTATGCCGTGGCGGGTATTGTTTGTGCTTCTTGCGGTTTTTGCGGTGTGTTTAATTCCGATGATTATGCTGCTTCTTGGGGCAGCTGCCCCGGAGCATCCGGTGTTGCCGTCGCCAAAGCAATTTATGGGCGCGCTAGCTAATGCGTTGGGTAATAAAAAATTCTTGTGGAATGCTGCGGCAATCAGCTTCGTATGGATGACGTATTTTGGTTTCATCAATTCTTCTACGACGATTCTGCAGGGATTATTGGGGCAGTCGGAAATCCGTTATGGGGTATTCATGGCTATTCCTGCCATTGGGTATCTTGCGGGTAGTTTATTGGTGAAGAAAGCGCGGGATATTGTGGCTGTATTGCGTGTTGTTATGGTGATTGGGGCGCTCGGGATTGGTGCTGCGTTTCTCGGTGCCTGGGGTGGGGTAGTGAATAATCCGGGTGTGCTTGTGGGGATTATGGCGGTTGTGTTTCTTGGTGTGGGGGCGACTATTCCGTTTACCCAGGCGAATCTTTTGGAATTGGATGTGGCATACCCTGGTGTGGCTGCGGGATTGTTTTTCTTTCTGCAGATGGCCTCCGGCGCGGCGTATGGAACGGTGGTTCGTGCCCTTGATCTGGGCACGGTGGCGTCCTTTGTGATGGTGCTGATGGTTCCACAGATTATTGTCACGGCAATGGTGCTGGGTGCCAGACGACGCCAGGCGTGAGCGCTCAGTCACCTTTAATCCTCACTGGCGCTTAAGCGCTACCTTCTTTGCCGACTAAGGTTCTGTATTCCTCCATTAATCGCCACCGGTTAATAGGCCCACTTATGCGTTGACCATTGACGTACACAATGGAGTCTCCATCGGATTCTATGTGTTCTACATCCAGATTATCGTCCTCAATGCGTGCCATATCTTCACCTCGGCTAATCCTCTGGCGGAAGGTTTCCACATTAAGACCAATATCTGCAGCGATTGCATAGATTGTTTTCTCGTCAAGTTCACCTTCTGCTTGAACGAGAGCGTCGTGCATAGCAAAGAACTTATGCTGGTGGGAGGCTGCTTCTAGTGCTAGCGCTGGTAGTAGATCCTCAGGGTTTTCTATGTGATGACGGTAGACCACATTGATACGGTTATCGTCTGCAAGGTCGTAGGTTTCACGCAGAGTTTCTGTCATACGGGTGCGGTATCCGTAGGTCATCGAAGTATATTGCACGACGGATACCTGCGCGTCTGCAGCACCATAGATGTGATCATGCTCCGGGTCGATAGGGCGTACCAGAGTTTCACCCTTGGGTGCCGCTAGTGGTGCGTAGCGGTCACCAAGCCGGAAAATAAGGATAGCGACGATAACCGCCAGAAGTGATGCGCCCAGAACTCCCATGCGGGCTTGGCTTTGCTGGTGCGGGTCGTCGAGAGCTAAACCAGCAACAAGCAAGGAAATGGTAAAGCCCATGCCTGATAACGCGCCAATACCTGCGATACGTGGTAGATCCAGACCCGGTAGACGCGCACTGGGTACGAAACGCAACACCAGTGCTGACGATAGGGTAATGCCTAGCAGCTTTCCGACGACCAGCCCGATGATAATGCCCCATGTGAGTAGGGATTGCGTTGCTTGTGAGAGAGTGTCAGACGTGATGATCACTCCGGCGTTAGCAAGCGCAAAGAGAGGAACCACCAGGTAGTTCACATAGAACGGTAGAGCAGCGGAGAGCCGTTGGTTGAGCGGAATTAAATACACCATGGATTCGCGCACTGTTTGGGCTGTGGTAGGTGTGGGCGCTTGGCGGAATAGGTGGTAGATTTCGTGCGTGGCTTCAAGGTCATGGCGGTTAATAACCCGCACTGGTAGCAGCAGGGCGATGAGCACACCAGCAAGGGTGGCGTGAACTCCGGAACTAAAAACGGCATACCAGGTTCCTAGAGCAAAGACCATGTAGGGGAATAGGCGCCATACCCCGATCCGCTGGAGAACCCATATGCCTACTAGCAGTAGCGCAGCAATGCCAAGAGCCAGGAAATTAAGCTGGTCGGTGTAGCAGAATCCGATGACTGCAAGGGCTCCTATGTCATCAATGACGGCGAAGCCAAGAAGGAAAAGCCGTAGCCGGGGCGCGTTTCGTGGACCAATGAGAGCTAAAAGCCCCAAAGCAAAAGCAGTGTCTGTGGAGATGACTGTTCCCCATGCTGAAGATACGGTACTGCTGCTGGTCAAAGCGTAGAAAAGCACTGCTGGTGCGATGAGACCACCAATTGCCGCGGCCGCTGGTAAGAGTGCGCGCCCGGGGAGGCGGAGTTCACCAATGACTAATTCTCGTTTGACATCAAGACCAACCATGAAGAAAAAGAACGCCATCAGACCTTCATCCACCCATTCGTGGAGTGTGAGACGAAGCTCGAAATTACCTAGGCTCAGACCTGCGTGGGTATGCCAAAACTCCTCATATCCTGTTCCGATATTTGCCCAGATGAGTGCGATGAATGTGGCAATGACCAGTGCTGCTGCCGCGTAGGTTTCATTGACCCATAAACTTTGGCGTCGATGGCGAATACGAAGATACGTATCGACGTTATGCCCATGATTTTTCTTTGTCACATCATCTCCTTGTGTGTCATAGGGTTTTGTGTTTAACTTCCCGCATTAAGAGGGGACTATGTGTGTGGTGTTTACCAGGTTGTTGCCACAGTGGAGCGAATGATCCACGAACCGTCGTCGTCCTGCTGGCAGTGGCTGGTGAGTTGGAGCGGCCATGTGCCGTGCATACCCCAGATAGTTGCCCGGGTATGCGTGCGTGAACGGAAAGTCACGTCATCTACCAGAGAAAGCTCTACGGTATCCATGCTGTGATATGCCATTTCACCCGACGTAATCTGTGCCAACCATTCCTCTTTGGGCTGAACGTATCCCGTCATATGCGTGAGAGTGAAATCCTCAGCAAGGAGTGCGTCTAATGCTTCCGTATCTGCGGTGAGCATTGCGGTACATAATGTTTCGTGGAGGGCATGTATATCCATGAGTATTCTTTTCCTGTAAAACTATGAACTCGAATTAATGAACTATATAAAGCGGGTGCTTTATTCCCGTATGCAACCTCGTCATATTACTGACATATTTCCCACACAAACAGGTACTATTAGTACCTGCCAATTCCCGTGATTCTGAGAGCGAAAATCCTATGATGGGGTGCTATGGCTTCTTTAACTTTATCCCCAGGAAAAACTGTTCTTATTATTGGTGGTACCGGTAGCGTTGGCCGTCATGTTGTGAATGAGGCACAAGCAGCAGGCTATTCGGTGCGTTGTCTGGTGCGTTCACACAGCCGTACGGCAATGTTGCCCCAGGGCGTGGATATTGTGGTCGGTGATCTCACCCAAGCACACACATTAGAATCTGCTGTGGCTGATGTGGACGGGATTATTTTCACACATGGTTCCTCCACCAGCACAGATAGCGTGCGTGATATTGACTATGCGGGTGTTGCTCATGTCTTGCGTGCTCTAGGCACACGACGCATCCGCATTGCTTTGATGACTGCTGTGGGAGTGACCGCGCCCGGTATGGGGTACCGGGAATGGAAACGACGCAGCGAAGAACTCCTCAGAGCCAGTGGGCATGAATATACAATTATTCGCCCGGGCTGGTTTGACTACAATTCGGCAGACCAACACCGTATTCTCCTGCGTCAAGGTGATACGCGACGTGCCGGCTCCCCAGCAGATGGCGTAATTGCTCGTGAGCAGATCGCTCGGGTACTCGTCGCAAGTATGGCTGCCAAGGACGCTACCAATGTCACAGCAGAGCTAGAAGCTGAACAGGGTGCGGAGCAAGAAAACATTGCTGCTGTGTTCAGCGGATTAGAGCCTGATGAGGCGGGATCATTGCATGGAATCCATGACCGGGATATTCCAGACATGGATACCGAACCGCAACGTTTTCGGGAGGATCTAGAGAAGTTACGCTTTTGAGCGTTTCACGCCCGGCGCGATAACTCCCACGCACACTATGAGGCACAGGGCTAGGATTACACATCCCCAGTGCAGTGCTGTTGCTACCTGTTCTAGGGTGCTGCCGGCGTGGGAGGATACCGCCACTAAGATAGCTAAGCCTGTTGCCATACCAATCTGGTGCACAGTATTGACCATGCCACTGGCAGCACCTGAGTTCTCGCTGGTAGCACCGATGATTCCAAAACTTGTTAACGGAGCGAAAGCAGCACCTTGGCCTGCACCGATCACAACCATAGCTGGTGCAATGTGGTAGACATACTGGCTTGTGCTATCCACCTGCGATAAAACAAACATTCCGCACAAAGTCAGGGAAACACCCACGATCAGCAACCACAAATCCCCATATTTCTGTGATAAACGCGGCACCAGCATGGCAACAATAAAGTTCACGACGGTCATCGGCAGGAAACCACAACCAGCTTCCAACGGACTAAAACCTAAACAGTCCTGCATTAACTGTGTACTGAAAAAGAAGAAACCAATCATGGCACCTAAATAGAGAAAACGGGCTGCATAGGCGCCGCAGCGGCGTCGATCAGCAAACAAAGAAAGATCAATGATCGCATGAGTAGTACGGCGCTCATGCCACAGCGTCACACCAAGAATCACCAGAGCTGCCACAACACAGGCTACCGGTATAACACCATGAGAATTGGCACTGGAAAACTCGATAATCCCAAACACCAGAAGTGCAGAACCCACCGTTGCCCCTAAAGCACCAGGAATATCGAACTTTCCAGGCTTTGCATGAGAAGCGGGAAGATAACGCGGAGCAAGCATCGCAATGACTATTCCCACAGGCACGTTAATGAAAAATCCCATGCGCCAGGAAAACCACTGTGCCGCGGCACCACCAATAATCAGACCGGCACTCGCACCGATTCCGGCCGTTGCTGCATAAATAGCTACCGCTCGCGCTCTGGCCTGCTCCTGAGGAAAACTAATGGTCAGTAAGGATAGAGAACATGGGGCAACGATCGCCGCCCCTAATCCCTGAATGGCACGTGCAGTAATCAGCCACTCAGGAAAAGGGGATATGCCGACGAGGAAAGAAGAAGCAACAAATAAGGCCAAACCCGAGAGAAAAACCTTACGATACCCCAATAAATCTCCCAGCCGCGCGCCGAGCAATAAGAAACCACCAAAGGTGAGGGTATAAGCATCCTGTACCCAAGCAAGCTGGGAACTGCTCAGATTCATTGATTCCCGAAGTGGCGGTAATGCGGTAAAAATGACGGAATTATCCAGAAGAATAAGGAAATAGCTCAACACGATCAACCCTAAGGTCATTTTCATCGTGTGATTCATACTTTGAGGGTTTATATCCTGAGTTTTTATATGAGACACTCGTTCCATTCTGCTCACGGATATATCTGATAACCAGAGTTCTGTTATAGGGGTATTATCAGTACCTGTTTAGCAGGGCACTGTTGTGGTTGCGCCTTGATCAGTGCGTGTCGCCTTAAAATAGGATCTTATGAATCCGGTACATGGACACAATGAGCACAGGAAAGCACAAACACATAAAGGCTTTCCTTTGACAGATTTGGGAAGTTTCCTGCGGACACGTCGTGAGAAAATTACTCCCGAGCAAGCTAACCTTCCCATTTCTGGTGCTACACGACGGCGTGTGCCAGGGCTGCGCAGGGAAGAAGTAGCGTCCCTGGCTGGAGTGAGCGTGGAATACTACACGCAGCTAGAGCGCGGTAAAGCAGGTCATGTGTCATATAGTGTTTTGTCTGGTATTTCCCGTGCACTACAGTTGAGCGATACTGAGCGTGCACATTTTCATCGTTTGGTGGCCATTGCCAGGGGAGATGTACGCTATCCGAGACACTCGGTTGGCGAGTCTGATTCGGCCCATCTGGCACAGGAATCATCTGCGGACTTATCCCAGCATTCTTTACGCCCTACCTTGGAGCAGATCATGCACGCTATTTCGCTGCCTGCATATATTAGGAATAGTAGCTTCGACATTATCGGCGCTAATGATTTAGCTCAAAAACTCTACGCGCCAGTTTTTGATTTTGCACAGCGAGATACCGATTATGGTGTTCCCAATACTGCACGCTTTGCCTTTTTAGATCCTGAAGCGGCACGATTTTTTGTGGATTATGAACAAATATGTTCAGACTGCACCGCAATTTTGCACACTACCGCCGCACAATTTCCACAAAATCTAGTGCTGGCGCAATTTATCACTAATCTTGCACAAGTGAGTGAGGATTTCCGACGCAGATGGGAAACCCAAGATGTTGGGGAGCACCGCACAGGAAAGAAACGGCTACGCCACCCAGAATACGGGGTGATAGAGCTGGGCTATGAGGTATTCAGCATCAATGCGGACGACGAACACAGCTTGGTTGTTTATAGTGGTTTGGGCTAAGACAGGTGGATTTTATTTATCGTATTCGTCGTAGAGCTTGAATAGATGTTCAACTATATATTGTTCTCGGATTGTGACATCTAGTTTTTGTGGAATGTTAAGACCATAGGCTTTTTCTACTGCTAGGTCTAGTTCTTTGTGGGCATTCATGAGTTCTGGGTAAAGGAAATCATTATCTGGGTCGTACATATCAGCTAGGGTTGCACCGTTGTATAGACCGCGTGCGTCAAGAATTTTTTGCGCGAGTGAGGCGATTTTCTTTTCGGTTTTTTCGTCTGTTTCTGGCCAGATGAAATTATTGTAAACAACGCCTCCGGAGTAGCGGTAGCCATTTCCTAAGCGTCCGCATACTTGCCTCATCCATGAATTGTGGAGTGAGGAATGTAGTATGCCGAAGTGGTATAAAGATGTGTTTGGAATCAAGAACAAAAGGTCAGAACAAAAAATATCTGATGAAACAAATCCCATAGGTATATATTTTCGACGTGCCGTAGATACTTTTGGCACAGCAATTGAAGTTCCTTCTGGCATATTCTCTACATGGAAACGGGTGGGTTTATCAGCGATTTTCTGAGTTGGTGCGCTAGTGCTTGCTAGACGATAATCGCGTACTGCTCGAACTCGTTGGAGAGCTAAAGGCATATTCTTAAAATCCTTTGGTGTTGCTTCACCTAGCCACAGTACCCAGCGCTCTTTTCCATCAATAAGTTCACGTGCTCCCATCCATTGGTGGAAAAATTTTTCTGCATAGGGTTCTTGAGTTAAAAACTCAGCTTTTTCTTCTGAAGTGAAAAGATAATGACCACCATCTATCGGTTTGTTACCAATTCCTATTTTTGGGACATCGCAGAGCGGTTTCTTCCTATCCCATACAAAAATCATGGGTGCGTCAGCGAGGTAAGCATTGAGCTGTGTGGGATATTTAAGTTCAGGTTCCGAGTCTGGAGTGGGGTAATGGAACAGCTGTACTGTGTCATTGTGTTTAGAGAATCCTACGATGACGCAGAAGACGTGTGCTTGTTCAGTGGCTTCATTTGTCCAACGGAATGTGTTGTGAGCGAAGTTGATTCTAAAACCTAACTCAAAAATTGGGCTCCAGATATTAGCTACTTGCTCACCTTGAACAATGGAATTGGTGGATACGAAAGCAGTGCGTACAGGGTAGTCTTGCATGAAATTAGCTGCTTGGATATACCATCCAGCTACATAATCAATGTTTCCCACATTTTTCGTCCCTTTGGGGAAAATATCTTTGATTTCTTGCTTTTGCTCCTTTGTCTGGTTTCGAGCACCAAGGAAGGGAGGGTTTCCGATAATGTAATCACAGATGGCGGGGTCAATGAAGGTTGACCAGTCGGTTGTTAGTGCATTGGCATGATGGATATGTGCAGAATCGCGCAAAGGTAAATCTTCAATATTTCGAGTGATGATAATTTCCGCTTCTATATTCGCTTGAAGTTGAGCGATCCACAATGCAGTGGAAGCAACAGAAACAGCAAAGTCATTAATTTCTATGCCATAAAATTGATCCAGAGATACTTTGAGAGGAGTCGCGTCTACGTCGTCAAAGCTTAGAGATATTTGATTATTATCTAAGACTGAGAGGATTTTATTTTCGAGTCGTCGTAAGCAGATATAAGTTTCTGTCAAGAAGTTTCCTGAACCGCACGCAGGGTCAAGGAAACGTAGGTTCGCTATTTTATCGTGGAATTTTTTCAGTCTATTGTTTCGTTTTATATCTGTAAGCGTTGGGGTGGAGAGTATTTCTTCTAATTCTTGAGTAAGTGAGTCTAAGAATAATGGATCGATGACTTTATGGATATTTTCTGGTGTTGTGTAGTGCATTCCTCCGGTGGCGCGTGTTTCTGGGTTGAGTGTTGACTCAAAGACTCCACCAAAAATTGTTGGGCTGATTGAAGACCAGTTCGTATTCCTACTTATTTCATCTCGTAGGACGATGAGTATCTCCTCAGTGAAAGGAGGTATTTCTTCGTCCTTCGCAAATAAACCACCATTGACATAAGGGAAGTGAGCTAAGTCTTGGTCGATGTTTGAGCCACGCTGTTCGAGCGGAGTATTGAGTGTGTTGAAAAGTTCTTTGAGCATCACTCGTACAGCTCCGGGTTTGATGCCGCTGAGATAGTTAGCTAGTGCATCCTTGGGGAAAAGTCCGGCATCTTCAGCAAATAGGCAGAATACAAGTCGAACGCATAGTACATTGAGCGCGTGTTGATTTTCTGGGGTGTCGGGATCATGAAATTGATTGCGTAGCAGACTGTATAGCTTACCTATGAGGGCTCCGGCATCTATTGATGCCTTTTCTTCTCTTTTGAGACGTGCACGTTGCGGATCAACCAAAAAATCCAGCAGGTGTAGTTGTTCTGGTAGCTCTTCTAAAGTGAAAGAAAGATAGTCATTTTCTACATCGGTAAGGTTTAAGTTATGGATACGGAAAATGTTGAAGTCACAGACTATGATGAAATCAGGTCGCTGGCTATTGGGAAGGGTATTAGCGTAATTTAATGCCTGTTGGAAAGGGGTTACTTTTTCTCCTTGCCGAATATCAGGTTTATCAAGTGATACGCCAAGGGATTTTTGTTCGATAAATGTTTTTGCATCTGGTATGTGAACATCTATGAAGCCCCGCTTGTGGGTACGCTGCTCGAATAGAACGTTGGTCGTAACGTCTTGCATACCTACGACATCACGTAGTAGTTCTAGCCAAAAGCTCGAAGTGTCACCCTTCTCATATCCTCGACCGGACCACTTTTGTGCAAAGGACCTGGCAGCAGCAATTTTTTCAGCTGGAGAAGCTAACGGGGGGGGGGTGATACTTGAAATCATAAAGCCGATTATACTTCTAAAGCTTAGATTTTATGTTGTGTCTAGAATAAAATTTGAGTAGGAGATCTTGGAATCTGTGTAGTTGTTGGCTTCGCAAATTTATTCGATCAAGAGACCTGTTTCTTGGATGTAATCGGTTCATATATAAATTGTGTAAGGAGATGGCATGAAACGCTATAACGTAGTTATGGGGATGACGTTGAGCATGGCGCTTATATTTTCATCTGTAGGTGTGGTTTCTGCGGCACCTAGTGGTACTTCGGTTGCTATGCAAAATTTATCTGTTGAAAGCAGTGATAGTTCATCACTGATGAGTGATGCTGAGTTGGATCGGCTTATTCAAGTTTTGGACAGGGTATCGAAAAACCTTAAGGAAGCCAATCCTGAGGCGATTCCTGACTATGAAGATCAGCTAGCGCAAGAACTTAACAGATTGTTGCGTCCTTCTGAGGGAGTAGCCTTTCGATCCTCTTGGTTGCAGTGTGGAGCTGAAATTGCAAGTGTTGTTGTACAGTATGGCATTCCAGTTGCTAAAGTTCTCAAATGGCTGAGAGATGCGCGACGAATGTGGGGAAGTGTATATGGAATTTGGAGGGCAATCAAGCGTGGAGATGCCTTCGCTGAGATTGGTGAAGAAGGCGTACAAGTGCTTGAGATGATTCTTGGATTTGATGGGGTCATTTCAGCTTGTTTTTCTTGATGAGGGGATAAAATATGGATCCTAGTTGGAGGCCTGTTCCTTTTTCTTATGCCTGGATGGGGCATATAATCACTGGGTCTATTCTTGGGTTCTGTGTTTTTGTGCTCGCTGCTATAGCTTTCTGGATCACTCCCTATGATGCGGGTGTTCTACACTTGATGTGCATCGTAGGATTGGGCGTGATAACTGTTGAAACACTATCGACAGTATTCGATCAGTATTATGCGCAAAAGCACAGGCATAATGATCCAGGTGGATGGCTACCCATATTCTTTCGATGTGGGGTAATCGCGGCTGTGTATTATGCGCTCACCTATGCGATAGTGGGGTTTGTGTCGTCGGCTATATTGATGACTTCGGTGGCTGTTGGTGTAGAACTGGTGTCGGTTTTGTTGTTGAAGTCTTGGCGACCAGGAATGACAAGTGATGAGGTGCGTCAGGCTTGGAAACAAACTGTTGAAATGACTAAGCGGATGACACTAGAGGAAACAAACGAATAGGATTATCAGACTTTTGTAGTCGATGTTAGTATGCTCCTAATCGTTCAGCCTGCCTCAGCTCTTTTAGTTAAGGCAGGTTGAATTTTTTCTCGTCTGGTAATTATTGCTTTTGATTGTGATCTAATGAGTAAAGTGAAAATGGCTGACATCATGAGTGCTGCTCCAGCGAACCAGATGAGTACTGGTGAAAATATAGCTGTATCTTCTTGAATATTTACCCCGTACCAAATACCACCTATAAGAACAGCAGTTCCAATAGCTATCAGGATGAATTGTCCACGGTTATGAAGAAGTGATGCAGGAGGCGTTAGAACAGCGGCAATCAATGAAACGATTATAAGTGGAATTCCCATGGTTGCTATGGATCCTATGGAGAAGCAAACACCAATAAGTATTGCGATAGCACCAATTCTTGCCAGGGCTAACTCTGGAAAAGGAATTCTTATTTTTCTGCCATCCATATTTTATTCCTCAGTTTTTGATTCCTATTTCATGGAATTGTGGTTGGAGTATGTCTTGTATATTAGCTGAGTTCAGGTGTATTTTTCCTATCCGATGTATATGCAAATTTTTAGTGGCTAAGGTATTTCTTCTCCCGTAGATTTCATATCTGCAAGGATCCCATCAACAATCTTGATGAGAGTTGCTTTAGCTTGTTGAGGATCAGCGTCCAACCATGACAATGAAGGAAACTTTGTCACGGTAGCAACATA
The DNA here is from genome assembly GCF_017918135.1 of Corynebacterium sp. sy017. NCBI lineage: Bacteria > Bacillati > Actinomycetota > Actinomycetes > Mycobacteriales > Corynebacteriaceae > Corynebacterium > Corynebacterium sp. sy017. Next base: position 349,582 of record NZ_RZUE01000003.1, read on the forward strand.
TTCCTGGTCAATTTCTGACCAGGAAACTTGGTAGGTGTATTTGCTGGCATCCATCTTAATTCTGCTCCTATCTGTAGTATTCTCAGTCGAACTATGGTGCTTTCATAGTGAAAAGATAACACCTTTTAGTCTGAAGAAGTATCGTTAAGAAAACTAAGATCGCAGCGAAGCGGCTCTTGAACTCCTGATTAGGGCGTTGCTTCTTCGTCGTTTAGCTTTTGTGTTAAAGTGGTTGCAATCGTTCAGCCCGCCTCGACCATATTTTGGTTGGGAGTGGGCTGGATCTCTTTCTACACCCGCAGCAAAATCTTTCCAGGTGTGTGCATTGTCATGCTGGCTTTGAGGGCATGAATCCCGTCGTCGAAAGCATAATTGGTCAGCTAATCTCCACCGTGAACACATCCGTAGACGCTACCGTGAGCGCTGGAGTCCTTGCATAGAAATTAAACTTGCGGATCGGGGGGGGAATTAAAATATAAAGAGTGCTCCTTTCTATGTGATAGATCCGGGCTTGATGACTCATTCCTAACTAGTCAGCTAGGTGGAACTGACTACTAATTTATTGGAGGTGTCAAGATAAAATGGAAACCGATAAAGATAGTTTCAGTAAAGTCGGTAAACTTATTCTGACTCTGTGCTCGCTGGGGCAATTTCTTGTTGTTTTGGATGCTTCGATTGTGAATATAGCGTTGCCGTCGTTTAGACAAGAATTTGATATGAGCGGGGACAGTCTGCAATGGCTCATTAACATATATACGATTCTTTTTGCCGCTTTATTACTGGTGGGTGGGGTACTTTCTGATGCATTTGGTAGCAGGAAAGTTTTATTAGCAGGCTCTTTGATTTTTGGTACTGTGAGTTTATTGGCGGGTTTTTCTCAGAATGAAACCACTCTAATTATTTTCAGGGCGCTACAGGGTGCATCTGCTGGATTGATTGCCCCTTCCACTTTGAGTATTATCGCATCAACATTCGCTGGAAATGGATCTCTCAGAGGAAAAGCTTTCGGCATCTGGGGAGCGACTGCGAGTGCCGGTGGTGCAGCAGGTGTGATCTTTGGCGGTGTGATTACACAATGGTTGAGCTGGCACTGGGTATTTTGGGTGAATGTTCCTTTGGTTGTGGTTCTTCTCTTTTTGATATGGAAGGTGCCAATGGGTGGTAATGAACGTTCAGGAAATATACTGCTGGCTCTGCGTTCTGTGGGTGTGGTGGTAATTGCTGCGTTTGCTTTGGTAGTTTTAATTTACTCAGCATTACTTTTATCAAGCGGCGACACCAAAGTAGCTTATGGGTTAATAGGATTTGTGATTGCCGTTGTGTTGATTGCTATGTTTTGGGTTATCCAAACCCGATTGAAGAATCCTGTTATTCCTCCAGCATTGTTTAAGTCATCCTCGGTGGTGCTAGGAAATGTGACGGCTCTGGTGTCATCAGGGTCCATCTTCGCAACGTATTATTTTCTGACTTTACAAATGCAAGAAAGTTTAGGTTTTTCACCCATTGAAATAGGTCTTAGTTACTTGCCGATGACTGTGCTGATGTTTTTCTCTGCTAGGTTGGCTGGTGGGTTTCTATCTGCCAAGATGGGTGGTTATGTGACCAATTGTTTGGGGTTGTTAGTTGCTGGGATAGGGCTGTTATTGTTGGCGCTTGCGTCGTTATTCCATAGTAGTAATCTGCTGATAGTGATTATGGCAACTTTGCTGCTAGGAATTGGTCAGGGGATAATCACCACGTCTAGTTCTATGCTGGCGACAACAGGCATAGATTGGAAATTCTATGGAATTGCGTCCGGTTTGGTTAATACGAGCAGGCAGGTTGGTGGTGCGCTGCTTTTAGGTTCTATAGTGGCAGTAGTTTCTGGCGCTCATGGAGATAAAATGTTTGAGAGTTATAGTGCGTACTCCTTGGCATTTTTCTTGGCAGCTGTATCGCCCATTTTGTTATCGGTGGCTGCTTTTATTATGAAAGCTCGTTTTTCTTCTTCTAAGGCAAACCAAGCTAACTAAAGCAAAATGGGTTGAAGGTATGTGTGATTTACGACGTATAACTAATCTCCAGTACCACTTTCTGCTGCAGATCATATCTCATAAATTGTAGTGCGTCTTTTAATTGTTCAATCTCACTATTTTCTAAACTCTCCCAAGTATTAACTTTGCAGACATTTTTACCCTTAAAATTGATCTGACCGATAATTGTATTATTTCTTACTATGGCTCCGTTTACGATTCCAGTTTTTCCCCAGATCTGATTGTAATGATCTGTATCTATGTGACGTAACCTTTGTTCTTTCGAGTACGCCAACAAAAAGGGATCAAAAGGAGGTAAAACAATCAGCTCATTCGGTTCAGAATGGAGAAAAGGTGTACTGCATTGAGGTAAGTGGTCTAAATGTTTTTCCGATAGATAATCCTTGACTTCTCGATTGAGGAATCCGGACCATTTTAGAAAATCCTTTTTTGAGCTAGAAAAGCACTGTATGTACCAAGAAAAAAGATTTTGGTGATCTACAATCCCTGGTTTAAGCGGTATCCGCTCGATTAGTTGATCACCATTTGCTATTTCGACGATCTCAGGGGCACTTCGGATCAGGTATTTTAAGTCGCTTTTCCTGATTTCTGGGAAATCTGTGGAGAGTGAATGAAGAGCATTATCAATCTTAACCTTTCCTTCATGATCTACAAGAGCTGTGGTGCTATGCCATACTTCCTCTATCCGCTCAGTACCGTATCGTTTAACCTGATGTGACTTTATTATCCGTTCTATAACAGGTCTGATAATGTGCGCCATTTCTGAATAAAGTTGGCGGGGAAGTGTATGTAGTGTCCCACGCAATAGTGGGGCTCGAACTAATTGTTCTTCTTGAGATAACTCGATCCATTTGTTCCAGTCATCATCACTGAGGTGCATCCGTGCAGCGAGAAAAGCGTGATCATAAACCTGGGATTGGAAACACCATTTCAGCTCATTATCATGACTTAAAACTCGCACTATGCCTGCCATATAACTAGCATACTTTGCGCATAGTCGAGACTCTATATTAGCTAACAATGTCAAAGAGAATATGCCCGGTATCTTGAAGGATCCCATTCATCAATCGTGCTGCACCCGCAGCAAAATCTTTCCGGGTGTGTGCATTGTCATGCTGGCTTTGAGGGCCTGTTGTACGTCGTCGAAAGCATAATTGGCGGCTATGTGAAACCTGAATGAAGATTCTATGTTTCGTGTATTTCGTTTAGTGTTTATTATGTAGATATGAGCCATGTACACAACGGCAGTATTTCCGGTACGACAGTGACTTCCCGAGAAGCTCTCAGAAAACTGAACTCTGTATTGGATAGCCATCCCGAGAACAAAACCATTGATGTTGCTGTGGAGAACTCTGATGAAACAATCCGCCTGCCACACGAAGTAGCTGTAGTGCTACGTGAGATTTTGGTTAATTCAGCAGCAGGAATACCTGTTGGCGTTATACCTACACACGCGGAATTAACAACGCAGCAAGCAGCGGATTTGCTTAATGTATCTCGGCCATATGTCGTTAAGCTCATGGATCAGGGTGTATTACCTGGTCATAAGGTGGGCACTCATCGTCGTGTATATGCTGCTGATGTTCAGAGATACAAGCATCAACGAGATATTGAGCAGCGTATCAGCGCAGATCAGCTCACTGTTCTTAGTGATGAGATGGGTCTCTACGAGTGAGTGGATACACGTACCTTGAAGGATCCCATTCATCAATCGTGCTGCACCCGCAGCAAAATCTTTCCGGGTGTGTGCATTGTCATGCTGGCTTTGAGGGCCTGTTGTACGTCGTCGAAAGCATAATCAGCGGCTATGCGCACCGTGAGTGCGCCTTGGAGCGCATACTCCACGGTGCGTTCAAGCTCATCCTCGGGGTGGCTCAGACCAGGAATCCCGGCGTCGTGAGAATACTGAGTACCCCATACCGTGACAGTGCGCATATCTGGATGCACACTGAGCAGCGCACGTGTAGCCTCCGCAGGTTCTTGCCCACCGACGGCGTCCGCCACAGCAGTGGGCTGCGCAATAGCCCGAACATCAGCAATCAGGTTGGGGCCGTACTCAACGGGTATTACCCCTAGCGAGCGCAGAAAATCATGGTTGCTGGCAGACGCGGAACCTATCACCGTCGCACCCTGTGCAATGGCGATTTGAGCAGCAGCTGACCCAACGCTTCCAGCCGCGCCATGAATAAGGAACACATCGTCGGCGGTAATTCCAAGCTGGTGGATGATGGAGTATCCCGCAACTGCTGAGGACGGCAAACCTGCGGCCTGGTCAATCGGTAAACCAGGCGGGAGTGCTACGACGTAGCGGGAGTTCACCAGTTGGCGTTCCCTATAACTTCCGGCACGGCTACCGACGATAACTTTTTGCCCTGGTCGGAGATGCTGTACGGATGCGCCAACCTCCTCCACAGTGCCAACACTAGCCCAGCCGGGAACCCCAGGGAAAGGGTGGGGATCCTGGTGCCTGAAAGCCCCAGCAATCATTTTCCAGTCGATAGGATTCACACCAATGACTTCATTGCGCACAATAAGCTCATCGACGCCGGGCTGTGGCAGGCTCTCCTCTTCGATCCGAAGAACCTCGGGGCCACCGTATTCGTAGTAGGCGATTCTGCGGCTCATTTTCCCTCCTATAATTGTGGCACGGCACACTATAGATGTGCTGTTTAATACCTTGTTGCTGTTAGCGACTACTGTTTTGATCGGGTCTAAAAAGTAGTGTGAGAATAGCTGACAGCATGAGCGCTGCACCAACGAACCATATCAGTACTGGTGAAAATATAGCCGTATCTTCTTGAGTATTCACTCCGTACCAGATGCCGCTTATCAGCATAACAGCTCCAATAGCGATCAGGATGAATTGTCCGCGGTTATTAAGAAGCGATGTAGGAGGTGTTAGAACAGTACTGATCACTGAGATTATGACAAGCGGAATGCCGATAGACCCTAATGATCCTGTTGAGAATATAACACCGATCAATATTAGGATGGCTCCGATTCCTGCTAAGGCTAACTCTGGAAAAGGAATTCTTACTTTCTGACTGTTCATCATTTATTTTACCTTAGCGCATCTATAGTGTGCTTGGCTTGCACCAATGTGGTATTGGGGTGATTTTCACGAAGCTTACGCGCTGCACGTGTACTTCCTTGACTATTCAATATATCTTTTAGTGATTCTTTCTCATTCTCATCGAGACTGATTATTGTAGGTTTACTTTTGCTGCTTTCCTTATTCTTACCTGCTACGAATCCGCAAATGATTCCAACAAGTCCCAATACAAGGAAGATGAAACCAAGTACTGCGTACCATGAGGATGATCCCTCCGACTTGCCGATAAATAGGAGACCTACAGCAAAAAGAAATAGAGATGTAAAAAAAATTTCTGAGCGCATATCTTCTTCCTTTGATTCGGCTTTTCTACCGATTATCCCAGAAAAGAAGAGAAAGCGTAGATCACTTATAGTTTCTACGCTTATAGCTACCCAAGCGCGGCGTAAATTAATTTTGGTTTTCTTGTGCAATGTCACCTGTGCGAAAGCTTCAATGTAGCGAATAATCTTTGACCAAGAACCATAACCATCATCTGTTGCGATATGCCCTGCATCAGGAATAATGATTGATTCTGCACCCCGGCTATGACCGATGATTACTACAGCGTCGTCAATAGTGCTGATCCTGTGCTCAACCTCATCAATCCGACGTTGCCTCTCAATATATTCCCAGTTATCATCCGTGATCCGCTGCAAATGAGAATGTTCTTTCTCTAGATATGTCTGCTAGTGTTGTGGTCCTGAGTTTGCCCAACCAGGTCTAATAACAAACTGCATTGGTATTCTTATCCGTTTCCCCAACCACACTATTCAAGCCTATATCAGGAACAATACTCCTCACCCCAGCGCATAATTAGCCGGTCATTACCACAAGCAGTAGATAATGATTCCAGGATTTTCTGTGTAGAAAAACCGCTATTTCTCAGGTCATAAAGAATATGAAAAGCCACATCCCGTGCGCTGCGTTCACTGCTTATGTTCACAGGCTCAGCACCCACCAGCAGGGTAGGGACAGATGTATCCGTGCGCTCACCCCGCACATGACTATCCTGGTTATGTTCCTGAACAGCACTATCCCCATCGCACCCATCCCAACACAGCATCACCTGCGTCGCCAGGCTGATCTCCACCACCTTTGCCCGCCTTAGCGCAGCATGAGCCGCAACTGGCATACCTGCCAATAAATACGTGCCCACCACAATTTCCAGCGCTGTGCGTCGTAAAGCAGCGGGAGCGTGCTGCGTACCAGATAGCGTTTCGACGACCACCTCAGTGGCCTCAGCGCCCGGATTATCTTTCAGCCGCACCACTGCGTCCAGTATTTCCACAGTTTGCGCAGCAACAGGATAAGACACGGTAAGTGGATGAACCGCCAGGTCATCCACCAGATTCCGAAGATTCACAAGGGAAGTAGGATTTGCTAAGGATGCAGCACGCCAGGGGTCGGCATGGTATCCAATGTATTTCGCATGGCTCATCCACTCATTCAGGGGAGAGCTGCCAGAAGCCCCAGGGCACCCCGCGGAATCGTCCGCAGAACACCAGCGTTGCGCTCCCTGCACATAAGAATCAGGTGCATAAGAATCCCAAGAAATATGCAGCAGCTCGTCAAAGCTCGCGTCGGATTGCGCAAGACGAGAATCAAAACCCTGCCCGCTCAGAACGTGGGCGTCGATCCCTAAACGCGCAGCAAGACGCAGAATCATCTCCCCACTTGGCGAACTCTCCCCAGATTCCCACCGCGAAACAGCACTGGGGGAGCAGATCCCCAAGGCGAGCGCACGCTGGGACAGCCCACGGTCCATGCGTGCGTGGCGTAAACGCCGCCCGAAAAACTCAGCATCACCCTGGGCATCCATACTGCTATATGCTAGCCCGTTCGTCTGAAAAGTGTCTATCAACGGGTACATCAGTGCTCATTGCGTACGACGAGCCGCCCGCGCTGTCATGGCAGATAACGCCGCACCACACACTGCGCATACAGCAAAGACAGTACCCAGACCAGGTGCCGAACCTGCCCACACACCCACCAACACAGTGCCCGACGCCCCACCAAACTGCACCATAAGCCGGCTATGCGCGCTCACCACCGCAGATTCACGCGCATCCACCAGCTCATACCCCGCAGACAACGCCAGGATAGTGCACGCGCCCACCCCAATACCTCGAAGAATACAACACAGTCCGCACACGATGTAAGTACCCAGTGCGGCGGTACTGATTATCGACGCAATGGGGAGCGTGCTCAGTGCGGTAATGATAAGCCCAGCGCTGATAATTCCAAACGCATTCTTGCCCTTCAAGCGTCCCACCACAGCTTTGCGCGCATACCATGCACCAACACCCTGCAACGCCAACAGCACACCCGCAACCCACGCTGGTTGGTGCAGATCATGCTGTATGTGCACAGATGTTGCCAAAAGAGTGCCATAAAAAACGGCTCCTACCAGTGCACACAGCAGCATAGCGCTTGCAAAAGGAATGTGCCGATACAACTGCAGGTTGCGGATGAGGGATAGGTGAGGGGTGTGATGAGAGGAAGATGCATCGTGCCGGGAGAGCTGTGGGCGCCGAGGAAGATCCACAAACGCCGCCGGAGCTAACGCACAAGCTAAAACAGCAATAGGGACATTGATAAGGAAAAGCCACCGCCAACCAAGAACATCGACCAGCAAACCACCGCACAGCGGACCTACGGCAGGGGCTATAACAGCAGGTAAACCAATTGTCGCCAAGGCCGTGCGCATATTATTCTTTCCTACCAACTGCGCCGTTGCGTACTGCACCGTGGGCATAATGAAACCACAAGCAACACCCTGGAATAAACGCGCGAGGATAAAGAAAGTAGCGTTCGGAGCCAACCCCACGGCAAGAGATGCCAGAGCAAAACCTGCCACAGAAACGTACCAGATAATGCGGCTGCCATAACGCTCAAGGCAACGAGCGGAGAGAATAATACCGACGCCCGCGGCGAAAATATACCCAGAAATTGCGTAGTGAATAGAACCGTAGCCGATAGCGTCTAGGGAAGAAGCTGGTGCTGCTGGGCTTGGGCTTGCCGACGGTGGGGTTGTGTTTGCCGACGGTGGGCTTGGGCTAAAATCTGCTGCGATATGCGGCAGGAGGATATTGACCAGGCTAGAATCCAGCAACGGCAAAATAGCGGATAAGAGAAAGACAAAGGTTGTCCGAGGGGAGAGCGTACCAGGGGAGATGGGCTGGTGCCGTGGTGGATGAGGGCGCTGGTGGTGTGACTGATTGGGGTGCTGGTGATGTGAGGGGTTGGGGTGTTGGTGGTGTGAAGGATTGGAGGGGTGTCTGGAATTGGCGGGCTGCCTGGTTTTGGAAGGGCGTCGAGAAAAGAAGCGCGAAGCAATCATCAGGTTTCTTTCGGGCGTTTTAATTTGCGATTTTTACTTTGTTCCCTTGATGAAACCTGATTGTGTACGGGGCGGGCAAGTGGTGAGTATCTACCCTTAGGTTATTTCCATTTATGCTGGTAGGTGGTGTTTTTATAGCTTTTTCTCAGTAAAATGTTGCAGGGTTTGCCCCCCCCATTAGACTTAATGCTGTTGGAGCTGCGCCTAGCTAGATGGTGGTTAATTGTGATCATTTTGATTGCAGAGATTTTATTTTGGGTATTCATTGCTTTGGGAATGGCGGCTCGTTATCTGCTTCGTCTCCCTGCACTTAGTAGATTTTTATTGTGCATGGTTCCGATGGTGGATGTATTCCTGATTATTGTTGTGATTCGTGATCTCCGCCTTGGAGCTCCTGTGGGGTTGGCTCATCAGCTCGCTGGTCTTTATCTTGGTGTTAGTCTCGTGCTTGGTCCAGGAATAATTCGATGGTGTGATGCGAAAATAAGAAGTCTGTCAGGGGGTTACAGTAGCGACGCAGGTTCTAAAACTTTCCGTCAGCAGATGCTTGCCGAGTTGAAGTTTCTTGCTAAATGGTCGCTGGCGATGGGAATCGCATATCTCATAAATCAGTTGTTGGTTTTCTTAGCGGTGAATGAAACTCAAAAGGAAGCTCTGGCAGAGGCTGCTTCTATGCCTTTGAGCTCTATCATTTTTGTGGTTATATTTGGCCCTGGTTGGTTGATTTTATTTGGGAAATCTTCACGTGATCGTGAGGAGAAAAATTAAATAGCACCTTTTATTATTTGGGGAACTACCGACGGCGCATCATAAGAAATCTCATGAATATTATGCGTTTTAGCTCTTTATCTCTTGAGATTATCGTGCGGGGGGGGGCATAATAGTTTTGTCTGCGCTCATTACATCGTCGTGAGTCTAAGAGTAAACGCAACAGAAAGTGGTGTCTTGTGCTTGAGGTTAAGGACGTAGTTATCCGTATCGGGGGAAAAACTATTATTGAAAAGGCACGTTTTAATGTTGCTCCTGGGAGTCTTATTGCTATTTCAGGGCATTCTGGAAGCGGTAAAACAACATTATTACGTAGCATTATGGGGATTACTCAGCCAGATAGCGGTTGTATTTCACTTGGTGATTTGGTTTATTCTGATCTATCTGCTCAACAGCGTCGAGCTTTTAGGCTAAAAAATATTGGCATTGTAGATCAAACAAGCAGCTTAGTCGAAGAATTAACCTGTGCGGATAATGTTCGCTTGCTTTGTGAAGCAAGCGGGATGCGCTCTCGTGATGCCAAAGATATGGCTCATGATTGTTTAGCCAGAGTGGGGATGGCTGATTATGCTTCTCGAGAACCTGAAACACTTTCTGGTGGTCAACGTCAACGAGTTGCTATCGCTTGTGCATTAGCGACGAAACCACGTCTTATTGCGGCAGATGAACCGACATCAAGTCTGGATGATTCTTCGACGGAACAAGTTGTGGCTGCTTTGCGGGAAATAGTGGAAAATAGCGATATACCTGGTGTGATTGTGACTCATGATTATCGTGTTAAAGAAAAAGTGGATCAGGTTTTGGAGTTGAGAAATGCTACGATTTGCGGCTAAATTCGCGCAGAAAAACAGAGTGGAAATCATTGTCATGTCTCTTGTGAGTATGAGCGTAGCTCTTTTAGCAGCTTTACCAGTTGCGGGGATTGCAGCGCTATGGTCGCATAATAATCGCATGGAATGGGCACAAAATCTGGAGCAACAACATGGAGGCGTGACTAAGTTTCTGTATGCGGGGAGTTCTCAGGTAACTGTTACGCAGGTCGACCAGGCAACTTTATCCTCGATAGTGGGTAGCTATCCCCAACCATTAAACTGCTTTTTCACTGCCGGAAAAGACATAGATACCATGCAGATAACGCAGCTGCAAGAACGTGGTTGCAAGAATTTATCTACGACGTATTCTGCAGAGGATAACCATACAATTAATCTCGTAGAGTCGAGTGATAACTCAGCATCTGATGAGGTAGCTAATCATTTTATTTCCGAACTTGATTACATAACCCGCTATGTCACCCTTGTCTATTATCTTGTTCTTGTTTTGCCTAGCATTATTGCTTTCTGGCAATTATCAAAGCTTTTCGACGATAACTCACGCTCCATGCGTATGCGGCTCATTATGCGTGGTGTACCAGCTAAAACCATTGGCATAGTATCGTCGGCAGCAAGTATCTGCGCCCATAGTATTGGCATTATTTCTGCTGCACTTCTTTTGGGAATAATACTGTATTACCTACGAGATATTGAGTGGCTAGCACAAGGTTTCACCGCAACTGACCTCTTCCAAGGCTGGATAAGTGGTTGTGTGATCATCATAGTGATAGCACTATTGCACACAATTCTTGTTACCTACCGGAGGTCAAAGGATGTCTAGTCAAAGAATATCTAGGTGGCAATCATATTCGGGAATACTATTCATTCCATGCGGCATAGTTATCGCCGCAGTATTGCTTTTCCTCTCAGAAATGTACATGGTGCCGATATTGATTCCGCTTAGTTTCCTCGTTGCCCTGGCAGCATTATTGTTGGCAGCACCTGCGATTGCACGTTTGTGCGCGGGACTATATAGGCTTATTTTTAGGACAGGCGTGAAATATGAACTCATGGCTGCTTCTTTAGAGAAAAGGGCATATTCCATTGGGATAAGCGTCGTACTGCTTACTGCTATATCGAGCTGTGCCTCCTTAACAACGGGACTAATACAAACAGGATTAGGTGAAATACCAGAAACAAGCGGATATTGGAAAGCACAGATAAGCACTGCTGAGGTATCACATGGGGTGAGTCGTGAACAAGCTACTGATTTTGTAAAAGATAAAGGGGTGGTACTTGGTGAAGCACGGATTCTGCTTTCTGCATCAGAAACAACGAATGTTTTTATTGGTAGTTGTGTGGATTATGCTGCCTATTCCAATGATGATCCACAGTGCCCTAAGGAAACTGATATGGCACCAGAAACATTGTATGTACCAGCAGATAGTAATAATTCTTATGCGGATGCACAGTTATTCTTTCCGGATATAGATGACACGAAAAAATATGATTTATCCACTGTTCACGTACAAAAAGTACCAGGTTTGACCGAGACTATTTTGTCTACGCATAATCAAGAAATACTTGCGCAAGGACTCCTTTTTGTGCTTGATGAAACTCAGTTTTCTTTGACACAATTCCTAGAGTTTCTATCCCATACTGAGGTGGGGATAACAGACCAGGAGCATATTGACTACACACTGTTTATGATGAAGCATTCTTATGCTGCACTAGGCAAGATATTAGTGATAGTGCTTATGGTTTTTGCCAGTTCGGTAGTGGTTGCGATTGCAGTGTGCGCAGCATTGCGCCGTAGGAAACTCGTGGAGTCTTTAGAATTGCGAGGCGTAAAACCGTCGATAGCAAAAGGAATACTTCGCTTAGAGTGCGTGGGATTAACTTTGCCTTTTGCTTGTGGTGGCATAGCGGTGGGCAGTATTTTTGCCATGCTCATTGCTCAAGCGTCGAGTATGAACTACCGCGATGTTAATCTGCTCTTTTCTCTTGGCGAATGCTTTGTGTTGGTCATTATGGTGTTGGTTGCAACCGAGCTAGTGCTGCGGTTCAGTGAGCGTGCTGTGTCTAAAGGAGATCAGGAACTTATTACTTCTGCAGTGAGCTCATAGCTGCGTAGTTGAGTCTCAAAGTTAATGGTTGTTGTGCCTGCTGAAAGTGATAGTTCTGCTCCTGGCGCCAAGGGGAGTGTAACGTGTTCTTCTGTCCATAATGATTGTGCTGGTAGAAGCAGTGTAACCGGAATATGAGTGCCAACATTATGGATGAACCATTTTCCTTGTACTCCCCAGATTCTTAGTAATCTGCGGTGTAAACCAGGATCGTCGATACCTACCGCAAAATTACCTTGGCGTCCGATAATCACCTCGTTATTTACTTGGCTTTGTTGGCTTCCGACGCTGGCCTCAAAAATCATGCGAGTGCCTTGACGATTATCGAGAATGAGGCGGTGGACAGGTGTATGTCCTGCATCATCGCTACCACTATTTTCAGAAAAACCAGAAAACTCTAAGGCCATGATGAGTTGCTCCTTTAGGGTGCGGATTGCTAATAATTTTTTGCTTATAGGAATTATAGAGAGTGAAAAGATACAAGGTCTACTCCAATATTTTGCCATTGGTTTAAGGGGTTCCGGGGCTTAGCATTGTGTAACGTCGATAAGCAATTGTTATCAAACTGTTAATGCGTAGATTCTTATTTCATGCAACAATAATATGCATGATTACTGTGCAAAACCTTTCTAAACGTTATGGGCGCCAGCAGGTTCTCAACAATCTTTCTTTTAGCATTCCCGACGGTCAGGTCACCGGTTTTTTAGGACCAAATGGAGCAGGTAAATCCACCACAATGCGCTGTATCTTGGGGCTTGATCGTCCAAGTGCAGGAAGCGTCAATTTTTCTGGTGCATATCTGAACGGGCAACCTTATTCTGGTTCTTTTAGCTCTCTGAAACACAAATCCAATGTCGCTGGTGCGGTACTTGATGCGGCGTGGTTTCATCCTAAACGCTCTGGTAAAGGACACTTAAAGGTATTGGCTGACTCTGCCGGGGTACCACGTACGCGAGTAGACGAGTGCCTAGAGATTGTCGGTTTGAGTTCAGCAGCAAAACGTGCAGCTGGGGGTTATTCTTTGGGAATGAAGCAGCGTTTGAGTTTAGCTGCTGCATTATTGGGTAATCCACAACATTTAATCATGGATGAGCCGGTTAATGGTCTAGATCCTGAGGGTGTTACCTGGATGCGCAATATCATTCGCCATCTGGCAAGTGAGGGGCGTTCGTTATTGGTAAGTTCGCACTTGCTTTCCGAGATGCAGATGACTGCTGATCGTCTGGTTGTGATTGCTCGCGGAGAGATGGTAGGCGAGTACAGCATGGATGAGTTTTTGTCCGGCGGAACGTATGTCAGTGTTACTACTGAGTCTCCTGCTGAAAAGTTGATAGAGATATTGCGGGGTTATGGCTATACGAGTTCTATTGATTCTGCAGGAAAAATACGGATCAGCGCTGAAGACAGCCAGCAGTTCGACGAGGCGCAGTTGCGTTATCTTATTGCCCAGATTGCGGTTGAACATCGTTTGTTGATTACTGAGTTGATCACTAAGACTGAAAACCTAGAGCAACGATTCCTTGCCGCTACTTCGGCAAAGCAAGAATATAAGATGGGAGCAACACAAAATGTCTAATACAGCTAACACAGTTACTTCTGATGTTGCAAAGCCTGTGCAGCAGCAGGCACGTGGGCGAATGGTGCCAGCTAACCCTTCTTTTGGCAGTGCTATGAAGGCTGAGTTTACAAAGTTGTTTACCATGCGTAGCACTTTGGTGTGGATAATTCTTTTTTTGGGATGCCAAATAGGAATTTCTGTGCTTAATGTATTTTTCCACCAAATCAATGACATTCCAGCCAGCATAGTTACCTGGTCAGATGCAGCTCAGGGTACATGGATTGCTCAGATTCTTGCGGTTATTTTAGGCGGTGGTGCCAGCGCTGAGATCAGTCATAGGATGACTGCGCATTCATTTTTAACGCAAAATAATCGTTCTAATTGGTTGTGGGCTCGGTTTATTGTTCAGTGGCTTTTTGTGTTTGTGCTTAATGCAGTAGCTGTTTTTGGTTCTTTTTTGGTGCTCATTACAGATTTATCGGGTCCATTTGTTTTTGATTCTGCATGGCAGCCGATATTAGTGTCTGTGCTTGGTGTTCCTTTCTATACCACTATTGCGACTGGTTTGGGCGTAACATTACGCAATCGTGTAGCGACAATTGGCTCTTTACTGGTGGTGTTTTTGGTCATTGAACCTATGCTCATTATGTCTGAGAAACTTTCTCCTATTCTTGAGTGGATGCGTAAGCTCAGTGCTGGAACTGTGCTGACCAATATGGGGCAATGGTATGACTCTATGTGGAATGGTACGTTCAATACCGTAGAACAAGGCAGGGAATTGGGATATGTAACTCCAGGTCTTTCAATTCTTGTTCTCGCTGGATGGGTTATTGTGTTTGTTGTGGCGGGACTGTGGTCAAATAAAGCTCACGACGTGCGCTAGGCGTTAAGTATTGTTTGTGGAATAAGCGCGGTGTGCAGTGTAATGCATATCGCGCTTTGTGCTTGTCTGGTGCATGGGTTCGTTGGCCTTGTAGTTTGGTAGTGGTGTCCAGTTCCCGAATCTAGAGGAATGGGGGAAATAGCAACAAGATGTTTATGGTTATGTGCCATTGATGAGGTGCATCTCTTTGATTAGATGAAATGGGATTGTGTGTTCTGCTAGTCGAATGATTTGCAGCGGAATAATTACCTCAACAATTGTATCGCGTATGCTGACATACTTATTTTGGTTACTTTGAGTTTGGGGTGCATAGTAGGTGAGTAGTATCTCATCACCTTTGGTAAGGGTAGTGATGAATTGTGATAGATACCGTGCCTGCTCATCACTGAGTTCTATAAAATGCTCGCTGGAGGCTTCTTTGCTTTTTGCTTGTTCATAAAATCCGGCGAGGGCATTAAAAGGTATGAATTGTCGTGCGCGTTGGGCAGAAACGCGTGCGCGGTGTTCTCCATACGTGGCTATGCGTTTATGTATTGCGGTGAGTAAAAAGTCATTATCCTGCACGATGACCACCTATTTGCTTATTTCTTTCTCTGGCAGTGGCTTTCTTGTTAAGACTGATTGCTTTGATGAGGGAGTTTTTGCCATATTTGTCTTTGATATTATTAATCGTTTTCAGCACAGTATGTTCTTTGGCTAGTTGTTCTTCGTCATCAAAAAGTGAAGGTGTGAACGAGGTATCTGGTTCGAGTTCGCCAAAGCCGACGCTGATTCGTCGAATAGGGGCAGTGGTGTGAGTGGTAGTGTCGTAGAGTTCGAGGACTTTCTCTATCAGAGTCTGTGCGGAATTAGTGAAATATCCTAATTTTTTAGTTCCTCCAGTATGTCGATACGTCGGTACCCCGGCAGGGGTTGGAGCGTAGCCAACAGAGAGGAAAACATGAGAACACACTTTTTCTTTTGCGATGAGTTCTAGGACACTGGCATCCGCCATTTCGCATACAACTGTGCGGGCTTCGTCGAAAGTGTAATTGCTGGGCAGAATCTGGCTATGTGATGAAGAATGACTTTTCGGTTTATAAGAGTGAATATCGTCAATAGTGCATGGTTCTTGCCCCCAGGCATGATCGATAAGATATTCCGCATTTTGACCAAACTCTTTATAGAGTTTCTGCGGTGAAGCAGCAACAATGCCACCAAGATTGTAGATACCGAGTCTCGCTAATCGACGAGCAATGCCCGAACCTATTTGCCAAAAGTCAGTGATAGGAGTGTGGAACCAGTACGTGTGGCGAAAAATGTTTTCATCGAGAATGCCGACTCCGTCAGGAGAATGTTTTGCGGTGATGTCGAGAGCTACTTTTGCAAGGAATAAATTAGTGCCAATGCCAATAGTGGCGCTAATGCCGGTTTGTTCAAGGACTTCCTTGAGGATTTTTTGAGCTAGATCTATCTCTTGCGTTTTATATAGTTTGAGATAGCTGGTTGCATCGATAAAACACTCGTCAATGGAATAGAGATAAATGTCTTCGGGTGAAAAATAGCGTAGATATAAAGAATAAATATGAGTAGATACTTCCATATATCGGCGCATACGGGGTAAGGCAACTGTGTAGCGTACGTGTGATGGGATATCGCGAAGCCGACAACGGTTTTTGATGCCAATTGTTTTCATCGGTGGGGTGATGGCGAGGCAAACGCTGTGATCTGTGCGCTCAGGATCTGCCACGACTAGATTGGTGCGTAATGGGTCTAAACCCCGATCAACGCATTCGACACTAGCGTAAAAAGATTTAAGGTCTATACAAAAATATGTTTTTTGGTTACTGCCATTTTGTATGTGATCATGCTTGTGTTGCTCCATAAACCCCACCCCAAGAAAAATATCGAACAATGTTTCGATATTTATATTAGGTGTAGAGTCGTGTTTTTGCAAGAGTGTTGTGTGAAAATTATTTATGGGGACTGAACTGCATATTTGCATAAAAATAAGAGGTTGTTTAGAATTTCACAAGACCACGTGATTGGTAGGAGCGTGGTGAATGCTAGCCCCGTTCGTCTAGTGGCCTAGGACGCCGGCCTCTCACGCCGGTAACACGGGTTCGAATCCCGTACGGGGTACAAAACCGCTCAGGAATGAGCGGTTTTCTTTTTTGTGTAACTTATCTCTGGTTTTCCTCAAGAATAAGAATGTTGGTCTGGCTTGAGTTGTCAGGTTTTCCATTCGCTAGATTTGTTGCAAAAAATGGTATATCCCTGCATTTCGGCGTGTCAAAGCTTAAAGTGCTGAGATTCTTGTTGCTAATGTTATCAATGTGCTTAATGTAATTGATGCGAAAATAATCAAGAATGTGACTATCAGTCTCTCTGCACTGATGATTGGTGCGGGACTGTCGAATGCGCCAGCTTATGCCCAAGAAATTCCTGCACAGGTTTCTCCTCATGCCGCCCCCGCTCCGGCTTCGGTACCAAATACTCCAGCATCACCCCCAGCGTCAGTAGCTAACGCACCAGGTACCCCTTCTTCCCCGGTTGCAACCGAGGTACCATCTTCTGCACCTGCTCCCATATCGATAGGAGGTTTGGAAGGAATAGTGCTGCCGCAACCAGATGTCGTAGCGCCTATACCTGCACCTGCGCCAGAAGCAGCACCTGAGTCACCAAAATCTGCCCCTGCAACGACCCCTGTTCCAGAGCAAGCAGTACCTGCGCCTAACCCTGCCCCAGAACAACCAGCACCCGCACCAGCTCCTGCACAGGAGAAAGCCCCAGAATGGGCACCACCAGCAGGATTCGTACCAGCGTCGAATATGAAAGACGCACGTCCTGGCACCGTCGCATCGATTGATTTCACACAAAAATCTGGGGCTGCGCGTAATGCGTTAGTTTCCGTGGCTAAAAAATACGACCAATCTAAGCCAACCCCAGTGATCTTCGCTTATGGTGGTCGTGGCGATACCCCGCAGAATTTCCGAAAATACTCCCGCTTGCTCAATATGGCTGCCGGTGATGAGGCCATAGTCGTCTATCCACGCGGTATTGATAATTCATGGGAAGGCGCACCATACGCCGTCACCAAACGAGGAGAAGATGTGGCATTTACCCGTCAAATCCTCACTGAGCTGCAGGGATACTTCAACGTAGATATCAATCGAGTGTACGCACTTGGAATGTCTAACGGCGGCGGTTTTGTTGCCAACCTAGCATGCCAAGCACCAGATATGCTGGCAGGAATCGTGAGCATATCTGGCGCGTTCTACAACCCAGTCAATGAAAACTGTGTACCTGGTATGGTACCAACACTAATTATGCATGGCGACGTCGACCGCCTTACCCATTACGAAGGTGGATTACTACACGACGCACCATATCTATCAGCGCCGACGCTGTACCAGTCCATTCAACAGCGGAATAAATGCACAGAACCGCCACAGGTTAGCCAACTGCCCAACAACGTTGAAGTAACACGAGGAGCAGGATGTGCTGCTGAGGCTGTTCACTGGAAAATACGTGGACAAGGGCATAACTGGTGGTGGACACCAGATACTCCACAAGTAGCATGGGATTTCTTATCTCGTCAGAACAAAGCAAAACTACCCAAGCCAGAGCCAGAAGTGGCACCAGAGGTAGCTGCGGCGCCGAAGCCTGAAGCAGCACCTGAACCACCTGCGATACCAGAAGCTCCTGCACCTCAAAACGCTCCCCACTAGAAAGCGTCCTAATTCTTTTCCAGCATGGGTAGGGGATCTCCTGCGAGGAAACTGAGGGCATCTACGTGCGTGATAGTCCCTGTTTGGGGTGGGATAAGGTCTGCTGTGATGAGGAAGCAGGGTGCTCCTGGGGGTGTGCCGTTGAAGGCTGCAAGTTCACGGTTGAGGGTATCGTCGTTGTTGGTTTGATAAGCAACCTGTATGAAGGCTTCTGTTTCTGCTTGGGTGATGCGAAAATCGATTTCCTTAGAGCCGTTGCGCACTGAGGAAACTTGGTAACCGCGGCGTAGCGCCTTAAGACTGTAAACTGTAGTTTCCAAAAGTGCTCACCACAACAAAAATGGAAACTATACTTTACAAAAGACGATTATTTTGTGGATGTGGAAAGTACAGTTTCCAGATTTTGTTGGGTTGTCTGAATCCTTGGTGGTGAAGTTGGTTTTAATATTTACCAATTTTCGTCTGCAAGTGGTGCTTCGTTCAGCTCTTCCTGGCGTGACTCCCAGTCTGGTAAGAATCTATCCATAAACTCCATAAAACGTGCGTTATGCTTCCGTTCTAAGAGATGTGTTAGCTCGTGTACCACGATATACTCCAGACATCGTGGATTCTTTTTGGCTAGTTCAGGGTTGAACCACAGGCTTGCTGAATCTGGATTGCAGGTACCCCATTTTGTTTTCATACGTCGGACTTGAATCTTGTCAGCTTTTACACCGATTTTGGGCTCCCATTTGGAGATGAGTCTTGGTAATTCCTTCTTAATTTCACGACGGTACCAACGGTCAAGGATCTTGAAGCGATCTTCAGGGCTTGAATCTTTAGGGGAGTACACCCATAAGGTGTTGCCGGACAGCTCAATCTTGGGAACACCGCTGTGCTTGGATACGTCTAGCAGATAACGTTTTCCCCACACATAGTGGCTTTCACCTGATATCATTTCACGACGAGTTTGCCGTGTAGCTTTTTGGAAACGTTCACGCTCTTTTTTAATCCACGGCACTCTCTGAGTGATGGCCCGACGGATCGTATCCTCATCAATTCGGTGAGGTGCAGCTACACGCACACGCCCCATTGGTGGATAGACCGAGATGTGCATATTCTTGATGCTCTTATATAACACCTCAATCTCTAGGCCGCTTACCGAGATATACCCTCTACTGGAACTCATTGTGTCTTTCGATAACTGATAGTAGATTCTCAATGACTGAGGTTTCTAGTTTTCCAGATGTATTGAGATGGATGGTGCGTGCTAGAGCTTTTCTTTTCGGTTTGCTAGAAGGCCAGTCATGTTCTTTATTCTGTTGAATAGCGGTGTAAAGATCTTCTAAGTCTAGAACAATTCCTTCTGGCCAAGCAAAATCAATAAAAGCCTGACGTGCTTGAGTATTTGCCCAATTTGGATACTCGGAGTCTTCTCCTGAACCCTTACCAACATGTTGCGCTAGTTCAATTAGTTTTTCCAAATATTCTTCGTAGCCTATGCTGTCTTGGTGGCGTTTCTCGATGAGCTCGTCAAGGAGCGAAGACATTTTCTCATAGTACTTCGGGTTCATGGCTTGTTCATCGACGATAGTCTTACGAACATTGTTTACAATTGTTTCTGCTACAGCTCGCTTGTCTTTTTTGGTTCCTTCAGGCAACATTTCGATGGCATCCTTACCACGATCAACAATCAGGCTGACTAAACCTTGTTCGAAAGATGCCAGGGGTCTAGAAGGCTCTGCAGAGACGTAGGTATCTAGAAGCGAACGAATACCAGCTTCGAATTGCTTGATATCTTCATTGTCACCTGCTCCGAGTTTTACCTCATCGTATACATCGGAGTAGAACTCGACTTCTTTGCGGATTTGTTGAGCTTCGGTAGTGGAATAACCGGCTTCTGCCATTTTGTTAGCAATATTAGCAAAAGCCCGCACCAGCTTAGATACCCCTTTATAGAGATCAACTCGCTTCAATTCATTGTCTTTAAGTTGTTGAGCATTGCCGCTGTCCTTTGCACAGAAGTATTGTTGGAATTGTAAGGTGCCACGCGGAGGCGCGACTGGTTCACATAGCGCCTGAACGTATTCAAGAGCTTCTTCGAGATCTCTTCGCTCTTCTTCAACACGATTCTTAAGCAGACCTTCAATGTCTTCTTTCTCGTACTCATCGAATGCTCCGGAAGTATAATCATCGACAGCCGCATTGATAGATTGGAAGAGATCACGATAGTCTACGATGTATCCGTAATCTTTGTCACCTCCATCAAGACGATTAACGCGGCAAATAGCCTGAAATAGACTGTGGTCTTGCATCTTCTTGTCGATATATAGGTAAGTTGCGCTAGGAGCATCAAAGCCGGTTAGAAGCTTGTCGACGACAATGAGTAGACGCATTTGTCCTGGGTGATTGATAAAAGTCTCTTTGACTTCTTTTTCAAACTCAGGGATCCGCTTTACTGCTTCGTCCTGAGAAACACCGAAGTAATCTGACAGCATTTTTCGGTAAACTTCGTACTTAAACATTGCTTCGTTTTGGCCTAACCCGGAATCTTCTTTAGAGATTGAAGCAGCTGTCGGCTCATAGCTTGTGATGATCGCTATTTTTCCAGTTAGAGGACTTTTGGAAAAAATTTCGTAGAACTTGCAAGCCTGGTACACGCTCGAGCAGACGAGTATAGCGTTGCCTCGCCCATCGCTTAGACGTGGCTGACTGTCCATGTCCATAATGATGTCCTGTGCGATCATACGTACTCTAGGTTCTGAGGACTCAATTTCACGGATTGTTGCCCAACGTTGTTTTAAGCGAGACTTTGTTAGATCAGTCATGCCTTTGGTTCGAGCTTCAAACCACTTGTCGATTTGTTGTTGACCAGTTAGGCGTTGTCTAATATCCCTAGCTTCGTACCGTAGATCTAGTACTACTCCATCTGTAACGGCTTCATCGAACTTGTAGGTGTGTATGTAAGAGCCAAAGGTTTCAATGCTCTTAGCTTTATCCTTTTTTAGTAAGGGTGTACCTGTGAAGCCAATGAACATAGCTTCGGGTAGCAGTTCTTTCATTGCTGCGTGGAGTTTGCCGCTCTGGGTGCGGTGTGCTTCATCCACGAATACAAATAGATTGCCTTTTGGTGAAAAGCCCTCAGAACGCGATTTCTTCAGTTGCTGGAGGAAGCTTTCAGTGTCATCAGTGGATGTCTCATTGTCACCACGGAATTTGTGTACGAGTGAACAGATTAACCATGGTTGGCTCTTGTTTAGTAGTCCAAGCAGGTTTTTAGCTGAAGATGCTCGTTCAATAGATTCATTGACACCATCGAATACTAATTCGATCTGATTATCAAGTTCAGTACGGTCAGTGATAATTAAAACACGGGCATTCTCCTGATTTTCACGTATCCATTTGGCTAGCCACACCATTGTGAGGCTTTTACCGGATCCTTGAGTATGCCAAATAATTCCCCCCTCACGGGAAGCTATGCGAGGTTGTGCTTCTTTAATAGCGAAGTATTGGTGGTAGCGGCATGTTTTCTTTGTACCTGCGTCAAAGACAATGAAATCGTGAATAATTTCTAGGAATCTGGTTTTTTCCAGCATCTGTAGGATTTCACGGTCGAGAGGTTCCTGTACTTCACTGGTTTCTTTCCATTGTAACCAGTATTTTTCTGATGCTTCTATGACGCCGTAGCGTAAGCCTTCAACGTCATTACCAGCAAAAAGAAGCTGGACGGTTGTGAAGAAAGAACGGATGAACTGTGAACCTTGATTTCCTATATTTTGGCGGATCCCCTCACTAACACTGACTTTGGAGCGCTTGAGTTCAATAACCCCCAGAGCTATACCGTTGACATAGAGAACGAGGTCTGGGCGTTTTGTGTTCTGACCTTTAACTGTTACTTCTTCGGCAACTGCAAAGTGGTTTGCCTGTGGACTTTCCCAGTCAATGAGCTGTACGGTTTCAAATGTTTCAGATGCGGAATGCTGAACTTTGACTCCATAGCGTAAAAGCTCATAGATTTTACGATTGACCTCGTATAGAGATCCGCCAGCGGGGAGTGAAGCTTTTTTCGTGAACTCCTGAACAGCACGACGGATCAGAGTGGTCTCGTAACCACGAGACTCGAGGTTTTGCTGTAGTAGTGATTCGAGGATATTGGAATTATCACGGTCACGCCAATCACCGAGATACTCATAGCCAAGGTTTTGCGTTAGAAGGTTAATGACTTTTCCTTGGGTAACAATTTCTTTTTGCCCTACTTTGTTCATGATTTGTCTCCTGTCGTTAGCCTGGTTCGTCCACTTAATAATTCCTGCATCAAGCCTTGTTTGATTGCTTTGGTGGATTCAAGTTGTTTTTCGAGAGCCTGGATTTTCGCATCAGCAGCGTCTAGGATTTCAATAATCTTAGTTTGCTCAGATACTTCTGAAGGGTATTGAATTTCAATGGGGGATACGTCTTTTGCATGGACGTGGGGTTGTGCACCGCCAGTTTGAGATAGAAAAATCTGATTCTGTTTCAGTTTAAGTAAGTAAAAAGCATATTTAAGTGTGATGTCTTTTGCGTGAGACACAGTTGTGCAATCAGATGCCCAAATATCGGAGTCATGCCAAGCTACATAACCAGCATTCGCCCCTGAGGAGCTAATAGAAATCACAGGTCCTTTTCTGTTTGCTGTATCGATGTAATCTGCAGGTTTAATGCCTGCTGCAATAAGTGGGATCGATCCATGTTTTATTTGGTGAGGAACCGAGGAACCTCGGATGAATTGTAAGACGTTACCAAAAGTAGATATATTCCATTTTTCTGAAAAGCTCGGTAAACGAGTCTTGCCGGTCAGGAGTTCCTGCATCAAGCCTTGCTTGATTGCTTTGGTGGATTCAAGTTGTTTTTCGAGAGTCTGGATTTTCACATCAGCAGCGTCAAGAATCTCAACTATTTTCTTCTGAATCGGTAGAGGTGGGAGTAGGATTTCAAGATTATTTAAATCAGAAGCATAAATATGATAAACGGTTGAACCCCTTACCAATTTCAAAACTTTCTGTTCGTTATGCCGTATTAAATAAGCAATGAATGGTGCGAATGCTTTGTCTGGTGATAAACGCATGATTAGTATATCGCTGCCGAGGATTATATCCGGTTTCGTTAAAGCACTTGCCTTCGCTAGACCATGTGGTGTTACATCTGATGTTGGCATAAGTACGTCATTGTTGCTTGAAAAAGATTTTCCAGTCCATTCTGTAGTGCTTTTAATTTTATTGATTCTTGCACCGTAGTCAGTGAAAAGTTCACCGTAATGTATACATTTGTTCTTTTTGTTGGTTCCTATTATCGATTTAGGTAGTCCAGTTCCTTTGCTGAAGTCTGCAATATCGCCAATTCGTGTCAAATTCCAATCCGTAGTATCAGTTGGCACATGATTCTTATCGGTCAGGAGTTCCTGCATTATATCCCCATTTCCGCAAGCCAATTGTCTAATACTGCTTTGGTAGCTTCTAGTTCGGCTTCAAGCTCTTCTACCGTCACGGCATAGCGGTTACCGAGTTTTATTAATCTTTCGTTGAGTTTTTGTTGAATCTCAAGTTCAATTTGTCTGAGTCGTTTTTCTATAGAAACTCCCCATTTATCCATCACGACCAGCTGTCGTACCTCATTAGGAGTCAGGATCGGATACTTTTTGAGTACAGCAAAATCTAGTTCGAGTGTAGCTTCCTTCACTTGCTTCTTTGCTTTAGCTTCTGCTGAGAATAACTTGCTTGCATAATTAAGAGCTTCGATCTCTTCAGCATCAGCATTTTCTGCTTTAGCGGCCTTCAGGCGATCAGTAATATCCTTTTTCTTAATGTTGCCATCGTCGTTAACTGCTTCATAAAGAAGTCCTTCCTCAGCAGAGTTCTCGTCCAAGTATTCTGCGAGCTCCTGTACTGTTTGCTCTTGGTGCTGAGTAAGCTGTTCAAGCTCTTCTTGTTCAGCAGGGAAATAGCGGTCAATAATGAGCTGCGGTGGGATTAAATCAGTCACCCAACGTTGAGTCTTCGTGCCAGTGCCGAACTTAATATCTGCATCTTCGTATTTTGGCTTTCTCTTGTTGTCATAGCCGGTGATGCGAGCCTCACGAGGCTGAGCAGCTTCTTTCCAATCTGAATGCATGATCAGAGCAACATCATCGTGCATCGTCTCATGCCAGTAGCTCATCAATTGTTCATAGGCACTATACTCACTGATCAGTGGGCGTTTTTTAAATTTTTCTAATAAATCGTCACCAAGGATTTGGATAAGTTCATGCGGGGGGGGGTCTGTGAATCAATGGATTTCAAGGTTTCCCTATGACTAGCCCACCACTCTTCAATATGCCGCGAATTGATGTCTTGGAAAACCTTTACGTCGTTAGAGCTTTCAATAGTCTCAGCGACTTCTTCTGTTTTAACAGTTAGTTCAACATAACCATCACGGAGAGGCTTAAAGAGCTCTTGTCGAAGATTCGGAAAAGCTTGCCAGTAGTCATCCAACGCATCAATATCTCGAATAGGAATACCACCGTTGAGATGTCCTCCCAAATCTTGGATGTCCTCAGGTTCTGAACTATCAATGTAACGAGGAATGTTGAGATTGTAATCATTCTTTGGATCAGCGATTTCTGAAATCGGAACCATACGGGAATAGCGTTCCTCCTCAATACACCCGAGATAAGTGTCGATAATTTTGCGCATATCCCGTGAACGGAGACGGTTTTTAGCTCCGTCTTTTACAAATCCCTTCGAGGCATCAATCATGAAAATCCCCTTACGGTTTGCAGCATCATTTTTATCGATCACGATGATAGAAGCCGGGATACCTGTGCCGTAGAACAAGTTGGCAGGTAAACCAATAATAGCCTTGATGAGACCACGCTTAATGAGTTCTTGACGAATAGCTGACTCAGCATTGCCGCGGAATAGTACACCATGTGGCAAAATTACTGTACCACGACCATTAGGTTTGAGAGATTTCAACATATGAAGAAGGAAAGCATAATCACCATTCTTCTCTGGAGGCTCAGCGAAACCATCAAAGCGCCCGAATTGGTAATCGAAACCATTCTTCCAAGTCTTAACGGAGAACGGAGGATTGGCTACGAAATAGTCGAAAGTCTGAAGTTTATTACCGTCACGAAACTTAGGGTTTGCTAAAGTGTCACCTTGCCTGATTGTGTGTGTTTCATTATTATGCAAGATCATATTCATGCGAGAAAGAGCCCAAGTAGCGTTATCTTTTTCCTGACCATAAATAGTCAGACCATTCGGAGATTCGTCAGCAACTTTGATTAGCAAGGAACCAGAACCACAGGTCGGGTCATAGACTGTTGTAGATTTTGGAGCATTACGTGGAATCTCAAGAAGTTTAGCCATAACACGAGAGACTTCAGCTGGGGTGTAGAACTGTCCCTTGCTCTTGCCAGATTCCGTGGCGAAGTGGCGCATAAGATACTCGTAAGCATCACCAAGAAGATCATCACCTTCTGCTCGCGAACCAGAGAAATCGATATCTTCGAAGATACCAATCAAATTACTCAAGGTGTCCTGCATTGACTTACCTTCACCCAGCTTGTTTGGGTCATCAAAATCAGCGATGTTAATGACTCCTTGGAGATCATTAGCTTCAGCTAGGAGACGAATAGCTTTGTTAATTTCTTCACCAATATTGGTTTTGCCTTTGAGGGTGATTAAATGATCGAAAGAAGCACCTTCGGGTATATCTATAAGGCTAAAAGGGTCGCTTTTAGCCTTATCGGAAACATACTTGACGAAGAGTATCGTCAGTACATAGTCCTTGTATTGACTGGCATCCATACTTCCGCGAAGTTCATCTGCACTTTTCCAGAGCGAACTATACAGATCGGACTTTTTCAAGGCCATTACCACGTCACCACCTTTAGAACCTACAGGTTATTTTTGCTCATACTTACTGTACTTTTATCTTCGGCTATCACTTGTTTGACTCGCTTACAGGATCGAACACAATGCTGTGATGCAATGTTCAAATTATATTCTGCGAATTGGTGTTGTGCCTGAGAAGTTAAGAATATAGGTAGTGCCGTATCATTTTTGGACGGTATGTGTGGTGCGCATCCAAACGTTGCCTAGTCCCTTCTCTTCTGATGGATCTTCACTTTAGGTGGCACTAGTGGAGAACAGTTACGAACTCTCCTTTATGATGCTCTGTACTGTCTCCACGAATGCTTGTTCTGTAGGAGACAGTAGCTTGTGGCGTGGCCATGCTAGATGAAGGCGTGAAAGAATCGGTGGGTTAAAAGGGATGAAATGTACATCCGGGCGGTGGTCATTCAACCCGCCAATGCAAATAGCTACCGCATTGCCTGAAGAAACAAAAAGGCTAGCGTTGAACAACAGATTATATGTTCCACAGACTTTCACATTGCCAGATATGCCTAACCATTGGGATAGTCCTTGCGGAGTAACAACATTTTCAGGGACAAGAACTGGGTATTCTCCAAGCTCATTAAGCCCAATGCTACTGCGTGTCCTGAGAGGAGAATTGTGAGCAACAAGGATACCCCATTCATCGGCATCAGGTATTTGTATGCTGTGATAACGGCTTAAAGGCCACGGCTCAATAAAGAGTCCAAAAGAAAAAGAACCATCATTAAGGCCATCTTCCACAGCACGTCCACCGCCAGAATGAATAGAAAAGCGGACAGAGGGATTCTTTTCCCTTATCCGGTGGGCTGCAGTAACCAGGTATCGGAATGTTGTACTTTCTGCAGCGGCAACACGTATTTCACCTGCCAGGGTGCCAGATGAAGGATTTAATTCTTCAAAAGTTCCTTCAGCAATGGATAAGAGCGTTCGGGCACGTTCTTGCAATAATGCTCCTGCAGGTGTGAGTGTGATTTCTTTATTAGATCTGATGAGTAACTGTTGACCTATATGCTTTTCTAGGTTGGACAATTGCCTGGATACTGCTGGTTGGCTGAGGCCTAATACATCAGCTGCGGCACTCATGGTTCCCTCATCAATGACGGTGAGGAAGGTTTGTAGCTGCTCTAAGTTTAACGGAGTGGTCACGGTATCTATTCTGCACCATCCTATGCAAAATACGCATAATGATATATGAAATATACTTATTTGTTTTAGATCTGGGTGGGAAATAGCCTTGAAAATGTCTATTCATCACATCAGTATTCACCTGTTAAGTAAGGAGAAAATATGCGTGGAGTTATGATGCGTGGCGCAGGAAACCCCGTCGTGGAAGAACTACCAGATCCAGTTATCGAACACCCTCAGGATGCAGTGATTTCTATTGTTGTTGCCTGTATTTGTGGCTCAGATCTATGGCCTTATCGTGGGCATGAAGATGCAGAAAATCTCCATATGGGGCATGAATATGTAGGCCGAGTAGAGGAAATTGGTTCCGACGTTACCACCGTAAAACCTGGTGATTATGTTGTGGGTTCCTTTGTTATCTCCGACGGAACCTGCGACATCTGCCAAGCAGGGTACCCATCACGTTGTGTAAACGGCTCTTTTGTGCATGGAGGTATTGGAGTCCAAGCTGAAAAAGCTCGTATCCCTTTTGCCGATGGAACCCTCGTTGCACTACCGGATAAACCCACTGAAGAAATGCTACCGAGTCTCCTTGCGGCTTCTGATGTATTAGGGACAGGATGGTTTGCCGCTGAGGCTGCAGGCGCGGCACCAGGGAAAACCATCGCTGTTATAGGAGATGGAGCAGTGGGACTCATGGGCGTACTTTCAGCCAAAGAAATGGGTGCCGAACGCATCATTATTTCTTCTCGTCACCCGCAGAGACAAGCATTGGCTCGGACACTAGGAGCAACGGATGTTATTGAAGAGCGTGGTGATGAAGCCGCAGAGAAAATACGTGACATGACTGGTGGTTTGGGTGCGCATGGTTCTATCGAAGCTGTAGGAACCCAAGAATCTATGATGCAAGCTATTCATTCCACTCGACCAGGCGGTTCTGTTGGTTTTGTAGGAGTATCACATAACCAAGAAATTCCAGGCATGGATCTATTTTTCTCACTGATTCACTTACATGGTGGTCCCGCGCCAGTGCGTCGTTACCTTCCCAAACTTATTGAAAAAATCTACGCCGGTGATATTAACCCAGGCCTAGTGTTTGATAAAGAAATTAATCTTGACGATATTGCAGAAGGCTATCGGTTAATGGATACCCGTGAAGCAATTAAGGTTTTGGTGCGTCCATGAGCATAACTCTTAAAGAATTACGTGAATTTCTTGCCACCGGTGGAGTAATGGTGCCTGGTTCCCCTGAATGGGAATTGATGAATAACTATGCTGCACAGGCCCGGGATACGTGTGTTCGCCTGAATAATGCTGGCTCAGATATGACCGCCATCCAGGAATGTTTCTCTGAGCTGACCGGCCATGAAACACCAAAAACTTTTCGCCTTTTCCCACCTTTCACCGCAGATTTCGGGAAGAACATTCGGGTAGGTGAAGATGTATTCATTAACTCCGATTGCTCTTTCCAAGACCAAGGTGGAATTGTCATTGGTGACCGCACCTTGATTGGCCATAAGACAATCATCGCAACCCTGAATCACGGAATGAACCCTGATAAACGGGCTAATCTGGAACCTCAATCGGTGACAATAGGATCAGATGTGTGGATCGGATCTGGCTCTATCATCCTCCCCGGAGTAAGCATTGGTGATGGGGCTATTGTAGGAGCTGGTTCTGTAGTGACACGCGATATTCCCTCTCGCGTAGTTGTGGTGGGTAACCCAGCAAAGATCATTCGTGAACTTTAGTCAGATTTTCTATCGTGTATCGTGGCGCTGTAGTACCAAGATACACGTTGCATAGTCCTCAATGGGATCTTTATAAACTCAAATGCTGCTGTATCCAACTACTGTATCCGTGGATCCAAACCATACTGCTCTGGTGCTCCGAGGTGTTCCCGCAGGGTAGAGCCCTCGTAGTCAGTGTGGAATAGTCCTCGCTCTTGTAAAATAGGTACGACGTTATCCACAAAAGCGTCGATACCGTCTTCATAAGCATCAGGGGAATACCAGAAACCATCTACGGCTCCTGCCTCAAACCATTCGGTAAGGTGATCAGCCACTTCTTCCGCAGTTCCCACTGGTGATGGGTGGAAATCAATGATTCCGTGGTAAAGAATATCCCGTACACTCCACCCCTGGCGTGCAATCTCTAATGCCTTGGCAGAACGAGGATCACCAGGGTGTGCATGAGCGTTTTTCAGTACAGCGGGATCAATAGGGGAATCAAGATCTTTTCTGGTGAGAGTAATCCCCAACATGGCGCCTAAGTAATTAACGCGCTGTAAAATATTGGGTTCCACAAACTTACCACGGCGATCCAACGCCTCGCGTTTTGTTGGAGCAATAGTTGGCATTACACCAGCAAAAAACTTAATCTCATCAGGATTACGGCCTGCGTCTTCAGCAGCTTTGCGTACTGCATTACGCTGGCGGATAGAATCCTCAATACTGAAGGTTGCGCCGATAACGGCATTGGCATAGCGCCCTGCGACCTGGAGGCCATTAGGTGAGCCACCTGCCTGGAAAATAACAGGCTGTCCTTGCGGAGAAGGTGGAATAGGCAATGGTCCTGCTGAGGCAAGGAACTCTCCAGCCATGTTGATAGGGCGGATTTTGTCGCGTCGTGCAAAGATACCTTTTTCTTTATCAAGAACCAAGGCATCTTTTTCCCATGATCCCCAGAGAGCTTGCACAATCTGAACAAACTCGTGGAGTCTGCCGTAGCGGTGAGCGCTGGATTCCATATTCTGTCCAAAGTTTGCTGCTCCACGAGGATCGGAGCCGGTCACAGCATTCCAGCCGATACGTCCACCACTGATGACATCGAGAGTTTTGAGTTGGCGGGCAAGATTATAAGGTTCATTCCATTGGGTAGATGCGGTGGAGGCTAAACCAATTTTTGATGTTCCGCGTGCTATGGCTGCCATAGTGATGAGTGGATCCATAGTCATTTGAGGAGCTTCTTTATCGGATCCCATCGTCTGGTTAGGGGAGTCTGGGAAGAAGATGAACTGGAACTTTCCGCGTTCTGCCTTTTGTGCATAGCGAACGTGCGAGTCGACGTTGCTGTAGTTGTGCGGATCTACCCCATCGAAGTTCCAAGCAGTGACTTGTGATCCGTAGCCGTTGCCTAGCTGCATGCCGATGATCATTTTCTTTTGAGTGTTATTGGACATGATTGTACCTTTCTGGATTTATAGAGTGTTTATGCGACCTTTGTGGAAGACAAGTGGATTATGGTGTGCATTGTGTATATGGTCGGTGACTTTCCAGAGCGTGAGTGTGTGGTCGCCGGCTTCTATTTCTTGTTGCTTTTCGACGAAAATCTGAGCCGCCGCATCGGGCAATACTACTGCACCAGTGTTGTGGGTGATTACTTCAACTCCATCAAAGCGTTGTGCAGTGGGTCGTTTGAGCAGTGTGGCTGTTTCAAGATTGTGAGCACTAAGAATACTAATGCCGATGTGATCCAGTTGTTGCAGTTGTGGCCATGTAGTTGAGGTGTGTGCAAAGCTCAGACTGATGAGAGGTGGATCGAGGGAGATGGTTGTGAATGAATTAGTGAGCATTCCTATGGGGGTGCCGTCGAGATGCCCTGCGGTGAGGGCGACGCCGGTTGGGTATAATCCGAAAGTTTTTCGTAGTTCCAGCGGATCAAGGTGTGGTGTCATCGTGACCTCTTTCTCGTTAAGTGGAGATGTATTCCGTTTATGAAATGTATAATACGGAAGGGTTCTCCACTTTTCAAGTGTAAGATGAAAGTATGGAGCAAAAAGAACATACGGAACAAAAGAAAAAAGCACGTAAAACACGTGCTGACGCCCAAAAAAATCGCCAAAGAATACTTGAGGTGGCTGCTCAAGCCTTCGACGAAAAAGGCGTAGAGGTACCCATGGAAACCATCGCAAAGCGTGCGGGGGTTGGGGCAGGAACACTGTATCGCCATTTTCCCAATAGGGAAGCGTTAGTGGCTGCTGTTCTGGCAGAAAAAGAAGAAGCCGCGATATTAGCGGCAGATGCTGCAGGTACAAACTCCCTCGAATGTTTATTTGCGCAGGTTCATGCGCTAGGGCAATGGTTTGGTACCTATAAAGGATTGACGGAACCTATGCGCTCGGCGGTATCGCAAACGACATCGCCATTAGGAATGCAATGCCATGATGTCATTTCCGTGCTAGATGATCTTATACAACAAGCTCGGGAGGACGGATATATTCGCCCAGGTGTGACTGGGCGAGATATATATTTACTTACTTTGGGGACTGCGTGGGCGGCGCAGCACGTAGATGATCCAGAACCATTATATGAGCTCATGGCACATGGATGGATGGCGTGAGCGGTTTCTTGGAATTTTGGGATGGGGTATATAGAAAAAGATCCAGTGACTCTTTACGAACTGGATCTTTTACTTGTCGAAGTTATTTAATCAAGAATCCTCCATCGACTGGTAATGCAACACCAGTGATGAATGCTGAGTCTGAAGATAATAAAAATGCAATCGCAGCTGCGACATCGCTTGGCTTTGTTAAATGTCCCATAGGAATTGGTTTTGCCAATTCTGCTTTTCCTGCGTCCAGCTCTGCTCCTGTTGCGCCCAAAAGACCGTCAATCATAGGGGTATCGGCATCTGCTGGACAGATTGCATTGACACGTATTTTATCGGAAGCATGTTGAAGAGCCATCTGGCGAGTAAGGTTAATGACAGCTCCTTTGGAAGCAGCATATGCACATTCATCATTATTGACCACAAAACCAAAAACGCTAGCGATATTAACGATGGATCCACCACCATTTTTAAGAATATAAGGGATACCATATTTTCCAGTTAGGAAAATACTTTTTACGTTAACTGCCATCATCTTGTCCCACGCACTTTCAGAGCATTCGACGACGCCTCCTTCGCCTAAAGCTATGCCCGCACAGTTGACAATTCCATCAAGTTTTCCAAAGACTTCTACAACGTGTTTAATACTGGCTTGGACTGCTTTTGCATCCGTGACATCAGCTTGGACCGCAAGAGCAGATTCAGATTTGAGTGTGTTTAATTCGGAAACTGTGCGTTCGGCTGAGGCCAATTGCAAGTCAACCACTGCAATTTTTGCTCCCTCAGTAACCAAGCGAATTGCAGTTGCATATCCGAGTCCTGATCCGGCACCAGTGACAATATATACGTTATCTTTAAGACCGTTCATAATTCCTCCATGTGTGTTATGTGACGAGTAGTGTTGCAAGATATGAAAGATTTTTATCAGTTTCAATAGCTCATCATGAACCTCCTTTTGTTTCACTATGAGCGTCAGATCTTTTGTCTTTGCCTACTGTCATGAAGGCGCAGTACAAAAGACCTGGTAGTACAAGTGCGATAATCCATGAATAGTCAGTGTTTCCTATCCGCTCATAGATGAATCCCGTGAAAAAATCTGTTTTTGCAAAGGGAAGTTCCACAAGTAAAGTGAGGATATAGGCAGATATAGCTTTGGTATTGAAAGCTCCATATATACCATGTGGCGTGTATATATCTGGGATAAAATACTTTCCTTTGCGGACGAAAAAGTAGTCAGCTAGGTTTATACTTGTCCAAGGAAACAGTAGATATCCCAGCACGATTAGTAGATTTCCGAAGAAAATCATAAATTCCCCAGATGCCAGAGTTGCTATTCCCATGGAAGAAATAAATACTATAAGGAATAGAAATAAACGCAGAGATAGCGAATTATTGATTTTTATAAAAGTGTCGATAATTGTGGTGAGCGCCATGAACGCCCCATAAAGGTTGAGAACATTTGTTGCAATAACCCCAAGAACTACGAACACATATACTCCAGATGCCCAGGATTCAGGGAACATGCCAGCAATAATTTTGCTTGGAGAACTACTATAGGAACGGAATTCGGTTGCAAGAATTGCTCCTAGGATCATCAACCATGTAGTGCTGACGACGAGTCCACTGTAAGTGTAAAAAGTTAATTTTTTTCCACTGGTGTTTGGCGGTAAATATCTTGTGTAATCAGCAATATAAGGTGCAAATGTTAATTGCCAGGCGGCTGTTGCCGCTATCAATGATAAAAATGCAGATAAATTAAAGTCGGTAATGGATAAAGCGTTTTCTGGAAGCCCTTTCTTCAGCGCCATAATAGTGACACCGACAAACCCGATACCAAGAAGAACTGCTAATATCTTTTCTGTTTTTTGGATGAGATTGAAACCATAAAAAGTGATGATGAGAACAATGATTCCAGAAAATATGATGCCAAAGAAGATATTTATACCACTTGCATCGGCTATGGCTTCACCAGCTATTACTTGGTTACTAGCTACATAACCAATATACATAATGAGGGTCGCAATTAGAGGGAGTACTGCACCATAATAGCCAAATTGTGCTCTACTTTGGATCATTTGTGGAATACCTAAGTGAGGTCCTTGAACTGCATGGCCTGCAACAAAGAGTGCTCCAATAAAATTTCCCAAGATTATTCCGACAGAAGTCCAAAAAACATTGAGCCCAATGGTGATCCCAATGCTTCCAGTTAGTGTGGTAAGAACCATCATATTCACGGAAAACCACAGTGGAAATTGCTCAGCTGGATGACCACGTCGTTCAGATTCGGGAATAAATTCTATGGATCGTGTTTCTAATCCTTTGATATACATTGTTTTCTCCCTTAGCCCCATTGAAACCATGTTGTTTTAAGATCTGTGTAGTTATTAAAAGCATGAACAGACAGATCTCGACCAAAACCGGATTGCTTAAAACCACCAAAAGGAGTAGTAAAACTCAAGGCATCAACCGTATTTACAGAAACTGTCCCAGCGTTAAGTACTGCCGATACTCTATTTGCTTTGGACAAGCTATTTGTCCAAACTGATGCTGCTAATCCGTATTTAGTGGCATTAGCAGCATCTATAGCATCTTGTTCTTCTCTAAACGAAGACACGATAGCTACGGGACCAAAAATCTCCGTTTGGTGTAAGAAGTGATCGCCTGGAAGATTACCGATTATTGTTGGTTCAATATAGCAATCTGATCCATTGATTTGTAGCCGCTTTCCTCCTGCAAGAATTGTGCCATCGCTTTGAGCAGATTTTATTGCTGACCATACCTTTTGAGTATGTGACTGGGATACTAATGATCCTGTTCCACAGGAGGGGTCTAGAGGATCGCCTGGTTTGTATGCTTTACTTTCCTCAATAAATTTTTCCACAAAGTGCTCATATATTGGTTCTTCCACAAAAATACGTGAATTAGCAGAGCACACCTCTCCTTGATTGTAAAAAGCGCCGAATGCAGCTTTTTGCGCAGCAAGTTGTAGATCTTCGCAGTCTGCAAAGATTATGTTTGAGCTTTTGCCACCCGCTTCTAATGCTAAGCGCTTTAGATTCGATTCTCCTGCATAAATTTGGAGCAGCTTAGCAACTTCGGTAGACCCTGTAAAAGCTATCATATCCACGTCATTGTGTCGGGCAAGGGCTTGACCTGCTTCCTCTCCTGTGCCGGGAACTACGTTGATAACACCAGGTGGGAAACCTGCTTCAGTGGCAAGTTCAGCTAAACGCAGAGCTGAATAGGATGCCTCTAACGGCGGCTTTACTACAACAGTATTTCCTACTGCTAATGCTGGGGCAATTTTCCACGTCAGAATTTCAAGTGGATAATTCCATGGAACAATTACTCCTATGACTCCAAGCGCTTCTCTTGTGACTTGAGCTGTTGCTTTAGGCGGTGTAACCGGGATAGAATCTTCCATTTTTTCTATAGCTTCTGCATAGAAACGGAAAAGAGCTGCGGCTCCGGGTATATCTATTGTTACCGCTTCTCGAATGGGCTTTCCCATTTCTAGACTATCGAGCAGTGCGAGTTCTTCAGCATTTTTATCAATTAAGGCTGCAAGTTTAGTTAGTAATTCTTTTCGATAAGTAACTCCATTTGTGTGCCATTGTCCTTGAGAGAAAGCTTGGCGAGCTGCAACCACTGCTGCATTGATATCGCTTGCTTCAGAGAGGCTTAAAGAGCCTATATACTCATTGTTTGCTGGATTTATTTTCTCTGTTGTTCTTTTGGAATCTGTTTCGATCCTTTGTCCGTTGATAAATGGTCTTCCGTCGAAGTGCAAATTGCTTTGTAAATTGACCCAGTAGGCTTTTGTATTCATCTTTGTTTCCTGTTCGCTGAAAAGTATTAGATATCGAATACCTATTGATTAACCATTATTTTGGTTCATTTCAGTTGTGTAAAACAGAAAAATAAGAATTAGGGTATCTCCAAAATAGATTTAGAAGGATAAAATTATCTAGAAAACTATAGGTGATGTGAATTTACCTGCATGAAAACATGATGGAATGAGTCTCTAAAAGCTTTTCCCTTTCGTGAAAGCGGTTCATCGTTCCGGGATATAATGCCAATTTGTAGATCACTGGAGTACCCCTCAATGGGGATCATGTTAAGTGGAAGTCCTTCATTGGTAAGTCCATGTGTTGGACCTTGATTGAGAAGTGCGTATCCATAACCTCTGGCAGCCATGGAGCGTACGGCTTCGAAACTCTCAAATTTGTAGGCGATTTGTGGTATTAAGTTTGCGCGATCAAATACAGACAAGAAATAGTCTGCAGATTTTCCGAGATTGAGGAGTATGAGTGGATCTGAAATCAATTCTTCCAGTTTTATGCTGGTACGTTTTGCCAACGGGTGTTCTTCGGAAAGCCCTGCGAAAAGATCGACTGTGCCAATTTCTTCGAACTTTATATTGGGGCCATAGTCAAAGTTATAAGCGATTGCTGCTTCTATTTCTCGTGTAAGTAATGCAGATTCCAACTGGACAGCATTGTATTGACGCATTTCAACCGTTAGACCTTGATGTGCGGAATTGAGTTGTTCGATGACAGGTGGAATCCAAAATTGTCCGAGTGTTGTAAAGCAGCCTGCTGTCAAAAGGCCAGATAGTTCCTCAGAGGAAATGTTTTCTACGGCTTCATCAATTTGTCGTAGTCCTTGTGTGACCATTTGGTAGAAACGTAATCCCTCGTCGGTGAGAGATACTCCTTTTGATCTTAAACGGTGAAATAATTGCTCTCCAACAGTACTTTCTAATTGGGAAATTGCTGTTGATATAGCGGATTGT
The DNA here is from genome assembly GCF_017918135.1 of Corynebacterium sp. sy017. Classification (NCBI taxonomy): domain Bacteria; kingdom Bacillati; phylum Actinomycetota; class Actinomycetes; order Mycobacteriales; family Corynebacteriaceae; genus Corynebacterium; species Corynebacterium sp. sy017. Next base: position 386,047 of record NZ_RZUE01000003.1, read on the forward strand.
GCAATGTACATATCGTCTGCGGCTGCGCTCATTGATCCCAATTCAGCAACTCTTGTGAAATAGCGAAGCTGAGTCATGGTAAGTCGTGTTGTGTTCAATGAAAACCCTCTTATTAATTCGCCTTGTTTTATATCGTGGAGGAGTATTTATCACTTTTTCAGATATAGACTTTCGGAAAATGATAGTTGATATATATCTATTAGACAATCAAAATTGTATTCACAGCACATAAAAAGCGAAACACTATCTTAGTGATTTCATGGAATGGAGCGTGAATGATGAAGAATATCATGACTGAGGTTGTTGTGGTTGGTGCTGGTCAAGCAGGAATAGCGACAAGTGAGCATCTCAAAGAAAAAGGTATTAACCATGTAGTTCTTGAAAGAGATTGTATTGCAGCACGCTGGCGGAAAGAGCGATGGGACTCCTTGGTAGCCAACGGTCCTGTTTGGCATGATCGTTTTCCTAACCTTGCATTTGGAGGCGAACAAGATCGTTTTGCTTCTAAAGAAGAAATTGCGGATTATATGGTTGAGTATGCGGAAAAGTTTGATCTGCCCATTGTCGAAGGAGTGGAAGTACTTCAGGTAACGCGTAAAAATAGACAAAGTGGTTTTGTCGTCAGCACGTCTCATGGAACCTATGAGTGCGGTTATGTAGTTGCTGCGACGGGTGCCTTTCAGATTCCAATAATTCCACCGATAGTTCCTGAAAAGAGCCATATTGCCCAAATCCATTCTTCGGATTATCGCAATCCGAATAGCATCCCTGAAGGTGGAGTTCTTGTTGTTGGTGCTGGGTCTTCAGGCGTACAAATTGCAGAAGAGCTTCGAGCTTCTGGAAGAAAAGTGTATTTATCGGTAGGACCACATGATCGTCCACCACGTAGTTATCGCAATCGTGATTTTGTTTATTGGCTAGGTGTTCTCGGCAAATGGGATATGGTAGCCCCTCAAGAGGAGACACAACACGTAACTATTGCAGTAACAGGAGCAAAAGGGGGGTATACCATTGATTTTCGTGACCTAGCATCTGCGGGAATCACTTTAGTCGGGCGTACTGTTTCTTTCAAGAACGGAATTATATATTTTGCAGGAGATCTTGCGCAAAATATTCGTTCAGGAGATGAAAATTATCTTTCCTTATTGCGAGAAGCAGATGCATATATCGCAGAGCATGGCCTGCAACTTCCAATAGAACCTGAGGCCTATGAACTTGGGGAAGATCCTGATTGCGTCAAAAATCCTGTCCTTGAACTTAATTTGATCGAATCAGGTATCTCTACCATCATTTGGTCGACTGGTTTTGGCAGAGACTATACCTGGTTAGATGTTGATAAAGCGACCGACGAAGAAGGAAAACCTAACCAGACACGAGGAATTTCTGAGGCACATGGTATCTATTTCGTTGGTTTACCATGGCAGTCTCGACGTGGTTCATCATTTATTTGGGGTTCTTGGCATGATGCGAAATTTGTTGTCGATCAAATAGATATTCAACGGAATTATCGTGATTACGCTAATCCAAAAGATTAAAAACATAAGGAGAGAACATGAAATATACCCGTATTCGCCCGTTTAATACTAAAGACACATATCCTGAACAAAATCTTTCTAACGATCTTTGCCAGGCGGTTGTTGCGAATAATCTGGTCTTCTTACGTGGACAAATTGGTCAGGATCTTGATACTCGGGAGTCTGTTGGCATTGGTGATGTTAAAGCACAAGCAGAGAAAGCAATGGCAAATATCAATTTGCTGTTGTCGGAGGCAGGTGGTTGTCTTGAGGATATTGTCAAAATTACTGTTTATTTAACAGATATTCGTTATCGAGAACCTGTTTACAACGTTATAGGTAAATGGCTCAAGGGAGTTTTTCCAGTGTCGACAGGTCTTGTGGTTGATGCACTTGCTCGTCCAGAGTGGCTGGTGGAAATTGATGCCACTGCCGTACTTTCTGACAGTAATTAGTGCCGTATCACATAGTGGTGTGCAAAAACAATAATTGGATTGTTTTTAGAACATGGTCAAATGAAATTTTAGGAGAAATGGGTTGACATTTTCTATTATTGCTAGAGATGAAACTGGTGCACTGGGGCAAGCGGTAGCATCTTCTTCACCTGCTGTTGCTGCTCGATGTATGCACTTACGCGGTAATGTGGGCGCAGTGGCATCACAAAATATTACTGATCCACGTTTTGGTAGTTTTTTATTAGATCGACTTGCCGACGGATTTTCCGCGTCTGATGCGTTTAGACAGCTTGCAGCGCTTGATAATACATTGAGTTATCGGCAAATTACTATCTTGCCATTTTCAGGTTCTGGCTATGCATATTCAGGTAAAAATACTTTAGGTATTCATCATCAAATTATCAGTGATGATTGCGTGGTGGCAGGGAATATGTTGGCTGGTGAGGATGTTATCTTGGCTATGCTAGAAGCCTTTGAGAAAGCCTCTGGTGAATTAGAATACCGATTGCTGAAAGCAATGAAAGCAGGACAATATGCTGGAGGAGAAGCTGGACCAATACATTCGGTTGGTTTGGGTGTTGTACGTAAAGCAGGGTGGGTTGAAACTGATTTACGCGTCGATTGGTCTGAGGTTCCATTAGAAGATCTGGAATCACTCTTGGATGTATGGATGCCTCAGCGTGATGATTACGTTATACGTGGGGTAAAACCACATGTAGCACCTGCTTATGGAGTTCCTGGTGAAAAGTAAATTAAAAAGCATTGCTGCGGAAAAAGTAAAGCAAGAATTGTATTTATTAGTTGAACTGTCCGAGTGGCTTCATGCACATCCTGAAGTAGCATGGCAAGAATATGAGTCGTCAACTCGTTGCACTGAATATCTACGTCAAAAGGGTTTTTCTATAGAAGAAAAATATGTTGGCATCGATACTGCTTTTCGTGCTGTTAAAGGAACTGGTACTCGACGTATTGGGGTCATGGCTGAATACGATGCATTACCTGGAATCGGACATGCGTGTGGCCATAACCTGATCGCTAGTATGTCTCTAGGGGCTGGTCTAGCATTAGCGGAAGTTGCAGATGAACTGGATATTACAGTTGAGGTTTATGGCACACCAGCTGAAGAAGGGGGAGGCGGAAAAATTGAAATGCTTGATCGTGGTGCGTTTGCAGGTCTTGATTTCGCAATGATGGCGCATCCTGCACCAGTTGATGTAAGTAGAGCACAACCCTTTGCAGTGATGCATTGGCAGATAAATTTTATAGGGAAAGCATCTCATGCAGCTGCTTATCCCAGTGAGGGAATAAATGCTTCAGATGCGTTTATTATTTCTGAAGTTGCTCTTGGCCTTTTGCGGCAGCAACTTCCTCCTACAGTACGCGTGCATGGCATCCTTACTAAAGGAGGTGATGCCCCTAACGCAATACCGCATAGAACACAGGGGCGTTGGTATGTGAGAGCTTCTACTATGACTGAGCTCAAAGAAACAGCTGAGAAAGTAAAAAATTGTTTTCAAGCAGGTGCTTTAGCGACTGGTTGTGAGTTATCCATTATCGAAGAGTCAAAACCATACTCAGATTTTCTGATAGATGAGCCAGCACTGGCTTTTTATGAGAGAAATGCGAAGGCACTGGGGCGAAAATTATATAGTGATGGACCAGAGACACATATGTGTCAGGCCTCCACTGATTTTGCAAATGTTTCGCATATAACACGAGCTATTCATCCATACATAGGTGTAAATTCTTTTCCTGTTCTTAACCATCAGGCTGAATTCGCTGATGCATGTATTGGCTCAGTAGCAGAACAAGCACTTTCTGATGGAGCGACAGCGCTTGCTTGGACTGCTATCGACGTGGCTTTGGAATGGAAGAAAGATACTACTGATTAACATCAGTAACACAATGGAAAATTTCATAGTGTTGAGAAGAGATAGCCTTCTGTATAGTGCACATTATTTTGTTCGATACAAAAATATAAAGAAATTTTCTTTCCCCAGCTACTTCCCATAAACACTCCAGTGGATCTTCAGGTATTCTCCACGTTCTTCTCATGTCGCAACAATATGGTGAATTGCGTGCAGATAAAAACTAGAAGCAATAGTGCTTATATTCATGGAAAGAATAGTCATAAATTAGGTAAATACCTGAGGAAGAGCAGTGCTACCGCGCTATTTTCTCAAAATCGCATCATCGGTCTAGACCTAGCCCGCGCTTTAGCGCTAATGGGTATGATCGTTGCTCATCTTTTTTCGGCAGAAGGTTCAGCCAATTTCATTTTTCACGGTTTCCCATCAGCGTTATTTGCCATTTTGGCTGGCGTTTCGCTTGGACTGATGAGTGATAAAGCAGTGAAGGCTGGTGGACAAGAGCTGACGATTATGCGTCATCGTTTAATGGTCAGAGGAGTACTTTTGTTCTTGTTGGGAGTGATATTGGAGCCGTTATCGGGAAGTATTCTGGTGGTTCTGCAAGTTTTTGGATTGTGCTACATTGCTTTGTGTTGTGCCCCACGCTGGCAAACCCGAACTCTTGTTGTTGTCGCTATATGGCTACTTGCTATCACCGTAACAGCGCAGGTAGTTGCTGCAGTTTATACGCAGCCATTTGAGGTTCTTTCTTTCCCTTATCCTGCTGCGGCTTGGGCGTTTTATATGGTTATTGGTATTATCGCTTACCGATTTATGCTTGATAATTCTCGCGTACTCTATTCAATCATTGCTATAGCCATTCCAGTTGTATCTCTGGGTGTGTGGTTGCGCCATGCTTTTGATTGGGAGACATTAGTGAGTTCAAGCGATAAGAATGTTGCTTTTGTTGCAGCGGCATTGAATGCAACATCACACTCGGGGGCATTGATAGATGTGCTTTCTACCACTGTGGGTGCTTTAGCTTTGTTATCTATGTGCTTGTTGCTATGCCAGGTGCCATATGTAGCTAGAGTTGCGTATCCTCTGCAGTGTCTTGGTTCTATGCCGTTGACTTTCTATGTTCTACATCTCCTTAGTGCTGGACTTGCTGAAAAATTATCGCTAAATATGACGACTATTGGGTGGAGTTCTCTTTTGGGATTCCTTATTCTTGCGACGATAATGCGTCGCTTTTGCAGGCAGGGCCTTTTAGAACGAGCAATAAAAGAGGCGATCCTGACAGTAACAAACACCACACTTCCTGCACGATTCTAAAGAAAGGACAGAGTTATGTCTATAACGCTACGTCGATGTGCTGCATATATGACTGTGATGACGATAGGTGCTTTTACCACGTTTTTCCCTAGCGCTCGAGCTATGGAGAGCACAACCTTTGCTCCGGATAATACGGAGAGTAACGCTGTGGTTGCCACGCAGATAAGCGATCGGGGAGACAAAGACGGTGATTGCACTGGTACAGCTATTACACCGCGATGGGTGATTACGGCACGTCATTGTGTTGATGGATATGATGAAGACGGTACTGCGAAACCTTCGGGAAGTATTCGTTTAGGCCAAGGCGATAAACAGTACCGTGTGGGAGTTGATGGGTGGTACCGTGCGCCAGAAGGAGATATAGCACTGCTACACACTACTGAGGATATGAAACTCGGCTCATATCCACAGCTTGCTCAACAGGTGCCGCAACCTGGGTCGGAAACTGTGACTTATGGTTGGTCACCGGATGGTTCAGGAGGAACTACTCGCCTTCCTATGGCTGTGGGACAGCTAGATCGGTATGAAGAATTATCTCTTTATGGTGGTAAAAATGTGGGGGTGGTAAACCTCAAAGGTGGTGCAAAAATTCAGCCAGGGGATTCTGGTAGTCCCACATTTGTTCAAGGTAGACTGATCGGTGTTAGTACAGCATCACCCGGAGATGATGCTGATGGAAAAGCATCCCAGTTATATACCAGCCCTGTAGCGAATGTGTATGGGTGGATTGCCGGTATGATTGCATCCGACGAACTTCCTCAGGATACTAAGCAACAAGGGAGTGGCAAAGAGAAAAATCCTGTAAAGACTCCTATTTTGTTGGGGAGTATTGCAGTATTAGTGTGTGTTTTCATCGGTGGCGTGTATGTGATTCGCAGCGGACGAGAAAACACTTGACCATAATAATTTGGACACATTTTAGTTAATTTCTCCTTAAAAGTCTTGCATTTTTCTCACGGGGGGGGGGCAAGATTTTGTGTTAACTGCAAGGGTTTTAAGGAGGCGTTATGTCGCAAAGCACCACGGGTGAGAAACGGCTGTTTTCTGTGCATAGTAATGCTAGCTCTGGCACGATTCTTATTCGTTGTGCTTTGTTTCTCGCACTGTTGTTAGGTGCAATACTGGGTTACTGGGCGAGTACAACGATGGAGCAAGAGGGGCTTCCAGGTGTCAATGCTGTGGTAAGTGTGAGGAGTCTTGCCAAAACACAAAAGCAACCAGAACAGGTATTAGAAGATTTATCTCAGATCGCTAGACAACATCGAGCGTCGTTAATGGTGCAGTTTCCTGACCCACAAGGGCGTATTGTGTATGGTGCTGGCGGCAAACTTGATGTATGGCACAAAAATGGCTATCGCGGATTACCAGGTACGCCGTCGACGGTTGTTAAAGAATTGACTGATATTCCGCATGAAGAATATCGCCAAATGTTTGAGCTTTCAGGCTCCAAGAAGTTTCACGAGGCTGTGTTTGCGTATCTCGATAACCAGGGAATAAGCCATCAGCAATATCCGTTGACAGAGTGGACTTTTTTACTTACCGGTACTGCACTGGGTGAGCTTACCGCCTTACTTCTTGTTTTCTGCATAGCCTTTTGTCTCATTGGTGTCATTCTCAATGCGCACGCTGATTCTGTACGCGCTTTACATGGTTTTGGTTTATGGCGTAGTGCTCAGTATGAGTTGCATAGGGCATTTTCTAAGAGCGTGTTGATAATTGCAGTGTGTGTTGTAGCTTGTGCTGGGGTTTTTGCTGCGTTGAGTAATTCCCAATCTGCTATACAACTAGCGCATTATCAAGCAATTTTTGTGGGTATTGCTCTTTGTGCTTGTGTGCTTTCTGTTTGGTTAGGGTTGTGTGCATTGCGCTGTGCTTCCATTGTTTCCCTGCTATCAGGAAAGTTGCCAAGCAAGGCAGTATTGGGCAGTGTTTTTCTTATTCGTATTGGTGCTTGTATGTGTGTGGCATCGTTGAGTATAGGAATTTTTAACTACAGCAGTGAATGGTGGAAACAGCATAAGGAAGTACCAGTTTGGGCGTCGGAAAGCACGGTATATAGCGCTAGTGTTACTGGGGCTCGTGAGCTGACAGAGATGCGTGAGGCATGGGAGCTATTATCACGGCAGCTGCGAGAAATGTCTGCGCAAGGAAGTGTCCTCTATGCGAAATATCTTGATCATGCAGTGGTGCCGAACTCGCAACTTAATCGAGATCTGTTGTTTTATAATGAATCGGCTGCACGACGATCAGTGGATGGTGCATTGGAAAAAGCATATCGTAAGTCGCCTTATGATAGTGAAACTAGGGTATTTATTCCTGATTCGATACCACAAAATTTAGATATAACATCAGAGCTAGAACGATATGGTGTCTCTGTATCCCAGGCACGCATTAGCACGTATGCATCGGGTAGCAGTCATGGAAAGTCATGGGAAGTTGGTGATAATGAGTGGATAAACCGTGCATTGATTGCTGATCCAATAGTGGTTGTATATCCAAATAATTTAGAACAGATAGGTGATCGTAATCTTGTTGCAGCTCTTACTCAGAAAGATGTTCTGTTTACGCAGTATTCACATTTTCAAGAGCTGGCTGAGGATCCACTGATAGGTAATTTCATAAGGTCAGCGGAACTTATGAGTCAACAATGGGCACAGCATCATCAAACTTTGGGGAAAGTAGTCTGGATTTATGCTGGTGCATTGATTGCTGCTTTGTTTTTGAGTGTGGTCACAGCTTTAGCTGTATGGTATAGCTGCTTAAAAGTTTTTCATCAACGATTGCGTGCAACCTATATACATGGTGTGATTCCCACGGTTCTTTTTAGCGTCTTATTGGCAATAGAAGCTGGGATAGTTGTTCTGGTAGCGGGATTTTTGTGGAGCCGTGCAGCCCATTTCCGAGCTTGGTCGGAAGGCGGAGCATTAGCAGGTGCTGCAGATCCATCACTTATGGCTGCTTTTCATGTATCAAACTTTTCCTGGTTGTGTTCTCTCATAATCGCTGTGGTAACAGCTTTGCCAATCACAGCTTTATGGTTGCGCCATGTAAGCACAGCTGAATTGATACATACAAGGAGGTAAATAATGCGAATTACAGTAAGAGACGCAAAGAAGACAGTGGGGACTCGTTCTCATAATCGAGTTTTATGGGAAGGTATCAATGTGGATATTGATGCTGGTGAGCGGGTATGTATAACTGGTGAATCTGGTTGTGGTAAAAGCACTTTGCTCAATTGTATTGGGTTATTGGAAAAATTTGATGCAGGTCAGTTATTTCTCAACGGAGTTGACCTGACGCAAGCCTCAACGCGCACTAAAATGCGCTTTCGACGCGAAACCATTGGTTATTTATTCCAAGATTACGCGCTGATTGATAATGAAACGGTTGCGCAAAATGTAACTTTAGCGGCGCGCTCGAATGCTAAGAAATCACCCCAATCTTTGCATACTGCTTTAGAGATTGTCGGTTTGCGGGGGAGAGAACAAGAGAAGGTTTATCAACTCAGTGGAGGCGAGCAGCAACGAGTAGCAATAGCAAGACTTCTCGTACGACAACCTGACATTGTTCTTGCGGATGAACCTACTGCCTCTTTAGACAGGGGAAATGCTACGACGATTCTCGAACAGCTCGATATATTAGCGGCTAAAGGTGCGTCGATAGTGATAGTAAGCCACGATCCGTGGGTTGTAGAGCAATGCGATAGAACAGTGGAGTTGAAGAAAAATGTCTAAAAAATCTTGGATTATCAGCGGTGTCGGAGCAGGAGCGCTTATTATTGCTGGCGCGGGAGCACTAACAATAGGCGGAGAAGTCGCACCTACCACTATCAACCCAGCGGAAGGCGGGGAATGGAGTTATGGCGCTTCTGGCGGGAGAACCTGGTCGTATTTTCAGCACGAGAAATCCCATAGTGCTTCGGTACAAGGACATGATTATGTTGATACAGGTTGTTTAGATGGCGGAACCTGGGCAAGAGCACAAACCCACTCACGCTGGATCAGTATCCTGGGAAATGAACAAGACAAAGAAGTGTGCTCATAACCCAAGATTGCGTGCCATGTCCGCAACCTTTGCATAGTCATGTGCTGTCATATCTTGCAGCGGCAGTGGTAGGCAAGCAGGAGAGACTAGGCCCTTATACTGAGCAATGGCTGTGATTACGCGCAGACTTGAGTGCTCGTCGAAAAGCTCCCAGAGCGGGGTAAGATCGTGTGATTTTTTGATTCTTTCCTCGGAGTGAGCGTAGGCGAGCGCATGGGCGGTGTCGGGAATAGTTCCAGCCATAACTGAGTACCAAATATCACACCCAGCATTGAGTCCGCGTGCTGCGTGGCTATCAGTGGAAATCCCTAAAGTCACCTGTCCGGGAATGAGGGTGCGAATAGTATCAATATGCTGGCGAGCGGCTTGTGAATCCTCTGGCACACCTGGCAATTTAATAGAGGCGATATGCGGTAATTCAGCAATATCCCTATAGAGTTCAGGAGTGAATTGGAAATGCGTGGTGCCTGGATTGTCATAAAGAATGATGGGTAGGTGGGTATGCTCACTAGCACTTCGATACAGCTCGAATACTTCCGTATCTTTTAGCGGTTGATAACACATCGGAGCTAGAAGTAACCCTGCAGCACCAGCTTCTTGTGCCCAATCGATATTGCGCAATACGTCGTAAGCGTTCAGTGCTCCGACCCCAACAAAAACTGGTTTATCCCCGCAATGTTCTAAGGCAAGCTGTGCGACGTGAGCGCGTTGTGCCACAGATAAATAAGCATAAGAGCCAGTAGACCCTAAAACGGTAATAGAATCTACCTGTGATTGCGCCAGCATGCTAATAATCCTGATAAACGCACTGCTATCAAGCTCGTTATTGCGTAGTGGGGTAAGCGGGAAGGCACTGAGTCCGGTGAAAATACTCATGGTTATACTTTCAGGCAAAAGAAGGACAGAAAATTATCATATGGATTCAAGATACTCCACCATATAAGGCAGACAGAACTCTAAATAGCCACGAGAATGCGCAGATATTATTTCTCGGTGAATAAGTGCTTGTCGTGGTCGTGAAAGAGCAGTAGTATCGGTTCCTAATTTTTCCGCAATATCTCTTAACGCAATAGGCGCATCAGTGGTTTTACACAGTTCTGCCATGGCGTACAAGAAGTCCCATTGTCTCTGACTAATACCGTGCAAAGAGGGTTCATGGACTTGCCTTCCTAAACGGTTTATTGCTTCTGGCAAGGCAGAGCGTACATGGTCTTCATTAATAACATCAGAGTTATCTATTTTTGCATAAGCCCAAGAAATGGAACCTATCACTTGTATCAAATACGGGTACCCGTAGCTGTTTTGAGCTGCTAGTTTTAGGGCACTATCCTCAAATGTCTTTTCACCTTGATTAGCTGTATCTCTAAATAATTCTTGAGCGACTTCTTCTTGTAAAGTGCTCAAATGGATTTTTTCTGCTCTACGTAGAAAAGTAGTTCCGTCCATTTGGAGCAAGTCGTCAATGCCACTGGGTAAACCTGCTGCGAGGAATGCAATTTCTGCATCATCCCGGTTGAGGTCTTGAATAGCAACAGCTAATTCTTGTAAATGCTCAGTATGTGCGCTTTGTATTTCATCAACAGTGATCAAGATTCCTACCGCATATTTATGCGTCATTGCAGCAAGATCATGTAGTTGACTTAGCAAATTAGGTTTTGGTTCTACGCTGGTATTTTCTACTTGAGTTGTTATACTCAGTGGGCTAAAACCAATGCCAGTGACATGGCGTTTGCGGGTTGGTGGATGAGTATCTAAAGTTCTCATTACTCGAGGGATAGTCGTTTCGCTGAGGTCGGAAATCATGTTTTTTCCAACATGAGCGCGCACAGTTACCCATCCTTGAGCTGCTGCAGCATTTTCTAATTGGTTGAGTAGAACTGTTTTTCCAATGCCTCTTGTCCCTGAGATAAGGGCAGTTCGCCAAGGGTTACTGGGACCTTCAGCTAGAGCTAAGGAAAAGGAATTAATTTCTGCTTTTCTGCCAGCGACGACGGTAGGGGAACGCCCAAAAGTTGGGTGAAAAGGGTTCGGATTCATGTTTCAAGGATAAGTATGCATAAAAGTAAAATCAATACATAAAGCGCATAAAACGTAGGTAAAATGCATAAAACTTTTAATTGGTCTCGAATCACGCTATGGGTATGTTTTATGAGTGAGTACGCCTATCACGGGAAATGGAACGGATAACCATGATTGTGCTGTAGATGCCAACTACAAAAAGCAGAGCACTAACAATGCAAATAGATATATGATCTGGATCAAGGCAGCTCATAGTGCAGGGTAGCTCAAGATATATTTTATACATTGATTCGACTAGGGCAATGAGTGGAAGTGTAAACCGTGCACTATAGCCGAAGAAATCATGTCGCGAGGCGATAGCACCCAACCAGCCAATAGGGCCGCATAACACAACAGCTGCGATGAACCACTGTTCATTGCCTGACCATATCGTGTTGTCCATAAAACCAATAAGTACCCCTAAACCATAGTGCACAATAAGAGTGCACTCCATTGCTAGTATCGCAATAACCGGTGCATACCAATTAGTCAGGCGCCCATTCTTGAAAAGCCAGCCCACATAGAAAGAAAGTGCTGCCCATAACACGCCAGCATTGAATATTCTGCTGAAAAAGAAATGCCAAAAATTGAGTATTTGGTGCCTACCATCGTTCAGATACATACCGATAGCGTCGCTCAGCAGAGAAACAACTGCTAGTACGACGACTCCAACAGCTGTATAGAGGTAACGTCGAGGAGTAGCGTGTTGTTGGCTATTAAACATGGTTTCTCTTTCAGTAATGTAGGTACACCTTTTCACTGCAATACAGTGGGACTGCTACACTTAGTGAAAAATAAGAATAACTTATTGCAGAGTATATATTAGACGGAGATACACTCAATGAATGCTATGAAAAAGCGTGCCATAGTGGTTGCGGTAGCTACTTCTTTAGGGCTTGGCATGGGCTTTTCCCCTGCACATGCTCAACCAAAAGAACCACCGCTACCCCAACCAGATCCTGCCGGTTCTGTGCTTGATGGACGACTGTCAGAGATGAATGAAAATGGTGCGTATTTTGCACAGAAACCATACTCTGAGCACCCTGTTTCCCGCGCAGTGGCACGCTTTATCAATGGCGGTTCCATGTGTACCGCATCTGTGATTGATAGCGAGTCTGGCCTGCTAGCCATTACCGCAGCACACTGCATTGCGAAAGCTAACGGCCCTGTGTGGAAAATTACCGACGCAACACGCAACAACATAGCAGCTGGTAAATCCATGATTACCCCCGCATTCGATGGCACTTCCAATGACCCTGCGGTGCGTAACCCTTATAAAAGCTGGAAGGTAGCGGACGCTTTTGTGCCAGAGAATTCCTCTGCCGATGTTGCGATTCTGAAATTAGCACCTAATGCAGAGGGCAAAACTATCCAGGAAGTGACTGGTGCTTTTGGTATTCACCCTGAGCTAGCTGAGGGTGAGCAGGTACAGGCTTCTCTTATTGGTTACCCAGGACCTGCTCCTTTTAACGGTCAATCCCAGTCTGTGTGCGTGGGTAATTACACCCGTTATCCGGGGCAGAATAACCGAGAAATCCACAGAGTCCCTGATGAAAAGGAATGTTGGGTTGGTGGCGGTGCCAGTGGTGGACCGTATGTTACTGCCAGTTCTGACCCCAATTTAGCTGGTGAAATCATCACGGTATTGAACTCTAATGGTGGTGCGAATATCGCCGCCGTGATTGATGAACTTGTTACTAAGGCTGAAGGTGGTGCGGAGAACACACCTGAGCAAACAGTCCCTACTTCAGCGGAGTCTACGACAACTGAGGCAACCTCAACCACAGAGGCAACAACTTCGGAAGAACCATCCCCAGAAGCAACGACCACGCCTGCAACAACAGAAGCAACCACTGAGCCAACCACAACGGAGGAAGAGGCTTCTGCTGAAACTACTCCAATGCCGGAACCAGCACCTGAATCTACAGAACCTGTTGTCCCTATAGAAACTACTTTCCCTGCAGATGATCCAGTATCACCATCACCATCGACGTCAACGGTACTGAGCCCATCAACTTCAGAGCCGGTAGCCATCACCTCTGCATCGCAATCACAGAGCACTGCGATGACAACTCCTGCGATGGTGAGCACTGAAACTCATACAGTTGTTGTGAAGAAGAAAGATGAGGCTACGAACCGCTCGATGAAAATCGTCGATAGTGTCAAGAAAAATGCGCATAAAACTGCTAAGAAAAACCGACCCAAAATTACTACAGGTGGGGTTTTGCTTGCTAAATAGCTAGTGGAGAATGCAATTCCAAGTTAAAGCTCCTGAGCGATAGTGCTCAGGAGCTTTAACCTTTGGGTCTTTGACTGCTTTTAGCGGAGATTATTGTGGCTGATTGATAGTAGCAGTGATGATTAAGTTTTCTGCAGCATTAGGAACGCAAGTAACAAAGAAAAGAGTTCCTGGAGTTTGTGACCAAAGTTCTTCTTTATCCGTTATTTCAGTTTTTGGAATTTGCTCCACCGCAGTAATGGTAAAAGCATCACCACCAACATTGATCTCACTGCCAGCGTGTACTTTTGCTTGACGTGTAGCAGAGTCCCATACAAAATTGCCAGGTGCCATTCCCGCACCGTCGAGAGCATGAGCAACGATCATGACAGACCCGTTATCGGGATCATGGTAGCCAGGTGAAAAATCGCCAACAACATAAGCATGGGTAAAACCAACTGGCTCGATTACACCGTTGTATGAGTTCATCGTTCCTAGGGGCACATTCATACCAACCTCAGGAATTTCAAGATATTCGGTATTCTCACCATAATCAGTTATTTGCTGAATATCCTCTGGACTATGACCAGCGTAGTCTGCATTTTCCATGTCAACCGCTTGACCGTTGAGATCTACACCAAGTACATTTGCATCCCAGGTGTCATAGCCGGTAGCTTGTTGCACAGAAGTGGAAGCATCTGGGGTGTTGGATACATTATGGGAGCTACAAGAAGATAAAGAAAGTGCACAGATTACACCAAGCGCTGCAGCAGTTACTTTAGCTTTGTGACTCTGAGATTTAGCCACCATAAGGAGATATCCTTTCACACAAAAGTAGTAATTCTCTCCTCTTCTATTTCATAGGAGAAAACACAGTTATGAGAAACATCATACATCTAGAAAGAAGAAGTTTCTTATTTACGAAATAAGGCCTAGATTGGTTGGGCAAGATATTCGAGAATTGCTTTGACTCGACGATTTTCTTCTGTCGCTGGCAATTGTAGTTTCATAAAAATACTTGATACATGTTTGGCAACAGCGGCTTGAGAAAGAACAAGTTCTTTGCTGATTTCTCTATTTGATTGTCCACGAGCCATTAAACCAAGGACTTCTTTCTCTCTAGGCGAAAGACTACCAAGACCAGTACGCTGTGCGGATATCAATGCACCAGCAACAGTCGGATCAATGACTGTTCCTCCCGAAACTACCATATAAAGTGTGTCGAGAAAGTTCTTTACTTCAGATACTCTATCTTTGAGCAAATAACCTGTACCACTTGTAGCTTTATCAAAAAGTTCAACAGCATATGTGTGCGCGACATACTGACTCAGTACGATTATTCCTAGTTGAGGTCTAATTTTTCTAATTTCTAGTGCAGCGCGTAGTCCGTCGTCGGTCATATTCGGTGGCATGCGCACATCAGTAATCAATAGATCTGGTTCGCATTCATGGGATTGATCCTGAGTAAAAAACTCAAGCAATTCAGTAGCTGTACCTAGTTGCGCGATTACATGATGCCCACGACGCTCTAATAGTCCAGCTAATCCTTCTCTTAACAAGACGGAATCATCAGCAATAACAATTGATAGCGGTTCAGTATGTATCTGTGCAGTATTCATGATTAGTGATGTCCTTATGTGTCCATATGTGGCGTGAAAGAAGAAATAGCGCTTTGTCCACGTTCGAGCAAGAGGGGAATAGTGCCGATTATTTGGGTGGGACCACCTGATGGTGAGTTTAAGGTGAGCGTACCACCAAAAGAATCAAGTCGTTCTGCTAAACCATGAATTCCACGACCAGGAATAATGCGTGCGCCACCTGATCCTTCGTCGACAACAGAAATTTTTAGATCTTGGTCTGTTGTAATAAGCACAGAAACACGTTTATTTGGTGCATATTTGGCAGCATTAGTGAGCGCTTCAGTGGCAAAGAAATAGCCAGCAGCTAGAACACTAGGCGATAAAACTGGAAGAGGATGAGGGGCATAAACATGAATATGATTGCCATATTTACTCGCGGCTTCACTAATTGCTGCTACTAAACCACGATCGCGCAAAATGTGCGGTGGAATACCACGAACAGTTTCACGCAATGCGGCAAGACCATGATGAATATCATTTTTGGCCGCTTCAATTAATTGAGCACTTTCTCCCTGAGCGTCTAAGGAGGCTTCTCCTAGTTTTATAGCTGCTGCAACGAGATACTGCTGTGCGCCATCATGGAGATCACGTTCGATGCGCTGGCGCTCGCGTTCATAGGCATCGGCAATTTTACGGCGCGAGGCAGTTAGCTCCGCTATTCTTTCTGCTTGAGTCTTTTCTGCAGAGTATGTGCCTCGACCATCGACATTGCTTAATCGACGATCTAACAAGCGATTGAATAGTCGCAGCATATTCCTCCTGCCTATGTGCCCTTATGCCGTTGATAGTTGCGAGTTATTCTCGTTACTTTTCTTAGAATCTAAGGATAATGCTATTGCGCATTTAGATTTATTACACCACACAGCATCATAGTCATGAACATGGGGGTAGTGCTGGCACTACCTAAAAAATAATTGTGAGCAGTATGGCGCAAGGAAGGTTTTTCAACTGAAATAGGGGTCATGAGTCAAACACTTCAACTACATGAACTCACCAAGGAATTTGGTGGTGGTCCGGTACTATCCGGTATTTCTTTAACGATTAACGCTGGAGAAAGCGTAGCGATCATGGGTCCTTCTGGTTCGGGCAAATCAACCCTGTTGCATTGTATGTCAGGTATCTTGGTTCCTAGCAGTGGTTCTATTACTTTTGGTGATACTCAGATCGGCACGATGACTGATAAACAACGCAGCAAAATCCGATTGCATAACTTTGGTTTCGTATTCCAGGATGGGCAGTTACTCCCTGAGCTATCTAATATGGAAAATGTTGCATTACCAGCAATGTTGGCAGGAGTAAGTAGAAACAAAGCAAAACAACATGCCCAACATCTACTTGACCAACTGGGCATCGGAAACTTGGCACAGCGTCGTCCTGGACAGATCTCCGGCGGACAAGCACAACGCGTAGCCATTGCGCGTGCGCTAGTAACACAACCTGCAATCATCTTTGCTGATGAACCGACCGGTGCATTAGATCAAAGTACCGGTCATGAAGTAATGCAGCTATTGACCACCATGACTAAGACAACTGGGTCAACATTAATCATGGTGACCCATGATGCAAACGTTGCGCAATGGTTAGATCGGCTTGTCGAAATTCGAGACGGCATTATTCACTCTGATCGTCGATTAACTCAGCGTACTGTGCGACAGGAGAACTGAGATGAAAACTGCGCAATTAGTTTGGGATCTCCAAAAAGCTAGTATCCGTAATCGTGAAGGCACAGGGCTGATTAATATATTCGCCATTGTGTCAATGATTGTTAGTGCTTTTTTCTCGTTTATCGTTGTTGGCGGCACCTGGATGTTTTACCAGAGAATGAATCATCCAGAAGCAGCAAGTGCAGCAATGAAACAAATGTGGGCAGAGGATCCTAAAGACGCACGTATATTTCTGGCTATATTCTTATGGTTAGCTGTCATAGCGTGTAGTTTTCTCTTTCCAGCTATTTTCAGTCTTACGGCGCAATCTGCAGTATTGGGGGCTTCGGCACGTGAACGTCGCTTAGCTGTGTTAAGGCTCGTCGGTCTATCCGCAACTGATATTACGGCTATGGCACTGATAGAAGCAGCCATCCAGTCTTTCATTGGTATTTTTCTTGGCTTTTTACTGAGCGTGGTGTCGCTACCGCTGTTTACGAAACTGTCTTTCCAAGGCAAAAATATCAGTGTTTCTGAGATGCTTCTCCCTTGGTGGGGTGATGTTTCAGTGGCGGTTATTTTAATGCTGCTCAGCGTCGTTGCTTCTTTTATCGGCATACAACGAGTGCGAGTAACTCCTTTGGGCGTTGCAAAGCGAGAGATACCTGCAGCAATGAAAGCATGGCGGTTGTTTGTTTTTATTGCACTTATTGTGATTGTGTTCGTCGTCTTAAACAGCATAAGTATTGGAAGGCCATCAGCATGGGCGATGATGATCTTTTTCTTGATGCTGCTGATCAACGCGCTAGGCATAAATCTTGTTGTGCCATTCATTTTGCAGTTCCTTGCTTATCTTGCTTCCTTCTTACCAGGAACTGCGCATTTTATTGCTTGTCGACGTATCAGCGCTAATGCTCGGTTGGTGTGGCGTCGTAGCAGTGCTCTTGCATTCTTTGGCGTGCTATCTGGCTATATGGTGGGTTCGCCACTGGGAGATGGAAACATTTCTGATTTGCTAGGCGAAGACAATACCAGTGGCAGAATCATGTTTGGTGATATTAACACTGGTATCCTGCTCACACTTGCTTTTGGTTTTACCATCAGTGCAGTATCCATTTTTCTTGGACAAGCCAATGACATCTTTGAGCAAGCAGAATTATCGCGTTCTTTGCAACTAATCGGAATGAGAAAATCCCTGCAATCTGCAATTGCCTATGCAAATATCATGGGGCCAATTATCGTAGTGAGTCTTTTTGGTTTTTGCATTGGAGCGCTGTTGAGTGTCGCCATTTTTTCCAATAGTATGGGCACCGATGATTTCCATCTACAGTTAATCAACGCTGGGGTATTACTCGGGCTTGGTTGGCTCACCACATTTTGTGCGGTATTAGCCACCCAACCCTTGCGTAATAGAGTGCTGCGAAAAATGGACAGAAAAGAATAAGAATAATTATGTGCGCTTTATTCGCCTAATGGCAGCGTCGATAAGCAAGAATAATAGTAGGCTTGCTGCAAAAAGCGGAGCTAGAGCGCAGTAACATAAGAGAAAAACAGTCCAGGCGATAACTAAACCAGTGGGTATATTTTTTAGACCGACTGGTTGTGGTAGTCGTCCTGGCTTTTTGTTTTTACCTCGATGCCACCACATTCGGTACCCTTGGAAAATCATGTAGAGCAATCCCAGCGCTGCCACAGCCAGGACAAGCTGGTTTATCAGCCCGAAGAGCATACCCATATGCAGTTGGATAAGCCAATTTGTTAGTTTTGCGGCAAGTGGAATATCTGCGTAATTTACCTTATCGACAAGCTGCGCAGTATGCGGATTAACAGAAATAGTAGAGTTAGCAAGTTTATATGGCTGACGTGCTTCTTTGATAGTCCAGGCTTGTTCTGGTTCCCCAATGCGAATATCGAGGATGCCCTTTAAGTGCTCTTGGCGCGCAGTGCGTACCATATCATCGACTCGCATATATTCTGCAGGCGAACTTTCGATGTTTTTCACTATGTGATCCTCGTGGCAAGATGCGCCAGCAGGAATTTCATCTAGAGCTACCACAGGTTTTGGCTCCACCCAATTCAGTTGTGTGCGTAGGAGAGCGATATTATTTCCTGCCACTAATGACCAGGTCAAACCAGTAATGGTTAGGAAAAGAAAGATAGGCAGTAACCATAAACCAAGCCGTGAATGTGCTGTGACGAGTCGTTTGCGCTGCGATAGAGGGCGTGTGTGGTCTTTCTTTTGTTTCTTAGTGCTCAACCATAAAAATAAGCCGAGGATACTGAGCATTCCCAACCATGAGGCAGCCGTTTCTGAGTAGAGGCGCCCAAGGTCGCCAAGCCATAGATTGCGATGCCCTTGTGAAAGCCAGGTGCGAATGGGCAGTGCTCGAGAACTACCATACTGAACCAGATCCCCTTTGATAGCAAGATCACCTGGATCGACAAAAACTGCTTGGGTGTAACTAGGACTAGGTAGACGAGGATCATGGAACAATACTCGAGTGGTGTCGCGTGGGTTATCAGATACTTGTATTCCGGCAAAGGAAAGCTCAGGATGAACTTTTTGCGCAGCTGCAATCTGAGCAGAAAGCGGTTGTGCTTGATGCGTGGAACTAGCAGTTAGTTGCTCTCGGTACACAATTTTTTCAATTGACGGTGCTAGTGCATAGAAAAAACCGCTGACCGTAGCAACTATGAGCAGCGGTGCGACGAAAATCCCGGCAATGCTGTGCATACGCGCTAATCCAGCGCGAAATCTCATTGCTTGGGGTTGGGAAAAAGATAAGAACGTAGACACGTATAGATGTCGGATAGGTATAGTGAAAAGTTCCCAACTAAAGCTGGTCGTAAAAAGTTAGGTAGAGAAAATTATGCGTACAACCAGCGTAGGGGCCGTATCGTGATTATGTGAAATCGCTTACCTTTCCGCTGCCGCCGAAGATCCAAGACACCACAATAGCTCCTGGATCGACGACTCCTATGGCAGCGTCACCAACATAACTAGCGCGACCTTTCTTTGCTGCCATATTACGAGTGCTCTTAGCACCTTCCGCTGCGGCACGATAGCAGTGTTCTAGCAATTGAGCAAAATTGGTGCAGCCTTGTTCTTGTGTTTGTTTAGCTGTATGGGCAGCAGGTGCTAATGCGTCTACCAAGGTATTGTCGCCGGGTTGAGCTCCGCCGAGCTCGGTAATAGCGTTGAGTGCTGCGCTAAGGCCAGTGCTAAGACCTATAACGTCATTATGCGCTGTATGCATTGCAGCAGCTAGTTCTCGGAAAAGCGTACCGAATACGGCACCAGATGTGCCGCCCGCGCGGATGAATAATCGCTGTGCTAGTGCTTCAAGAACATCGGCATTGCTGCCTCGAAGTGGTAAATCAATAGTGCCAAAGGCTGCTGCCATATTGTCACCGAAGTCGCCGTCGCCAGCTAAGCGATCGAGTTCGCTAAGTTGAGAAATAGCGCCTTGAACTCTACTAATAAAGTTGCTCAACCAAGTATTTTCAGTACCGTCGGATGGTAATGCGTCGTCGAAGTGCATAGTTGCAGCGCTATACTCAATAGGGTGTTCTTTGTCGCCGGCAATCACTCGTGGCCAATTTGGGGCGCTAGTAGGGGCATCAAGCAGTTGGATGATTTCATCTGTGCTGCGTGTTAGCGTTATGGAAACACCTGCCATATTCATTGCAGTAACATAACTGCCCACTAAGGCACGGCGAAGATGAATGCCTTGGGCAGCTAATTGCTCTACGACGCAGCCAAAAATAAGTGATAGCTCTAATGCTGTTGTTCCGCCCAAACCATTGACAACGCAAATAAGTTCTTTCTCATCGTGGTTGAGTTCTAGCCCACGCATGATGTCGTCGAGAAGCTGTGCAACGATTTCTTGAGCGGCTTTGCTATCAACGCGTTCCACGCCACGCTCACCGTGAATACCTACTCCGACCTCCATTTTTCCATGAGGAAGATCAAAGGTGGTGCGACCATGAGTTGGATTGTGTCCGGGAGCGAGCGCAACTGCCATACTACGAGAATTATCGGCAACCCATTGTCCAATGCGTGCTACTTCGCTCAGGTTATCTCCACGCTGAGCAGCAGCACCAGCAATTTTTTCTACGAGGATAGTTGCTGCGGTACCGCGTCGTCCTGGTCTAGTATCGTCATCACCCAGGTCGGTAGCAACATCATCAGCGACGAGAATGACGGCGGTATCTACGTCGTGTGTGGCTTGGCGTGCTACATGAAAATTCATGACATCACCGGTGTAGTTTTTGACGATGTGCACTACACCAGCACCTTGGTCTGCCCACCGTGTTGCTTGAGTAATCTGAACTGCATTTGGTGAAGTAAAAAGTAGACCTGGGCACACGGCGCTGAGCATGCCGCTACCGAGAAATCCTGCGTGCAGTGGTTCATGCCCAGAACCACCTCCTGACACAAGCGCTACAGCCGGTGCACCAGCATCGGTAGTGATAGGGGAGGTACGACCAATAAAACCATTGTTATGCCAAGATGCATCGGGATGTCCAGCAATGAAACCGCCTAATGCCTCAGGTAGAAATCGTGCAGGATCATTGCGAAACGATGCGGTCGATTGATTGTGCGAGGTGTTCATACCCTCCGAGAGTAACACTACTGCGCTAAGAGCGCAGTAACATTATTAGCTGCTTGTATGAGTTGTTCTGCCCACAGTTGTCCCGGTGATGGCTTAAGCCTTTCCGACGGACCGGAAATGGATAGCACAGCGATAAGTTGTTTGGCGGAGTCAAAAATTGGGGCAGAGCAGCTCGCCAAACCTATTTCTCGTTCGGATATTGATTCTGCCCACCCTTTCTGTCTGATTGTTTCCAAATCACTTGGAGTGATGTGCTGTGCAGCAGGTAGGATGCGTTCACTGAGTTCTGATGAACCATAAGCGAGAAATACTTTTGCTGCGGAGCCTGCTTGGAGGGTAAGTCGTGTACCTACCGGTACTGTGTTTTGCAATCCTGAGTCTGGTTCTTGAGCTGCAATACACATTCGTGTTGTACCGGCTAATTGATAGAGTTGTACCGATTCATGAGTGGTGTCCATGAGACGGGTCATTGTGTTATGCGCGGCGTCGATAAGCCTGGTGGAGTGCTGATTAGTCAGTGATGCTAATGCAGTACCAATGCGCCATCGACCATCGCTACCGCGAGTAAGAAGATGATGTGCTTCGAGGGCAGTAGCTAAGCGATGCGCTGTTGCACGTGGCAATTGTGTCTCTTGTGCAAGTTCAGCGAGGGAACGCGGTTGCCCGGCAACGCTAAACATAATGAGAACTGCTCGGTCAAGCACTTTAATTCCACTTGTCGCGTGTTCAATATCGGCAGATATGGCAGTGCTGTCATGATGCGTGTGTTTCTCGGAAGGTATGTTAAGCTGTCCCATATTGTGATATTATATATCTCAATATATGGGATTAGCAATTGGTGAGTACGCAATAAAAGAGTCTCGCTATGAGCACAATCCCAGGTTCATTATAAAAGACAATAACAAGACGTAATGAGATGAATGAGGTGCTTTCCATGACCAGCCCCATGGATTCCCATGATAATACACATAAGCCAGGTCAAGAGGGGAAAAATAAACTAACCCTTGCTGAAAAAGTATGGCGCGATCATATTGTTTCTCAAGGCAAACAGGGCGACCCTGATCTTATTTTCATTGACCTGCAATTATTGCATGAGGTTACCTCACCACAAGCCTTTGATGGTTTACGCTTGGCAGGGCGTACAATACGTCACCCTGAATTACATCTAGCAACCGAAGATCATAATGTGCCTACCACTGGAATTAAGGTAGGAGCATTAACAGAAATTAAAGATGCCACCTCTCGTACTCAAGTAGAGACATTGCGTAAAAACTGTGCAGAGTTTGGTGTGCGATTGCACCCAATGGGGGATATTAAACAGGGAATTGTGCATCAAGTAGGACCACAATTAGGAGCTACGCAGCCAGGAATGACCATTGTTTGCGGTGATTCCCATACTTCAACGCATGGTGCGTTTGGAGCTATGGCCTTTGGTATAGGTACGTCAGAGGTGGAACACGTTATGGCTACCCAGACATTATCGCTGAAACCATTTAAGACAATGGCGATTAACGTCAGTGGTCAATTGCAGCCCGGGGTATCAGCTAAAGACTTGATTTTGGCGATCATTGCCAAAATAGGCACAGGTGGTGGACAAGGGCACGTTATCGAATATCGCGGTGAAGCCATTAGAAAATTGTCTATGGAAGCACGAATGACCATATGCAATATGTCCATTGAAGCAGGTGCGCGAGCAGGAATGATTGCTCCCGATGAAACCACTTTTGAGTATCTCAAAGGTCGTGAGTTGGCACCTCAAGGTGCTGACTGGGATGCTGCTGTTTCGTATTGGAAAACATTGCCCACAGATGAAGGCGCAGAGTTTGACACCGTGGTAGACATAGATGGTAGTGCTCTAACTCCGTTTGTTACGTGGGGCACTAACCCTGGTCAGGGATTGCCACTCGATGCCACAGTGCCGTCACCAGAGGATTTCACCAATGATAATGACAAAGCAGCTGCAGAAAAAGCCTTAAAATATATGGATCTCATTCCGGGAACACCGTTGCGTGAGATAAAAATTGACACTGTATTCCTTGGCTCTTGTACGAATGCGCGTATCGAAGATTTGCGTGCGGCAGCACAGGTATTGGATGGTCGCAAAATTGCCGATTCGGTGCGCATGATGGTTGTGCCTTCGTCGGCGATGGTTAAGCAGCAGGCAGAGGAAGAAGGGCTGGATAAAATTTTTATTGAGGCAGGCGCAGATTGGCGAACTGCAGGGTGCTCTATGTGTCTCGGGATGAATCCAGACCAGCTTGCTCCAGGTGAGCGTTCTGCTTCTACCTCAAACCGTAATTTCGAGGGGCGGCAGGGTCCAGGTGGGCGCACCCATTTAGTTTCTCCAGAAGTAGCAGCTGCTACTGCTGTTCGAGGAACATTATCGTCTCCAGCTGATTTACTCTAAAAGTTTTATCTTTAGGAAAATGGTGAAAAGTCATTATGGAAAAATTTGAGACACATACAGGTGTTGGAGTCCCACTGACTCGTTCTAATGTAGATACTGACCAGATCATTCCAGCGGTATATCTCAAGCGAGTAACCCGTAGTGGTTTTGAGGATGGACTCTTTAATAACTGGCGTAGTAATGAGGCAGACTTTGTGCTTAATCAGCCTGCCTATGCGCACGGTACTGTTCTTGTCGCAGGACCTGATTTTGGTACTGGATCATCACGTGAGCACGCGGTGTGGGCACTCATGGACTATGGCTTTAGAGTGGTGTTATCTTCTCGTTTTGCTGATATTTTCCGTGGAAACTCTGGCAAAGCTGGTTTGCTGGCAGCCCAGATGAATCAAGAAGATATTGAATTATTGTGGAAACAGCTTGAGCAGGAACCAGGAAAAGAAATTACTGTCGATCTGGTGCACCGAACAGTCAGCTGTGGTGAGAATGTCTATTCTTTCGACGTCGATGACTACACTCGATGGAGGCTAATGGAAGGACTTGATGATATCGGCCTGACCCTGCAAAAGGAGCAAGAGATTAAGGCTTTTGAGCAACGTCGTCCCGCTTTTAAGCCTCGAACACAGTAAGCACAGTAAATAGGCACATACAGACCTGGTTGTCATGGAACAACCAGGTCATCTCCTGTATTTTATTTCACTGGCAGTGGGCTTTCGATGTAATCCGCTCCGATTAATTCCGAACCATGAAAGGAAAGCACCCATACACTAGCTTTCTTAGCGCGAATATGCTCGAGTGGCAGTCGTCCCCGAGCAGACAGTGAGCCAAGCATATCTGGGATTGTGAGCCCTTGACTACAGACAACGCTTACACCTCCTTGTGCGACGATGTCGTCAAAGGCTTTCTTTGCGCCTTTCATATTTTCTAACCAGCCATCATCACCCAAAAGCTCATCAATGTGCACTTCAAGAGCTAAATCTTCGGCAAGTGGGCGTACTGTTGTCTGACAACGATCGGGCAACGCAGAATAAATTACCTCTGGTTTATACGCCTTGAGCAGCGGAACCAATAATTCAGCTTGTCGACGTCCTTTCCGATCCAAAGGTCGGATATTGTCGTTACCCGCCCAGGACGAGCGCTTATGGGCATGAGCATGGCGAACATAAAGCACTCGTGCAGTCGTAGGTAGACTAAGACGTTTCTGTGCCTTTTCTAATATGTTGCGATCAACGTCATAACTCAGCAGTTTTTTGGCTTCTTCGACGCTTAACCAGCGAATTTCATCGACCTCATTATTTGGCTCAAACTCTCCACCAACAACCTCTGCTGTCCAGTAGTACACAATCTTCATGCGGTCGCCCACTGGATAATGCACTTTACCTAGTAGTTTTTCAAGCCGAACATCAAATCCTGTTTCCTCTTTGATCTCTCGCACTGCCGTCGTGGCTAAAGATTCACCAGGATCGACTTTTCCTTTGGCTAAAGACCAATCATCGTAATGTGGACGGTGAATGATTGCTACTTCATGTGACTGTGGATCAGCTTTATCACCGCGCCACAATACTGCACCAGCAGCAATAGTAGAGCGCTTATACTCTTTAGCTGGTTGTGCATCAATTTTTTGATAACGTCCGGTTATTGCTAATCCAGATTGATTATCTTTTGTAGTTTCGTGTGATACCTGTTGTAGCTTTTTGGTCATAATTACTTACCCTATGCACTCGTTAGCCTTTTCATAAACGTTAATCTACATTTGCAGCTCTAGCCCGCATAGGCACGCCTAGATATCTAGGTAACTGGATAAGTGGGAAAAACGTCGACCGCATCCCCTACAAGGACGCATGGTTTTGTATGATAGACAGCATTGTTTGTCGCATGGCATTCTGCTACGCAGGTCTACAATGCGATAACACCTACAAGCAAGGAATGGGAAAAGATGAGAGTTGCCATAATGGGCGCAGGTTCTTGGGGAACTACAATAGCAAAGGTTTTTGCTGATGCAGGGTGCCAAGTATGCATATGGGCGCGAAGAACCGAAGTAGCTCAAGAGATCAATCATAACCACCGAAACTCTGCGTATTTAGCAGACATTGAGTTACCGCATAACCTCACAGCTCATCATGATGTACTGACAGTGCTCGCAGATAGCGACATTGTTGTGCTAGCCATTCCCTCACAGCAGTTGAGAGCAAATCTGTCTCAGTGGGCAGAGGCAATTCCTGAGGAAGCAATTGTGCTGAGTCTTGCCAAAGGCATTGAGCAGAATACGTATTTACGCATGAGCGAAGTTATCGCTGAAACTATACGACGACCTGTAGAAACTATTGCGGTGTTATCGGGACCAAACCTGGCACAGGAGATAGCACAGGAACAGCCTGCAGCAACTGTGATTGCTTGTAATGACCAGCGACGAGCACAAATAGTACAAAGGGCATTAGATTCTTCTTACTTGCGTCCCTATACCAATACAGATGTTATTGGGTGTGAATTAGCAGGTGCGGCAAAAAATGTTATTGCACTGGCGTGTGGCATGGCACTTGGACGAGGACTAGGCGAAAATACGCTTGCCACGCTTATTACTCGTGGCTTGGCAGAGATTACTAACCTTGGGCTTGCTATGGGGGCGGATGCTCGTACTTTTGCCGGTTTGGCTGGTCTAGGTGACCTGGTTGCTACATGCTCTTCTCCTTTGTCGAGGAATCGCTGTTTTGGGCAGCGACTAGGAGCGGGGGAGACATTAGATGCTGCTCGTGCTGCCACTCACGGACAAGTTGCCGAGGGGGTTATTTCTTCCCAATCCATTTTTGTACTTTCGCAAAAGTATCATGTGGATATGCCTATTACTGAGGCGGTATATGGGGTGTGCCATCAGGGAACTCACGTCGATGAGCTCATAGAGGCTCTCATGGGACATTCGATGAAAGCTGAATAACAGCGTTGTCATGAGGAAAAGGGTAAACTTACAACGATGAAAACTCATGAAGATTCTCGCATAAAAATTGCTGTTATTTATGGTGGGCAGAGCTCAGAACATAGCGTATCGTGTGTGTCGGCAGGTGCTATCATGGCACATCTTGATCCAGAACGATATGAGATTTATCCAGTAGGCATTACCAAAGATGGTGTGTGGACAATAGGGGAGAGTGACCCTAAGAAACTACAGATCGTCGATAGGCGTATGCCTGAAGTGATTTTAACGAAAGAGCTGAACTTATCAGTAAATCCACAGACCAAAGGAAAATTCCGCTTCAACGACGGGCAAACCTATGCTGATGTGGATGTTGTTTTCCCAGTGCTGCATGGAAAGTATGGGGAGGACGGTACCATTCAAGGAATGTTAGAGCTATCTGGGCTACCTTATGTAGGTACTGGAGTGCTCAGTTCTGCTTGCGGAATGGATAAGGAATATACCAAAAAACTTTTGCGAGTGGCAGGGCTGCCCATTGGGCGAGAAGTGATTGTATCTGGTACAGATACGCTCACGGCTGAGGACAAAGAATATCTAGGCTTGCCAGTGTTCGTGAAACCTGCTCGGGGTGGTTCCTCCATTGGTATTTCTCGAGTAGAACAGTGGGATGATCTCGAACAAGCTATAACTCTTGCCCGTGAGCATGACGATAAAGTCATCGTTGAGGCAGAGATTATCGGTGCTGAAGTAGAGTGCGGTGTATTAGAAAATGCACAAGGGCAATTACTTGCCTCGGTACCAGCACAATTGCTTGATACTAACGAAGGCGAAGAAGGCTTTTATGGTTTTGACACCAAGTACCTTGATAATATCGTTCAAGCAAAAATACCCGCTGACTTGCCTGAAGAAACTATAGAGCTTATTCGTTCACTTGCGCTTAGAGCATTTCGTGCACTTAATTGTAAAGGCTTGGCTCGAGTAGATTTCTTTGTTACGGATTCCGGTCCACTGATTAATGAAATAAACACAATGCCAGGTTTTACACCAATATCAATGTATCCTCAGGTACTGGCAGCGAGCGATATTTCCTATGAAACGTTGCTTAACGAACTAATTGCTAACGCACTGGCATAATCTGCATATCTGTCTTAGCCCAGAATAAGAGCACGTTAGTACGTGCTCTACCGCACAGGAATAGTCTCGTCAAGGGCTTGGGTTATGGATACAAGTGCAGCATTGCCACTTGATTGTGGTACTGAAACAGCTACAGTTATACTGCGATCGACGGCAAACCAGGTCGACGCAGTGGTGCTATTTTCTGCACTCGTATCCTCAAACCAGGCAACATTATTGACCTGTTGAATTTGTGCTCCTGCTTGGTATTTTTCAGGAAACTCTACTCCACAGCGAACAACAATAGGTTCATAGCCATCCACAACCCACGCTGCCATATTATTTACTGCCCGTTGAGTTAATTTTGCTTCAGGTACAGCAGAATATTGTGGTTCGGTTCCTAAGGTAGGAGGTAATGCAGCTAAAAAAGCAGAACATTGTTGCTGCTGTTGATCAGTCAGTTGCGCCGGGACAAGGTTATTTAATGCAATCGGGTAAGGCTGCACTGTATTCTTTGATAATTTATTCAGAGCATCCTTGAGTTCTGCAGGATTGAACTCTTTTTTTAATGCCGGAGCATCCGCAGAAATAGCAATAACCGGCGACCTATTGATGCTGTACCAGCTTTGCATAGAGGATTGTGGGGTGGGATCAGCTACACGCAACCATTGTGTGTCACCATAATTTTGCAGTGGAGAAAGTTCACTATATTGCAAGGGTAAATTTACGCCACAGCGTAGGGTTATTCTTTCTGTGGAACTTGACTGCCATGCTGCTACTCCAGCAGGAACAGGATCGGCAATCGTCGCTCGGCGATGACCAAGGAAAGTATCTGGTAATGCAGAAATAAAATCAGCACATTCAGTAGATTCTGCTTCTGGAGAGTCTATTACCGGCATTGCAACTGGTTGATGTGCTGCACGGTGTGCCACAACACGCGCACCAACTAACACAGCAATAACGAGCGCAATAGCTAAAACCAGAGCAATAACAATGGGAATGGTTTTATAGTGTTCATTCTGCATTTTGTTTTCTGTAGTGTGCGTATTCACTCAGCCCAGTGTAGCAATACTGGGTATTTTATGTTTGCGAATATGCGAGATTATCACCATAGTTCTCCCAAACCGACTAATCGTATTAAGCTCTAAGACACTATGAGTAGTTACTCCGCGACACCAGCTAAGCCGCTCAACCCTACTGTGGCAGAAGTGGGCGAACAGGCAGCAATTAATGTGATCGTGGCTCATGCACCAAGTTCAAGGAATGGTGATGATGCCGCAGTCCTAGCACATGGCGCACCAAACTCTCGTACTGTTGTCAGTACAGATATGTTGGTTGAAAACCGTCATTTCCGTCTAGATTGGTCCACTCCAGCAGAGATTGGTCGTAAAGCGATTACCCAAAATTTTGCCGATTTGGAAGCAATGGGTGCTCGTCCGGTAGCTGCACTATTGGCCTTATCGGTGCCAGGATACACACGCCTTGGCTTTGTTTCTGAACTGGCACGGGGTATCTCGCAGCGAGTAAGTGATTATGGTGCAGAATTAGTTGGTGGTGATATTACCGACGGGGAAGCTATCGTTATCTCCATAACGGCGATTGGGCAATTAGGTGGTTCATTACCGGCGCTAACTCTTGATAAAGCAAAACCCGGGCAAATTGTGATTGCTTCTGGTGCTATAGGCGAATCAGCAGCGGGATTGGCATTGCTCAATCGTTGTAATCGTGAGGAAATTCCTGCAGAGTTCTATCCACTGCTACAAGCTCATTGTTCAGGTGTTATTCCTCCTGGACGTGGTTTTGTTGCCAGAGCAGCTGGAGTAAGCGCTTTGACTGATAACTCAGATGGAATCATTGCTGACCTTTCTACGATGGCTGCTAAATCAGGTGTAAGCATAAATCTTGATTCATCAGTGCTCGCTCCTACTGCGTTGATGTATCAAGCTGCGGAATTTCTTGATGCAGATCCGTGGGAGTGGGTGCTTTGTGGTGGGGAAGACCATACACTCATGGGAACCACTGATTATGATCCGCCAACTGGTTTCAGAAAAATAGGGGTAGTGGAAAAAAGCAATTGCGAGCTACTGGTGAGCGTCGATAAGCAACAACCGGTTTATGATAGTGGTTGGACAAGTTATGGAAAGAGATGAGTATTCATGAGTAAAAAATCTTTACCCGTGCATGAATCTTGGTTAGAACCACTAGCACCTGTGGAAGAGAAAATACATTTAATGGGGGATTTTCTTCGCGCAGAAAATGCTGCTGGTCGTGGTTATTTGCCTAGTGGATCGTCAGTATTGCGCGCTTTTCATTATCCTTTTGACGAGGTAAAAGTGATTATTGTTGGGCAAGATCCTTACCCAACTCCTGGACACGCAATGGGATTGAGCTTTTCGACGCAACCTGGAGTGCGTCCACTGCCGCGTAGTTTAGTGAATATCTTTAAGGAATTATCCGATGACCTAGGTATTCCTGCTCCAACAGATGGCGATCTTACCCCTTGGTCAGAGCAGGGGGTAGCTCTTTTTAATAGAGTGCTTACTGTACAACCAGGTAATGCAGGTTCTCACCGTGGGCGTGGCTGGGAAGAAATAACAGAAACTGCATTGCGTGCTTTAGCACAGCGCAATAAGCCATTAGTAGGATTGCTCTGGGGTCGTGATGCTCAAGCAACCCGTGCTTTTCTCGGTAAAACTCCTTGTGTCATGTCTGCCCACCCTTCACCTTTATCGGCGAGTCGAGGTTTCTTTGGATCGCGTCCTTTTAGCCAAGTCAACCAATTATTAGAGCAACAAGGTAGTTCTCCAGTAGATTGGCGACTATAAAATATATGTCGATGGCAATTGCTACAGAGGCATATGTGCGAGAGCAAAAAGCAGTATCGCAAGATACACAAGGTAGTAGCTCTTGGGAAAAGGAGTCGAATAATGCTGGGCTGGCATGATGATCGAAAATTGACTACCTTATTGCCTGAATCAGAAGCAAAGGCACTAGCAAAAAAATTTGGCTACCATACTGTAGAAGATTTGTTAAGACACTATCCACGCCAGTATGCAGCTCAAGGCGCAGATATTGCCTCAAGAAAAAGCACAGATGGGGATATTGCGACTCTCATCGGTACAGTTGTTCGCGCAGATGAACGCTATGACAAAAACGGACATCTCATTTACAGTATTCAGATTGATGATGGGTGTTCTCGCATAGCAGCTACTTTTTTTAGAATTAAATGGCTTCCGACGGTGTTGCCTGTGGGAGTACGTGCGATGTTTACCGGGAAAGTGAAACATTATCAAGGTAAACCACAGCTGCAGCATCCGGATTATATGGTGATACCCGAGCGCATTTCTCCTGCCGATAAAAACCATAAGGATGGCGTCGCAAAGAAAGCACGTGGTTCTATGCGCGCACTATCGCACTATGGCGATATTGAAGATATTTCTCGTGTGCTATCTTCCTTGGATTTCATCCCAATTTTCCCGGCTAAAGTCGGGATGCCTACATGGCGTATCCTTGGTGCGATTCATCAGGTATTAAGTGTTACTCCACCCTATGCTGAACCACTGCAAAAATATGCGCCACAAGATCTCCCCAGCTTTGATACTGCACTGCGAGGTGTACTCGAACCAGACAAGCGGGGAGCACAGCCGTATATTCAGCGCATGAAATATAATGAGGCGCTAGAGCTTTCCCTCATCATGGCACTGCGCAAGCACGAGGCGCATACTCGTCGTGCTGCTTTCATGCCGGTTCACCAACAAGGCTATCGCCAGAAAATTCTGGATAACTTGCCTTATCCGCTTACTGCTGGGCAAGAAAAGACACTGGAAGAAATCGCTGCTGATTTAGCGCATGACACGCCGATGATGCGTTTGCTTCAAGGCGAAGTTGGATCTGGGAAAACAATTGTCAGTATTCTTGCCATGTTGCAAGCGCTAGATAGTGGTAAACAAAGTGCTCTTCTAGCGCCTACTGAAGTCTTAGCTGTACAACACGCTCAGAGCATGCAAAAAATTTTTGCTGATAGTGGCGTGGATATTCACGTTGTGGTTCTGACAAGTTCATTAAGCACGAAAGAAAAACAGCAGGCGCTATTAGATATAGTCTCTGGACAAGCACAGATCATTATTGGGACACACGCGATCTTGCAGCATAACGTGGAGTTTTTTGATCTTGGCCTGAGCGTAGTCGATGAACAGCATAGATTTGGGGTAGAGCAACGTAATTATTTGCAGGCAAAAGGCAAAGCGGGGAACACGCCTCATTTATTAGTTATGACCGCAACACCTATTCCGCGTACTATCGCGATGACCGCCTTTGGTGATCTCGAACTTTCTACCCTCAAGGAATTGCCAGGTGGGCGCAAAGAAATTAAGAGTTTTGTGCTCCAGGAGAGTAATTTTGAGTGGATGCAACGTGCGTTTGAGCGAATGCGCGAGGAGATGCGAGTTGGTCATCAGGTATATATTGTGTGTCCTCGTATTCAAGGCGCAGGCGGTGTGGAAGAAATATATCAGCGTTGCAAGGATATTCTTTTCTCTGATTTTCGAGTGGGTATGCTTCATGGTGGACTTGCCCAAGAAGAAAAAGAAGACGTTATGCGCGCTTTTAACCAACAGCAATTGGATTTGCTGGTCGCAACAACTGTCATCGAGGTCGGTATCAATGTGCCTACTGCAACCATTATGATGATCTGCGAATCAGAACGTTTTGGTGTGTCGCAATTGCATCAGTTACGTGGGCGTGTGGGCAGAGGACGCAATGCGTCTATTTGTTTTTTCCATGTTGGTGCTCAAGTAACTGAAGAAGCGATGTCTCGCATAGCCGCTATAGCAGCTACTAATGATGGTTTTGCTTTAGCGGAAATTGATCTTGTACATCGGCAGGAAGGTGATATTCTCAGTACACAACAATCAGGTAGTTCTAAGCGTCATAAGTTTTTGAGTATTATCCACGATAGCGACATTATTGAAAGAACACGAGCAGACGCTCAGACTATAGTTAGTGCTGATATTGAGCTAGCACGTCAGTTAGTTAGTGATATTGATAGCTATACTCAAGATTTTATTGATAAGACTTAACTCACTGATGCACTGATAAAAGTCGATATAGTGCTGATGTAAAAGGAAGAGATGAATATTTGTGCCCCCTTTGCCGGTATCGTGCACTACAAGGTACGGCTTGGCGATCAAGTAAAAACAGGACAAGAACTCGCAAGTGTTGAAGCACTGAAGTTAGAATCAAGCATCCTGGCACCTGGACCTGGGGTGGTAACACAACTGGGTTATGATGATTTCGATGATGTCGTCGGCGGGGCAACATTAATGACCCTTGCACAGTTGGGAACATAAAGATATGGGAATGACAAGAATAATTTCTGGTACTGCGCGAGGCAGAAAACTTAAAGTCCCACCTTCTGGTACTCGTCCCACATCGGATAGAGCAAAAGAAGGTCTTTTTTCTTCATTACAAGTACGTTTTGGTTTTCAAGATGCTGTGGTGCTTGACCTCTTTGCTGGCTCAGGAGCGTTAGGTTTAGAAGCAGCAAGTCGTGGTGCAGCACACGTGACTCTGGTGGAAAATAACCCTAGTGCCGCGGCAATTATTCGACACAATGCTGCACTGATTAAACATCCAGATATTGTCGTAGAGGAGATGAAAGTATCAACATATGTCAAGACTGCACCTCAGCGTCATTTTGACATTGTGCTAGCAGATCCGCCTTATGAGCTTGACACACAATCTGTTGTCGAGATGCTGGAAGCACTGCAACCATTGCTTATCGACGGAGCAGTAGTAGTGGTAGAACGCCATGTGGATTCAGAGCATACTCCGTGGCCACGTGGCTATGAACCAACTCCGCAGAAGCTAAAAAAGCGCACCTTTGGTATTGCGCGCATGGACATGGCTGTTTTTGATCGAGCAACGGCAGTGCAAGAATCATAAAAGCATAAGAGAAAAGACACAATAACAATGAATAATGGCGATAGCGTGCGTGCAGTATGCCCAGGATCTTTTGATCCCATCACGATGGGACATGTCGATATCATTAGCAGGGCAGCGGCGTGTTTTAGCGAAGTGACAGTCCTGGTAACAGCTAATCCCAATAAGCCCACTGGGTTGTTTAGCATTGAGGAGCGCAAGGAACTTATCCGTGAGGCATTATCGGGGTTGCATAATGTAAAAATTGATCATTGGGGTGGACTGCTTGTGGATTACACTAATGCTCATTCCATTAGTGTATTAGTCAAAGGGCTAAGGAGTTCTTTGGATTATGAATATGAACTCCCTATGGCACAAATGAATAAAAATCTTTCTGGTATTGATACTTTCTTTTTAATGACTGATCCAAAATACGGATATATTTCCTCGACTCTCTGTAAAGAAGTAACAAAATATGGAGGCGATGTATCCGATATGCTCCCAGCAGGTGTGCAGGAAGCCATGAAAAAGAAATATCGCTAACCAAGATGGTTCTGAGTTTAGAGCAGACTAGATAAGAATGCTTTTGTGCGTTCCTCTTGAGGATCGTCAATAACTTGAGCAGCCTCGCCGCGCTCTACGACGACCCCATCTGCCATAAAGACTACTTCATTGGCAACTTCACGTGCGAAGTTGATTTCATGCGTAACAATCATCATGGTCATGCCGTCGGCAGCAAGTTCACGCATAACTCTCAATACCTCGCCGACAAGTTCTGGATCAAGAGCTGAGGTAGGTTCATCGAAGAGCATTAGTTTAGGCTTCATTGCTACAGCGCGAGCAATGGCTACTCGTTGCTGTTGTCCACCTGATAATTGAAGTGGGTAGGCTTGTGCTTTGTGCTTAAGACCAACTTGATCCAACAGTTCTAAAGCTGTGTGTCGCGCTTCATCAACTGAGATCCCTTTGACATGAACTGGTGCTTCGATGATGTTCTCGAGGACAGTCCGATGGGGGAAAAGATTAAAATTCTGGAAAACCATCCCGATTTCACTGCGCTGGCGGGCTGCTTCCTTTTCGGAAATCTCATGGAGCACGCCATTTTTCTCCCGGTAGCCAATCAATTCGCCATCAACATAGAGCCTTCCAGCACTAATTTTCTCCAAGTGATTGACACATCTGAGAAAGGTAGATTTTCCTGATCCAGATGGGCCAAGCAAACAACTGACTGTTCCGGTGGGAACTTGGAGATCGATACCTTTGAGAACGTGCAGATTTCCATAAGATTTACATACCTGTTGCGCGTCAATCATGATAGCCGGTTGTGTCTGCTCATGCGCGGTTTGCGTGTGTAGCTGTGTAACCATAGTAAAAATTCCTAAGACCAGTGTTGAACAATTATGGGGAAACAATATCGACATTGCGCGGTAGCGTAGCTTCTGCATCAGCAAGGGCAGCTAGTTGCCTAGAAGTCAATTGTTTTGTCGCACCTTTAGCAAAGTGTTTTTCCAGGTAGTGCTGTCCGACCATGAGTAAGGAGGTAATGACGAGATACCATGTTGCAGCTACTAAAAGCAGTGGTACTGGGTCGAAAAGCGCGGCAGCAATATCTGTGGATCGTCCATAGAGTTCTGCGGTATAAGGAATTGCCACAACCAAAGAAGTGGTTTTTAGCATGGAGATAAACTCATTGCCGGTAGGGGGAATAATAATGCGCATTGCTTGAGGCAAAATCGTGCGACGAATAGTCATCCACCAGCTCATACCTAGTGCCTTTGAGGCTTCTGCTTGTCCTTCAGGAATTGCTTGAATACCAGAGCGAATGATTTCTGCCATATAGGCTGCTTCATTAAGGCCTAGACCGACTATGGCAAGCAAAAACGTATTAGAAAGAAGTGTCTCTAAGGATATCTGAGTAATACCTAGATTAATCGTTTGGTATATCGAACCAAGAAGACCCCAAAACACTAATTGGACATAAATCGGAGTGCCTCGAAAAAGCCAGAGATAGAGCCAAGAAACACTACGCAACACTGGATTAGGAGACATCCGTAGGACCGCGATTATGGTGCCAAGGACAACTCCAAGCAGCATCGAAAAAATTGTTAGCAGCAATGTGTTTAATGCAGCTCTAGCGATACGAGTGTCAAAAAGATACTGACGGTAGGTATCCCACCCATATGCATCATTGCGAGCTGCACTGATGGCGAAGAGAATGAGAAGGACAAAGATAATGCCTGCTGCGATCCAACGCCCAGGGTGGCGTAAGGGACGTGCATGAATCGGTTGTGGAGAACTCATGATATTTTTTCTTTCTTACTCAATCGTCACTCATTAGCTTGCTATGGTTTCTGTTTCAGGCTGAAGTGGTCCATTGACTTGTCCTTTGTCTAAGTGCCCTTCTTTAACACCCCAGATATTGAGGATTCTTTCATAATCGCCAGTGTCCATAAGGTGTTGCAGTGCTGCAGCAATAGCAGGACCTAGAGGAGAATTTTTTGGCACTGCAAAACCATAAGGTGCAGCTTGGAACATTTCGCTTGATGTCTCTAGCGCTCCGTCGGAACGCTCAATTGCCCATGCTAGGACAGGGGAGTCAGAGGCGAAAGCATCTGCTCGTCCTAATACTAATGCTGTTGCTGCTTGGTCAGAAGTCGCATAGCTGAGGATTTCAATTGGTTTTTTCCCTTCTTTAACGCATTGCTCACTCAGTGGGCGAACATCATCACTTTCTGCGACTGTAGTGCGCTGCACAGCCACACTGAGTCCACAGGGATTATTTCTGTCTACTGGCTTATCGACGCGCTGTCCCCATTGAATACCCGCGTAAAGAAAATCAATGAAGTCATAGTTTTCTCTGCGTTCGATGGTATCGGTAAAACCACTTGCACCTAGGTCAATGGTTCCTGCTGATAGCGCAGGCAAAATCAAGGCAAAATCAAGTTGTTTTACTTGCCATTCCAATCCCATAACGTGAGCAACGGCACGAGAAAGATCCATCTCCATGCCAATGATTTCGTTGCGTGAATTCTTAAACATGAAAGGGGCATAGGGTGGGAAAGCTGCGACGACAAGGGTGCCACGTTGTGCTAACTCATTAGGAACTAAAGCAGCAATTTCTGGTACTGCAGCAGGTTGGATGTCTTCCCAGTTTTCCGGATAGCCTTGTTCCTCATTTGTGACACAAGCACTAAGGTTTAGTGATAAAACGATTATCGCAATAGTGCTTATCACGGTGGTGATAATCCGAGAGTGTCCGGCTATATTCATAGAAGAAGTATCACATATTATTGAGTTTTATGCATAATTGCTGTTTGATGACTGGCTTGAAGGGGCTGTAAAAAAGATCGTGAAAGAATGATGATTTATGGCATTGTCTTTATGTGAAAAATGCCCTCTAGCTGTGGATTAACTTTTTTTGTGATGATGGGTTACTATAGTCATCTGTACCGCCCCAGTAGCCCAATTGGCAGAGGCAACGGATTCAAAACCCGTCCAGTGTGAGTTCGAGTCTCACCTGGGGCACCATTATCAGTGTGAACGCTGGCCCTAGAGACATGAAGCAGCATACAATTTTTGTGAAGTGCCCAAAAAGTGTCTTTATTATTTCTCTTTATTGCTGGCTTACTCTGAGTTCTGCGGTAAATGTGCAGTCCACCCCAATGGTCGATATTTCTTCGGTAGTTTTTCTACCACCAAAAGATAAGAATCAGTGATTAATTCTTCTAATAATTTTTCCGATATGCTCGGACCTGCTTGCACGGTGTACCAGTGTTTTTTGTTCATATGATAGCCAGGAAGAATATCGGCATAAGAAAGCTGTAGTGCCTTAACATCTTCAGGTGTGCCTTTAAGAATAAGGATTCTTTTACCTTTCAGAATGGTCGTGAGCATAAACCATTTTCCTGCAACTCGTGCTGCTTGGAAATTGTCGCTAAAAGGATATAACTGTGCATCGGTAAGACTCGTGCTTACCTGGCAAGCAAAATCATATAGACGCTGGTCAGTAAGTTCCATAGGGTCTATTCTAAAAGAAACTCACATGGAGCAGCGAACTTTCATTAGACTAGAAGATTGTGACTAACGCAAACACTTCTCGCAAGCACTTGATGCTTATCGACGGACATTCCATGGCTTTCCGTGCTTTTTATGCATTGCCAGCAGCAAATTTTGCCACCTCGGGCGGGCAAGCCACAAATGCTGTGTATGGTTTTTTATCCATGCTTGCTAATGTCATCGAGGAGCAGCAGCCCACCCATGTGGCGGTTGCGTTTGATGTGGGGCGGAAAACTTTTCGTTCTGATCTCTTTCCTGAATATAAGGCGCAGCGTGAAGCAACTCCACCTGAGTTTAAGGGGCAGGTGCCACTGATTAAACAGATTTTGGCTACTTTGGGAGTTGTATGTATTGAAAAAGAAAATTACGAAGCTGATGATATTATCGCTACGCTAGCTACTGCTGCTGGCGTTCTTGGTTTCCGAACTTCTATCTTGACAGGTGATCGCGATTCTTTCCAGTTAGTTAATGAGAAAACAACAGTTCTTTATCCGCTTAAAGGTACATCGTCGATTAAGCGTTTTACTCCAGAAGCGGTAAAAGAGAAGTATCTGGTGACTCCGCAGCAGTATCCTGATTTTGCTGCATTGCGAGGTGATCCATCAGATAATCTTCCTTCTATTCCAAAGGTGGGGGATAAAACCGCTCAGAAATGGATTGTTCAGTATGAATCTTTGGATAATCTCATCACGCATGCTGATGAAATTAAGGGTGTCGTCGGGCAGAATTTTCGGGAATCTATTGAACAAGTAAAGCTCAATCGCAAATTGACTGAGATGGTCAAGGATCTTGCGTTGGCTGTCACTCCAGATCAATTGGAACTTAGCACTGTTGATATAACCGCAATGGGGGAAAAATTTGATGAACTCGAATTTGGTACCAACTTGCGTGAGCGTGTGTTACGTGCTTTTGCTGCGGACAATCCGACTCCTGTTGCGGTTGAAGGTATGGAAACAACTATCGACGCTGATCCTTTGATGTCCTGGCTACAGCCTCGTTATGAATCTTGTGAGCCTCTAGCAGTTTTTGTCGAAGGTGAAGGAATACCTGCAGGGGGAGACGCATGGCGCTTAGGGATTGTCGATACCCAACGACATGGTATTGCCATTGATTTGGCAGAAATCGGTCCTGAAGAAGAGAAACTTGTTGCTGCATGGTTAGAAAGTGAATCGCCAAAATATTTTCACGATGCAAAAGCAGCATTCCATATGTTTGATGCGCGAGGTATCGCGCTTAACGGAATCGCACACGATACCGTTCTAGGAGCCTATTTGTTGCGTCCTGGACAGCGCAGCTATGAGCTAAAAGATGTCTATCAGCGCCATGTGCAGCGTGTATTACATATTGAGCAATCAGAGCAGTTATCGCTTTTAGACATGGTGAGCTTGGATCAGTTGGTGTATAACGCGGCAGCTGTGCTCGACCTTGTTGAAGTATTGATTGTGCAGTTGCAAGATATTGATGCTTATGAGTTGTATTCCGATTTGGAATTGCCCTTGTTAAGTATTCTGGCGCGCATGGAAAAGGCAGGAATTAGCGTCGATGTTCCAACTTTAGAAGAACAACTAGAGATTTTTGTAGAGCAAGTACGCGAAGAAGAAGCTGCGGCGAGGGAACTTGCCGGTGCCCCTGATCTGAATTTATCAAGTCCAAAGCAGTTGCAAGTTATTTTGTTTGATACGCTCGGCTTGCCGAAAACCAAGAAGACTAAGACTGGCTATTCCACTGCGGCTAAAGAAATTGAGATGCTGGCGCTGAATCATCCACATCCTTTTTTGGATCATCTATTGGCGCACCGAGAGTATCAGAAAATAAAGACTACTCTTGAAGGACTTATTAAAGCAGTTAATTCCGATGGCAGAATTCATACAACGTTTAAGCAGACAGTTGCTTCTACCGGACGGTTGTCTTCTACGGAACCGAATTTGCAAAATATCCCAGTGCGTACAGCTGCTGGGCAAAAAATTCGTTCGGCTTTTTGCGTTGGGCAAGGTTATGAAACGCTTTTGACCGCTGATTATTCTCAAATTGAAATGCGAGTCATGGCGCATCTTTCTAAAGATCCGGGGCTTATCGACGCCTACCGCCAGGGCGAAGATCTCCATAATTATGTGGGCTCACAAGTGTTTGATGTTCCGGTAGATCAAGTGACCCCAGAGCTACGACGCAGGGTAAAAGCCATGTCTTATGGTTTGGTGTACGGTCTGTCTGCTTTTGGCTTATCGCAACAGCTCAATATCCCTCGATTAGAGGCTAAAGAGATTATGGAAAGCTATTTTGAGCGGTTTGGTGCAGTCAAAGAATATCTTGATCAGGTAGTTGTTCATGCACGTAAAGATGGTTACACGTCCACGCTTTTTGGTAGAAGAAGATATTTACCAGAGTTATCGTCACCTAATCGTGTGGCACGTGAAAATGCTGAACGGGCTGCCCTGAACGCACCGATTCAAGGCACTGCGGCAGATATTATTAAAGTCGCTATGCTGCGAGTGGATAAAGAATTACGTCGTGCGCAGACAAAATCCAGAGTCCTACTGCAGGTGCATGATGAATTAGTAGTAGAAGTGGCACATGGAGAATTAGAAACAGTGCGTTCCATTGTGGAAACTCAAATGGATAATGCGATCAAGCTGAGTGTACCGCTTGAAGTTTCAACTGGAATTGGAAAAAACTGGCAAGAAGCCGCACACTAGAGCATTGTCTGAGACACGCCAAGGATTCTATTTGCTCTAGCAGGAGATATAGTCTAAAATCGCACAAGCGTGTCTATGTAATTTTTTCCTTGTCTTCAGGTAGGAGGAGTACGAGGTGAAAATGCGGGATCATAATATGTGTAATGCGTTATGAGAGACACAGAACTGTCCATCAACTATTCCTACATTTTCGGAGCATTTAATGCCAACCAATAATGTCCCTCAGGTAGCCATCAATGATATTGGTTCCGCTGAGGAATTCCTCGCAGCAGTCGACGCAACCATCAAATACTTCAACGATGGAGACATCGTCGAGGGTACCGTGGTGAAAGTTGATCATGATGAGGTGCTGCTCGATATCGGATACAAGACCGAAGGTGTTATTCTATCCCGCGAGCTATCAATTAAGCACGATGTTGATCCTGAAGAGGTTGTTCAGGTCGGCGATAAAATCGACGCACTTGTTCTCACCAAAGAGGATAAAGAAGGTCGTCTTATTCTTTCCAAGAAGCGTGCACAGTACGAGCGTGCATGGGGCGCTATTGAAGAGCTACAAGCTAAAGGCGAGCCAGTTACTGGTACCGTTATTGAGGTTGTTAAGGGTGGTTTGATCCTTGACATTGGGCTTCGTGGTTTCTTGCCAGCGTCTCTTGTTGAGATGCGTCGTGTTCGTGATCTTGATCCATATATCGGTCAGGAAATTGAAGCGAAGATTATCGAACTTGATAAGCAGCGTAATAATGTTGTTTTGTCTCGTCGTGCATGGTTGGAGCAGAACCAATCTGAGGTTCGTTCTGACTTCCTCCACAAGCTACAAAAAGGTCAAGTACGCAAGGGTGTTGTTTCCTCTATCGTCAACTTTGGTGCGTTCGTTGATCTTGGCGGTGTAGACGGTCTTGTTCACGTTTCCGAGCTTTCTTGGAAGCATATCGATCACCCAACTGAGGTAGTTACCGTTGGCGATGAGGTCACTGTTGAGGTTCTTGATGTTGATCTCGACCGTGAACGTGTTTCTTTGTCACTCAAGGCTACCCAAGAGGATCCTTGGCGTGTATTCGCACGTACTCATGCAGTTGGACAGATCGTTCCTGGTCGTGTGACCAAGCTCGTTCCATTCGGTGCATTTGTTCGTGTTGAAGAAGGTATCGAGGGACTCGTACATATCTCCGAGTTGGCACAACGCCACGTTGAGGTTCCAGATCAGGTTGTTACTGTTGGACATGAGGCAATGGTTAAAGTTATTGACATTGACCTCGAGCGTCGTCGTATTTCTCTCTCCCTCAAGCAGGCTGACGAGGACTACACCGAAGAATTCGATCCATCCAAGTATGGTATGGCTGATTCTTATGATGAGCAGGGCAACTACATCTTCCCAGAAGGATTCGATCCAGAGACTAATGAATGGCTCGAAGGCTTCGAGGAACAACGTGCTGATTGGGAAGCTCGTTATGCTGAGTCTGAGCGTCGTTTCCAGCTCCACACTGCACAAATTGAACGCAACCGTGTAGCTGCTGCCGCTGCTGCTGAAGCAGGCGAGGATGCTAACTACTCCTCAGAGTCTAAAGATGACGCTGCTACT
Organism: Corynebacterium sp. sy017; assembly: GCF_017918135.1. Lineage (NCBI taxonomy): Bacteria > Bacillati > Actinomycetota > Actinomycetes > Mycobacteriales > Corynebacteriaceae > Corynebacterium > Corynebacterium sp. sy017. The sequence goes on from NZ_RZUE01000003.1 coordinate 428,092, forward strand.
GCTGATACAGCAGAGCAAGCTGCAGATGCTGGTTCATTGGCATCTGATGAGCAATTGGCTGCATTACGCGAAAAACTAGCTGGTAATTAAGTTCCAGTTTTTGCGATAGAACGCATGAAAAATGACCACATTTTATGTGGTCATTTTTTGTTTTTTTCTACACTTTTTGCGGTATCTTAGATTCTGTTCACATCGATTTTTATTGATGATAAAGATATGTCAGTGTAACTATCTTGGTAACTATCTTAGGAGGTATCGCATGGCAACAGCCGTAGCACAAGCGGCTGAATTTATCGTAGAGCATATTGGTGGCGCAGATAATATCTCTTCGCTCACGCATTGTGCAACTCGATTGAGATTCCAGCTTAATGATCGCTTACTTGTGGATCGAGAAAAACTCGATCAGCATCCAGATATTCTTGGTGTCGTAGAACAAGGAAATAATGGGTTGCAAGTAGTTATGGGAGGTGGCGTTGCGAATTATTATCAGCAGATTGTGCAACTACCAGGTATGAGTAGTGCGATCAAAGATGATGATTCACAGCGCACATCAGCTACACGCACTAAAAAAGAATATGGTGGAGTCCGGGAAAAATACTCATGGCTCGACTATTCTTTTGAGTTCTTATCTGATACTTTCCGTCCAATACTCTGGGCATTGCTGGGTGCGTCACTTATTATTACTCTTCTTGTTATTGCAGACACCTTGGGATGGCAAGAGTTTCGTGCTGACTTATCAACGCAACCTGCTGGTTACCAGCTACTTCATGCAATGTATCAGTCAGTATTCTACTTCCTGCCGATCATGATTGGTGCTACAGCATCAAAGAAACTAGGCGTGAATGAATGGGTTGGAGCAGCAATTCCTGCTGCATTATTAACACCAGAGTTTATAGGGCTAAGCGATATCGCACAGAAGATAAACTTTTTGGGTGGACAAGCTCAAGCAGTAGAGATTTTTGGTATCCCACTGATACTCAATAGTTATAGTGGGCAAGTTTTCCCACCTATTTTGGCAGCTATAGGGTTATTTTTTGTGGAAAAGATATTGCGAAAAATTTTCCCTGAAGCAGTACAAATGGTTTTTGTACCGTTCTTTTCATTACTTATTATGATTCCGCTCACGGCGTTTCTTCTTGGTCCATTTGGTATAGGTATCGGTAACGGTATTTCCCATATGCTCAATGCGATTAATTCTTTCTCACCATTTATTATGGCGATCATTATTCCGTTGCTGTATCCATTCTTAGTACCGCTTGGGTTACACTGGCCACTTAACGCCATCATGATCGTTAATATCAATACACTTGGTTATGATTTCATTCAAGGTCCGATGGGGGCATGGAACTTTGCATGCTTTGGTGTGGTAGCAGGAGTATTGTTGCTATCAATCCGAGAAAAAGATACCGCAATGCGTCAAGTTTCTTTTGGTGGCTTAATGGCAGGTCTTTTTGGCGGTATTTCTGAACCATCACTGTATGGTGTTCTTCTTCGATTCAAGAAAACCTATTTCAGCTTGTTGCCTGGCTGCTTCATCGGTGGCATAGTGATGGGTATCTTTAACGTAAAAGCCAACGCCTTTGTGTTTAGTTCTATTTTCTCAGTGGGTGCAATGACACCCGGCGGTGGATATGCACTGGGATTACTTGTGGCTTTCTTTACTTCCTTCTTCTTAGTGGTCTCTTTTGATTACCGTGCCAAAGCAGAAAAACAAGAAATTTTGGCACGACTAAACCAACACAACAATGCTGAACCTCATAAGCTAGAAACAAAACCTACTGCTGCCAATAGCGAGAATAAGCCCACCGCACACCTGGTGGACAATGCTAGTCAAGAAAAAATGGATACGAACCACGTGCAGCATAGTCAATCGGATGTCGAGTCTGGTACAGCTGCGGAACAATCAGTATCTCTGCAACCAGCGGTAAAGACTGCATTGGTTCCTGGAACACAGACTGATATTTCTAGTCCGCTTGAAGGCGAGGCAGTAGCACTTTCTCAGGTACCAGATCCTATTTTTGCTACTGAAAAACTAGGCAAAGGAATAGCGATTAACCCTACGGGAAGTCAGGTAGTTGCACCTGCACCAGCGACGGTCATCAGTGTGCAAAAGAGTGGTCATGCGGTAGGACTGAGACTTGATAATGGGATCGAACTGCTTATCCACATTGGCATTGATACGGTACAGCTAGGCGGGCGGGGATTTGAGGTACACGTCGAACGCAAAGAAAGAGTAGTGGCTGGTCAAAAACTTATTAGTTTTGATCCTAAATATATTAAAACAGAAGGCTATGACTTGATTACGCCGGTACTTGTGGTCAATACAAAGAAATTTGCCGAAGTTGTGTCTTTCCCTGCTGACAGTGTGGATGACTCCACTACGATTATCCGCACTACTGCTCCTGAACGTGCAGAATAGTATTCAAGAAAATATCGCAGTCGTCTGAGTAGTATGAAGATATGAAGCGTATTGGGCTAACTGGTGGAATAGGAAGTGGAAAGTCTACAGTTGCAAAAATTTTTTCCGAACGTGGCTTTCCTGTGATTGATGCAGACAAAATTGCACGAGAGATTGTCGAGCCTGCCAGCCCTGTGCTGGCAGAACTCGCAGATCACTTTGGCAAAGATATTATTACTGCAGACGGTAGTTTGGATCGGGGATTGCTTGCTCAGCGTGCTTTTGCCGATGAACAGCATACTGCTATGTTGAACTCCATTACGCATCCTCACATCATGCAACGTACAGCACAGTTATTCGCAGAAGCAGAAAGCAAAGGCTATGAGTTAGCAGTGTGGGATATGCCCTTGCTGGTGGACAAGGGCTATCACACAGACATGGATAGTGTGATCGTGGTGGATGTTACTGTTGAGCTGCGTATCCAACGACTCATGAAGTACCGAGGCTTCAGTCGAGCCGATGCTCAACAGCGTATTGATGCTCAGATAAGTGATGAGCAACGTCGGCAAGCGGCAACATATGTGATTGACAATAATGGTTCGCTTGAACAATTACGCGAGCAAACTCTCGCTGTCATCGACAAACTGGTCGAATAAGCCTTAGTATCGGTACACTACAGGTATGGCTTTTGCTGCAGAACACCCAGAAGATAGCACTGCATTACATCATGTGGAAGATGTAGAACGAGCACCTGGACAATTCCAGGTGGTATCTGAATATCAGCCAGCTGGGGATCAACCACAAGCAATTCAAGAATTGGATGAGCGTCTTAACCGCGGAGAGCGCGATGTAGTGCTATTGGGTGCTACTGGTACAGGTAAATCAGCAACTGCCGCATGGCTCATTGAGAAACAGCAGCGTCCTACTTTGGTCATGGCGCCTAATAAAACACTTGCTGCACAGTTGGCTAATGAACTACGGCAATTATTGCCACATAATGCAGTTGAGTATTTTGTGTCTTACTATGACTATTACCAGCCTGAGGCATATATCGCGCAGACAGATACGTATATTGAAAAAGATTCTTCTATCAACGATGATGTAGAAAGATTGCGTCATAGGGCGACGAGTTCTTTGCTGTCTCGTCGAGACGTGGTAGTGGTGTCCTCTGTATCGTGTATCTATGGTCTGGGCACACCACAATCTTATTTGGATCGTTCTGTGACTCTTAGCGTTGGAGAAGAAATTGAGCGAGATCGTTTTTTGCGTCTCCTAGTCGATATTCAGTATGAGCGCAATGATATTGGTTTTACTCGAGGAACTTTTCGAGCCAAAGGCGATACTGTTGACATTATCCCAGCCTATGAGGAACTAGCAGTGCGCGTAGAGTTCTTTGGGGATGATATTGACGCCTTATATTACATTCATCCGCTTACTGGCGACGTTATCCGCCAAGTAGAAAATATCCGTATTTTTCCTGCGACACATTATGTCGCAAGCCCTGAACGTATGGAAAAAGCAGTTCGTGATATTCGTGAAGAATTAGCACAGCGGCTTATTGAATTAGAAAATCGTGGCAAGTTATTAGAGGCGCAGCGTTTGCGAATGCGCACTGAATATGATCTCGAAATGATTGAAGAAATGGGCTTTTGCTCTGGAATCGAGAATTATTCCAGGCATCTTGACGGTCGTGGAGAAGGTAGCGCACCTGCTACATTGTTGGATTATTTTCCTGAAGATTTCTTGACAATTATTGATGAGTCCCATGTGACTGTGCCACAAATTGGTGGAATGTTTGAGGGAGATATGTCCCGCAAACGCAATTTGGTTGAGTTTGGTTTCAGGTTGCCATCTGCACTTGATAATCGGCCATTACGATGGGCTGAGTTTGAGAAGCGGGTGGGGCAAACTGTTTATTTGTCAGCAACTCCTGGTTCTTATGAGCTAGAAGCAACTGGGGGAGAGTTTGTTGAGCAAGTGATTAGACCAACAGGTCTGGTTGATCCACAGGTACGTGTCAAGCCTACCCAAGGGCAGATTGATGATCTTATTGATGAGATCAGACAACGTACACAAAAGGATGAACGTGTTTTGGTCACTACTCTTACCAAGCGTATGGCAGAGGACTTGACCGATTATCTTCTGGAGAATGACATTAAGGTTCGTTATCTTCACTCTGATATTGATACGCTGCAACGAGTTGAATTACTACGACAATTACGTCTTGGCGAGTTTGACGTATTAGTGGGTATTAACCTGTTGCGCGAGGGCTTAGACCTGCCTGAGGTTTCTTTAGTAGCCATTCTTGATGCAGATAAAGAAGGTTTTTTGCGTTCAACTACGTCGCTTATTCAGACCATTGGTCGTGCAGCTCGTAATGTTTCTGGTGAAGTAATCATGTACGCGGATCGAGTCACTGATTCTATGGCACAAGCTATTGAAGAAACGCAGCGTCGTCGGCAAAAGCAAATTGCCTATAACGAGGAGCATGGTATTGATCCACAACCATTGCGTAAGAAAATTGCTGATATTTTGGATCAAGTTAATGAGCAAAAGCAGGATCACAATGCTACGTCAAGTGCCTCAGGAGCCCAGGCAGATGTAGCGCTTGGCGATAAACCTGATATTAGCGCTATGCCTACACAGAAAGTTCAAGAGCTTATCGACGATCTGACAGCGCAAATGGGTGACGCAGCGCGTGAATTGAAGTTTGAGCTCGCGGGTCGGTTGCGTGATGAAATAGCTGACTTAAAGAAAGAATTGCGTGGACTCAAAGACACAGGTTTGTGATGTATGTTAAAAGTGTTCGGTAAAACTAATCAACAACATACTCTGGATAAGTCGAGAAAGCTGATAAGGGATATTTTTGCTGTTAAACTAGGTAACAATAGCCTTGGCTTGCTGTAGAAAATATAATTTCGTATTTGGAAGGTTCTCATGAGTGATTATTCCACCATTGTTGTAGGTACTGATGGATCAAAGTCATCATTGCTTGCTGTTGAGCGAGCTGCACGCATTGCTGCGGCTTTTGATGCCACGCTTGTTATCGGTTGTGCCTATTATGAGAGCAAAGAAGATGCTTCCAAGACATTGCGTCAAGACTCCATCACTGTTTTAGGTACAGATCCAGCTCAGGAAAACTTAGATAAAGCCGCTGCACATGCCAAGGAAGTTGGTGCAGAAAAAATCAGCACTGCTATTCGTCCTGGTACTCCAGTGGAGGCACTCATGGCGATTGTTAACGAGAATAACGCTGATTTATTAGTAGTAGGTAATCGTGGTATCAATTCGCTTACCGGTCGATTGCTTGGTTCTGTACCAGCGGATGTTGCCCGTCAATCTGATTGCGATGTGATGATTGTACACACAGTAAGCTAGCAGTTCTTTCTTATGAACAATAAAGGCGTGCCGTGACCTGGCGCGCCTTTTGCGTATGGCTTGCGTATTAGCTTGCTACTGGAAATTTTATTGGAAAATCACCAATGATCACCAATGACTGGGTTGCTCGTGTTAAGGCGACATAAAGATTCTGCCAGCCTTGCGGAGACTGTTCCACAATTTCCTGGGGATTAACTACTACAACGTGATCAAATTCTAATCCTTTAATATCACTGACGCTGTAAGTATTTTCCTGACTGATATCGTCGCTGTCTGGAACAATGATGGCGCACAATCTGCTTTCATCTTGTTCTTGGAGTTGTTGCACCACTTCATGAGGGTCGGTATGTGCAGCTAAGAAACGTATGGGAGTAGCCATATCTGCTTGCCGCATTGATAGTGGTTTCTTTGCGTCAGGATTGATGACCTGTAGCACTGCATATGCAAGATCCATAATTTCAGCAGGCGTTCGATAATTAACACTTAGTTCGTGTATCTTAAAACGTTTCTTCACAAATGGCTCCAAGGTCTGTGCCCAGGAATCTACGCCAGCTGGTGCAGATGTTTGTGAAGTATCGCCAACAACAGTCATCCATTTGGCTGGACATCGTCGCATAATCATTCGCCATTCCATAGGCGTTAATTCTTGAGCTTCATCAATGATCACATGACCATATGCCCAGCTATAATCGGCTTTCGCTCGTTGCGCAGTGGTACGATAATCTTGTTGTTGCTGTCGACGTGCTAGTTCCTTGGCATCGATAACGTCGAACGCAGAAAGAACCTCAGCTTCTGTTTCATCATCGAGGTCAGAGTTGGCAGAGCTGGCGAGAATGTCTAAGGCCTCCTGTGCATCAGCGATATTTTCTTCCCATCGCCTTTGTTCTTGTTCACGCTCTTGCTCTGGAGTCGCCAAGCCAATGAGTACGGCTAATTCATCTAACAGTGCTGTATCACTGTGTGTCCACTGCGTACCATTTTCACGCCACAGTGCTGTTTGAGTTTCTACGTCATAGTCATAAGCAACAGTTTCGATGAGTTTCTTACTCTCAAAAAGGCGTGCCAGCACAGTTTCAGGATCAAGTAATGGCCAAAACTCCTCGACAATCTGATCAATAGCTTTTTCTTCAGCCAATTCATCGTGAATATGGGCAAGATCAGCGTCGGAAAGCAAATTATTGCCACCAAGTGGATCTGCACCAATACGTTGTACCATTTGTTCTGCTAGTTGGCTCAGCAGAGATTCCTTAAATAAGGATTGAGATTGGTTATGTGGACGCCGTCCACGCCGTGCTCTGGTGCGGGCAGTTTTTATTATTTCACTGTTTATTTCTAGAGCGATTCCGTCAATGAGAATGCTTCGTGGGCTATGCGGAATGGTCTGATAAGTCTTGATTGTTCGGTCAAGAATAACTAGCATTTCTGTGCTGCCTTTGACTTCTTGAGCCAGTAAAGAATCGACAGAATGAGGCGTTACTCCTGGAAAAAGCTCGCCTATGGTAGAGAGTACAACGCCAGTTTCGCCTAGTTCAGGTAATACTCGTGAAATGTAGTTCAAGAATGATTGATTAGGGCCGATTATCAAGACTCCCGTGCGAGAGAGTTGTTTGCGCCAAGTATAGAGCAAATAGGCAATTCGGTGGAGTGCTACAGCTGTTTTGCCAGTGCCAGGACCACCTTCGACAACCATGACACCACGGGTAGCGTCACGAATAATTTTGTCTTGTTCACGCTGAATAGTCTCTACAATTGACGCCATGTGACCGGTACGAGCACGCTGCATGGCATGAAATAATGCATTTTCACCGGCAATGCCCATGTCATGGGGATTGTGTTGAGTGAAAAATTCATCATCAACTCCAGTTACCACTCGACCAGTGGTGCGAATATGACGACGATGCACGACATCGCTTGGGTGCGCCGTCGTCGCTAAATAGAACGGACGCGCTAGGGGAGCGCGCCAATCGAGCAGCAGTGTGCGGTAATCATCAGCACGGTCATCAAGACCCATACGTCCGATATAGCGCCTATCGATATTTTCCATATCTGGAACGAGATTATCCGCAATACTAGGGTCGGATACGCGTACATCAATTCGACCAAAAACAAGACCAAGGCCAGCGACATTGAGGCGATCAATTTTTTCGTTGAGGAGATGGTACTCAGTTTCACGTTGAATCAACACTTCTGCCTCAGGGTGAGCAGGATCGATTCCAAGTTGTACCTGTCGTAATTTTTCTTGTGCCTGAGCTACTTCTTGATCCAAACGCCCAAAAAGAAAATCAACATATTGTTGTTCACGAGCAATTTCTGCTTGAAGTGGTACATGGCTATGATTTTCGCGCGCACCTGTGGCAGCAGTATTCTCATCATTCGCTAGCGACATGGGATAATTGTTCCTTGAGTGTCATGTTATTTTCAGTCTAGACTCAAGGCCGCCTCAAGGAATACACATGAGGCGGCATAATATAGGCTCAAACTTCGTCAAAGAAAAAACACTAATTAAGAAAAGTTTTTGATTTTCTTTTGTGCTTTTTCGATAGCTTTTGTAGCTTCTTTACGAAGTTTTTCAGCATGCTTGTGCGCATTCTTTGATGAACGCCCAGAGCGCTTTTCTGCTTTGGCCAGAGCTTTATCCGCGCGTTCTTGCGCCTTTACCGCAGATTTTACGAGGCGCTTTTTAGCTACCTTTGCGTTCTTCTGCGCAGCAGTTAGCCAATCTCCACTGTTATCCTTGAAGAAATCTTGGGCAGAATCAGCCACCTGGACAAGCGAAGCACGCGCAGATTGGGTAGCGTCTTGGGCTGTTTCTAGCCAGTCTGCCTTATTCTCGTCAACATAGTCCTGAACACGATCAGCATATTCCGATACTTTTTCAGTTGCCTCGCCAAACCATCCTTTTGCAGTTGACGCAAAGGCAGCGGCATTTTCTGAAGCAGCCTCGCTGAATTTTTCTGTTTCAGATTTTCCTGGAAGAGCCTGCTTTACCTGTTTATTAGCTCGAGAAACGGCCTTATTTGCCCGCCATTTTAGACCAGGCTTACCAGCGGTATCCACAGAGGTAATAGCGAGACCACCAAGAAGGGCAACATTAGTGATGAAACCTTGACGCTGGGCTTGTTTCTGCTCTTTATTTTGTGCAGTCCAGAAGGAATGACGAGTGAAAAGGGTAGGGACGCTCAAAAGGGCTAGCGTTGCGGCAGATAAGCGTGGTGCCTTACCAATAGCAAGAAGAGAACCTGCACCAACCTTAGTAGCGCCAAGTGCTTTGGTAATAAGCTCAGGATCTTCAGGAAGATATTGAGTATATTTACGCGGCAGTACAGTGCGCGCTTGCTTAACAAGAGCCTGTGTTTCTTCGAGATGCTCTTTAGAATTAAGAACAGTATCTGCTCCCTCTGCAACATATACAGAAGCAAGCATAGGACGTGCTAGTTTGCGGATCATGATAAAAGATCGCTCCTTATTTCAATACTTATCGTTATGATTCACTAAACGAATCCGTTTTTTAGCTTACTCAATCTCTTTTCATCGTAATGCTCTAGCATGATAAAAAGACGAAGATAGAAAGCGTCCTTTTCAATTTTACCCATTTTCTTAGCAAAGAGGCAGGAAAGTTATCAACCCGTTACCAGCGACGTTCCCACCAAGAATCAAGCTGTGGTCGCTGTTCTCCCAGGGTAGTGCTTTTGCCATGACCAGGATAAACAATTGAATCATCTGGATAAACATCGAAGATATATTTGGTGACATCATGAAATAAGCGCTCAAAATCGCTTTCACTTGATGTTTTTCCTAAACCTCCTGGAAAGAGACTGTCTCCAGAAAAAATACTTGTTGTTCCCGCAATGGGAGCAATGAGTGCCGCACCGCCTGGGGTATGTCCACGAAGAATCACAATGGGGAGGTCATGTCCAGCAAACTCAATAGTATCGCCATAATGCAGCTCGACATCAGCGGGAACCGGTAGCGCAGGGGCATCAAGATGCGGTGCGTAGTGGGTTGCGCCAGTTGCTTTGATGACATCAGCTAGTGCCCTGCTATGATCCCAATGTCGATGAGTGGTTAAGACTTTTGTAATAGTGACACCTGCGTTATGAGCTAATTCTAGGATTTCTTGTGCGTTATCTGCTGCGTCAATGAGTAATCCTTCATTATTAGCGTGGAGTAAATAGCAGTTATTATCCATCTCCGAAACACTTATATGTGCAAGTGATAACGGATGAGCGATTTTATTATTCATAGTTCACTAGGATAACCGAAAATAATTCGCTGGTATGTTCGATTCTGATATAGTGTGGTTAATTAGTAGATATTTTTAGATAAAATCTCAAGGCAAGAAAAGAGCAATTTCATGGCTGAGCGCTTAGTTGTCCGAGGAGCACGAGAACATAATCTCAAAGGTGTAGATATAGATTTACCTCGTAATTCATTAGTTGTATTTACCGGTTTATCAGGTTCTGGAAAATCCTCTCTTGCTTTCGACACTATCTTTGCTGAGGGGCAACGTCGTTATGTTGAATCGTTAAGTTCATATGCACGAATGTTCCTTGGGCAGATGGATAAACCTGATGTGGATTTCATTGATGGGTTATCACCTGCAGTATCTATTGATCAGAAATCAACTAATCGCAATCCACGTTCTACTGTGGGCACTATTACTGAAGTATATGATTACTTGCGTCTCTTGTATGCGCGAGCGGGAACAGCATATTGTCCACAATGCGATGCAAAAGTAGAACGGCAGACACCGCAACAAATTGTTGATCAGGTTCTGGATATGCCTGCGGGGGAAAAATTTCAAGTTCTTGCTCCAGTGGTACGCACAAGAAAAGGCGAGTTTGTTGAGCTATTCCAAGAGTTAGCTGCTCAAGGGTACTCGCGTGTGCGGGTAGATGGGAAAAACTATTCTCTGTCGGAACCACCTACATTAAAGAAACAAGTTAAGCATGATATCGAAGTAATTGTTGATAGGCTGCAGGTTAAGCAATCGCAAAAGCAAAGATTGACTGATTCGGTGGAAACTGCACTTAATTTGGCAGATGGTGTAGTTATTTTAGAATTCGTCGATAAGCCAGAAGATGATCCACAGCGCAATAGACGTTTTTCAGAGAAAATGTCTTGTCCAAACGGGCATGTACTGAATGTTGATGAGCTAGAGCCCAGAGCCTTTTCTTTTAACTCGCCTTATGGTGCGTGTCAGGTCTGTGACGGAATTGGTACAAAGACAGAACCAGACATTGAGTTACTCATTCCTGATGAGGATGCTCCCATTATTCGATGCGTCCAGCCTTGGACTTCAAGCCCAAACGCCCGATATTTTGAGAAATTAGTGGGGGGCTTTGCTGAGTCCTTGGGGATTGATCCCAAAACTGCTTATAAAGATTTGAGCAAGCAGCATAAGAAAGCTTTTCTTTATGGTAGTGATGAGATCATCACTGTACGTTATAAGAACCGCTATGGCCGGATACGTAATTGGAGTGCGCCTTTTGAGGGCGTTATGGGGTACCTGGAACGTAAATTAGAGGCAACTGATTCTGATTGGTCAAAAGAAAGGCTATTGGCATATACCCGAGAGGTCGCGTGTAAAGCCTGCTCTGGAACCCGGTTACGTCCAGAGATTCTTTCAGTTCGTTTGAGCTCAGCCGGACATGGTGAGCTCTCTATTGCAGGATTATCACAATTATCTGTGGATGCAGCTGCACGTTTCTTGGATAATTTGATGCTGGGCTCGAGAGAAAAGATGATCGCAGCGGCTGTCTTGAAAGAAATACAAGCCAGACTCAAATTTTTACTTGATGTTGGTCTTAATTATCTGACGCTAGACCGTGCGGCAGGTACGTTGTCAGGTGGGGAAGCCCAACGAATCAGATTAGCAACGCAAATCGGTTCAGGCTTAGCAGGAGTGCTTTATGTTCTTGACGAACCGTCGATAGGCTTGCACCAGCGTGATAATCAGCGGCTTATCAAAACTTTAGAGAATTTACGTGATATCGGAAATACGCTCATTGTGGTAGAGCATGATGAAGACACTATTCGGGCGGCAGATTGGCTCGTTGACATTGGTCCTCGAGCAGGAGAATATGGCGGGAATGTTGTTTACCAAGGGAAACCAGAAGGCATATTAGAAAATAAAGAATCGTTAACCGGTGCATATTTATCGGGACGAAAAGAACTTGGTGTCCCTCAACAACGTAGACCTATTGACAAAGAACGTATGCTCAGGATTATTGGTGCCAAAGAAAATAACCTGAAAAATATCAATGTCTCTGTGCCATTAGGGGTATTGTGCTGCGTAACAGGAGTGTCTGGATCTGGTAAATCAACAGTAGTTAATCAAATTTTGGCAAAAACCCTGGCAAATAAACTCAACAAAGCACGGCAAGTTCCTGGGCGAGTGCAACGTGTTGAGGGGGTAGAGCATTTAGACAAATTGGTTCAGGTTGACCAATCGCCGATTGGTCGTACCCCACGTTCTAATCCTGCGACCTATACAGGAGTTTTCGATAAGATTCGTACTCTTTTTGCTCAAACTACTGAAGCAAAAACTCGGGGTTACAAACCTGGTCGATTTTCTTTTAATGTTAAAGGCGGACGATGTGAAGCCTGCCAAGGAGATGGCACGCTTAAAATCGAAATGAATTTCCTGCCTGATGTATATGTCCCGTGTGAAGTATGCCAAGGTGCGCGCTATAACCGAGAGACACTCGAGGTGAAATACAAAGGTAAATCCATCGCAGAAGTTCTTGACATGCCTATCTCTGAAGCAGCAGAGTTCTTTTCTGCGATCACATCGATTCATCGTTATCTCAGTACGCTAAGCGACGTCGGCTTAGGCTATTTACGCCTTGGGCAAGCAGCAACTACATTATCTGGTGGGGAGGCGCAACGAGTAAAATTAGCGTCTGAACTACAGAAAAGATCCAATGGGCGTACGGTGTATATTCTTGATGAACCTACTACTGGTCTACATTTTGAGGATATTCGCAAACTAATGTTGGTCATCCAGGGGCTAGTAGACAAAGGCAATTCTGTCATAATCATTGAACATAATTTGGATGTGATTAAGTCAGCAGATTGGATTATCGATATGGGGCCGGAAGGTGGATCTGGTGGCGGTACTGTGATTGCACAGGGAACACCAGAATCGGTTGCACAAGTACCAGAGTCATTTACTGGTCAATTCTTGGCTGATATCCTTGCGTAGCACTTGGTTGGATCCAATGAATGGGGACATATAAGATCGATTTTTGGTTTGTGCACATTCTTGTGATAGTATCCAAGTTACTACCGCCCAGTGCGTATTGCTATGCACTTGGGTCGCAAGTGGAGATCTTCCCACCTTATTCCGCTTTTGGCTGGATATAGGTAAAAGGTATTGGTTAATGTTTTCATTTCCAATGTGGTGTGATCTCCCGTTATCTCTATCGAGGTGACGGGTTTTCTTATGCCGCCAATAGGGGATCCAGCTTTCGACAACGGTATGTCATATCCATCTGCTACTTGAGGAGTCCCCATTAGCGCTGAAGCTCGCATTAATGAGCGTATCCGAGTACCTGAGGTGCGTCTTGTTGGTCCTAACGGAGAACAGGTTGGCATTGTGCGCATCGATGATGCTCGTAAGCTCGCTTATGATGCAGACCTAGACTTAGTTGAGGTTGCACCTAATGCTAAGCCACCGGTTTGCAAGATCATGGACTACGGTAAGTTCAAGTACGAACAAGCGCAAAAAGCGCGTGAGGCTCGTAAGAACCAACAACAAACCGTGGTGAAAGAACAAAAGTTCCGTCCTAAAATTGACGACCATGATTACGAGACAAAAAAGAACAATGTCGTTCGATTCCTGGAAAAAGGATCGAAAGTCAAAGTGACCATCATGTTCCGCGGTCGTGAGCAATCTCGTCCTGAACTTGGTTTGCGCTTGTTGGAGCGACTTGCTGAAGACGTTGCAGAAGTTGGGATTGTTGAGGCAAGGCCAAAGCAAGATGGTCGCAATATGACCATGGTTTTGGGGCCAGCTCGTAAGAGCAAAAAGTAACATACCTAGAGAAGAAGTCAAAGGATATATTCCATGAAGCAGAAAACCCATAAGGGCACCGCTAAGCGAATTAAGACCACTGGCTCCGGCAAATTGCGTCGTGAGCAAACTAACCGTCGCCACCTCCTCGAAGGTAAGCCATCAACTCGTACTCGTCGTCTGAAGGGTACTGAGGATGTAGCAAAGGCTGACACTAAGCGTGTTAAACGTCTCCTGGGCAAGGCTTAATTTTCGTTAATTTTCTTCCCAATTTTTATCCAAGAATTACCAACCATTTCATCAGTTAGGAAGTATCACAGTGGCACGTGTAAAGCGCTCAGTGAATGCTAAGAAGAAGCGTCGCGTAATCCTCAAATCAGCTAAGGGATACCGTGGTCAGCGTTCTCGCCTCTACCGTAAGGCTAAAGAACAGTGGCTACATTCCATGACTTACTCTTACCGCGATCGTCGTGCGCGTAAGTCAGAGTTCCGCAAATTGTGGATTACCCGTATCAATGCTGCAGCTCGTATGAATGACATCACGTATAACCGTCTTATTCAGGGGCTACGTCTTGCAGAAGTAGAGGTAGACCGCAAGATTCTAGCTGAGCTAGCTGTTAATGATTTTGCTGCTTTCTCTGCAATTTGCGAAACCGCAAAGGCTGCATTGCCAGAGGATGTAAACGCACCTAAAGCTGCGTAACAGTATCTAGTATTAAAACTCCGTTTATTCTAAAGTCGAGAAGGCTTGAAAATAAACGGAGTTTTCTATTTTCTCGCTTTGTGAGTGCTAGAATTAGGCGTTTAGATTTCAATTATAGCCATAGTGATTCGTCCAAAGTATTATGCGCCATGTTCTAGGATTTTTATGTTGATAGATTTCAGCCAACCTTTTACTGAAAAAACACCACGCATTGTTCATGCAGCTAAGCTGCATCGATCTGCTACACGTCGTAAGCTGAAGCAATTTATTGTCGAGGGGGAGAATTCAGTTGATGCTGCCGTCGCTACTGCTGCAGCAACAGATATCTTTGTTACACAACAAGCTGCGCAACGTTTTAGCGAAATTATAGAGACAGCAGGACATTTGGGGATTTATGTTCATCCTATATCTGAGAAAGCAGCTAAATACTTAGCTGATACAACTGCACCAACGGGTATTTTTGCTGTGTGCAAAACGGTGTTGTGGTCTAGTCGAAAGGCACTAGGGCATACGCCAAGGATAGTAAGTATTCCGGTGGAAACAAATGATCCAGGAAATGCTGGAACACTGGTGCGTATCTCAGATGCAATGGGGGCGGATTCAGTTATTTTTGCTGGAAATTGTGTTGACCCTCAAGCCTCCAAAGTGGTTCGTTCATCTGCAGGTTCTTTTTTCCATATACCTGTGGCCAAGAATCCTGATGTTGCGGAAGTGCTAGAACAAGTCAGAGCAAAAAATATGCAGATAATAGCTACGTCGGCTACCGGTGAAGTTAGCCTGGATGAGGCAGATGAATTGTTGGCACAGCCGACGGCATGGCTTTTCGGAAATGAAGCACATGGTCTGCACCCAGAGTTACTTGCACAAGCAGATTATCGAGTTCGCATTCCTATTCGCGGCCGTGCCGAATCGCTTAATCTTGCTACCGCTGCCGCTATTTGTGTTTATGAAACTGCAAAAGTCCAAGCATCTCAGCGTCGAGTCTGATTGTGTAGGTAAGTGTATATAAGATAGACAATGTCTTTGTGCACGCTAGAATAGCTAAAGATCGAAAGAATAAAGTAAAGACAAGAAAGAGTCATTAAGTGTCTGATATTGCTGATAACTCACCCATTGAACTAACTGAGGAAAGCCTGAATGCTGCTGCAGATAGCGCAATAGCAGCATTTGAGGAAGCTCGTAATTTAGAAGAGTTATTAGAGGCTCGCAAAGCACATCTTGGTGATCATGCACCTATTCCTTCTGCACGTAAAGCATTGGGAAGCATTGAGAAGGAATTGCGTAAAGAAGCGGGTCGTATCGTAAATATCGCTCGCGGTAAAATTGAGAAAAAATATGCCGAAGCAAAAATAATTTTAGAGCAAAAGCGCAATGCAGAAGTGCTTAAAGCAGAGCGTGTTGATGTTACTGAGCCGACTACCCGACGCAGTGTTGGTGCACTTCATCCGATTACCACGTTGAGTGAAAATATCGCTGATATTTTCCTTGCTATGGGCTACGAAGTTGCTGAGGGGCCGGAAGTAGAGGCAGAATACTTTAATTTCGATTCCTTGAATTTTATTCCGGATCATCCAGCACGTACTTTGCAAGATACTTTCCATGTATCAGAGCCTGGCTCCAAGCAAGTATTGCGTACGCATACGTCACCGGTACAGATGCGCACTATGCTTTCTCGTCAATTACCTATCTATGTTGTATGTCCTGGTCGTGTTTTCCGTACTGATGAATTAGATGCTACGCATACTCCTGTGTTCCATCAGATAGAAGGGCTGGCTGTAGATAAGGGGCTTACTCTAGCGCATTTGCGTGGTACTTTGGATCACTTGGCGAAAAGCCTTTTTGGTGAGAAAACGAAAACTCGTATGCGTACTAATTATTTCCCTTTCACAGAGCCATCTGCAGAAGTTGACGTGTGGTTTGAGAATAAAAAGGGCGGAGCTGGCTGGATTGAGTGGGGTGGTTGCGGCATGGTGAACCCAAATGTATTGCGTGCAGCTGGTATTGACCCCGAAATATATTCTGGTTTTGCTTTTGGTATGGGATTGGAACGTACTTTGCAATTCCGCAATGGACTCAACGATATGCGTGACATGGTCGAGGGCGATATTCGTTTCACACAGCCTTTTGGTATTCGGGCCTAAAAGTGTACTGATTCTTGATAGCTTGCCGACGCATAGCTAGACGAAAAGCAAACTAACATTTCTGATATTTAAGGAGAAAATATCGTGCTTATCACGCAAAAATGGGTAACCAAATTATTGAACCAAGCCAATCCTGGTTGGTCAGTTAGCTCTGCAGAACTAGATAAAGGTTACGTGCGTGTTGGTTTTGAGACGGAAGGCTATACATCGATTCCAGAAACCACAGGTCCATTAGTTCTAGGTCGTGTCGAGCAGATCGAAGAACTTACTGGTTTCAAGAAACCCATTAGATTTTGTCAAGTAAATGTTGCTGATGCTAATGGCACTGGTGATTTACAACCTATTGTGTGCGGGGCACGCAATTTTCAAGAAGGAGATTTGGTTGTCGTTGCTTTGCCAGGCACGGTACTACCTGGCAATTTCGAGATTAGTGCTCGGAAAACTTATGATCACATTTCTGCTGGAATGATTTGTTCTGCAGCAGAATTAGGTTTAGCGGATAAACAGAATTCGGGAATTATTGTTTTAGATGATTCTTATGGCGTACCAGGGGATAGTGCATATGAAATCCTTGGTCTTGATGACACTATTTTCGATGTGAATATCACTCCAGATCGTGGCTATGCGTTATCTGCTCGTGGCTTGACTAGAGAACTAGCGTCTGCTTTCAACCTCGCTTATACTGATCCAGCTTACGACTCAGCTACCGCAGGTATTGATCTATCTGTAGTACCAGCTGTGCAAGGGGAGTTGCTTGCTATATCAGTATCGGAAGCAACTAAGGCACGTCGATTTGGTTTGCGCAAAGTTAGTGGTATTGATCCAAATGCACAGTCTCCTTTTTGGTTGCAGCGTGAACTTATGTTGAGTGGTCAGCGACCAATTAATGCAGCAACTGATGTGACAAACTACATCATGTTGTTGCTGGGGCAGCCGATACATGCTTTCGACGCCGATAAAATTGTTGGTGGGCTGGAGATCAGAACTGCTCGCGAAGGTGAGAAATTTGAGACTCTCGACCATGTTGAACGCACGTTAAATAGCGAAGACGTTGTAATTTGCGATGAGCGAGGTATTCAATCTCTCGCTGGTGTTATGGGCGGATTATTGTCTGAGATTTCCGAAAATACCACCAATGTGTACTTTGAGGCTGCTACGTGGGATCAGATTACTACGGCACGCACTTCTCGTCGGCATAAGTTAAGCTCGGAGGCCTCTAGGCGCTTTGAGCGTGGGGTAGATTCAGCATTAGTAGAAATTGCTCTCGATTATGCTTGTGCTTTATTAGTTGATATTGCTGGTGGCACAGTCGACAGCGCTCGTAGTATTTACGGAACAGCAGAATCACGCCCAAGTATTTCTATGGAGATAACGCGACCTGGCACTGTTGCTGGTGTGGATTATCGCCCAGAGACAGTGATCCAGCGCCTTGAAGAAATTGCTTGCGATGTTCGTCGCGACGCTCAAAACGGTGAATTACTTGAGGTAACGCCACCAACATGGCGCCTTGATCTTAATGAAAAAGCGGATCTTGTGGAGGAAGTGTTACGCCTTGAAGGATTAGAGGATATTCCGTCACTTATGCCGCAAGCACCAGTTGGTCGTGGATTAAGTCCTGCTCAAAAGCGTAAACGAGCTATAGGGCACAGTCTTGCGTATAACGGTTATGTGGAGGTCATTCCTACGCCTTTTATTCGTAACGATATTTTTGATATTTGGGAGTTAGCGGCTGATGATCCACGTCGTAAGGTCGTGAAGGTACAAAATCCACTAGATACAGATTATTCTGTGCTGGGTACTACGCTGTTGCCGTCTTTGTGTGAGACTATAGGTCGCAATATCGCTCGTGGTCACAGTGATGTCAGCATTTTTGGTATGCAGCAGGTGGCTTTTGCGCATAAAGAGTCTTCTCCGATGCCTAGTGTGCAGCATCGACCAAGCGAGGCAGAATTAGCGCAGGTATTGGAATCCCTACCAATTCAGCCGTTGCATGTGGCTACTATTGCTACTGGAAAAATTGATGCTGAGGGTGTGTGGGGAGCTGGTCGTGACTACACATATGCAGATGCTATTGAATCAGCACGTATTGTGGCTCGTGCGGCAGGAGTCGAACTTGAGGTTGCCAATACTGATGAAAATGGTTATTTACCTTGGCATCCTGGTCGCTGTGCCCAATTATTGGTTGCTGGTGAAGTTGTTGGTTATGCAGGTGAATTGCATCCACAGGTGCTTGATCGTTTAGGACTGCCTGCGCGTGTATGCGCTATGGAGATGAATGTGAGTGCTATGCCGCTGAGCGAGCCTATGCCAGCGCCTGTGCTTTCTGCTTTCCCGACGCTTAACCAAGATCTTGCTTTGGTTGTTGATGAGGAGGTTCCTGCGGAACAAGTTCGTCGTACGATTCGTGAAGCAGCTGGGGATCTTCTGGAGAAGGTGGAACTTTTTGATGTGTATCGTTCAGAACGTTTGGGAGCAGAAAAGAAATCTTTGGCTTTCTCCTTAACTTTCCGTGCTCCGGATCGGACACTAACCGATGACGAATGCTCGGAGCGTAGAATGGCTGCGGTTGAATTAGCAGCACAGCGTTTTGGGGCTGAAATGCGTGCGTGATATGTAACCAACACATATTGCATATTATTCATTCATTTGCATAAAAGTGTGTGGTGTGGCATACTTCCTGCATGAGCATAAAAATTGCAGTCGCAGGCGCTAGCGGATATGCAGGCGGAGAGATTCTTCGCCTGCTTTTGTCTCATCCTGCCTATTTATCAGGGCAACTAGAGATTGGCGCCTTGACAGCAGCAACGAATGCTGGGATACCGCTTGTTCAAGCGCAACCACAGCTTTCCCAACTTGCAGATCGTGTGCTTGAAGAAACAACTTCAGAGATACTCAACGAGCATGATGTTGTTTTTCTAGGGTTGCCACATGGACACTCTGCAGCAATTGCACAAGAACTTGATTCTCATGTGCTCATCATTGATTGTGCAGCTGATTTTCGACTTAAAGACGCAGCGGCATGGAAAAAATACTATGGCAGCGAACATTCTGGTAGCTGGCCCTATGGCATCCCAGAAATGCCTGGTATGCGTGAAAAATTACAGGGTGCTCGTCGAATAGCGGTGCCAGGTTGTTTTCCCACGGGAGCAACTTTAGCTCTATTACCAGCAGTAACAGCTGGATTGATTGAACCAGAAGTATCTATTGTCTCAGTGACTGGGGTTTCAGGTGCCGGGAAAAAAGCCTCTGTTGCTTTACTGGGCGCAGAAACCATGGGCTCAGTAAAAGCGTATAACATCGCTGGAACACATCGACACACTCCAGAGATTATGCAAAATCTTTATGAGCTAAGCGGAATTGAGCATAGAGTATCTTTCACTCCAGTATTGGCGCCACTTACCCGAGGCATTCTCAGCACTGCCACGGCACCGGTGAAGCTGCTTGATGGAGAGCATATTTCTGACTGCAGTGCCCGAGTTCGCGCTGTATATGAGCAGATTTATGCTAATGAACCATGCGTGCAATTGCTACCGGAAGGGCAGCAGCCGCAAACTCAGTCAGTTCTCGGATCGAATCTATGCCAGGTGCAAGTGGCGGTCAATGAACAAGCCCATACCCTTTTCGTTACGAGCGCTATTGATAACCTCACTAAGGGCACAGCTGGTGCTGCGGTGCAGTGCATGAATATCGCTCTTGGCTGGGAAGAAACCCAAGGATTGCCGCTGGTAGGCGTCGCACCATAACAGCACCATAACATAAGAGAAAGTAAGGCGAGAACAGTGACTTTTTTAGAGCATAGTGCCCATACTGGAATAACTACTCCCCAAGGATTCCGTGCAGCTGGTATATCTGCTGGTATCAAAGAATCTGGAAACAAAGATATGGCGTTAGTGGTTAATGCTGGTCCTGAGTTTCATGCAGCAGGTGTGTTTACCCGCAATCGTATTGTGGCTGCACCAGTAAAAATAACAAAAAAAGTGCTTGGCGACGCCCAGCTCAAGGCAATTATCTATAACTCAGGGAACGCCAATGCCTGTACTGGAAAGCAAGGCGACGAAGATGCCACGGGTATTGTGGAGGAAGTAGCAAAACAACTGGCAATGGATACCACTGATGTTGCTATTTGTTCTACAGGACTCATTGGTGAGCCATTGCCAATGCCTAAACTACTGCACGGCGTTGCTGAGTTGGTTCCTCGTCTTGATCGCAACGGGCATGATGCTGCGGAAGCAATAATGACCACAGATACAGTTGCGAAAGAAGCTGTTATGGATATGGGACAGTGGACTATTGCTGCAATGGGTAAGGGAGTAGGTATGATGGCTCCGTCTTTGGCAACGATGCTGGTGTGTATTACCACAGACGCTCATGTGGAAAAAGACTTTTTACAGCAATGCTTAGCAAAAGCATGCGATAAAACATTCAATACCATTGATATTGATGGTTCCACCTCTACAAATGACACTGTATTAGTTATGGCTAATGGTGCTTCAGGCGTTAGTCCGTCGGACGCGGAGTTTGAGCAGGCATTAGAAAAAGTATGTGCGAATATAGCTGATCAACTACAAGCTGATGCAGAGGGAGTAACAAAGCGTGTGAGGATTACTGTGACTGGTGCACGTGATGACCAGCAAGCACTTAATGCTGCACGTACTCTTGGTCGGGATAACTTATTTAAGTGTGCAATGTTTGGTTCAGATCCCAATTGGGGTCGTGTACTAGCAGCAATTGGTATGGCAGATGCTGAAATGGATCCAGATAATATCTCAGTTTTCTTCAATGATCACGCAGTGTGTTTATCTTCATGTGGTACCGCTGATGCAAGAACCGTCGATCTCAGTGGTAGCGATATTGCAGTTCGAGTTGATCTAGGCACTGGTGGCAGCGGGCAAGCTTTTGTACGTACGACAGATCTTTCTCATGCGTATGTCGAAATCAATTCAGCTTATTCAACTTAATGCTGTTGCGTTAATTGCTTTTACAGGTCACCGACACTGGCTTTAATTTCTTTTGTGCAACGTGTTCCAAAGAAAGGACACATTATGACAGATTCAGTAGCCTCAGCACCACATTCACTCAGTGCAGCGCAAAGAGCAACGGTTCTTGCCGAGGCTTTGCCGTGGTTGCAGCACTATCGCGATAAAATTGTCGTCGTTAAGTATGGCGGAAACGCTATGGTTGATGAACGCCTTAAGGCTGCTTTTGCTGCAGACATGGTATTGCTGCGTACCATTGGGGCGAAACCAGTAGTTGTGCATGGTGGTGGACCACAGATTTCTGCCATGCTCGATAAACTTGGGCTTGTTGGTGAGTTTAAGGGTGGGTTTCGAGTTACAACGCCAGAGGTAATGGATGTAGTTCGCATGGTGTTGTTTGGACAAGTGGGCAGAGACTTAGTCGGACTCATTAACTCTCA
Organism: Corynebacterium sp. sy017; assembly: GCF_017918135.1. NCBI lineage: Bacteria > Bacillati > Actinomycetota > Actinomycetes > Mycobacteriales > Corynebacteriaceae > Corynebacterium > Corynebacterium sp. sy017. Next base: position 450,145 of record NZ_RZUE01000003.1, read on the forward strand.
TGGACCCTACGCAGTGGGAACATCTGGTGAGGATGCTGGACTTTTTCGAGCCCATAAGCGCTTAGTCGAGGTTGATGGAGAACCAACGGACATTGGTTTAGTGGGCAATATCACGCACGTGGATGCCAGTAGCTTAATGGATATCATCGAAGCGGGACGTATCCCTGTTGTCTCTACCATTGCGCCTGGCGACGATGGGCAAGTGTATAACATCAATGCGGATACTGCAGCAGGTGCCCTTGCTAGTGCTATAGGCGCTGAACGCTTAGTCATTCTTACCAATGTGGAAGGGTTATATACTGACTGGCCCGATAAGAGTTCTTTGGTATCGCAAATATCGGTGAGCGAGCTTGCTGCCATTTTGCCTACACTGGATTCTGGCATGATCCCGAAAATGGAATCATGCTTATCAGCAGTCAGTGCGGGGGTTTCGGCGGCACACGTTATTGATGGGAGAACAGAGCACGCTGTAGTTCTTGAGTTACTTACTACTGGAGGAATCGGCACAATGGTCTTGCCTGATGAGTATCAAGATAAGCTCCATGCCACCACTATTTTCCGCTCGTAATGTAGCTCGTAATTTAGTCGCATAACGGATAAAACCTCAAAGGAATATGAAAATGAATCAACACATTACACACGAGGCTATTGCTCAGAATTCTTATTCACAAGCATGGACAGATAGCTTGATGAATACCTATGGAACTCCGGAGCGAGAACTTGTTGGTGGTTCGGGTGTCATGGTGCGCGATAGTCAAGGTCGTGAGCATATAGACCTGCTTGCTGGAATTGCAGTTAATGCTTTAGGACACGCACATCCTGGGATTATTGAAGCAGTTAATACGCAATTGGGAACTCTAGGTCATGTTTCTAATCTTTTCATTTCAGCTCCAGTGGTGCAGGCAGCACAAAAAATTATTGAACGTTTCGCATCGGGAAATGAAAAGATTATGCAGGAAACTCGGGTTTTCTTTTGTAATTCTGGTGCAGAGGCCAATGAAGCAGCCCTAAAAATAGCTAGACTCACTGGAAAGAAAAGAGTTCTTGCTGCTCATCATGGTTTCCATGGAAGGACTCTTGGTTCATTAGCCCTTACCGGGCAACCAACAAAACGTGCTCCTTTTGAGCCTTTGGCTGGTGGGGTGGAGTTCTATCCTTATGGCGATAGTGAATACTTACGAAAGTTGGTTGAGCTTAATCCTGCGGATACTGCCGCCATTATTTTGGAGCCTATTCAAGGAGAAACCGGTGTTATTCCTGCTCCTCACGGTTTTCTAACACAAGTGCGGCAGCTATGCGACGAGCACAATATCTTATTCATCGTTGATGAGGTGCAGACAGGCGTCGGCAGAACTGGCGATTTTTTTGCGTTCCAACATGAATATGTGACTCCTGACGTCGTTACCTTGGCTAAAGGCTTAGGCGGTGGGTTACCTATTGGTGCGACTATTGCTACTGGTGTGGCGGCTAGTTTGCTTACTCCGGGAAGTCATGGAACAACTTTTGGTGGTAATCCAGTGGTGTGTGCAGCTGCGAATGTAGTTCTGGACGTAGTAGATCAAGATTTTTGCGCTGAAGTTGCTGCCAAAGGGCAGCGATTCATCGATGGGCTGTCTGCTTTAGCAGGCGTTGCACATGTGCGTGGACGTGGACTTATGCTTGGTGTTGTGCTTGATAATACTGTGCTGGAAAAAGCAACTGCGCATCAATTGGTGGCAAAAGCTACTCAGTATGGGTTGATACTTAACGCTCCTCGTGCAGATGTTATTCGGATTACTCCGCCATTAATCATCAGTACGGCAGAGATTGATGATGCTTTGGAACGTTTTGCGGCTTTATTAGCAGATGTTCATGCAGCATGAAAATATAGAAAAATATGGATGTGTAGTTTTAGAACAGGAAAGTAACAAAATGGAACAACAAGTAAGTACACAAGTACGCCATTTCTTAGCTGACGATGATCTTAGTCCAGCAGAGCAAGCACAAGTTATTGAACTTGCTTTGGAATTAAAAAAGAATCCTTATGAGAAGAAAACTTTTGCGGGACCACAATCAGTAGCGGTGCTTTTTGATAAAAGTTCGACTCGTACTCGTTTTTCTTTCGGCGCGGCAATCGCAGAATTGGGTGGCAATGCAATCATGGTTGAACCTGGTTCCACTCAATTGACAAAAGGTGAGACAGCACAAGATACTGGTGCGATTTTGTCTGGCTATACTTCTGCGATTGTGTGGCGTACCTATGCTCACCAAAACTTAGTTGATATGGCAGAAGCTGCAACTGTTCCAGTCATTAATGGGCTTTCCGATGATTTGCACCCTTGTCAGATTCTTGCTGACTTAGTGACCTGCGTGGAAAAGCTCTGTCCTGAGCAAGGTGTTGCAGGATTAAAAAATAAGCGGGCGGTCTATCTTGGCGATGGCAATAATAATATGGCTAATTCTTATTTAATTGGCTTTGCGACGGCAGGTATGGATATCACAGTCATTGCACCGGCTGGTTTCCAACCCCAGCAGTCTTTTGTCGATAGAGCACGGCAGCGCGCTGAACTTACTGGTGCTCATGTGCTAGTCACTGATGATGTAGCTCATGTGCGTGATGCAGATGTTGTGATTACCGACACGTGGGTTTCAATGGGAATGGAAAATGATGGCATTGATCGTCGTACGCCTTTTTTGCCTTATCAAGTCAACGATGAACTTATGGCTCAGGCGGGTGAGAATGCCATTTTTATGCATTGTCTACCGGCTTATCGAGGTAGTGAAGTAACTGCTAGTGTCATTGATGGTCCACAATCGGTGGTGATTCAAGAAGCACATAATCGATTGCATGCGCAAAAGGCCTTAATGGTATGGTTGATTGAGAATCAGCCACAATAATATGTGCATTCTCTGCGCATGGTTCTGCTGCGTGTTTTAGACATCGTGCCCATGTAAAGGGTGATGTGTGTTCCTTGAAAGCAAGTTGTATTTATTCCATTTCTTTAATAATATGAATACTTATCGGCTTGATGACATTCGCTTAACCGAGGTCTTATGCCAGATATTTCCATATTATGCATGGCTTTATGCCAAATGATTGCTACAAATTGAGGATACTAATTAATGGCTATGGGGCAGATGACACGCACAATGCGTCAAGCATTGATTGTGGATCTTTTGGAGACGCAGCAGGTGACAAGTCAGAAACAATTATCTGACTTGTTAAAAGAAAAGGGTGCAGAGATTACTCAGGGAACACTATCGCGTGATCTCGACGAGCTTGGTGCTCGAAAAGTGCGTCCTGATAATGGTGCTTCGTTTTATGTTGTAGGTGAATTAGAAAATCCTCAAGTAAATGCGGGGAGTGGTACCTGGGAACGATTGCGGAAAATGCTTGAAGATCTTTTGGTTTCCACGGACTATTCTGCGAATATGGCAGTTTTGCGTACTCCACCGGGAGCTGCTCAGTTTTTAGCCAGTTTTATTGATCGAGTTGGCATGGAAGAAGTAGTGGGAACAATCGCAGGTGATGATACTGTGTTTGTTTTGGCACGTGATCCTATGACCGGCAAAGAGCTCAGTGAAATCATTAGTCAGCGAAAGTACCGGATGCCTGATACAGAGTCGGTCGACGCAAAGAAGCAATAGAGTTCATTAAATAAGTGCTAATTAAGTATTAATTTATTAATTAAGGAGAAACAATGACAAATCGTGTAGTGCTCGCATATTCAGGAGGCCTTGATACCTCCGTAGCAATCCCATACTTGGCAAAGATGACTCAGGGAGAAGTGGTTGCTGTATCGCTTGATCTTGGTCAAGGCGGGGAGGACATGGAAAATGTTCGCCAGCGTGCCCTTGACTGTGGAGCCGTAGAGTCCATCGTGATCGATGCTAAAGATGAATTTGCAGAAGATTATTGCTTACCGACGATCAAAGCCAATGGTGTGTATATGAAGCAATATCCACTGGTATCTGCAATTTCACGTCCATTGATTGTGAAACACCTGGTGCAGGCAGCTCAAGAACATGGTGGTACGCACGTATCTCATGGCTGCACTGGTAAAGGTAATGACCAAGTGCGTTTCGAGGTTGGTTTCCGTAGCCTTGCTCCCGATTTGGAGATTATCGCTCCAGCACGTGACTATGCTTGGACGCGCGATAAAGCTATTGCGTTTGCAGAAGAGATTAATCTACCAATTGAGCAATCCAAAAAGTCTCCTTTCTCTATTGATCAGAATGTATGGGGTCGTGCTGTGGAAACAGGATTCCTAGAAGATTTGTGGAATCCACCAACGAAAGACCTCTACGCATATACCGAGGATCCTGCATTAGGAAATGCACCTGATGAGGTCATCATTTCTTTCCAATCTGGTGTTCCAGTTGCAATCGACGGTCGTCCAGTGACTGTGCTTGAAGCAATTGAAGAGCTTAACCGCCGCGCAGGTGCGCAAGGCGTTGGTCGTCTTGATATGGTTGAGGACCGTTTAGTTGGTATTAAGTCTCGCGAAGTATATGAGGCGCCAGGGGCGATTGCCTTAATCACTGCTCATGAAGCACTTGAAGATGTGACTGTTGAGCGTGAGCTTGCTCGTTATAAGCGCGGCATTGACGCGCGTTGGTCTGAAGAAGTCTATGACGGTTTATGGTATGGACCGCTAAAACGCTCACTTGATGCGTTTATTGAGTCTACTCAACAGCACGTTACCGGTGATATTCGTATGGTGCTTCATGCTGGAAAATGTGTGGTCAATGGTCGTCGATCAGCTTCATCGCTTTACGACTTCAACTTGGCAACATATGATACCGGCGACACTTTCGACCAGACCTTGGCTAAAGGTTTCGTCGAATTGCATGGTTTATCATCTAAGATCGCTAACAGCCGTGATCGCAAATCAGCTGAATAAATCTTGCTAGAATAGCGCTGGAAAACTAAGCGTTGAGGATGAATTAAGGAGCTTGATAGCAGTGGAAAAGCATGGCACAAATCAAGGTGCATTATGGGGCGGTCGTTTTTCAGGCGGACCAAGCGACGCAATGTTTGCCTTGAGTGTGTCTACACATTTTGACTGGGTATTGGCTCCTTATGATGTGTTGGCGTCGAAGGCTCATGCAAAGGTTTTGCATAAGGCTGGACTTTTGAGTGATGCTGACCTCGATACCATGCTGTCTGGACTTGATGAGCTTGGAAAAGCTGTCGCAGATGGTAGTTTTGCACCATTGCCTACTGATGAGGATGTGCATGGGGCAATGGAGCGTGGCTTGATTGATATAGTCGGTGCTGAAGTGGGAGGTCGATTAAGAGCTGGACGTTCCCGAAATGATCAAGTTGCCACACTATTTCGTATGTGGGTGCGTGATGCAATCCGCGCATTGGCATTAGATGTTAGTGAGTTAGTAGATGCATTATCTGCACAAGCGGCTCAGCACCCTGGTGTTATTATGCCAGGGAAGACACATTTTCAAGCAGCTCAACCAGTGCTTTTAGCTCATGCGCTCTTAGCTCATGCACATCCATTGTTGAGAGATATCGAGCGATTGCAAGATCTCGATAAGCGCTTGGCAGTCAGTCCTTATGGATCAGGTGCATTAGCGGGTTCATCGCTGCAGTTAGATCCAGAGGCGATTGCAGCTGAACTTGGTTTTGATAGTGCAGCCGATAATTCTCTCGACGCCACAAGTTCGCGTGATTTTGCAGCTGAAACTGCATATGTCTTGGCTCAAATTGCGGTTGATATGTCACGGCTTGCCGAGGAGATCATTGCATGGTCCACACCAGAGTTTGGGTATATAACTTTGCATGATTCCTGGTCTACGGGATCCTCTATTATGCCGCAGAAAAAGAATCCGGATGTTGCAGAATTGGCGCGTGGAAAAACTGGACGCCTTATTGGCAATTTATCTGGTCTTATGGCTACGTTGAAAGCGATGCCATTGGCATATAATCGTGATTTGCAAGAAGATAAAGAGCCTATTGTGGATTCAGTTACTCAGCTTAAGCTGTTACTGCCAGCAATGACTGGGTTGGTATCTACTCTGGTATTCCATCCAGATCGTATGTTGGAGTTAGCACCAGCAGGATATACCTTGGCTACCGATTTGGCAGAGTGGATGGTGCGTCAGGGAGTACCATTCCGAGAAGCACATGAGGCATCGGGAGCTTGCGTGCGTATCGCTGAGCAACGTGGTGTCGAATTAGATGAATTAACCGATGAAGAACTCGCTAGCGTCGATGAGCGACTTCATCCAGCTGTTCGAGAAGTGCTTACTGTAGAAGGTGCAGTTGCTGCCCGTAGTACGCGTGGTGGCACTGCGCAGCCCTGTGTGGATGAACAGCGTGTACGCGTGAATGAACTTAATGCACAGTACAAAGAGTGGGCTGAGCATGGTGTACGCGATTAGCGCACCTGTCTTTGGTCTTCTAGAGTAGGGTGGAACACATGGCTATTTCTGCTGAGCTTATGGATATTCTTGTATGTCCTATTGACAAAGGTGATCTGACGTATATTCCAGAAGATAATGTTCTTCTCAATGAACGCTTAGGGAAGGCATATCGAATCGAAGATGATATTCCAGTGCTTCTTGCCGAGAAAGCCTTTGACTGGAATAAAAATTCATAATTCACAAACATACTGATGTAAGTAAAAGGATTTCTATGCCTGATAATATTATTGATGAGCTGCAGTGGCGCGGTTTGATTAACGACTCAACCGATATAGAGGCATTGCGCCAAGAGTGTGAAAAACCAATTACGTTATACTGTGGATTTGATCCGACAGGTGATTCTTTGCACGCTGGACATCTAGTTCCTATGCTCATCATGCGCCGATTCCAGCAATATGGGCATCGCCCTATTATGTTGGCTGGTGGGGCTACTGGCATGATCGGCGATCCACGTGATGTAGGTGAGCGTGTGATGCTTACCGAAGAAAAAGTTGCCCAGAATTTGGAGTCCATCAAAAAGCAACTTCGACGTTTCGTTGATTTTGATGGTGGTGAGACTGGTGCAACAGCACATAAAGCACGCATGGTCAATAATGCTGACTGGACTTCTGGTATGTCAGTAATTGAATTTTTGCGTGATGTTGGAAAAAACTTTTCACTTAATACCATGCTTGATCGCGATACTGTGAAGCGCCGTTTGGAAAGTGACGGCATCTCTTACACCGAGTTCTCCTATATGCTGCTGCAAGCTAATGATTTCGTGCAGTTACGTCGTCAGTATGATTGCGTTCTGCAAGTAGGAGGCGGGGATCAATGGGGAAATATTGTCTCTGGTGTTGATCTGAATCGTCGTGTTGATAGTGCAAAGGTGCATGGAATAACAGTGCCTTTGGTTACTGACGCGCAGGGAAATAAGTTTGGTAAGTCTACTGGTGGCGGAAAACTATGGCTTGACGATCAATTAACTAGCCCGTATGCGTGGTATCAGTATTTCCTTAATGCGGGTGATTCAGTTGTTTTGGATTATCTGCGTTGGTTTACTTTCCTGACTCAAGAAGAAATTGCCGAGTATGAAGTTGCTGTGCAGGAGCGTCCGCATTTGCGTGAAGCTCAACGACGACTAGCGCAAGAAATGACTAATCTAGTGCATGGTGAAACTGCCACCCATGCTGTTGAGTTAGCTGCTTCTGCCTTATTCGGACGCGCAGAATTAGCTGATCTTGATGAGGAAACACTTTCCGGAGCCTTGCATGAAACAAAAGTTGCTGAATTATCACTAGACAATGGCTATACAATTATTGATTTGTTAGTAGAAAGTGGTCTAGTTGATTCTAAGGGAGCTGCGCGACGAACAATCAAAGAAGGTGGCGCCTATGTTAATAATCAGCGGATTAGCGATGAGAACTGGCAACCTGAGTCAGTGGATTTATTGCATGATGCATGGTTAGTGTTGCGCAAAGGGAAGAAGAATTTTGCTGGTATTCACTTTTCATAGACCCTAATTCGTTATCGGAGCAAGTATATTGCTCCGATTTCTTTTTCTAAAAACCTGTTGTGTGCTGTGTGTTTGACAGTGGTGGGGTGTTGTTTGTATTGTTTATTTTCGCTGCTGTTGAGTGCTGGCTTCTTTGTTGGGGGTTGGTGTTTGGTGGTGGGTGTTGTTTGAGAACTCGATAGTGTACTGATAGTGATCATTTTTTGATGGTTGATTAACATTTGTTTTTTTGTGGGGAGTGTTTTTGTCTCGTCGATGGGATGCTCT
>NZ_RZUE01000004.1:0-329577 GCF_017918135.1 Corynebacterium sp. sy017
CACACAACAAACCATGCATCACAATGGAATCCCCCACCACCCACAAGCACAACCGCCCTGAGCGACTCACACAAAGTTACACACCCCAACAAAAAAACACAAATCCCCACCACAACACCACAAAAACACGTCGAAAGAAAAATATAAATCAATGTGGAAGCGGCATCTCAAATAGGGTTCAAGAAGTTCTGAAACGATGTTTTTAATCCGCAGATGTGAGAGGGATATGTCGAAAAAACGGCAAAATTTCGACACGTTCGGCATTCACTGTGTTAGCGCCGAACTCTAGTGATAGCAGGCGATGGGACCGTCCGGGCCGTCAATAACCTGGATAGGAGTATTGAAAATCTCGCTGAGGGTAGCGTCGTCCATAATTTCTGCGGCAGAACCAAAGCGGGCAATACGGCCATCTTTAACTGCACAAATATACTGCGCATAACGTGCGGCAAAATTAATATCATGCAGTACGACGATAATAGTGCGCCCAAACTGACGGGCAGCCTGCTCCAAATGCTTCATCATCTCAACAGAATGAGCAATGTCGAGGTTATTCAGGGGTTCGTCGAGAAGAATATAATCCGTTTCTTGGCACAGCACCATCGCTACGTAGGCGCGTTGGCGTTGCCCTCCTGAAAGCTCATCGAGGTAGCGGGTTTCCAAAGAACTCAAATTGAAGAAGTCAATATAGCGGGAGATAATCTCCTCATCTGCGGCAGTTAAACGCCCTTTGCTATAGGGAAAACGCCCAAAGCCCACAAGCTGCCGTACCGTCAGACGGGTCACAAAGTGATTTTCTTGGCGCAAAATACTAAGAATCTTAGCTAGATCAGCGCTTTTTGTGCTGGATACATCCAAACCAGCAACAGAGATCTGCCCACTGTCAATGCCCAGTAAGCGCCCAATCATGGTCAGGAGGGTAGATTTTCCAGCACCATTGGGCCCCACTAAAGCAGTGATACCGCCTGCGGGAATCTCTAAAGTCACTGGACCGATCTGCACTGATTCTTCTGAGCGGGAATCATATTTTTTGCTAACGGCGTTGAGTTTTATCACAAACGTCCCCTTCTCAGCAGTACAAACAAAAACACAGAGCCTCCGACGAATTCAATAATGATGGATACTGTGCCTTGAGCATAGAAAATGTGATTCATCACAAAATATGCGCCAGTCAAAATAACAAATCCTAATGCCACAGCAAGAGGAAAAATATAGCGATGATCAAAAGACCCAGCTAACTGGTAAGTCAAGGTAGCAACGAGGAAACCTAGGAAAGTCATGGGCCCCACAAGGGCTGTGGACACCGCCATGAGGATAGACACCATCACAAGAATAAAAATGGATAGTCTTTTATGGTTGACTCCTAGATTTGTTGCTGCCTCACGCCCTAGCAAGAGCACATTCATTTTCCGAGAACACAACACAATAGCAACCCCGGCGCAGAGGCACAGCGGAATGGCAATGGGATAATACTCAGAGTCTGCATTGGTGACTGAGCCGAAGAGGCGCGTCGTGAGCAAATCAAACTCACTGGGGGTGAGCAGTCTTTGCATAAATGCAGATAGGGAACCTAATCCCCCGCCGATGACCACACCGATTAAGAGCATGGCATGGATATTGGCGTGCTTGCTTGTCAGCAGCCAGGAATACAGTAGCAGAGACAACGCCACCATGAGCACTATTTGCAGCACAAACATTCCTGTGGTGCTGGCTTGAATGAAGCCAACGGCGCCGAAGAGAAAAATCGTGGTGGTGTGGATAGCCCGGTAGAGGGACTCAAAGCCCATGATGGAGGGGGTGACAATGCGGTTATTGGTCACTGTTTGGAAAGCAACTGTGGCTATTCCTTGACAGAAAGCCACAATCGCCATAGCGATCACACCGTCGAGACGATGCTTAGCGATAAGCCAAAACGCCCTGGTTCCAAACTCCACAGGGTTCTTGTACGCCAACAGTCCAGCCGCACACCCCACGCCCACGACGAGCACCGCACACAAAATCAACCAATAACGCCACCTGGCTTGTGTGGAATGAAAAGGCCCTGAGCTGGCAGTTCTAGCCACTGAAACTGCTTTAGCCACGACGAGCTCCCCTCACAATCAGCACCACAAACACAACAGCACCAATGACACCAAGAATGACAGATACAGGAATCTCAAAAGGAGAAATAATGGTGCGAGCCAGCAGGTCACAGGTGGTAATCAGAGCAATTCCAGCAAGGCACACCCAAGGTAGATTGCTGCGAACATCGTCGCCGCGCCACATGCTGACGATATTAGGCACAATCAATCCCAGAAAGGGCAAACTTCCGACAACAACAGTGACCACGCCAGTAGCAATAGCAATAAGCCCAGTAGCAATAATCACAATGCGGTTATAGTTCAAGCCCACATTAGTTGCTACATCCTCACCAAGACCAGCAATGGTCAAACGGTCAGCAAGAATAAAAACAGCGATCACAATAGCTAAGACCAGCCATAACACCTCATATTGTCCTTTATAGACGGAGGTGAAACTCCCCTGAAACCACACTCCGAGGGATTGCAAAGTGTCCGTTTTGAGAGCAAAGAACATGGACACGGAGCTCACCACCGCCCCCAGCATGATTCCGATAATGGGAACGACGAGGGAAGAACGCAAAGAGATGCGTCGTAAGAATAAAAAGAAAACCATGGTGCCAATGAAAGAAAAAATCACTGCGCACACCATCTTCCCCAGGATGGAAGAACCTGGTACAAAGACCATAGCGAAGAGCAAACCCAACCCAGCCCACTCGGTCGTGCCTGTGGTTGTGGGTTCCACAAAGCGGTTCTGGGTGATGAGCTGCATAACCAGACCGCTCATTGCCATAGCCGCACCGGAGAGGACAAGAGCCACAGTGCGTGGGATGCGGATACTGAGGAAAATCTCGCGCCCATCGCCTTTGCTGAAAATATCGTACTCGCCTGTCAGCAGGGACAGTAGGAGCAAAAACGCTACTGCCACTATGCCTAGCAGGAGTGTCCAGTTAAAAAGTGCGCCGCCCGCACGAAAAGTACCAGAACCACGAGGCGTAGCGGAAGCACGAGAAACAGGGCTGAGTTGGGGTTGGGTGCTCATGTAGCGTTATTTCTTCGCCTCGAAAGAATCAGCAATAGAGTTCAAGATCTCGGTGTAGGTGATGATGGACTCATTGGTGTAGGTATCCTCAGGAGCCAACACAGTTTTCTCATCTTTAATTGCCGCCACATTACCCAGTGCTGGGTTGTTCTTGATGACATCCAAAGCCGGGGTGTAGCCGTCCTTGCCTTTGCTGATGGCGCCGTCGCGGTCAAGAACAAAAATCCAGTCAGGGTTAGATTCAGCGATTGTTTCTGGGGAAATGTCATCACCCTTGTGGTTATCAGAAGCATTAGGAACCTCTAGTGCAGGCTTAAGACCTAGCAGGTCAAATACCGGACCCCATACACGGCCAGTGCTAGGCGCTACATACCCAATCTGACCACCGGAAACATTCACAGCCATGACGGTATCGTTGCCGTTATATGCTTTCTTAGCGCGCTCTACAGCTTTATCAAAGTCTTCGATCAACTTCTGGGCTTCATCTTCTTTGTCGAAGATTTTTCCTAGCTCGGTGACTTGGCGCTTAAGCTCATCGGCAAATGGCTCCCCTTCGCGAGGCTCCAACTCAACAATAGGGGTATCTGGATTCATTTCCTTGATTTGCTCGTAGGAGCGCCCAAAACGCTGACCATTGATAATGAGGTCAGGTTCCGCTGCGACGATCACCTCAAGATTTGGTTCTTTATGAGAACCAATGTCGAGAATCTCATCATCGTTTTTGTAGTCAGGAATGGTGGACGGAACAAGCATTTTGGGGGCAGCTACCAGTTTCACACCCCACTGGTCGAGAACCTCAAAAGTGCGGTTATCAGTGGACACAGGGCGTGAAACTGGAGTTTTGATTTCCACAGTGCCGTGGTTATCGGTGATACTCAGGGTTGTATTCTCCGCCGCAGCCGATGTGGCGTTCGAGGTTTTCTCGCTGGATTTTTCTTGAGCAGAATCCGAAGCGCCTTGGGAACAACCAGTTAGCGCAATACTTGCGGTAGCAACGACGACGGCGAGTTTAGAAAACTTAGTAAACATTCTTTCCTTTTCTCGAGGAGTCACAGATTTTTGCTTATCGACGCTCACCTAAATTTTTGGCTTGGGTGTTCGTCGACAAGCACATACATCTCATTACCGCGTACATTTTAGCTAGGCTAACCTAATTAGTCCAATATGTTTTTGGGGAAACATACAAAAATGCTCTGCACTGCGGAAAACGCAATACAGAGCATGAATAAAAAGCGAAAGACAGTCAGTTTTGCCTAAACTTTAGCCGATGTAAGCAGGAACAGCTGCGTTGTCACCAGTAGCACCAGAAGGTACAGACTTCACAGCCTTACGCTTAGCGTTAGAAGCTAGTGGCTTACCAGTAGGAGCTTTCTTAGCGGCAGAGGTAGTAGCCTTAGCTTTAGGAGCTTCTTTCTTTGCAGGAGCAGCAGGCTTTGGAGCCTCCTTCTTCTCTTCCTTGACAGGAGCAGGAGCTGGAGCAGCAGGCTTTGGCTCTTCCTTCTTCTCCTCTTCCTTAGCAGGAGTGGTAGCTGGAGCAGCAGGCTCCTCTTTCTTCTCTGAAGTAAGCTCTGCAGCGCTTGTCGTAGCAGCTACGTCAGCTGGAGAAGTAGGCGCCTCTTGAGCAGGAGAATTTTCAGGTGCAGCAGGAGCTGGTGCGCATTGCTTAATGCCACCAATTACCTGACATGTTTCACCATTAGAAGTTCCCTGGCTAATAGCAGGGTTATTGTCTTCTTTAGCAGGCTTCTGGTCAGCAACTTCCTCTTTGTCAGTTGTGGTGACAGTGGTAGTCACTACTGATTCCTTTGGCGCAGGAGAAGTTGTTGCAGGAGTAGAAGCAGCAGGAGCAGCAGGAGTGTCTTCTTTTTTATCGTCCTTGCCATCAGTGCAGGCTGTAAGACCATCTTTACCACCAGTTGAAGCGCAAATAGCACCGGTAGGCTGAGCATTGACTGTTTCTGTCACAATAAAACCTGGGGAGTTGCCATTACCGCCACCAGCTTGAGCATTAGCGATAGTTACACCGGTAAGAGAAGAAACAGTCAAAGTTGACGCAGCAGCAACAGCTAGTGCACGTCGAGAGAAATGAAACATGAATACATCCTATTTATTCTTAGATTCTCTAAGCACCCGACCAATACAAGATATTTAGATTTCCTGTAATAATGAGGAACTTAGCCAACATATCGAACATTCATTATTGTGGTTAATAAGATTTTCTCAGTCAAGTTACTTGCAAGTCGCTTGAGGAAAGTTTAGCTAAAATTCATCTAGAAAAACACACGAACCCACAACGAGAAAAATAGATAATACTCCGGGCAAACACTTCGTCATGCTTGCGCGGAGTAGTTATACAGAAAGAAAATGCTTAGCCGATGTAAGCAGGAACAGCTGCGTTGTCACCGGTAGCACCAGAAGGTACAGACTTCACAGCCTTACGCTTAGCGTTAGAAGCTAGTGGCTTACCGGTAGGAGCCTTCTTAGCGGCAGAGGAAGTAGCCTTAGCTTTAGCCTTAGGAGCTTCTTTCTTTACAGAAGCAGCAGGCTTTGGAGCCTCCTTCTTCTCTTCTTTCTTCTCTTCCTTGGCAGGAGCAACAGGAGCAGGAACAACAGGCTTTGGCTCTTCCTTCTTCTCCTCTTCCTTAGCAGAAGTGGTAGCAGCAGCCTTGGACTCAGAAGCAGCAGAAGAGGAAGCAGCCTTGGACTCAGAAGGCTCTGCATCCGCAGCAGCAGCCTCAGATTCAGAAGGCTTTACGTCCTCAGAAGGAGCTTCTTCTTTGGTGCTAGCAGGAGCCTCGGAATCAGCAGACTCTTCACCCGCAGCAGGAGTCTCAGACTCAGCAGGAGCGTCCTTAGCAGGAGTAGTAGAAGGCGCAGGAGACTGAGGCGCTACATCCTCGGACTCGTTACCCCCCCCCTGAGCAGGAGCAACAGGAGTAGAAGACTTAACGCTTGCATCGCCAGCATCCGGAGTTGAAGCATCAGAAGACTTTTCAGAAGCTCCTTGAAGAGAAGCGCCACTTCCTGAAGAAGCGAAAGCAACGCCGGTCAAAGAGGAAACAGCCAAAGTTGATGCAGCAGCAACAGCTAGTGCACGTCGAGAGAAGTGGGACATAGGTACTTCCTATCCTTTTTCTTTTTATTCTTAAACGGATCTAAGCAACTTCATCTACGCAGATAAAGCGCTTGTCTTCATGTCAGACCAGTAACCATTGTTGTGAATAAAATTCGCTCAGTCAAGCCCCAAACTGAAAGTTTCATAAAAATTTACCCACTTATCACCTCACTAAACCATCAATCAAGCAGCCACAACACCTCCTCAAAAGTCCAAAATGAAAAAACTACCCCAGGGGTGATTCTTCCCCACTGGAGTAGTTTCTAGGATTACTCTTTATGCGCTCATGAGCTACACCGGATCAGCAACGGTGATGATATTGTCCTCATAACCTAAAGTTCCACCCACAAAGCGACCGCCACAGGTAATGAGCACCAACTGGTTTGCACCTTGATCCCGATTCACAACCTCAGGCATTTCTGAGCCTTTGAGATAGTGCTGTGGTGCGATGGATACTCGGAATTTCCGTTCTTGACCATCGACGTTAATTGAGATTTCGTCGCCAAGCTGTAGTTTTGTGAATTGGAAAGCGTATCCAGCACCTTGGGAGGCGTCATTAACGTGTCCAGTGATCACAGTGGTGCCGTCATTGGCGTTACTGCCTGGAACAGCAGAGGCAGAATACCAGCCCAGCCGACTAACGTCCTCAGGAGGCAAGAGAGTGCCCGTGTCGGTAAGCTGCACAAAATCAATAGGAGCCTGCGCGCCAGCAATCATCATGGACATTGTGGTTACGTTTTCAGCTTCACCTACTGCCGGAGCTTCTAATGACTGCTGTGCACCTGAGTCATCCACATAGCCGTCGCTGGGACGCTCGAAACTCTCTGTAGTTTCAGAAACACTCGCAGCGCTTGTTTGAGTGGAAGTGGAATCAGTATTCTTCCCCAAGAAAATAAAGCTCACAACCGCAATAATCACCACAACTGCCGCAGCTAACGCGATGAGTATTCCTTTTGATTTTTGGCTTTTTTCTGGCACAAACTGTGCATTCATCTTTTTACCCTTCATTTACCCTTCGGGGTTTATGTCACTTTTACTCAGGATTTTCCATAAAGAAACCCACATAGCCATTGAGGGATACTACATCACAGCTATGTGGGTGTAAATAGGAGAAAGCAAATCTTTACTTCTCTTTTACTTCTTCATCGTTCCAGTCTCTTGGAAACGCTGATGGAAACTCAATGCTTCACCAAGCAAGTGTGGAGTATGCATGAGCTTGTTCTCCTGAGCGTATGCAAGGGCACGATCATAGTAATCCTGCAAGAGTGGACGGTAATCAGGATGTGCAATGTCAATAATCTTTTGCGCACGACGACGTGGTGGCAAACCACGAAGATCCGCATAACCATACTCAGTGATAATGACCTTGACATCTTGCTCAGTGTGATCCACGTGAGATACGAAAGGAACAATAGCGGAAATAGCTCCGCCCTTAGCGTCGGAAGGCGTGATGAATGAGGAGATGAATCCATTACGAGTGAAGTCTGCGGAACCACCGACACCATTCATAATGCGAGAACCAACAACATTGGTGGAGTTTACGTTTCCGTAAATATCTGCCTCGATCAAACCATTAGTAGCGATCAAGCCAAGACGACGCACCAACTCTGGGTGGTTAGAAATCTGCTGCGGACGCAAAATAATTTGCTTTGCATACCGTGATGCTTCATTATTCATGCGCTCTGCATACTCAGGCGACAAGGAGAAGGAAGTTGCAGAAGCCACAGTCATCTTACCTGCGTCGATAAGATCAACCATACCGTCCTGAATAACCTCAGTGTATGCCTTGATGTTCTCAAACTTGGAGTCCAACAAACCTGCCATCACAGCATTAGGCACATTACCTACACCAGACTGCATAATGTAGCCGTCATAGCTGAGGCGACCAGCTGCAACCTCACCCTCAAGGAAGTCAAGGAAGTGACCAGCAATCTGACGTGATTGGTCGTCAATAGGCTTGAATGGCGCATTGCGATCTGGGGCGTCTGTTTCTACCACAGCGATGACTTTGTCAAGATCAATGTCGATGGTGGTGGTACCAATGCGCTGCTCAGGTGCAGTCAATGGGATTGGCTGACGATTAGGCAAGCGGTTAATGCGGTAAATATCCGCCATACCCTCTAGCTCCAAGGACTGCCAGGAGTTCACCTCGATAATGATTTTTTCTGCATTATCAAGGTATTCCACGTTATTACCAATTGAGGAAGAAGGAACAATGCTGCCATCTTCAGTAATGCGCACAGCCTCAACAATGGCAACATCCATCTTGCCGAAGAAACCCTGCTCTACATAAAGACCAGACTCAGATAGGTGGTAGTCAACATACTCACTCACGCCCTCGTTAATTTTGCTACGCAAAATTGGGTCAGACTGGTAAGGCATACGCAGGCCAATAGCATCTGCTTCTGCAAGCACACCATCACAATCAGGAGCAGTAGATGCACCTGTGAATACATTGATCTTGTACTCATCACCACGAGCATGAGCTTCTTTCGCACGCTCAGCAATAGCAGTTGGAAGTGCTTTTGGATAGCCTGCGCCAGTAAAGCCAGACATTCCGACGGTGTCACCGTTATTAACGAATTGAGCGGCTTCTTGGGCAGTCATTACCTTGCTGCTTAGCTTGGCATTCGCAATACGCTCAGACATCAATCCTCCTCATATGAACTGTGAAACATCACAAAGCATAGGTTTTTAGTTATGACAGCCACAATAGTAACCCATAACACGTTTTACCTTAGCTATCACCCCCATAACCTCACCCCCTTTTTTTTTACTTTTTGCGAATCCGTCATTCCTCACATAATCCACAACACATTCCGCACACGCATTTGTATTCATCGCAAGAAAAGAGAACAATGGCTACAGTGAGTCTTGCAATCGGTTCTTTAACACTGCACTCCCCCGTGGTTCTTGCACCCATGGCAGGAGTGACAAATGTCGCTTTCCGCACCCTGTGCCGAGAACAAGAAATCGAGAAAACAGGCACTGTAGCTGGTCTTTACGTATGCGAAATGATTACCGCGCGCGCTTTGGTAGAACGCAACGAAAAAACAATGCACATGATTACCTTTGCCCCCAGCGAGAATCCACGCAGCCTACAGCTCTACACCACCGACCCGGAATACACCTATAAAGCCGCAAAGATGATCGTCGAGGAAAATCTCGCCGACCATATCGACATGAACTTTGGATGCCCAGTACCCAAAGTAACCAGGCGCGGTGGCGGCTCCGCCCTCCCCTATAAACGACGCTTATTCGGCAATATCGTTGCAGCAGCAGTGCGCGCAACCGAGGGCACAGATATTCCTGTCACAGTAAAGTTCCGCGTAGGCATTGATGAGGAACACAAAACACATCTCGACGCAGGACGTATCGCTGTGGAAGAAGGGGCGGCAGCCGTAGCCCTCCACGCCAGAACCGCAGCACAACGCTATTCCGGCAACGCTGATTGGCAAGAAATCACCGCACTCAAGCAGCATTTGGCGCACACCGGCATTCCCGTACTCGGCAATGGCGATATTTTTAATGCTTACGACGCCCAGAAAATGATGGCAGAGACTGGTTGCGATGGGGTGGTCGTGGGTCGCGGCTGCCTTGGTCGCCCGTGGTTATTCCCCGAGCTTAGCGCAGCGTTGAGCGGCAAAGAATTGCCGGCGCAACCCACTTTAGGTGAGGTAACTCGCATCATTTATCGCCATGCACAGTTATTAGTGGCACACGACGGCGAGGAAAAAGGCTGCCGTGATCTGCGCAAACATATGGGTTGGTATTTGCGTGGTTTCCCTGTGGGTGGCGAAGTACGCGCAGCGTTATCTCGAATAAGCACACTTGAGCAATTGCGGGAAGCTCTGGCTCCGTGGCAAGACAGCACTGCCTTGGCAGATGATGCCGATGGCGCGCGAGGACGCCAAGGATCCCCTGCAAAAGTGCTACTCCCTGAAGGTTGGTTAGATGATCCAGAAGATGACCGGGTACCGGAAGGCGCCGATATTATGCATTCGGGCGGTTAATAGCTGGTAAACCCTAAGCAAACCCTTTTCGCTCGACACGCGAAAATATAGCGATTGTTCTATAGTGTCCTCATGCGTACTGCTTATCAGGAAAGTCTCGATGTCTTTGCTCACGACCTCATCATTATGTGTGATACCGTGTCGGTTCTCCTTGGCAAAGCGTCGAAAGCATTAATTGGGCAGTCACTTCAAGAAGCTGAAGACGCTCTTTCTCTTTCTGATGATCTAAACGAAATACAAGCACGATGTACTCAGCGCGCCATTGATTTGCTAGTGCTAGAAGCACCCATTGCACGTGATCTGCGACAGGTGATTAGCTCAATTCATATCGTGCAGGATTTCAGCCGCATGGGTACTCTTATGCAGCACACTGCTAAGTCGGCGCGACGACGCTACCCAGAGTTCACCGTTCCTGAGGAATACTTGGGTTATTTTCAAGAGATAATTCGCTTATGCACCAGTATGTTAGGGCAAATTCGAGATATTCTCATTGCACCTGACCCAGAAGATGCGCTAAAACTCCAGGAAGATGATGATGCTGTTGATGATTTACATCGTCATCTCATGGCGATTTTGACCACGCGCCCGTGGAAATACACCACCAAAGAAGCAGTAGACATGGCGCTTATCGCCCGATACTTTGAGCGGTTTGCCGACCACTGCGTCAATGTGGCAGCGCAAATCATTTTCTTGGTCACAGGACTAGACTCTTCCGCTTATCTCGATGAGCGAAAAGCACAAGAAGCAGAAAAGGAATTTGCCCAGAGGTTCCAGCAGCTAGAGAAGCAATTTAGTCGCTCTTATCGCGGTTCTCTGCCCTCGGAAGAATAACGGCAATAAAAAATTAAGAAAACTCGGTGCCTTGGCAAAAGCAAGACACCGAGTTTTTTCTTCATGCCTCAACTGGCACCAGCCAGTCCGCATTCATTAGGCAATACCCATTAGGCAATGCCGAACTGCTGAGTGTGCTGGGCGCTGAGCAGTTCTTGTTCCTTATTGCGTCGAACGCGCAATACTCGAACAAGATAGGTCAGTGCGAGAGAAAGCACAATGCTCAGCACAAGCCCGATAATGCCAACCCAGAATGTTGAGTCAATAATGCCGTCGGTGGCACGCACGAAAGCATAACGAGCATAGGACATAGGGTGCACACTGTGGAATATCTTTAGTGCGCTTGGGGTCAGCGATAGTGGCCAAATGCCACCGAAGGAGAAAGCACCATAGCCTAAGAAGCCTAAGGAGAAAATACCACCGACGAGGCGACCAAAGAGTACCAGGAAGAACTGGTAGACGGCAGCACCAGTCATAGCAATGAGGGCAAGAACGAGTAGCACCGCACCCCAATTTTCCGGTTTCCAGTTCATTGTGGTCGATACACCTGCCATAACCAAGAGCACAATCATATTAACTACCGATGTCACAAAGAACGACCATATTGCTGGAATCATTGCCTTAGTCTTGCGCATACGTCCCAGTACATCCGGCAACAACATTGCCACAACCGCCATGAGCAAGAATCCAAAGACCAGAATCAAAATCATAGACACACCACCGTTGAGCTTTAGCTGAGTGGGGTCATGCTCATCCATTTGAGTCTGTACCGCGTGAGCGTTGTTGCTCTCATAAATAATAGGCACGGACATTTGCTGCACAGAGCCTGGCAAATCATTGATCTTTGGCGCCTGGGCTGCACCAGCACTTAGGCCAGTAGAAAGCTGAGTGGTACCGTCTTTGAGTTGTTGAGTTCCCGCGTTGAGCTGTTGAGTTCCGTCATAAAGACGACCTACTCCATTATCAAGCTGGACGATACCGTCGTTAAGCTGGTGCTGCCCATCGTTGAGCTTGAGCATACCACCAAGATATTGCGATGAAGGATCAGTGAGGTTGTAGCGCACCTGGGCAGTACCATCTTTTAATTTGCGCAACTGTGCTGCCATATTTTCTGGATTAGAGTTATTGAGCTGCGCCAACTGGCTTTGGAGCTGATCTGCTTGAGCATTAAGACCAATCATGCGCATGGAATCAATCATGGGTTGAATTGTGCTAGCCAGATTTTGCACCTGCTCCACTAAAGGCAACATGGTATCTGTCAATTTCCCGACACCATCATCAATTTGCGTCATGCCGTCGCCAAGCTGACGGGTACCATCTAGTATCTGATCCTGCCCCGAGACAAGTTGGTTGGAGCCATCTAGTAGCTTTGTGGTGCCCTCTTTGAGCTGGCGCGCACCATCAACGCCCTGAGTAGTACCGTCATGCAATTTGGTAGCACCATTATCCAATTGAGCGGCACCATCAGCTGCGGTGCCAAGCCCCTCACCGAGCTGCTTCATTCCGCTCAAAATCTGCTCAGCATAACCTCGCTGAATACCTTTAGACACACTCTTTTGGATCTCTGATACCAACGCATTGGTGAGCAATGGCGTATTTGTACCGTTGTAATCGTTATACGAAACATCAATCACAGGCTGCTGGGGTTGATCGCTCACAACGGTAAGCACTTTTTGCGAGAAATCCTCTGGGATCTCCACAGTAAAAAGATACTTCCCTTCTACCAAACCCTTTTCTGCTTCCTCGACGCTTACCGGCTCAAAATTGAGATACTCAGTATCGATCAATCCCTCAGCAACTTTTTGCCCAAATTGCTCTTGCTTACCATTTTGTGCAGCACCAGTATCTTTATTGACCACTGCCAGCTTCACATCATGAAGGTAATGACGTGGATCCCACATTGTCCACATATATGCCACGGCGACAGCCAGTGGCACCACAAGAAGTAACACAATGAGAGTCCGAGCAAAAGCGCTACGGGGACGCCAATCTAGTATCCGATGTAATCCGGATGACGAAGTATTCATACCTGATATTCCTTATGACCCACTCTAATCTTCTATGTGCAATCGCTTAGTTTTAACAACCTAAGCTATTGTCCCTACATAATATCTGCTCTCAGGATAAAATCGCATTCAATAGGGCAAGAAGAGCATTTAATTTTCATCTCACTCATATGGTTACCCCCATCGACATAACGACATAAAAGAAAACACCCCCGCAGGGGTGTGCTCTTTAGGGGCACTCTAGGGTGTTAATCCACTCGATTACCCAAAACGACCAGAAACATAATCTTCTGTTTCTTTGCAATCAGGATTATTAAAGATCTTCTTTGTATCAGCAACCTCAATCAAACGACCAGGCTCGCCCTGCTTCTGAATAGAGAAGAAAGCTGTTTGATCAGAAACTCGTCGAGCTTGCTCCATATTGTGCGTAACAATAATGATGGTCAGCTCTTCCTTGAGCTCATGAATCAAATCTTCCACCGCAAGAGTGGAGTGAGGGTCAAGGGCAGAACAAGGCTCGTCCATGAGCAAAATTTCTGGCTCTACCGCAATCGCACGCGCAATACATAGACGCTGCTGCTGACCACCAGAGAGCTTGTTGGCAGGCTGATCCAAGCGGTCTTTGACTTCTTCCCACAAGTTAGCGCCGCGCAAAGAACGCTCAGCAACTTCTTTCAGTTTCTTTTTATTCTTTTCGCCAGCAAGTTTAAGCCCTGCCACCACATTGTCTTCAATAGACATGGTTGGAAAAGGATTAGCCTTCTGGAACACCATACCAATGGTGCTGCGCACGGACACAGGATCTACATTTGCGGCGTAGATGTCTTCCCCATCAAGCAAAATTTTGCCCTTAACCATAGTTCCAGGGGTTACTTCATGCATTCGGTTCAGGGAACGCAAAACGGTAGATTTACCACAACCAGATGGCCCAATGAATGCTGTTACCGCACGTGCAGGAATTTCCAGATTGACGTTTTCTACAGCATGCTTATTGCCATTGTCGTAGTAGATGTTGAGATCTTGAATAGACAGCTTAGACATGAATTACTCCAGAACTATTGTTTGATTGAGAACTTTGCAGAGATAAACCGTGCCGCGATATTGAGCACAGCAATAATGAGAACCAAGGTGAATGCAGCTCCCCATAGCTTGTCCAAAACAGCATCTGAGGTTCCTGCCTTATACATATCAAGCATCATCAATGGCAATGACGACTGCGGACCAGTCATAGCATCCCAGTTAATCGCCTGGGTAGCACCGACCAAAATCAGCACTGGTGCCGACTCACCCATCACACGAGCAATCGCAAGCATGATACCGGTCACGATTCCAGATAGCGCCGTCGGCAGCACAATGCGCATGATGGTTTTCCACTTTGGCACACCCAAGGCATAGGAAGATTCACGCAATTCCACTGGCACAATGCGCAGCATTTCTTCTGTATTACGCACTACCACTGGAATCATCAGCAGAACCAAGGAAATAGCAACCGCCATACCAGAGCGCTCAAAACCAAACATCACAATCCACATTGAGTACACGAACAATGCAGCAACAATCGACGGCACACCAGAGAGAATATCGACCATAAAGGTAGTCATACGACCAAGTGCTCCACCACGGTCATACTCCACCAAGTAAATAGCAGTAAAAATACCGATAGGAATGGAAACAAGGGAGGCGATACCAACCTGAACGAGCGTACCGACAATAGCGTGCAAAGCACCACCACCAGCGGACGTATACATGATGCCCAACTGCGAAGTAGTCCACCATTGCGGTGAAAGCACTGGCGTCAATCCACGCTTAATCAACTCAAACAGTACCCATACCAACGGCACCAAAGCCAGCAACATACAGAAGTAGATAATGCCGGTCATAACTTTATCGACGGCTTTACGGGAACCAGAAATCCCAGTGAAAGTCGGTTTCTTAGCAAGAGCTGTAGTCATTTTTCCCCCTGATTATTTCTTCTTCGAGACTAAAGAACGGGCAAAGGCATTAACGACGAATGTCAAGGCGAAAAGCACTAGACCAGCTGCAATATATGCGCCCGCTTTAATATCATTATTGAACTCAGGTGCCGCATTAGCAATAGCTGTCGCAAAGGTAGTACCACCGTCGAAAAGCGAGAAACGGAACGCAGAAGAAGGTGAGACAACCATATACAATGCCATCGTTTCACCAAGAGCACGACCAAGACCAAGCATGGAACCAGAAACGAAACCTGGCATACCGAAAGGCAATACACTCATGCGCACCACTTCCCAACGTGTTGCACCCAACGCCAACGCAGATTCCACATGACCGCGCGGGGTTTGCACAAATACCTCACGAGCAGTTGCTGCAATAATAGGCAAAATCATCACTGCCAATACCACGCCACCAGTCATAATGTTGCGTGCCGTGTCGAATGATGGCGAGTTGGAATAGGTGGCAAAGAGGAAGAAGCCGCCTGCCCAGCCGTTGAGCCACTCGTAGAATCCAGACAAAGCAGGACCGAGTACCTGCCAGCCCCACAAACCATAAACAATGGATGGGATAGCAGCAAGCATATCTACCAAGAATCCCAGGGGTTTCACCGCCGACTTTGGCGCATAGTTAGTCAAGAAGATCGCTACGCCAAGAGCGATAGGCATGGCGATTGCCAAGGCAACCACAGAGATAAGGACTGTCACAGCGAAAAGATTAGGAATACCGAATTTCATTGAGTCGATATTGCTGGTATCCCAAGCATCACTGTAGGTAAAAAAGCCAATGAAACCATCGGCGTTTCGAGTAAGTGCCGGCACCGCACGCCAAATCAAGAATGCTGCGATTGCTGTGATAAGCACAGTAATAATTGTTGCGCCTGCAGTAGAGAAAAACTCAAAGAAAGTATCGCCTAAACGCTTTTTGCCTGACTTTTTTACTTTTTCGACAGGTTGCGCCGGCTGCTCAGTAGTCTCTGCGGCAGCACCAACCGGCGAGGCAGTTGCTATCGTTTCTTGTTGTTCGGCAAGATCCTGCCGAGTGGATGGACTCATTTCATTCCTCACAGTTGTCTGCGTCTTATGTCTTATGCAACTCATGTGCACTAGCTGCACGTGTTTTCTGTGCTTATCGACGGCTATACACCACACCCGGAAGCTGCATAATACAGTTCCGGGCTGAATGCGAAAATTAGAGAATTACTTGATTGCGGCAACTGCCTCAGCAAGACGCTTACCGTGTGCAGATTCAGGAGCAACTGGGATGAAGCCTTGGTTTTCTAGCTCAGAATCCTGGCTGTTCAATGCTACGGTGAGGAAGTCTTTCACCATTGCACCGCTGCCTTCAGTGTCATCAGTGTTGGAGTAATCAGAGCAAACAATCTCGTAGGTGGTCAAAACGAGTGGGTAACGACCTTCCTCTTTCTGAGAGAACAATGCAGCTGAATCCACAACCATGTCATTGCCCTCGCTCTTGAATACCAAACCGTCGATTGCTGCACCAACAGTTTCAGCATTAAGCTCTACTGGGCCTGCACCGAAGTCGATCTTTGCTACAGAAAGTCCCTTTTCTTTAGCGAAGCCAGACTCAACATAGGTGATTGCACCTTCAGTTGCTTCTACTTCGTTAGCAACACCGGAAGAACCATTAGCACCGGAACCAACCTCAGTTGGGAATGCTTTACCTTCAGATGTCCATACACCAGGTGCCGCAGCAGAAAGGAACTTCTGGAAGTTATCAGAAGTACCAGACTCATCAGAGCGGTACACAACCTTGATGTCCTTGTCAGGAAGCTCAGCGCCTTCATTTGCCTCAGCAATAGCAGGATCATTCCACTTAGTGATCTCGCCCTTGAAAATCTTTGCCAAAGCGTCGGTGGTGAGCGCTACGTCGTCTACACCAGGAACGTTATACGCAATAGCAACTGGACCAATCACGAATGGAAGGTGCCATACATCTGCCCCACCACAGCGCTCTTTAGCCTTAGCAACCTGCTCCTCTTTAAGAGCAGAGTCAGAACCAGCAAATACTACCTGACCGTTGATGAACTGCTCTTGACCAGAACCAGAACCGGTTGGGTTATATGCAAGAGAAGCACCTGGAACAGCAGTCTGGTACTTCACGTTGAAGTAGTCCATTGCTTTTTGCTGAGAAGAAGCGCCTTCACCAACAAGCTGTCCTTGAGTATTTGACAAGCCTTCGATTGCAGCACCATTGCTGGAGGAACCTTCAGAGCTTGAAGAACCAGACTGAGAGCCAGTCTCGGAGCAACCAGAAAGTACAAGTGCGCTCGCTGCAACGATAGAAGCAATGCCGAGTCCCTTTATACGAAGAGAACGCTTAGTCATAGATGAGGTATTCACAAAAAACCTTTCGGTAAGTTCACGAAGAAAGTTACTAACTAAATAACAGACAGTTCTGTATCTGACTGTATCCTCACAAGAACTTATGCACCCTATGTGTCCAATGATTGCCACCGGGGTTAATTGTGCATGAACTTCCGCAAAGCATTAAGCAAACGCACACCACGCGCACACTTTCTCATTGCGCTTACTGGCACTTACTCGCGCTTATCCCCGTTTACCCACGTGTTATTCAGCGGCAGAATATAATCCATGACGCTGCTGTACCTGAAAACCCAATGACTCATAGGCACGAATAGCAGGCACATTATCAGATTCAACATAGAGAATAATCTCCTGAACCCCATGAGCCATCAACTGTTTGACTCCCATCACAATAAGCGGCTGCCCAAGACCACGACCACGATACGCATCCGCCAAGCCCACGACATAAATTTCTCCGACGCGTTCATCATGCTGCTTCACCCAATGAAAACCAGCAATGCCTCCTGTTGATTCTTCAACCAAAAACAGCACATCATGAGGATTAAACCACTCAGTATCCTGAGCACGTGCCAGACGTTGCCCATCCCATCCCCCTTGCTCTGGATGCCAGGAAAAAGCCTCGTTATTCACTCGCAGCCACTGCTGATCCGCGTCTGCATAGCGCTGGCGCAATGTAGACAAATCGAGCTGAACAAAGCCTGCGGGAATATGCTTTTCGACGCTCATGCCACCCGTATTCGTGCCCATCACAAAAAGCTCACGAGTCTTTGCTAATCCAAAGCGCTGCGCCAAGTGTGTTACAGCTGGAAAATTACCATGCGCCCACCACTTTTTTACCCCGTGCTCTTGCCCATACTCAATGAGTGTTGTGGCAATGCCTTGGCGTCGGAAAGCTGGGGCAACAACAAGCTCAGCGCTCTGTTGAGCAATGGCGAGCAGGGCGATCATCTCATCGGTGTCAGGGTCAGGGTGATAGACGCATATATGCTTATGCCCCAGGGTGCTATCACTGATACCACGCAAGTATTGCTCTGATAATGGGGCAATCTGATCATGCTGTTGGGCAGCGGCACAAAGGTGCACTGCTTGTTCTGGGTTGAGATGCTGGCTGAGTTGATAGGTGGCGCTCATTGATGATCCTCTGACAAGTTTCTCAGTAATCTTTTGTAGCCTTTGTAGCATATTTGAGGGGGCGGGGTGCAGCAGTGCGCCGCTGGCTCAAAAACTCAAAATACAGTAAAGATATAAGTTGTGAATGCTTTTCTTCGTGCCTTACTCACCACAGCCAGTAGCATAGCGGTTGTTACGTGCTTTGCCTTTCTTGGCGATGCCTCGTTGGCTGTTGTGGCAGAAAAAGCAATCTCTGATGATGTTCAGCACACGGCTGGTCTTGATATAGCACCTCATGTACGAGTTGGTGGTGTTCCGTTTAGCGCTGGGTTTGCCCAGAACAAACTAAAAGAAGTATCAATCGGAATCTCAGATATTTCGGTGCCTACTTTTGGCTTAGTTCGCGCCAATACAGTGCTTACCGAAGTAGCAGTTGATCGCAACCATATCCTTAATGGTCAACTCGAAGGCAGCACTGCACAACTTATCTCCCGCACCATTGGACTCGACGCTGTTGCCATAGGCTCGTTAATCGGCATTCATGATCTAGAGCTATCCAACCCCTATGACATCTCCCCGTCAGGCGGAACAGCAAGCGAAGTACAGCTGAGAGGAACGCCAGCTCACTATGAAAAACCTGTAACAGTTACCGCATCTCTGAGGCTCATTGGCTCCGCGTTCTATCTCACCCCCACCACCCTCATTGCTGGTGATGAACATAAAAAAGCAGAGATATTCAAGACTTTTAGCCTCACATTTGATACCACCACCCTCCCGATGGGAGATCAAGCAAGTTATGTGTATCTTTCTGGTGGCAATATCTATTTCCAATCCCAAAAGCGCAATGTAACCATCACCAAAGACGACCTATCCCCCATCGTCTCGCATCCTCAGGCAACCCGCGAAAACTAGAGCTGCTGAGAGAACTGCTTAGAGCCGGAAGTCAAAGAAACTAAACGCAACGCGCAACTTCGACAACGGTGTCGGCTGTACTTTCTCTATTGGCGCGTACACGCACAGTGCATCTGCGACGGCACCCAAACGTATTTTCTCGTATTTACCAGCATATTCACCATCAACCTGGAATCGCTGCTGCGCATGACAATCGAGAATAATGCTCGTAGCGTCGTCAAATGTCCGAGTCCGACCGTCGATAAGCTTTTTGATTTTCTGGTGCTTGCCGATACCAACCAGGTGAATCATACTTGCTACACCGCCAATACCGCTGATGTCTTCCAAGGCAAAAATACTCAAGCCCAGATCAAAGGAATTGCGCGGATTGGTTACCACCGGCAAAGGGCCAAGAAATGTCCACGGGTTAGTATTGGACGCCATGCAGATCGGCAATTCCTGCAATTCCAGCACCTCATTATCACGATTGACCGCGTGCACATCAATATGCGGTGGCTGCCGACGCGTTTTCAACCAGGCGCGCAATGCCACACGCAAATAACGCAATGGTGTTGCAGCAAAGCCACGCTCGCGAGCACGCTCTACCTCAGCGATAACATTGGCGTCAATGCCAAAACCTGCATTGACCGCAAACCACTGATCTTCCCAAGTGCCCAGCTCAATGCGTCGCTTCTGCTGATGTTCAAGAGTGTGTGCAAGTACCTGGGTCGCATGAATCGGATCTTGGGGGAATCCAAGCGCACGCACAAAAACATTAGCCGAGCCG
Source organism: Corynebacterium sp. sy017 (assembly GCF_017918135.1). NCBI lineage: Bacteria > Bacillati > Actinomycetota > Actinomycetes > Mycobacteriales > Corynebacteriaceae > Corynebacterium > Corynebacterium sp. sy017. The sequence goes on from NZ_RZUE01000004.1 coordinate 20,169, forward strand.
GTGGGAATGACTCCCAGCGTAGGCACATCGTCGAGCGTTATGGTTTGAGTACCTTGGGTTGTGGTGGTCGCTGAGGAAACAGTGCCTAAAAGCCCATTGATAACCTCATTGACCGTGCCGTCGCCACCGACGGCGATGATTGTGTCAGGGTTGAAGCGGATAATTTTCTCCAGCGTAGGGTCAGCGTTGGTGGCAAGTGGTGTACTTTGTCTACGCGCTGCCATGAGTTGTTCACACATCTGGCGCGCGTGTCCGGCGCGTTGAGTGAAAACAGACAGCAATTCCATTCCCGGCACTGCACGCAAAATAGGGATAATGCGACTAAAGAGCGTGGCAGTCTGGGTGGTGGAATGGGGATTGGAGATTAATAAAGCTCGCACGTATTAGCACTTTATCGTATTGTGCTGAGCTTACGCATATTACGCTGGGCGGTATTGTGCCGCACAGTGCTGTTTGTGGGATAGTGATTGGACTTTTTGCGCTAAACCCTTAGGGTTGTCTATATGAATTCTGATAATACTTCTGGCACTTCTGAGAGTCCGCACCAGGATACTCCTGGCGACGCTGCCGCAGCCGGTGGGCAACCACGTATTTCTTTAGCAGGTAGTGAAGCAGTTAACCAAGCTGCCCAGCAGTGGAAAGATACTGCACATCGCAATATCCCTGGTCTGGGAGATCTTCCCATTCCTGATGACACCGCGAACCTGCGCGAAGGTCCTAATCTTCATGACGGTCTGCTCGCTCTCTTGCCGCTAGTTGGGGTATGGCGCGGCACTGGTCAAGCGGATATTCCAGAAAGCGGACAGTACAACTTTGGGCAACAAATTACTTTTGCTCACGACGGCGAGAATTACCTCACTTATGAATCGCGCATCTGGAAACTCGATGAACAAGGCAATCCAACCGGTCTTGACCAGCGAGAAACTGGTTTCTGGCGCATTAACCTCAAAGATGAAATTGAGGTTGTGTGCGCTCATTCCACTGGTGCTATCGAGATTTTTTATGGTCAACCAGTTAATGAACGCGCTTGGCAAATAGAATCAGCCTCTACTATGGTCACTGCCACTGGGCCACAAACCTTAGGTCCAGGTAAGCGGCTGTTTGGTCTTATGCCTAATAACAACTTGGGGTGGGTCGATGAGCGTCTGGTTAATAATGAGCTGCGTCCTCGTATGTCTGCAGAGCTCCACCGGGTCATTGGCTAATTTTTGGGGGCGCACCCCAGCTTTGGCGGTGTAGCGTTTAGGGCTGGGATAGCGCCGAAACAATCAGGGACTGTATGTCCTGTTCATTGTCAGGGCGCGCAAGTTTCATGTCATTGATTTTGCGCACCCGCACTCCCATGCGCACAGAGCTGAGCAACCATACGCTATCTGCCCTGTAGAGATCTTCCAGGTATAGGTCTTTGGCTTTGCAGCGCCACCCTCTTGTGCTGGCATAGTCAAAAAGCGCTGCTTGTGCGGTACCGGCTAGAATGTCTCCGCCGGGTATGGGAGTGCGTATTTTGTCACCGCGAACAAGCACGACATTTGAGGTGGCACCTTCCAGGATTTTTTCTCCCTCCACATAAATGACATCATCAAAGCCGTGGTTTTTGGCATAGCGCAATGCCGCCATATTCGCAGCATAGTTGAGGGTTTTTGCTCCTACTGCCAGCCACGATGGCATGGTAGTTTCTTCTTCAGTGGCACTCATGCGATAGCCGCGGGCAGCGGTCATGGCTTTTACTCCATGCTTTCGCTGTTGTGTAATTGTACTGCTTACTTCGGTAAGGCTCAGCCAGGCACTAGGTTGTCCGGTTGATTCTCTGCCGCGAGTATAGGTCCATACGCATCGGGCATCTGGGCATTGTGTTCTATTATCAGCTCCGCTTGCTTTGCGACGCAACCATTGCTCTTGCCACTGTTGGGCGGCAAGTTCGGTAGCGCGCACCCAATCGGCAAGATGTGGTTCCGGCAAATCTAAAAGAGCAGCCGAGGATTGGAAACGCGCACTATGGCGCTCAAAATTACAGAGCTTGCCATTGTGGAGGAGAAAAGTCTCAAAGATACCGTCACCGCGTGTAACGGCTGCATCATCCCAATAGATAAGCGGCAATTGTGGTCGGTGGTTTCTGATTGAACCACCAAAAGGCTCAATCGCAATGATGATAGGTTCAGCTGGTTTGTGCTTATGCTCCCCGTGTTCCCTGTGCGCACCAGGTACGGTATGGTCAGCTGCCATTGTCTCTTATGCCCTTTCAGCTAGCGCTATCATAAGTAATTGTGACCCAGGAACTACGTGATTCTCATCAAAGCTATCAGTCGCCCTTGCTTCACTTACCTCATGCAAGTTTACCCCAGGGAGACGATGACCTGCCAGAATACCGGGCAGTGGCATGGCATTATGGCGATCCACTGCGCGAGCAACGCGCTTTTAGCAAAGCTAACAGGGGTTTTGTTGATCAATCTCATAGGCGGTTTATTAAAGTTAGCGGCACAGACGCTGCTACTTATCTCCACACACTCTTTTCCCAGAAACTTGACGACCTTGCCCCTGGTACCACCACCCAGGCACTTGATTTAGATGCTCAAGGGCGTATTCTGCACCAGATTACTGTCAGTAGGATTGGGGAGGATTTTTATCTCGATGTCAGTGCCCCACAATGGGAAAGTCTGGTCACGTACCTCACCAGAATGGTGTTTTGGTCCCAGGTAAGTATCAGCACCCCTGATCTTGGGTTTTTGAGCTTGGTCGGAGGTGAGGTTACGCAGCACCAGGACATCGTCGACAAGCTCAATACTGCCCACTTACTTGTGGCGAGCCGGTATTCACACTGGGGTGTACCCACTTACGACGTCATTGTGGAGCGTTCTGAGCTGCTCGACGTAGCACATACGCTCATTTCCTTGGAATATATGCCGGTTGGTTTTATGGCTTATACTGCCGAGCGAGTCAAGGCATTAGCACCAATGGCTGGCATCGACCTGGATGATAAGTCCATTCCGCATGAATCTGCGTTATTAGTTGAGCAGGCAGTATGTCTGAATAAGGGATGTTACCGTGGGCAAGAAACTGTGGCACGGGTGGCAAACTTAGGGCAATCACCCCGAGCATTGGTGTTATTGCAGCTCGACGGCTCTGCTCCGCGTCTGCCGCGTACTGGTGAACCAGTAATGGTGAGAAATCGTAGCGTGGGCAGAGTTGGCTCAGTTGTGCATGACCATGACTATGGCCCCATTGCGCTTGCTTTGATTAAACGCAGTGCTTTGGCAAGTAGTGAGTTGAGTGTTGCCGAGGCAGGTGTTGTTATTGATCCGGATAGCCTGCCACATGAGGAAAGTATCAAACCGGGTCGTGCTGCGATTAACAAATTAAAAGGAAACTGAGTATAGCACTTTCCACCAAACGCTTTTGCTGATATTTTTGAGTTTTTACAAGAAAATATGTGGATTGGGCGTTAAGATTCAGCAAAATTGTTGTACTCACGCTATCCTATGTAACAGGAAAAGATTAACTAGATAAATTATGGGGTGTCCAAATTCCCAGGAACACCCGAGCAACTCCAAGGGGGTCATGCCATGGGACGTGGTCGCGCGAAGGCTAAACAGACCAAAGTCGCACGCCAACTCAAATACAACACACCAAGTATGGACTTGGACTCGTTGCAACGAGAGCTCGCAGAGCAATCCCATCGTAACTCCTCTGACCGTACCAATGACAAGGACTACGATGGTTACGGGGATTATTCAGATGATTACTCTGATTACGAAGACCAATATGCAAAGTATGCAGATTGGATTGAAGAAGACTCTGAGGATGATTCTGCAGATCCTTATTCCAAGAACTAAACCTCTTGCCTAAAAGAGCGAAAGCATCGCTTTCGCTCTTTTTCTATGGTTAGGAAACGACATGGAACAGCCTTCCCGCTTTCCTTACCTCTCACTCTTACCCCTAACTTTGGGTACTTTCCTAGGCTATTCACAGATTCCCTCCAAAAGCATTTTCGTTTCTTACTATATGAGATGGTAGTCTCATCACATGGAAAGCGATGTTCTTCATAAATCCGAACACCCGCGCAGCAACACACATAAACCTGTGCGCGGTTCTACACATCAAACTGCCAACACCACAACACGCCTTGTCATCCTTGGCGCGGCAATACTGGCAGCATTAGGCTGGGGCGCTATCGCCCTCGGGCGCGGCGAAAGTATCAACACCCTGTGGATTGTCCTAGCCGCAATCGGCTCTTACATCATTGGATTTACCCTCTACGCACGCCTGATTGAATATAAGGTTGTGCGCCCTCGCAATGACCGAGCCACCCCTGCCGAATATATGTCAGACGGCAAAAACTATATGCCTACCAATAAGAGCGTACTCTTTGGACATCACTTTGCCGCCATCGCAGGAGCAGGACCGTTGGTCGGCCCCATCATGGCAGCTCAAATGGGCTACTTACCAGGCACTCTCTGGATCATTCTCGGCGTAATCTTTGCCGGTGCTGTTCAAGATTATCTCGTACTATGGATCTCCACGAGACGCGGTGGCCGCACCCTCGGACAAATGCTGCGCGACGAGGTCGGCAGAGTGGGTGGCATCGCCGGAATGCTTGCCATTTTGAGCATCATGATCATTCTCATTGCGGTTCTTGGGTTGGTCGTCGTCAATGCTCTTGCTGAATCACCGTGGGGTGTGTTCTCTATCTCCATGACTATCCCCATCGCACTGTTTATGGGTGTTTACTTGCGTTATCTGCGCCCTGGAAAAATTCGGGAAGTCTCCCTCATTGGGGTGGCGTTATTGCTGCTTGCCATTATTGGTGGCGGACAGATCGCAAACACTGACTGGGGTGTGGAGTATTTTACCTGGTCTAAGCTCACCTTATCGCTTGCCTTGATTGGTTATGGTTTTGTGGCAGCTGTATTGCCGGTATGGCTTTTGCTGGCACCACGCGATTATTTATCAACATTCATGAAAATCGGAGTTATCGGCCTACTTGCCGTGGGCATTATCCTTGCACGCCCCAACATCACCATGCCAGCACTAACCCAATTTGCTACCGACGGCACGGGACCAGTTTTTGCTGGCGACCTTTTCCCCTTCCTCTTCATCACCATTGCCTGCGGTGCTCTTTCAGGATTCCATGCGCTTATCGCATCGGGCACCACGCCAAAACTCATTGAAAAAGAATCACATATGCGTACCATCGGTTATGGCGCCATGCTTGTTGAATCTTTCGTAGCCATCATGGCAATGATCACGGCAGTTATCCTTGACCAACACCTCTACTTCGCCATGAATGCACCAGCAACCCTCACTGGTGGCACCCCAGAAAGTGCCGCTGCCTATGTTAATTCTCTCGGGTTGGGTGCCGGCAATATCAGTGCTGAAACTCTTGCTGCCCATGCCGACGCCGTGGGCGAGCATTCTATCATCTCACGCACAGGTGGCGCCCCCACCTTTGCATTTGGTATGTCTGCTATTTTGAGTAGCGTCTTTGGCAGCTCCGCACTCCAGGCTTTTTGGTATCACTTTGCCATCATGTTTGAGGCACTATTCATCCTGACCACCGTCGACGCTGGCACTCGTGTCGCCCGCTTTATGATGAGCGAAGTCATGGGTAATGTGCCGGGGCTGGGCAAGTTCAAGGATCAAAGTTGGTCACTGGGTGGCTGGATTGCTACCTTATTGGTTTGTGCAGGTTGGGGCAGCATTTTGGTGATTGGTGTCACCGATCCACTCGGTGGTATTAACGCCCTATTCCCACTCTTTGGCATCGCCAACCAGCTCCTTGCCGCAGTAGCATTGACTCTGTGCATCGTGGTTTTTGCCAAGAAAGCACTATGGCGGTGGATATGGATACCCGCACTGCCACTGGCGTGGGATTTGCTCATCACGTTAACGGCCTCTTGGCAAAAGATTTTCTCCTCCGACCCGAAAATTGGCTACTGGGCACAGCACAATCGCTACCAAGAAGCTCTTGCTGCAGGAAAAACTGAGCTTGGCACAACAGTTGGTGTCGAAGCAATGCAAGCAGTGGTAAGGAATACTGCCCTACAAACATCCTTGTCAATCATCTTTGCACTCAGTGTTATCGTCGTAGTGCTTGCTGCATTGGTGAAAATCATGCAGGTGGCACGCAAGCCACTCGAAGCAGAAAGTCACGGTGAAGTGTGTACTGAAAGCGAATCCGCATTCATTGCCTCACGCATTGAACCGCTCCACTCGCAATACCAACTCAGCCGCAACTATACGACGCTATCCCACACATAACACATGAAATTCACACACATTACTGGGCTAATCCGTCGCACCTGGCATGGTCTTGGCGAGATGATGGGCGAACATGATTATCACAAATATGTTGCCCATATGCGCGCGCACCACCCAGAGCAGCCTATTCCTAGCGAAAAGCAGTATTGGCAGCACAGATGGCAAGAACAACAGCGCAATCCAGGAAGTAGATGCTGCTAGGTTTGGGTAAGCGTCGAAAAGCATAACCACATAAATAAAGCGCCTGCTGCAACAGCAGGCGCTTTATCAGACCTTATTGACCAAGGAAAATGCCATTGGCCGGACCCAGCGGCAAATCTGCATAGAACCACAATGCCAAGAGCGCAGCCCAGAGGAGGAAATACACCGGGGTAAACGGTAGCAGGCGGCTCATCAACGTACCAATACCCGCCTTAGGTTCATAACGACGCAATAGTCCCAAAATCACAATCATATAAGGATTCAATGGCGTAATAATCTGCGTTGCAGAGTCACCCACACGGAATGCCGCCTGAATGAACGCCGGCTCATAGCCAAGCAGAGCAAACATTGGCACAAAGACCGCCGCCATGAGCGTCCACATGGCAGAACCGGAAATAATCAGCAAGTTCAATACTGCTGCCAATAGAATGAACGCAAAAATAGCAGTAAACCCAGTCAAACCAATGGTTTCAAGTAAGGCAGCGCCTTTGACTGCCGTCCAGGTGCCAATACCAGTCCAAGAAAATAGCGCAACGAATTGCCCCAGGATAAAGGCCAATACTAAGAAGCTGAGCATATCTTTCATGGAATCAGACATCATCTTCACTACGTCTTCCATGCGTTTAATGGAGCCAACAACCACACCATAAACCAAACCGAGCACAGCAAAATACAGCACCACGATAAACACAATGGAATCAAGCAAAGGCGATTTCGGTAAGAACTGCCCTTGTTCATTACGCCACGGCGAACCAGGCATAAAGCACACTCCGACGATAGCGATAGTCACTAATACGGCAGCAAGCAAGGACCAGAGCAAACCTTTTGACTCGGTCTTTGTCAACGTAGCAGATAATTCATTGCCCTCGGCGTCGCGGTCGCCACGAGCGGAAAGGTCTTCGGTTTCGTCGAAAGTTTCTTCCGCAGGCACGCTTTGGCGCCACATACGCGGCTCCAAGACCCTATCAATGATGAAACCAGCAGCAAGACCAAGCACCACCGAAGACGCAATGTTGAAGTAGTAATTCGAGAGCGCATTAACTGGGCTAGCTGCAGAATCAGGCAGGTTCTCCATCACCGAGGTCGTAATACCGGCAAATAATGCGTCCAGAGAGGTAGGCACCAATGCTGTAGAATAACCAGCTCCTACCGCGGCAAAGGCACCAAGCAAACCCGCAACAGGGTGACGACCACTCGCCTTGAACACCATCGCAGCAAGAGGCGGAATAACCACAAAAGCAGAGTCAGCCATGATAGAACCGGTCACACCAACGATACCCACTGCATAAGGCAACACCCACTTAGGCGAGGAACCGAAGATTTTGCGCACCAAAGCAGAGAGCATACCAGAACGCTCGGCAATGCCTACTGCCAACAAAATGGGCAACACTGTAAGAAGCGGTGGGAATCCCACATAGTTCGCTCCGATTGTGGTACTGATCCAGGCAAGACCCTCTTTGGTGAAAAAGCCTTTCACGGCTACTTCTTGAGGTTGATCCCCAGGCACGGTGACGCTTTGATGTGTCCATGCCATGATCGTCGAGGCAATGGCGGTGAGGAAGAATAGAATCAAAAAGAGCGTAAACGGCTCAGGTAATTTATTACCTACGCGTTCAATGCCGTTGAGTGTTTTATCCCCCAGCCGTGCCCAAGCACTTTGTTTTGGGGGGTGATTATCCCCTTGAGCAACTGCAGTAGCGTTATGTGTGTTGTGGTCGGACTCGGACATCGAGACAGCCTCCCCTATTGTTCAACAGGTTTTGTATTGCCCTTAACCATAAACTAAAACAGCTCAGTTGCGAAAACTTGCCCACCCGATTGCTCAAACTCCACCCGAGCTGCCTGCAATAACTGTGCGTCATAAACACCATCAAGCACCACCGCAGCAAGACCAATGCTGCCATCACGCATTGCACGATAGGCTGCTGGAGAAATCGCAGCTTGAGCAAAGTCTGTGGTATGCAAAGCCACACCAGAATCAGAAACAGCAATCATGGGGTGAATACCAGGAATAATCTGGCTCACATTACCAAAATCTGTCGAAGCAGCAACCGTATCTGGCACTACCCCCGCAGGCACTGGATTGCGCTGACAACCCTGTTGAGCACGAGTCCAGCTTTGCGCCAAAACATGATTATTACGCACTGGCAAAGTAGCGGGATTATCATCCCATTCAATGCGCACTGCACAGCCTGTCATCAAGGCAGCACCGTGCATAATATCTTCAATGCGCTCAGATAAATCTACGAGCGTGGGAATCATCGTCGAACGCACATTGAGTTCCATAATTGCACTATCGACGATAATCGATGGGCGTTTGCCGCCATCGGCAATAATGGCATGCACTCGGTCTGAGGGCGGCATTTGCTGACGCAATAACCCAATGCCCTGATAAGCCAAAGAGGCGGCGTCGAGAGCATTTCTACCCATAAAAGGCTGAGCACTGGCATGGGCAGCAATTCCACTGAACGTGGCCTTGAGAAATCTGCGCCCTACCCAAGCGTGCTCTGCCACATCCATATTGAATGGGTGCACCATCACTGCGGCATCACATTCACGGAATGCGCCCTGCTCAATCATAAGCTGCTTACCTGAACCGCCTTCTTCAGCAGGCGTGCCGTAAAGAACTACTCGGGCGGCTGCGTTATTTTCTGCAAGCACCTGCCGGGCTGCTAAATATGCGCCTATGCCACTGGCCGCAATGATATTGTGCCCACAGGCGTGACCGATGCCCGGAAGGGCATCATACTCTGCACAAATAGCAATGGTGGGGTGAGTGTTTTCCTCAAAATCCTGGCTTGCCCACTCGCTGCGAAACGCTGTGTCCAATCCATAGCAACCATGATCTACCTGGCAGCCATGCTTTTCTAGAATACGCACTAATAGTGCCGAGGATTGGTACTCCGCAAAACCTTCCTCAGGGTGAGCATGAAGCTCACGGACAATCTGCGCTAGATCCTCTTCGAGCTGCTCTACTACTGCGACAACACGCTCATGCCATTGCGAGGGTGCGCCGTGGAAAACCGTGGCAGTATTCTCTTTCCCTTTTTCAGTGCTTTCGACGCTGCGTCGAGCGTCGGTGGCGATCTTCTCTGAGAGGTAGTCGAGGTAGGCAGTTGAGGGGGTTTGAGGTTTGTCCGGTAATTTTTTACTTTGCTCACTGGTCATGCTCCAAAGTTAGCACAGCTGGGGTGCTAATTCTCTGGTGAGCCAAGGCTGTAGTGTTCATGGGGCTTTTGTGGTGGAATAGCAAAAACCGCCCTCTGCGGGGCGGTTTTTGCAAATAGTGATTGCGGAAAAACTCTTAGCGAGCTTTTTCGATAATCTCTACCAAACGGAAGTGCTTGTCCTTGGATAGTGGACGAGTTTCCTCGATACGTACGTGATCGCCTACACCAGCGATTTCTTCCTCATCGTGAGCTTTCACTTTGGAGTTGGTACGAATCGTCTTACCGTATAGAGAGTGCTGCTTACGGTTTTCGAGCTCAACTACGATGGTTTTCTGCATTTTGTCAGAAACAACGTAGCCGGTGCGAACTTTACGAGCACCCTTTTCTTTCTTGTTCACGTTTGCCTCACTCATGATTAAGCCTCAGCTCCCGGAACCACAGACAAGCCCAGTTCACGCTCGCGGATAACGGTGAAGATGCGGGCGATGTCGCGCTTGACCGTGCGTAGGCGACGGTTATTGGTTAATTGACCTGTTGCGGCTTGGAAGCGCAAGTTGAATAGCTCTTCTTTAGCCTCAGCCAGCCTGGTCTTTAGCTCCTCGGTGTTTAGCTCGCGAAGCTCATGTGCAGGGGTACCGGTAGCCATTAGAACTGGTCCTCCTTCTTAACAATGCGAACCTTGCAAGGTAGTTTCTGACCTGCGCGGCGTAGAGCTTCTAGTGCAATTTCCTCGTTAGGGTAGCTCATCTCGAAGAGAATGCGACCTGGCTTAACGTTGGCGATCCACTTCTCCACTGGACCTTTACCTGAACCCATACGAACACCAAGTGGTTTTTGGGTCAAAGGACGGTCTGGGAAGATGTTGATCCACACTTTACCACCACGTTTAACGTGACGGTTGATAGCAATACGCGCAGATTCGATCTGGCGGTTGGTGATGTAAGCAGGCTCTAGTGCCTGGATACCGTAATCACCGAAATTGATGCGGTTACCGCCTTTGGATACACCAGAACGAGTTGGACGGTGCTGGCGGCGGTACTTTACGCGCTTAGGGATAAGCATTTCTTAGCCCTCCTGCTTCTGTTCAGCACGGTTGCGACGTTGGCGACTACGAGGACGCCCGTTGCCACCGCGGTTGCGGCGTTGTTCAGATGCGTTGATTTCGCTCTCACGACGACCACCGACAACGTCACCCTTGTAGATCCACACCTTAACGCCAATGCGTCCGAAAGTGGTGTGAGCCTCGTAGATACCGTAGTCGATTTCTGCACGGAGAGTGTGCAATGGAACGCGACCCTCGTGGTAACGCTCGGTACGTGCCATTTCAGCACCGCCAAGACGACCAGAGCATACAACTTTAATACCCTTTACGTGAGGTTGGCGCATTGCACCTTGGATTGCTTTACGCATCGCGCGACGGAATGCCACACGGTTGGTCAGCTGCTCAGCAATAGACTGCGCTACGAGCTGAGCGTTAGCATCAACATTCTTTACCTCGAGGATGTTGAGGGCAACTTGCTTACCGGTGAGCTTTTCGAGCTCACGACGCAAACGATCTGCCTCAGATCCACGACGACCAATAACAATACCTGGGCGTGCGGTGTGAATATCAACGCGAACTCGATCACGGGTGCGCTCGATGACGATGTCAGCAAGACCAGCGCGATCTAGAGTGTTGGTGAGGAACTCGCGGATTTTGATGTCCTCTGCGAGGTACTCAGCATAGTTTTTGTCGGCGTACCAGTGGGACTTCCAGTCGGAAGTAATGCCCAACCGGAGGCCGTGCGGGTGGATTTTCTGGCCCACTACTTGGCCCCTTCCTTCTGGCTCTCGACAACCACAGTGATGTGGCTGGTGCGCTTACGGATCTGGAATGCACGACCCTGTGCGCGTGGACGGAAACGCTTCATTGTTGGTCCTTCATCAGCAAATGCTTCAGAAACAACCAGTGAACGGCGATCCAAGCCGAAGTTGTTTTCTGCATTTGCTGCAGCAGATGCAACAACTTTAGCAACCGGCTCTGAAGCAGCTTGTGGCGCATACTTCAAGATAGCCAATGCTTCTTCGACGGACTTGCCGCGTACTAGATCAATCACGCGACGAGCTTTCATCGGAGAGACACGGACGAAACGAGCGGTTGCGCGTGCTGAAGTGATATCTACTTCACTCATCGCTTATCGACGTCCCTTCTTGTCCTGGATGTGACCCTTAAAGGTCTTGGTTGGTGCAAACTCGCCCAACTTGTGTCCGACCATTGAATCATCCACGAACACTGGTACGTGCTTGCGTCCATCGTGGACAGCAAAGGTGTGACCAATGAAGTCTGGAAGAATGGTAGAACGGCGAGACCAGGTCTTGATAACCTGCTTGGTTCCCTTTTCGTTTTGAGCATCAACTTTTGCGAGGAGGTGCTCATCGACGAATGGACCTTTCTTAAGGCTGCGTGGCATCTTTCGTTACCTCCTCTTAGCGCTTCTTGCTGCTCTTCGTCTTACGACGAGAAACAATCATGTTGTTGCTATAACGGTTAGGGTTGCGAGTGCGACCCTCTTTCTTACCCCAAGGGGATACTGGGTGACGTCCACCGGAGGTCTTACCCTCACCACCACCATGTGGGTGATCCACAGGGTTCATGACGACACCACGAACGGTTGGGCGTACGCCCTTCCAGCGCATACGTCCAGCTTTACCCCAGCGGATGTTGATCTGATCGGCGTTTCCGACTTCACCAACGGTTGCGCGGCAACGGATGTCAACACGGCGGATTTCTGAAGAAGGCATACGCAAGATAGCGTATTTACCTGCTTTACCCAGCAACTGGATAGAAGAACCAGCAGAACGAGCTAGTTTTGCACCAGCGCCTGGCTTGAGTTCTACGTTGTGGATAACAGTACCAGCTGGGATATTGCGCAATGGCAAGTTGTTTCCAACTTTGATATCTGCATTTGGGCCAGCCTCAACCATTTGTCCTTGGGTAAGACCCTTTGGTGCTACGATGTAGCGCTTTTCACCATCGATGTAGTGAAGCAATGCGATATTTGCAGTACGGTTTGGATCGTACTCAATATGCGCAACCTTTGCTGGGATACCGTCTTTGTCGTTACGACGGAAGTCGATGAGACGGTACTGGCGCTTGTGTCCACCACCCTTGTGGCGAACGGTGATGTGACCGTGTACGTTACGGCCACCTTTCTTTGGAAGTGGGCGCACCAAAGATTTTTCCGGCTTCGAGCGAGTGATTTCGTCGAAAGTGGAAACAGAACTCTGGCGACGACCTGGAGTTGTCGGCTTGTATTTACGAATAGCCATAGTTTGTCCTTACCTCGACCTTTCTTAAGCGGCTGATCCGCCGAAGATGTCGATTGCGTCGCTGCCCTCACGAAGTGTCACATAAGCGCGCTTTGTTGCTTTACGAGTACCGAAACCAGTGCGGGAACGCTTACGCTTACCTGCACGGTTAAGAGTATTAACGGAAGCAACTTTCACGCCGAAGATTTGCTCAACAGCAATCTTGATTTCAGTCTTATTTGCAGTTGGAGCTACGAAGAAAACGTAGGTGTTTTCTTCCATGAGTCCATAAGACTTTTCAGATACAACAGGGGCGAGAATGATGTCTCGTGGATCTGTAATTTTAGCCATTACTTCTCCTCCTCTTTCGCCGCAGTACGGTCGATGAAAGCGTTAAGAGCTTCGAGAGAGAAGATAACGTCATCAGACTTGAGTACGTCGTAAGTATTCAACTGGTCATCGTGCAAAATGTGCACACCTGGCAAGTTGCGAGCACTCTTCTGTGAGGTTACATCTTCACGACCAACAACGAACAATACATTCTTGCGGTCAGTCAAACGCTCAATGAACGCACGTGCGGACTTGGTTGAAGGGGTCTGACCAGGAACAAGCTCAGATACCACATGAATGCGCTCGTGACGTGCACGATCGCTCAATGCGCCATAAAGAGCAGCCTTGATCATTTTCTTCGGAGTACGCTGGGAGTAGTCACGTGGCTTAGGGCCATGTGAAATACCACCACCGGTAAAGTGAGGGGCACGAATCGAACCCTGACGAGCACGACCGGTACCTTTCTGACGGAATGGCTTACGGCCACCACCGCGAACTTCACCACGAGTTTTTGTTGAATGGGTTCCTTGACGCTTTGCAGCAAGCTGTGCAGTAACAACCTGGTGCATAAGAGCAACAGATGCTTCGCGATCGAAGATGTCTGCAGGTAGTTCCACTACACCATCAGTCTTGCCTTCAGCGGTGTGAACGTCCAATTTTAGATTGGTCATGCGTGTGCACCGCCCTTCACTGCGGTCTTAACGGTAACAATGCCACCACGGTTGCCAGGGATAGCTCCCTTGATCAAAATGAGGTTAGCATCGGCGTCGATTTTCTGAACCTTAAGGTTCTGGGTTGTAACGCGATCTTGACCCATGCGACCAGCCATGCGCTTACCCTTGAAGATGCGACCTGGGGTAGCACAAGCACCAATACCACCAACACGGCGGTGAGCTGCTTGGTTACCGTGAGATGCACCTTGTCCGGCAAAGCCGTGACGCTTCATACCACCGGCGAAGCCCTTACCTTTGGTGATACCGGTTACATCAACGTAGGTAATTCCCTCGAAGATGGACGCGGTAACTTCTTGACCAACCTCGTAGCCTGAAACATCGTCGAGACGAATTTCGGTGAGGTGGCGGCGTGGGGTAACACCAGCTTTCTTGAAGTGACCAGCTGCAGGCTTATTTACCTTGCGTGGGTCGATCTCGCCATATGCGATTTGGATAGCGTTGTAGCCATCGGTTTCTACAGTGCGAATCTGGGTAACGACACATGGACCAGCTTCAACGACAGTAACCGGGATAACGCGGTTCTCCTCGTCGAAGATCTGAGTCATGCCGAGCTTAGTACCCAGAATGCCCTTGATCTCAGTTTCACTCATTATTTATTCTCCGCTGCCAAATTTTCGTCGATCACTGGATATTCACATCGACGCTAGCTGGAAGATCGATGCGCATAAGTGCATCAACCGTCTTAGGCGTCGGGTCGAGAATGTCGATGAGGCGCTTGTGCGTGCGCATCTCGAAGTGCTCGCGAGAATCCTTGTACTTATGTGGAGAACGAATAACGGCATATACGTTCTTTTCGGTAGGCAATGGCACAGGTCCAACTACACGAGCACCAGTACGGGTGACTGTCTCAACGATCTTCTTTGCAGAAGCGTCGATAGCCTCGTGGTCATAAGCCTTGAGCCGAATGCGGATCTTTTGTCCCGCCACGCTTATCCTCTTCCTCGCTTGTCTCACTTCCTTCATAAATGAAGGCTTGGTGAGAATCGCTCATTCTTTACTCTATAACGTTGTCCGATACCTTAAGGAGTATGGGCGCAACGCCAGTTCTTTACTTTGCTTGGTGGAGATGGGGCGTAAGGCACAAACACACGCCACACATCTTCCATGAGCTACCCCATGAAAACAAGCCAGAAGGGATATTCGCATGACGCGAACCCTTGAGGTAATACTGCCGCTGTTTATTTGCCATACTCCCTTCACTCCGACCCTCAAGGTAGAACAGGCGATTGCCCTGTGCATACCCCTTAAGGATCCTCTGTGGCCAGCTTTTACGCTTGCCACCATGAAAGGTGTCATGGTCACTAAGCCACGTAAACATCACATGAACTCGCATGAGCATGGAGTGTTTATATGTCAAAGCAACCTGAATAGTAAAACATAAATAACACAGGAACGCAAGCCGTAATTTTCAGGCAGAAATACTCAGGGCAATAACGCTTTTCGACGCCCATCCATATCGCACCATCAGCACATTCCGATAGGGGGAATACCCAACCGTTTGGGGGTAAATAAGAAAATGCATTTTTTACACAATAAATAACCTATGAGATGTATTTTTAGCCACAGTTCACCAGAAAAATCACCCAAAACACATACCCACTGAATACCTTTTTGATAGCAATATAGATTAAATTACAGGTATTCCTTAAACTGACTCCCAACTTAAGGATTTCAGAGATGATTAAGTACATCGTGAAGAAAGTGGCGAGCTGGTTGCTTATTATTTTCCTAGCAACCAATATCGCCTATTTCTTGGCGTCGCTCTTTCTTGACCCACGGTCAAATTATCGTGGGCGTCGTCCGCCACTTTCCTCAGAACAAATCGAAACAATCCTTACCCCACTCAACCTCAACCCAGAAACTCCACTTATCCAACGCTGGTGGACATGGCTCAAAGGAGTAATTTTGCACTGGGATTGGGGCAAATCTCCTGTGGGTGAGTCCGTGAACAGTCAGATTGCACACCGCATTTGGGTATCAGCAGAACTTCTCTTGCTCGCCACGATTCTTTCTGTGATTATCGGTGTTGCGTTGGGCGTTTATACCGCCTCGCGCCAATATAAAATAGCGGATCGCTTTTGGCAGGGTGCATCTATTATCACCATGAATATCCACATTGTGGTGGCTTCTTTGCTGGTAGTATGGGCAGCACTGAAAATCAATGAGTGGAGCGGGCACCGCGTTTTCTACGTGACCGGTAGCACTAATCCTGATGTTTCCGGTTTCTTCCCCCACCTCGTGGATTTGGCGCAACACTTAGCATTGCCCACAATTTCCCTGCTTATTATTTCTTATGCGGGCTACCACCTCACGCAGCGTTCGCTTTTGCTCGATAATCTCAACGCTGATTATGTCCGTACAGCCCGCGCCAAAGGTTTAACTCGCGCTCAGGCTGTTCGACGTCACGCCCTACGCACCTCTATCATTCCAGTCGCTACCTCTGTGGCATTTTCATTACCGGGTATCTTCACTGGTGCAGTGATGACAGAACGCATTTTCGCGTGGAACGGCATGGGTGTGTATTTCACCGATGCACTGGCCAAAAATGATGTGCATGCTATGGTTGCCGTGGCTGCTTTTGGTGCTGCCACCACTGCTGTATCGGCAATTTTGGCAGATATTGTTGTTGTGATCCTCGACCCACGAGTGAGGGTGAGCTAAATGTCTGAGACTAAAACACAAGTGACCCGAGGAACTTCCAAGCTCAAGCTATACACCAAGCGCTTTTTACGCAATAGGATTGCCGTCGTCGGGCTTATTATTTTCGTTCTATTGGCAGTGGCTGCGCTCATTGGCGAGAAACTCACTTCGTGGGCTTTCGACGACCCGGACTTCCTTAACTTAGCCACTCCCCCTTCTAATGAGCACTGGTTTGGTACTACAGACTCAGGCAATGACCTCTTTGCTCAGACCATGCATGGACTGAGGCGTTCGCTCATTATTGCAGTGTCAGTATCGCTGAGCACCACAATCATTTCTTCGTTTATCGGTGCCGGTGCTGCGCTGTATGGCGGGCGGGTAGAAAAAGTAGTTTTGGCGATTATTCACTTCCTCTTAGCCATTCCCTCTTTCTTATTCATTGCTTTGTTGGTTTCCGGTTCAGGTGGAGATTGGAAATTGCTCATTGTGGTGCTGATCCTGTTCGGTTGGATGTATCAGTCCCGAGTTATCTGGACGTTGGCATTGTCTATTCGTGAAAATGATTATGTTCGCGCCGCGGATTATATGGGTGTGTCCCGTCTGCGGATTATCGCTCGGCATATCATTCCCAATATCGGTTCCTTGCTAATTATCCAGTTCACATTGGGAATTGTCTCCACTGTGATGTCCGAAACCGCATTATCTTTCCTTGGTTTGGGTATTAAAATCCCTGATGTTTCACTCGGTACGCTGCTCTCCGGTGGCACTGGCACGCTCAACACCGCACCGTGGCAGTTCTATTTCCCTGCTGCGGTGTTGACCCTCCTCACAGTGTCCATGGCTTTTATTTCCGATGGGCTTCGTGACGCACTTGATCCTAATTCCAAATCTGGAGGCCGAGCATGAGCGAGAACAAGATGAACACGCCACACACCGGCAGTCCACAAGCAGCTACACCGCAACAGGCGACCGCCCAGCAACCCGTCCTGTCCGTGCGTGACCTCACCGTATCCTTCCCCTCAGAAGCAGGAACAGTCTCCGCAGTACGCGGAGTAGATTTTGACCTCTACCCAGGGCGCACCCTCGGTATTGTGGGAGAATCCGGCTCCGGTAAATCTGTCACCTCATTGGCAGTCATGGGACTACTGCCGCAGTATGCAAAGGTCACGGGTTCCATCTCATTCGACGGCACCGAGCTCCTAGATCTCAACGACAAACAAATGTCTAAAATCCGGGGCAATGGCGTCGGTATGATTTTCCAGGATCCACTGTCCGCGCTCACCCCGGTACTCACCGTGGGCGCGCAACTCATCGAGGCAATTCAGGCACACCAGCATATCTCCAAAAAACAAGCCTTGAAACAAGCCATTGAGCTTTTAGATCTTGTGGGTATCCCCAATCCTGATGTGCAGGTTCATTCTTTCCCACACCAATTTTCTGGTGGTATGCGCCAGCGCGTGGTGATTGCTATGGCAATCGCGAATAATCCTCGGGTGCTCATTGCCGATGAGCCAACTACTGCTTTGGATGTCACAATCCAGGCGCAGATTCTTGATGTGATCAAGCTGGCTCAGAAAGAAACAGGCGCGGCGACCATTATGATTACACACGATATGGGTGTGGTTGCGGGTATCGCTGATGATGTCATGGTGATGTATGCCGGGCGCCCGGTAGAAAAAGCGGACGTGTACACCATCTTCAAGCAACCAAAAATGCCTTATACCATTGGCCTTTTGGGTTCCACTCCACGGGTGGATCAGAAAACACACCAACCGCTAACCCCCATTGAGGGTTCTCCGCCGATCCTGGTGAACCTTGAGCAGCGATGCCAATTCGCTAACCGTTGCCCCATCGCGATTGATGAATGTACTCATGCCGAACCGACGCTAGAAACAATCACCACACAGCCTGCGCACCATGCTGCGTGTGTGCGCAGTGCCGATATTCACGACCAGAAAATCAATGGTCAGCGCCTCTTTCCACTGCCGGAGCTTCCCGACGATATGTACGCGGATATACCAAGGCAACAGCGCGATAGCGTGCTTTCAGTAACGGAATTAAAAAAAGAATTCCCCATTCTTAAAGGTGCTTTCTTAAAGCGCAAAGTGGGTGTTAAAAAGGCGGTTAATGGTCTAACCTTTGATATTCGCGCTGGTGAATGTATGTCTATCGTGGGGGAATCCGGCTGCGGTAAAACAACCACTCTGCGCGAAATTATGGACCTGAATCCCAGCGACGGCACCGTGATCCTCAATGGACAGGACGCTCACGCAATGTCTCGCAGCCAACGGCGCAAGGCACGATCCCACATCCAAATGGTGTTCCAGGATCCCATGAGCTCCCTCAACCCACGCATGACTATTAAAGAAGTTCTAGCCGAACCGCTTCATTCCCTCGGCTACCAGGGCAATATCGACGAGCGTGTATCCGAGTTGATGGGTCTTGTTGGGCTAGACGCCTCCCAGATAGACCGATTCCCTGGCCATTTCTCTGGTGGTCAACGCCAACGCATCGGCCTAGCACGTGCCCTGGCCACCAATCCATCAATTATCGCCCTCGACGAACCAGTGTCCGCACTGGATGTGTCTATCCAGGCAGGCGTTATCAATCTTCTCGATGAGCTAAAACGCAAACTTGGATTGTCTTATCTTTTTGTCTCCCATGATCTCTCTGTAGTTCGGCACCTTTCCGACCGAGTTGCTGTGATGTATCAAGGGGAGTTCGTTGAAGAAGGCAGCGTCGACGAAATTTTTGATAATCCACAGCATGAATACACCCAAAAATTACTAGCGGCTATCCCCATCCCCGATCCCACAATTCAGCGGGAAAAACAAGACTATTCGTCGAGAGTTCCTTAAAAGATTTTTGCTTCACGACGATACCCCTCACTACGAAAAAAGGAGATGAGATTGATGAAGTCACTTCTTCGTTCCACTGCCATCGCTATGGCAGCAACCCTATCCATTACACTGACTGCATGTAGTAGCAATGGTTCTGATTCTGCCGCTGGTGGCGCTAGCATTAGCGTTGAGCAAGCAGGAAACTATGCTCCTACTGAGCGCGATAAGATCAAAGACGGCGGCACGCTCACGCTTGCGATTGATGAGATTCCAGCTCAGCTCAATGACTTACAAGCAGATAGCGTGTTAGATGGTCGCACACTGTGGCAGACATATAACCCTGTCCTTATTTTGTCAGATGGCGCAGGTAAAGCCTATCCAAATGAAGACTACATTACCGACATGAAACAAGAAGTAGTGGATGGGAAAACAAAAGTCACCTACACATTCAATGAAAAAGCAACATTCAATGATGGAACTCCTATTGACTGGCGCAGCTTTGAGACTACACGCAAGTTCATGAGCGGTTCCGTAGAAGGTGCAGTACCTAGTAGTACAGATGGATATATTGATATTGAGTCAGTGACACCAGGAGAGAATGACAAACAAGCTGTTGTTACTTATACTCATGAGTTCCCTTTCTGGGAAGATATGTTCACTTCAATTTTGCATCCAAGTATCACCACAGCAGAACAATTTAATACGCTTTATCTCGATGCTACGGCGTCTGAACTAGGTGCAGGACCATTCAAGGTAGAAAAAATCGATCGCCAGGCTGGCATTGCTACATTTGTGCGTAATGAAAAATGGTGGGGAGATCCAGCAAAACTGGAAAAAATCACCTACAAGTACATGAGTTCTGATGCCTCTATTAATGCTTTCCAGGCTGGAGAAATTGATGCTACCGGTGTTTCCACCAAAGATCGTCTTAAAGTCGCTAAGGATATGGGAGATAGTGTAGATATCCGGGCAGCAAGCCGTAACTCTGTGTTCTACTATACACTCAACTCCAAATCACCTTTACTTGGAGATATTAAAGTTCGCGAAGCAATAGTTAAAGCTGTCGACCGCAAGCAAATTGCTACCATCCGCTATAACGGTTTGGATTACACTGAGGATTTGCCAGGTTCCTTTATTGCTAAGCCATTCCAGGAATACTATGAAGATAATTTCGGTGAAGTAGCAGAATACAATCAAGAGGAAGCAAAAAAAATCCTGGATGAGGTCGGTTGGGTCGAAGGCTCCGATGGTATCCGCGAAAAAGATGGCCAGAAGCTGACTATACACTTTGTATCTTTCTCGGATGATGCGAATGGCAAAGCAATGGACTCTGCTATCCAAAAAATGCTCAAGGATATTGGCGTTGATCTACAAATAGACCAACGCCCTGGATCCGAATTTTCCAACACTATGGCTAATCGAGACTTTGATATGCTCCTCTCTGGTGTTGGTGGTGGTTCAGCTAATGCCGTACAGAATTTCGGTCAGCAATATCTCTCTGATTCTGAACTCAATAAATCAGGTCTTGGTTCTGCAGAGTTTGATGAAAAAATCCGTGAATTACAAAAACTTCCTACAATAGAAGAACAATACAAACGCGGCAATGAACTAGAGAAAGAAGCTCTTGCAGAATATGGCTTAATCCCAGTTCTCACTGGCGTAAGTATCTCAGCAATGAAGAAAGGTTTAGTGAACTTCGGTCCACTTACTTTCGCAACAGTACCTAAAGAAGATATTGGATATCTCAAAGAGAGCTAATAGTTCATAAGGTTTCTTTTAAGGTGCCTAGGCTGCAATAGCCTAGGCATTTTTGTTACCCCCACCCCTTTACTATCAATCGACAGTTATCTAACATACTGATTACCTGCCGTTACAAACCTCTACCATGCAGGAGGTATCATGAATTTTCTTGTTCGCGTCATAACACAAGCATGGAGGTTATCACCGTGGCGTAATGCGGTCATGGTACTCATGATTATCCTATCGGCACTATGCTCAGTAATAGCACCATATGTTTTAGGTCAAGGAGTTGCGTCGATAGTTTTAATCTCCGATAGGGGCGAATTTCTCCGATCAGCCAGCATTATGGCTATCGCATACTCGCTATTGTGGTTTATTGGCTCCACTTTGCGCTATATGGCTTATCCAATTTATGGGCTTATCGAGCAGAAACTGCAATCCGATGTTATGGCTCGTTCCTTGTCGGATAGCATTACAGCAGATGCGCAGATGCGCCATCGCATTGACAATACAGAAGTTTCCTTTGCTATCGACACCGAGGCAGGGGCATATCGAGACACATTAAGCGGGCTTTATCTATCACTACTACCTGCTTTTATTTCTCTTACCGCTGGTATCGGTACAGTCATCTATGCAAGCACTTGGGTTGAGGGACTGATCCTCCTTGCAGCTATTGTGCTCTATGGCTTCATAACTCGCAGTCTCATTGGTCAACATCAGGCGGCACAAACAGAGATGTTCCAGCAGAATATGCGTAGTTTTGGGGTATTGGGAAACTCTCTTTCCTTATGGAAAGAGGCTATGGTCTTTTCTGTCCCTCATTTTCTGGCAACGCGTTATCGGGAAGATCGCATTCCAGTGGAAAATGCTGGCAAAAATGCTTACGCAGCCACCAGAAAATTATATGTTGCACAAAATTCTATTTTGGCACTGACCATTTGTGCACTCATATTCACAATTAGTTTCCGCACCCATTCTGACCCTGCTACCGCAATCGGCACTATTGTGTCCACTGTCGGTATCGCCATTGCAGCCATTTCCCCACTCCAAACCGTAGGCTTTGGGTTCTCCTCCCTTGCGGTTGCCATTACCCATGAGAAAGAGTCCAGAGCAAAAATCAACCCCACACGTTCAGATACAGATCTTCCTAACGAAGAATCCTCGCAAGCACCTTGGCAAAAGCACATTCACGAACTCGCACAACTTCTTACATCTGAGCAGGCACAACACTCAGGCAGACCAATTTGGGTACTAGGTGCCAGTGGCACCGGGAAAACCACTGTTCTTGAGGGACTTCTCGGGCTTAACACTTCACAGCCTCAGACTGACGTCGTCAAGCGTGGTTATGCACAGCAAACACCAGGGTTACTCAACGCAACCGCAATGGATAATGTTATTTTTGGTCGAGAGATACCCGTAGAAACTGCAAGTTCCGCGCTTTCTCGCCTTGGCTTGGAGATGTTTGCTCTGGATGGTTCCGCGCATGGGCGTGACGTCGCTGGTGAAGAAGGTGGAGTATCCGGTGGAGAACGCCAACGCATCGCCATTGCTCGGGCATTGAGCGACGCACCAGGAACTCTTATTGTTCTTGATGAGCCAACAAGTGGTCTGGATGCCACCGCACGCGCCTTGGCATGGGATTTTATCGAAGAAAAAGCGTACGAAAACACTGTTATTATTGCGACACACGACAGCTCCGCACCGATACGCGCAGACGATAAAGTAGTGCGCCTGTCTGCCCAAGATTAACAATTTCTGTTTAGTTCTGCTCTACTTCAAGAGCACGCACTGCCTTGTCAAAGAAAAATGTGCTACACAATCCACCCAACGCAAGTAAGGCACACGACCACACGCCTATGGTAATTGACCATGCGTGAGAAATATAGCCTAGCGGCGTACTCCATAACCCACTACCAGCAGTAACAATCTCTACCTGAGTATTTGTTGCCCGCCCGAATATATCTTCATCAAGTAGGTCATACATTTTCGCATACACCACAGCATTAGCAGCTGGAGCAAAAATTACGCATAATCCCAAGGGGATAACCATAGCTAATGTAGGAGTCAGCAGTGCCACGGCAGAAAGCATAACCGTCAGGTTGATTCCATTGAGGAACATGAGCGTACGCAAGGAAAATCTTTTCTGTAAATAGCCCGTTGCCAACGCTCCAAGAACACCAATCACGCCAATTGCCGCCCTAGCAAAACCAATAATGTAGTTATTGTATTCCGCTTCTTCCAAAGCTATGACAGATAAAAAGAGAGCTCCCGACATCGCGCTATTGAGAAATAGCTGCACAATAATTAAGTTACGCACAAAGGCATTGCGAATGACGAGGGATAAACCACCCATTGTGGTTTTCAGCAATGAGGTTTGTGCTCGTTGTTGTGGTTCCAACGGACTCTTGATGAGCACAAAACACGCAGCAGAAATAAGAGCACTTAGCCCACTAGCCAGAAAGGGCAACCAATCATTGATGCTAAGCAGAAAACCACCGAACACAGGTCCCACTAATCCTGCTGCCTGCATACGGGCTTGCATCAGTCCTTCTGCACTAGCAAGTTTTTCCCTAGGCACTAGCTGCGGCAAAGAAGAACCGATGCTGGCTCCCGAAACAGCACTACACGACACTTCTAGCGACAACAGTGCACCAAAAGCAATGATATTGAACGTATCACTAGCAATAAGTACCGCCGTGGCACAAGCAGTAAGAGCAGCAAGAACCTCACCAATAGGAATGATCTTTTTCCGTTGCTTCATATCAGCCAAGCTGCCACCAATAATTCCTGCTACCAGGGATACCAGTGCCAGAATAGTCTCGATAATTCCGGCAGCTACCAGGCTTTGAGTATGCCGATAAATAACTAACGGAATCGCTAAAGCTACAGCAACACCCACTACCTGCGACGCTACGCCAGAGAAAAGATACAGCTGAAACTCACGGTTTGTCGGCTTTGACTTCGACGTTGCATCCTGTGGCATAGCATCCCCTTTCAATAAATAACTATCATTATACAGTTATCCAATTAAGAGCAGGACAGGAATAAAAAAGGAAAATTGGTAGCGTAAGTTACGGAAAATTGGTAGCATACGTCAAATAGAAAATGTAAAGAAGCAGATTATGTCCTATTTACACCGAGCAGCAGACCAGCAACTCGACCAACTTCTTCCTTATGTAAGCGCTATTGCCATTGAGGGGCTCAAAGGAGTGGGAAAAACTGAAACTGCACAGCGCAGAAGTACCACCACCTTAAAACTTGACTACCCAAGCGACCAACAAATCATCGCCGCTGATCCATATTTTACTTTCGCACCAGAAGGAACAATTCTGCTCGACGAATGGCAAAAACTCCCTCAGACATGGGACTATGTACGTCGAAACATTGATGCTGGCGCACCTGCCGAAAGATTCATTTTGACTGGTTCAGCAACTCCCATTGCAGGAACAGATACCCACAGTGGGGCAGGAAGAATCCTCTCGCTAAGAATGCGTCCACTGGCACTTTTTGAGCGAACACCCCAACACGCAACAATCTCCTTGCGCGAGCTTTTCTCTGGTACTGCCACTATCTCTGGGCAAACACATTTCACACTAGAAAACTATGTGCATGCCATAGCAAGCAGTGGTTTTCCGGGTTTTTATGAAGCTCCAGAACCCGTGCGCAACGCTCAGTTAGATTCCTACTTGAATCGAATCGTCGACCGTGACTTACCCGACCAAGGCTATACGGTACGCAATCGCGCAGGTCTACTGCAGTGGTTACGTGCCTATGCAGCTGCTAGTTCCACTACCACCAGTTATTCCACAATCCGCAATATGGCTATTTCTGATAAAGGTCAAAAACCGGCAAAAACCACCACCCTGGTGTACCGAGAAAAACTAGCAGAAATATGGATGCTCGATGAAGTACCTGCGTGGGACTTTAGTCGCTCGCCTTTTACCGGTCTAGCGCGTGCCCCGAAGCACCAGCTTGCCGACCCTGCTTTTGTGCTGCGCTTGCTCAACATCAATGAATCACAACTACTCAGTTCCCGATTCTCGCACCTCATAGGGCCATTATTTGAGTCACTGGCTACCCTGTCAGTGCGCGTAGCTACCCATGCCTTATTGGGGACTGTGAGCCATTTCCGAACTCAAAAAGGAGATCATGAAGTAGATCTTATCGCTCAAGATCAAAATGGTTCCCTACTCGCTATCGAGGTAAAACTCACCGCTCACGTGCGTGATGAGGATGTTCGACATCTATTATGGTTGAAAAAACAGCTACCCCAAGACATCACCGATACCATTATCCTCACGACAGGTGAGCGTGCTTATCGACGAGCAGACGGCGTAGCTGTCATTCCACTAGCACTTCTAGGTTTGTAGCAATACCCCTTTGCGCATACGCGCGCTAAACCTTTGGGCAATCAAGCAGCCTAAAACAGCAAGCAAAGCACAAGAGAGTAACGTCGCAAAGTTATCGTGGTAGGTTGGCACTCTGCCACCACGCCATGCCTGCACAACCTGCGTCAGCGGTAGCATACGCAACAATGCAGCAGCGGGTGGTGGATAAAACTCAAGTGGTACCACCACACCGCTACTCAGCGGCAATAAGGCGACCACCCAATTGAGCAGCACGTAGGGGTTAGCGCGCAATAATCCAACACCAGCAGCGCACATACCAAAGCCAACTCCGCATAACGCACTGGGGACAACAAGTTGGAAAAGCAAAGACCATGACACCCCTGCGGTGAGCGTCAATACTGCCAGCACCACTACACTGCCCAGCACTGAGGTAGCACAGGCAAGAATGCTTGCCCCACACCAATATGCAAGCGGAATGCGCCTGCGAGAAAAGATCTCCAGTGCGATTCCGGTATTGCGATCGTGAACCACAATACCCACCACAATCGCTGCCGCCAACGAAAACGAACTAATGACCAAAGACGCCACCACAATCGGCACCAATTCTGGCGCCCCAACTCCATTGCCGAGGAGTACGTCGAGGCTTATGCCCAAAGCTGGGACACAAAAAACTGTGACAATAAAAGTACGCACACTCGCAAAAGTAGCGTTCGACGACCGTGCCAACACTCGCACAGCGTTTATGATCGCGTAGATACCCATCATTACACCAGCTCAATCGTCGCATTTTTGCGTGCCAGACTCGCAGTGCGTCGCACAATCATTTTCGCTGCAATCAGCCAGACGACGCACACCACAACGCATAGGGCGGCGTCGAGAAGCTGAAAATCCATCAGGAATCGAACACTGCCAGCGCTGGGCACAAAGAATCTGCTCCATTGGCTCAAGCTGGTGCCGCCGAGAGAGATGTCGAAAATCCCACTCAATGCTATGAGTGGGACAAGTAGCAACCCCTCGTACACTAAGGCGTGTGGAGTGGCGAGAAAAACCACGGCAATGATGTAACTCATCACCACCAAGGACAGCCACAGCAATAATGCGCCTAGCACGCATAATAAGCACTGATTCCACCGGAATGTCGGGAATACTTGGGGTGTCGGCAACGTACGCACAGCCCCAGGGAAAAACCATATAGCAGCAGAAATCGGAATGGCTAGCAGCCCGAATGTAGCGCAGGCAGTAATGCTTGGCGCAATACCAGCAAAGGTGCCAAGTCGACTATGGGCTAAAAATACTAATGTGCCCTTGACACGCTCAAAGCCTAAAATACCGGAGGCAGTGACAGTCACAGTCCACATCCCAATCGCAATTGTTCGGATAAAACCCACCCACGGTTGCCCACCCCATGCGTTAAGTGCAAGGAGCTGGATGAGTGCGGTGGCAAGAGTGGCACTCAGTACCAATTCCAGGAAATAGCTAGTGCGGGCGAGCTCACGTATGTGAAAGCATGACATACGCACAAATCTGGCAATGTGTTTCATTGTGCTCTCCTTGCTGCTAAAGCAAGGAAAGCGTCCTCAAATACAGCATCGCGAATAGTCACATCGTGAGGCATAGCTACTCGAGCTGACGCACACGCCTGTTGTATCCGATGATAAATCTCTGCCCGGTTGTATGGTGGCGGCACATAAATGCTAAAACACCATGTTCCACCCTGCGCGTGGAGTGAGCATACTCCCAGAGAAGCCAAAGCAGTACGCAGGGCAACGACCTCTGTTTCCGAGTGCGGAATATGGGAGAACTGCACCACTGTTGCTAATTGTGCAAAATCAAATATGTGCTGCTCGCTGCCAGAGACGAGCACTTCACCTTGGTCGAGCAGCACAATGTTATTGCTCAGCTGTGCAATCTCAGCCATGGAGTGCGAACTTAGCACAATGGCAGTTCCAGAGTCGGCTACCTGACGCACCACATTACGAATCTGTACCGAGACATCAGGGTCTAAACCGCTTGTTGGTTCGTCGAGAAGCACTAAGGCAGGATTGCCGAGCAGTGCTCGCGCAATATGCGCGCGTTGTCTTTGCCCATGCGACAACGTAGACACTGCGCGTTTACGCAGCTCAGACAACCCGACCAAGGACAATACGCGGTCAATTTCCGCCCGCTGCGCCCGATAGGGTACATCTGCTAAATCAGCAAAGAACCTTAGGTTACTGTGCAATGAAGCGCGAGCATAAAAGCCACGTTCTACCCCAAACATCATGCCGATGTGCGCGCGTGCGCGTTCTGGGTAGGCAACAGCGTCAATCCCGGTTATTGCTACGCGACCACTGCTGGGAGCTAAAATGGTGGCGCATATTTTTAGCGTGGTAGTTTTACCAGCACCATTGATCCCGACCAGGCCGAGAATCTCACCAGGTGCTAGCGAAAAAGATACATTTTTTAATGCGATTATTTCCCCACGCTGGTACGTTCTTGATATTTCTTCTACCAATAAAGCTGGGGAATTACTCACACCTAAACCTCATTCTTAGTCCTTATGCTGTCATGGGATGTTCCTTCTTTTTCTTGTTCTGCGGCATGAACTGCGCAGAGAAACCATCGACTGACATAAGGCATTCTCCTTGAGTAAGCGGAATAAGAATGTTCTTAGCATAATCCGTCGATAAGCAATCCGCTACGCTTTCGACGAAAATCCCTACCTGGGCAGTACGCTACGAACCACCAGAGCTTTTCGACTTCACCATAATTGGGCATAAGACCAGCACACACGCTAGTGCCATGACCACGCTCACTGGCAATTGCACACTAAATGTCGTTGCCAACCCAAAAGCAACCATACCCAGCGGAATAGTTCCTGTGGTCAGGAATTCTTCCCAGTTTGCAAAAGCACGCAGCCTGCCGGGTTCCAGGCTTTGCTGAATCCGAGTATCCCAAGCAATACCGGCAGCACTCATCATAAATGCGGTGCTAAATGCAAGTAGCGCAATCACCATCACGGACCGACTCAGGGAAAAAGATACTACTTGAGCAGCGATAAGCGTCGCTGTGGCGGTCTGCAATAGTGGCCAAGAAAACTTTTGCAGCATACCCATTAGTTGCCCCGCAGAACCTACTACCCCGCCTAAGGCCAAAGCAGTGGAAATAATTGCCCAGCCGGTCGCATCGAAGCGTTGGATCACCAGCGCTGGACCTGCTGCCCCGGAGTACCCCATCAGCAATGTGATACACGCCCATGAACACAAACCCCACACTGCCCAACGAGGAAAGAAACGCATATCACGGATCCGCCTAGGCTCGCTTTCCGACGTCGAGCCAGCACTATATTCCTCCTCATACTCATATTCTTCCTGGATACGAGGATCAATCTTGATGCTGAGCAATAGTGCAATCCCAATGAGGAAAGTGAGAGCGTCGAAAAGCAGAATCGGTACAAACCCGGCTTTGAGAAAGAAAAAGGTAGCGGCAGCGGGTGCCGCGAACATCAATATATTATGCGCCAAATCTGCGGCGGAGTTGAAACGTTGCAAGCGTGACCTGACGACGATATCAGGTGTAATGGCAAAACGTGCCGGCATAAAAAATGACGTAGCGATCCCGTAGAGCAGAGAAGATATACACATTGCCACAATGGAATCCTGACGCAGCATAATCCATGCCACCAGCCCAAGTTGAGCGATAAGACGCACGCTATCAGCGCCAATCAGAATACTTTTGAGTGCAATATGCGGTATTCGACGAAACCCTAGCGTACCACCAAAACGACCAAGCCATAGCGCGATTAGCACTAATGTGAAACCTGTCCCCTGTGGTTCCACTCTCAGCGATTCCAGAATGAATGCGGTGGGGATAAGCACATCACCACAGATAGAAACAAACGTAGCAGCGAAAAATAGTTTCTCTTGGCGAGAGAATGTCTCTTTTGTCTCTTTTATGTGAACCATTCCTTAAAACAAATACAAACAACAACGAGTTTTTTACTCAAAGCACTACATAATCATGTTCTATGTATTACTCTATTGAACTATAGAAAATAAAGATTGTGTATTCGTTAACGACAAACACTACCACTGAACTGCAAAAATACAAGCGTCATCGCCACATAGGCAACTCAACAAAACTAGAAGGAGCGTGGTCGTATGAAACTTTTGGCTATTCGGTACACAGATGAAACAGCGGCTTCTATCAAATTTTATGAGGCGCTAGGGCTTAGCCTCAGCGTCGGAAGTGACGGAGATTCTTGGGTAGAGCTCAGTGGCGACCAGAGCATTCTTGCACTACACACAGCATCAGGCGCGAACTACCCTAAAGAAGGAATTGAGCTGTGCTTCGTCGCCGACACCGCCCTAACCGAAATACAAGAATCACTACAAGCTGCTGGGTTTGATCCAGGCACAATCGTAGAAGAAGACTTCGGCACTTCCCTACGAGTGATTGATCCGTCTGGTTTAGCGCTCCAAATCAACGACCGCTAATTGTAGTTGCATGCACTTTACCAGCTATCAGCGCTGTTTCCGACGGTTCCTCAAGGATTCCGCTAATTTAACAATTGCGAAGTAGGCTGCGCAACAAACAAGCACCACCACAGCAGAGAATACAAAGTGCTCTACCGACGGACTTCGCACGAGAAACGTGACTTGCGTTGCAAGCAAGATTATCAAAAAAGGTAAAAACATTTTAGAAGAATTCCCATGCATGATGATCTCCCAACTCAAAAATTACTTGCCACGGCATATTGTGTATCCATCACGGTTAGCTCTGGGCATAGCCTATACAACTACAGTTAGTATGGCTCACTCCGTTCATGCGGGCAAGTGATTGAGGTAACATTTTATCCATTATTTATCATGTATTAACTTTCCTAGCAGCACCACCCCTCTGACTCGGCAAGTGAACAATCAGCATAAGCGCAAAGAATACTAAGGTCATAGCCGGTATGCGGAACATTTCGTGCGGATAGACCAGTGTGCGCCAACCAAGCATAGACATCATCACCAATTGCGAGGCAACCACCCACCCCAGTGCGTCGCGACGCCAGAGTCCCACAATGATCCCCACAACGATTACAACAATGAGTGCAATGCTAAACGACGTCGTGGTGCTGCCGATTTGATTCGAGAGTGCATCCCCTGCTCGTAACTGCGCTGCGTAGTCAACAATGCCCAAGAAACCAGAAAATGGGATTCCGATATTGCCGCTATCATACTCCTGCTGCTGAGCATCAAAATTACTACGCACATACACCAACCAGCACAATAAACTAAGTGGCCCTATAGCAAGGGCAAAAATTGTCGTCCTTGCCCGCTGCCAAGAAAGGTTATGCTCTACAAGCCATCGCCATACAGTTAGGGCTATCAGCGCCAAAATTGCGAGGCTAAGCTGCTCTTTTGTTAAGCACACTGCAATGCTCAAGGGCATGAGTAGCCATCGCGAACGTCGACTACCATACACCAGAAGTACCAATGCAAGCATAAATACTTGGAAAGGTTCCGTAAGCACCGTAGTGGTAGAAAACAACAAACCCGGGCTCATGGGAACAAGCAGCCCCCACCAAGGACTTCCCCCAAGGCGATAAGCAAGATAGGCAATGCTCATGGCCGCTGCCGCTGCAGACCCTATCGCCAAAACCCATGCAACGGTGTCAAAAAGATGCTCCTGCCCCAATGCACAAACACGGATCAACCACGCATAAAACGGGTGCCCATAGCGATAAGCCGCCAG
This sequence comes from Corynebacterium sp. sy017, assembly GCF_017918135.1. Lineage (NCBI taxonomy): Bacteria > Bacillati > Actinomycetota > Actinomycetes > Mycobacteriales > Corynebacteriaceae > Corynebacterium > Corynebacterium sp. sy017. The sequence goes on from NZ_RZUE01000004.1 coordinate 51,437, forward strand.
GTCAATGAGATCATGTGCGCTGCCGCGAGCAAAAGGATCAGCTGCCATTGCCCATAGATATACCCCGTCATAGTGATCTTCCGGGTTAGACGAAAGCCGAAAACTAGGGTCACGTGTTTGGATATAACTAGCTATCGGATCATCTTCGGTAGCATTCATCAATAGTGATGGGGAAAATGGTTCCGCACCTCGTCGTGAAGCCCATTGCGCCAGCAATGTTACGAATGCGCTGAGGATACCGCAACATAGTATGGCGAGCCTGGGATTGGATATTTTCTGTGAAAAGGGCACGCAGCTCATTATGGCATAGAACAATAAGAAAAACCGCCCTGACAAGCAGAGCGGTTTTAATCCTAGATTCTAGGGATATTACTTGATGATCTTGGTAACGCGACCAGCACCAACAGTACGGGAACCCTCGCGGATAGCGAAGCGTAGACCCTCGTCCATAGCAACTGGCTGGATCAAAGTAACAGACATATCTACGTTGTCACCAGGCATAACCATCTCGGTACCCTCTGGCAACTTCACAACACCGGTAACGTCGGTGGTGCGGAAGTAGAACTGTGGACGGTAGTTATCGAAGAATGGGGTGTGGCGTCCACCTTCATCCTTAGAAAGAACGTACACAGAACCCTCGAACTCGGTGTGAGGAGTGTAAGCACCTGGCTTAACAACAACCTGTCCACGCTCAACATCTTCACGCTTAAGACCACGAAGAAGAAGACCACAGTTGTCGCCTGCCTCGGTGTAGTCAAGAAGCTTACGGAACATCTCGATACCGGTAACGGTAGTCTTCTGAGCCTGCTCACGGATACCGATGATCTCAACTTCTTCGTTAACGTTGAGGGAACCGCGCTCAACACGACCGGTAACAACAGTACCACGACCAGTAATGGTGAAGATATCCTCGATAGGCATCAAGAATGGCTTATCAGTCTCACGCTCTGGATCTGGGATAGAGTCGTCACAAGCCTGCATGAGGTCGATGATGGACTGAGTCCACTTCTCGTCACCCTCAAGAGCCTTCAATGCAGAGATGTGGATGATTGGAGCTTCCTCATCGTATTCCTGCTCAGCAAGAAGTTCACGAACTTCCATCTCAACGAGCTCGATGATTTCCTCATCGTCAACCATGTCACACTTGTTAAGTGCAACGAGGATGTAAGGAACACCAACCTGACGAGCAAGAAGAACGTGCTCGCGGGTCTGAGGCATTGGACCGTCGGTAGCAGCAACAACAAGAATAGCGCCGTCCATCTGAGCAGCACCGGTAATCATGTTCTTGATGTAGTCAGCGTGACCTGGCGCATCAACGTGTGCGTAGTGGCGCTTCTCGGTCTGGTACTCCACGTGGGAGATGTTAATGGTAATACCGCGTTCTTTCTCTTCTGGCGCCTTGTCAATAGCGTCGAAAGCGAAAGCCTCGTTGAGATCTGGGTAAGCGTCAGCCAACACCTTGGTAATAGCAGCGGTGGTGGTAGTCTTACCGTGGTCAACGTGACCGATAGTACCGATGTTTACGTGCGGCTTAGTACGCTCGAACTTAGCCTTTGCCACTGTATGTCCTCCTGGACTTCGCGGTGACCACGACTCTCGCAGCCACATGGTTTACAAACACTGTGCTTTCAGCTGCTAATTCGGCAGCCTGGCAAACACAGCACATTACAAAATTGTGCCAGTTACATAATGCTATTCCCACACGCCTAATTTTTCAAGCCGCGCAGCACTATTAGGGAATCATAGCGGGTAACGGCCTGCTCATTACTCAGTTTTCTACAGCAATAACGCACGAACAGAACTCTGAATAATCAGCAGACCACTACCCGATTCGCATTTCCCCAGCAACTGACACGCAACTGAGAAAATGCAGGCAGCAGTACCTAATTAAATTCTAGGCAGTACCATTACGCTCAGCAACAATTTCAGCTGAAACGTTAGTTGGCACCTCTGCATAAGAGTCGAAGATCATGGTGTACTGTGCACGACCCTGAGTACGGGAACGCAAGTCACCAACATATCCGAACATCTCAGAAAGAGGAACCTTAGCCTTCACAACCTTAGCTCCTGCGCGATCATCCATAGAAGCAATCTCGCCACGACGTGAGTTGATGTCACCAATAACATCACCCATGTAGTCCTCAGGAGTGATAACTTCAACCATCATCAAAGGCTCAAGCAATACTGGCTTTGCCTTTGCCACAGCTTCTTTGAGCGCCTGGGAACCAGCGAGCTTGAAGGCCATTTCAGAGGAGTCAACCTCGTGGTAAGCACCATCAAGCAACGTAGCCTTGATGTTTACCAATGGGTAGCCTGCAAGGTAACCATACTGCATAGCGTCTTGGATACCAGCATCCACAGAAGGAATGTACTCTTTTGGCACACGACCACCGGTAACAGCATTCTCGAAGGTGTAAGTTGCACTCTCGCCCTCTTCCAGAGTCTCTGGATCTGGGTTATATGGCTCAAGGGCAATGATAACCTTAGCGAACTGACCTGAACCACCAGTCTGCTTCTTGTGAGTGTACTCGACCTTCTCCACAGCCTTGCGGATAGTCTCGCGGTAAGCAACCTGTGGGTTACCCACATTAGCTTCAACCTTGAACTCACGCTTCATACGATCGACGAGAACGTCGAGGTGGAGCTCACCCATACCACCAATAACGGTCTGACCTGATTCCTCATCAAGCTCAACGGTGAATGTTGGATCTTCTTCAGCGAGCTTCTGAATAGCAGTACCGAGCTTCTCCTGGTCAGACTTAGTCTTAGGCTCGATGGAAACCTTAATCACAGGATCTGGGAAGTCCATAGACTCCAAGATGATTTGGTTGTTCTTATCACATAGGGTGTCACCGGTGGTGGTGTCTTTCAGACCAATGAAAGCGTAAATGTTACCCGCGCGCGCTTCTTCAACAGGGTTTTCCTTGTTAGCGTGCATCTGGAATAGCTTACCGATACGCTCGTTCTTACCCTTGGTGGAGTTAGCAACCTGAGTACCAGGCTCAACAATACCGGAGTACACACGAACGAAGGTGAGCTTACCAAAGAATGGGTGCGCAGCAATCTTGAAAGCAAGAGCAGAGAAAGGCTCATCAACAGAAGGCTTACGAGTGATTTCCTTGGACTCATCACCAACAGCAGTACCGTGTACCTCACCAATGTCTAGTGGAGTTGGAAGGAAGTCGATAACTGCGTCGAGAAGTGGCTGAACACCCTTGTTGCGGTATGCAGTACCACAAAGAACTGGGTAAATTTCAGACGCAATGGTGAGCTTGCGGATAGCACCCTTGATTTCTTCAAGAGTAAGCTCCTCGCCACCAAAATACTTCTCCATGAGTTCTTCATCAGACTCAGCAACAGCTTCAAGGAGCTTCTCGCGGTATTCCTCAGCCTTTTCCTGAAGGTCAGCTGGGATTTCCTCGATTGTAGGCTCAGCACCAGTCTCTACTTTACCGCGCCAAGTAATTGCCTTCATTTCTAGCAAATCGACAACACCGTCGAAGTCATCTTCAGCACCGATTGGAAGTTGCAATACCAATGGCTTTGCACCAAGGCGGTCGATAATGGTCTGAACGGTGTAGTAGAAGTCTGCACCAAGTTTATCCATCTTGTTCACGAAGCAGATACGTGGAACGTCGTACTTAGCAGCCTGACGCCACACCTGCTCGGACTGAGGCTCAACACCCTCTTTACCGTCGAACACAGCAACTGCACCATCAAGAACACGCAAAGAACGCTCAACCTCAACGGTGAAGTCCACGTGACCTGGGGTGTCGATGATGTTGATCTGGTTACCATTCCAGAAACAAGTAACAGCAGCGGAGGTAATAGTAATACCGCGCTCTTTTTCCTGCTCCATCCAGTCTGTGGTGGAGGCGCCGTCGTGAGTCTCGCCTACTTTACGGTTGATACCGGTGTAGAAGAGGATACGTTCAGTAGTAGTAGTTTTACCAGCATCGATGTGAGCCATGATGCCAATGTTGCGAACCTTGTTGAGGTCTTTAAGCACTTCTTGAGGTGCCACGTTATTCCCTAACTGTGTAGCCCAAGCGCCCGAAAGCGCCCGTTATACGGATATGTCTGTTTAGTAATTATTTATCTTGCCAAAAAACTGCTGAACTTTCAGCACGAGTTTAAGCAGACGGAAAAAGAACCCAACCACAGGGCATAACATCTAATGCACTGAGCCATAGATGACGCATACATGGTTGGGTTAGTTTCTGCATAAGATATTTTACCAGCGGTAGTGTGCGAATGCACGGTTAGCTTCAGCCATCTTGTGAGTGTCTTCACGACGCTTCACAGAAGCACCAAGACCATTAGCTGCATCAAGAATCTCATTAGCAAGACGCTCGATCATGGTGTGCTCACGACGCTGACGAGTAAAAGTTACCAACCAGCGAAGTGCAAGAGTGTTAGCACGATCAGGACGAACCTCAACAGGAACCTGGTAGGTTGCACCACCAACACGACGAGAACGAACCTCGAGGTCAGGCTTGATGTTTCCAAGAGCCTTTTCCAAGGTAAGCACTGGGTCGGTACCAGTCTTTTCTTTGCAGATGTCAAGTGCACCGTAGACGATACGCTCTGCAGTGGACTTCTTACCGTCGAGAAGCACTTTGTTTACCAGCTGAGTAACAACCTGAGAGCCGTACACTGGATCTTTAACAATAGGACGCTTTGGAGCTGCATTTTTACGCATTGATTACTTCTCCTTCTTTGCACCGTAACGAGAACGAGCCTGCTTACGGTCTTTTACGCCCTGAGTATCAAGTGCGCCACGGATAACCTTGTAACGAATACCTGGAAGGTCCTTTACACGACCACCACGAACAAGCACCATTGAGTGCTCCTGGAGGTTGTGACCCTCACCTGGGATATACGCAGAAACCTCAATACCAGAGGTCAAACGCACACGAGCGAGTTTACGAATAGCTGAGTTAGGCTTCTTAGGTGTAGTTGTGTAAACACGAGTACACACGCCACGACGCTGAGGAGAACCCTTCAGCGCAGCTGTCTTTACCTTAGCTGCTTTATCGTGGCGGCCCTTGCGAACAAGTTGCTGAATAGTAGGCATGAACCGTCTTTCTGTAATTTTCTTAACGCCCCAGCACTGCACAGTGCAGCACCAATGACTTTTACATGGAAATGACCCCAAACACGACAAAAAAGGGGCTCTTTATCGGGGCCACTTCCGAGATTCCCAGAACATCACGCCTCATGGTTTTACAAGAAATCCATAAGAAATGATGACAGGTTCCCATAGATAATCGGGATCAAAAAGACACACTACCCTATGATCTTGGGATTAACCAAATCATAGGGTAGGCGTCGAAAGTGCAAGGGACATTAGTCTACAAGACGCTGCCCTGTTGTTGACGAGAAGAAATGCTGACCATCTTCCCGAATACGGGCATACACCACAGTACCTGGTTGAGGTGCCACGTGAGGCAACGCACGAACCACAATCTGATCACTCTTTTCCGGATTCTGCTCAGCACCAGAACTCAACTGCCCGCCACCAACAAGACGCCCATACAGATAAGAATCCGAACCAAGCTCCTCGACGAAATCCAACTGCACCGGAATAATGCCCTCGGTAGCACTCGCCGCCTCTGCCTCAGAAACCAACTCCAACGCCTCCGGACGGAACCCAATCACTACCTGGGACTTATCCTCAGCTGTCAAGGCTTGACGCACCTGCTCAGGGACCCGGACTCGTGCTTGCCCTAAAGTGGCATAACCATCATCGTCTAGAGCAAAGGTGCCGATATTCATAGCAGGCGAACCAATGAATCCTGCCACAAACACATTATTAGGGTGCTCATAAAGCTCCCGAGGAGTACCCACCTGCTGCAATTCTCCCTGGTTAAGCACCGCAATACGATCCCCCATTGTCAAAGCCTCAGTCTGATCATGGGTAACATACACCGTGGTAACGCCTAAACGACGCTGCAAACTAGCTATTTGGGTACGGGTTTGCACACGCAATTTAGCATCCAAGTTTGACAATGGCTCATCCATGAGGAACACCTGCGGCTCACGCACAATAGCGCGCCCCATTGCAACACGCTGACGCTGACCACCAGAAAGCGCTTTTGGTTTCCGATCCAATAGCTCAGTCAGATCAAGAGTTTTCGCCGCCTGCTCCACTCGCTGATTGATGACATCCTTAGGCTCACCAGCGATTTTTAGCGCAAAGCCCATATTTTCCCGCACGGTCATATGCGGATAAAGCGCATAATTCTGGAACACCATCGCAATATCGCGCTCTTTAGGCTGAGCATGAGTAACATCACGACCGCCAATCAAAATGCGCCCACTGCTGACTTCTTCCAAGCCCGCAAGCATACGCAAGGTAGTAGATTTACCGCAGCCCGACGGCCCGACGAGCACCAAAAACTCGCCATCAGCAATATCTAAGTTGATTGATTTAACCGAGGGCTCACTAGCGCCTGGGTACACCAATGTCGCATTCTCATAAGTAACACTTGCCATTTTTCCTCCATCGGCAGGAACGTGCCGAACGATCCGTAGTGAAGATAAGTGAAGATTGCAGTTTTAACCACAGTAAGACGTTTACTGTGATACATAACAAACCTAGCAGAAAACAGTTATCCTGTTATATCGTGTTAGGTGTGAATACTCCTGGCACCCCATCCGCACCTTCCGCAGCAGCGTCGACTGCATTCTCAGAAGCACTGCACCCTGCCCCACGCCTGAACTATCGGCAAACATTGCCAGATTTCTTCTGGTACCCAGTACAGCCAGCTCATTCATTTCTGACCGTGCCAGTAGTACAAAAAACTTTTAGCGACGCAGGTTGCCCAGTAGATGCCAGCCTCAGCCCTCGGGAATTTTTTGCGCATATTGAATCCACATTACGCACCCCGGAAACACCTTATGGTCAAACCCCCGTACACACCTATGCCCTGGTGACCATGTACCATCAGCTCATTATTGATCTCGTGGTGTTCCAAAATGATGAAGCGGTCATTAAATCGCACAAAAATATCAGCAACATCTTACGCCTGGCAGCACTGTGCAATTTCATCCTCGGTGACAGCGCCGCACGCATGACCAACCATCTCTACCTTGGAATGCTCTACCACTACAACAAACTCACCGACGCAGCTATCAACGAATTCCGCGCTGCTACCAACTGTGCCGCGCTCTGTTCCTATGATGAACTGAACCTATCTGAGTACCTCTTACCTGATTGCTCCCCACAAAAACGCGAGGAATTGGTACGGGAATTAGGCACTTGTTCACTTGTTCCAGTTGCCAGCGTGGCGCGTCGATTTGCTCAGATTAGCCAGAATCGACAAGAAGCGCAGCAACAGGCTCCGGCACAGACTCAGCAATATACTCAGCAGCAGACTCAGCAACAGGCGCAACCCCAACAGCAGGCGCAGGCTCCTGCTAAACCTACCCCGCAACACACCCACACCACACAGCAACCCAAATCCGCCACAACTCACACAGCCCCGGAAAACAGTGCCCCACAAAAAACAGCTCAAGACGTGCAGAATGAACAACGCTTGCGGGCACAGGCACTCAGTGAGGTCATTATTGATACGCAGTCCATTAGCGAGGCTCACAAATATACCGATGAGCTTTTCGAGGTACTTGAAGGACTCGACAATGACTACGCTGCAGAACTTTTAACAAGCACTGCCGATACCTTGGGCCAGCAAAATAATGCAGAACAACTTGCGGTAAAAGTCTATGACCAATTAAGCCAACTCTATCTACACAACCGCAATCCTATTGCAGCTACTGCCGCAAACTATCGTGCCATTATGACTCTGCGGTCTACCAATGAAAAAGAACATCTACGCGAAGCCTTCGACCGCGCTACCAAAAATGAGACGCTCGCTGCCACAACTGGCGACGCAGAGTCGATCATTAAAGCCAAAATCCTCCTAGCACTGCTCTACATCAATGCAGGACAACCCAAAAATGCCATTGGAAAATTATTAGAGGTCACGGATAATCCTGCGTATCAAAATCTGCGGGAAAAAACCGATCTCATTATGCTGGCACGAGCACAATGTATATTAGCTAAGGCATGGGCACAGTGGGCGGCTACCTTAAATAGAGATAGCCAAAAGGACGCTTTACACTTTTCAACTCAAGCATTTGAGACTGCCAATGCCATTTTCCAGAAGGTCGGGCAGCCCGACGGTGTGGATGTTACCCGCAATCTCTATAACATTTAAGCGCGCGCAACACTCTGGCACGTGCAGCTAGAACGCCACAGCACAAACTTAACGCAACCAGCCCTTATTACTTGGCAGCCATATGAGCACCAGCGCAATAATGCCAATGATCCCGCCAATCCATAGGCGATCGTCGATAAGGAAAAACAAACTCAATACTGACCATATGCTAAGCCCAATGCGCCCCCACTGGTAGCCGCTGAGCATGAAAATTGCGCAAGTGGCGGCAAAGATGAGCGCTACGATACTTAACCCTATGTGAATATCGAAGTTATGTGCATACTGCACATCAAAGAAGAAACGGTTACCTAGCAGGAAAAACAGGTAAATAAAATGCAGCAATGTCAATGCTGTAGCAATCAACAATGCCCACGGCGCATGGAAGATATTTACCCGCCCACGGATGTGATTTGATCCAACAGCCCCCACATATTCCTGCTCAGGGTAGGTAGACTGTGTGCTGCCAAAGCGATAATCATTCTGGTTAATGCCCGTGGTTGCCCGAGTTGGCGCAAATGCTTGGTCACCATTGCGATCATTCCCCTGGTCATAGCCCTGGTTAGGGTTTCTAAAACCACCAAAGGTCATGTTCATTTCCCTCCTGTGAGAATGTTGTAGTCATAGAGCAACCACAATACGGGGTCAGCGCAGCGGAATGGCGCAATGCCAGAACGATCCAAATGCGAACCATGCGGATTATTCCCCAGTGATGACACCGCAAAAAAACGCAATTGACTACCTTGGTCAAAGCCCTGACTAGTCAGCGTGTTAATCAAGCGCTTGGCGTCGAGCCGCACTAAGAGAGAAGAAATCTCATTATGCAATAGTACCTGGTCAGTGCCAGTGTATGGTGGGTCGAGTTCCCGATTAAACGCCGCACCATAATTACCCATGATCTCTGCCCAATCCAGCCCTTGTATCTCCTCTAGCTGGCGCAACGTATCAAACTTAGACAAGGTGACCGCCAACCGAGTACGCGTGCCATTCATCAGATACAGCAGATTATCAAGAACATTCTTCGTCGGTTCCTCATCAGCGCTCTCCACATGGACTTTACCGCGCAGCATTTTCTGGATTTCTTCCACAGTAAGCGGGTCAAAGAGGAAAATAATTTCATGCGCATACTGGAAAAATTCCAGTTGGGCAAGATTCTCCTTGGGCAGCACCTCCAAATCTTCACCCGCGACGTCGCGCAGTACCAAAAAAACTTGGCGCTGTTCGCCTTGAATATCCCACTTTCCAATGTCAAAGATGAGTGGATCATGCTGGTAGGCGTCGCCAGAATTGATGGACGGAGTTGAATTCGGCAAGCCCATCTTCCGATACAACGGATCCTCATAATTATGCGCATAGCTTTCTGCGGTCGACGCATCAGCTGGACGCAACACCTGCCCATAATTTTCAATCATCTGCTCAAGCACTTTGAGCAACACCGCAATGTAGAGTGTTTTTCCACTAGCCCGAGCCCCAGCAAGGGCAATAGTTATGGTCAATGAACCCTGCCAACCTTGCGGCAATTCCCTATCCACAAACTCAGAACGAGTAGCCATAGGATTAGCCAAAGGACGGAAAGTGTAAGGGCACCTAGTTGAGTAGTCGAGAGTCATGAACGCTTACTTTCTACTTTCCTTATTCTTTCCTTATTCAGAAACGACACAAGCATGCACAATATCAGCGTAAACGCCACGCAATGCCTCAGTGTTATTCTCTTTTAACAATGCCACCAACTGCGGACTAAGCGATAACGTTCGAGTACGTGGCTCAAAAAAAGTCTCTTGATCCCGCACACCAAGCACAATACTAAACCCTGCATTCGATTCCGGCTCAGGCTGTTCGTCACGAATACAGAAAGTGGGAACCTCAGGAGCCTGCTCATCACACCCACGCACCACACCAGAACCAATATGCCCTGCACCTTGACCAACCACCTCAGAAACAGCAGTCAATAACTCCGCACTATTATTGGTATAAATAGGCTGATCATTATTTTTATGCGTTTTCCCTGCATATACTGCAATGCCTTTATCAGGATAAAGCGCACCCACCACACCAGTAATAATTTCTGTAGCCACTTCTAACTCAGCAGCCGTACTCTGCGCACTCATCGACGCCGTAGCATCAACAATGAGTTTGAGAACACCAGGAGCAGCCGGAATCTGAGTATGCGAGAAAGTACCACGATTCTTTTCACTCAACACCCCGGCACGCACCATAGCAGCCACACCAGTCATAACCTTCTCGCTGCGAATCCCCTCAGCTTTCACCACAAGGTTCTCCCCCGCAAAAGCCAATGTGCCCACCACAGCACTTTGCCTGCCGTCGAGAGCAATAGGCGGCAGCTCCACTCCTTGTGCTGCAGGGGTTCCCATCTTGCCGCGAATAACCACCACCCGTACCTGGGTTCCAGGACCAAACTCCTCGCTACCTACTGGGTGCAAAGAAATTTTTATCTCCCCACTCCCACCACGTAATTTGAGCAGGCTATCGCGAGCTCGGTTATACTGCGCATCCCCTGTTAATTCAATGCGTATCGGGGTCGACTGTGCCCCAAGCGCGAAGGCCTCAACATCAATCGCACCACGCATAAGAATTTCGGTGCTTTGTCCTGCGCTAAGAGTACGAACTGCCATGATTATTCCTTAAAAATTTGTCGATATATTTCCGGCGATATGCTGCGACCTCATCTGGCGGAGATCACGAGATCCTTGAGATTGCTGTGCTTGCTGTGGGCATTGAACTGGCTCAGAACGCCTAGGAGGTACTGCCACGGGCGCCCCAACCATTCCTTCCTTCACAACACGCTGCACCAACGCAGCAGTATCATGCAGAGGATGGTTGGGCTTTGCCCGCACCATCTCCAATCGTGGCAGCACACTAGCCGTATGCGCATTCGCCAAAAACTCATGAATACGCGCCACATAACGCTGTTGCAATTCCGGCTGCCACGTTTTTACGCACTGCCACGGCATAGACATAATCAAAAAAGAATGTTCTGCCCCCGCACCAGCAAAATAACCAGCTGCACTGGCAGCATAAATGACCAACAACTGCTCTGTATGCTCTGGGCTTAAGTGCTCTGGGGAACGTCGCAAGAACTCTACCACTGCCGACCAGGTATAGCAGAGTGTTTCCTCAGGATAGTGCTCTATAGCATCCAACCATTGCGCGCCCTGATGAGCATTGATGTAGTCGATAACCGGCTGAGCCACATGAACTTCCGACGTCACGCCTCGTTGATTATGCACCTGCGTTCGAGGTGTAGGCGGCGTTTTCTTGTCCTTTGCTTCTGCTATGGGGCTATCCGTCGAGGGTGCGTGACCGGAACTAGCTCCAGAACGTGCTAAGGAATCAGTGACATCAGCAAAAGGATTCGCACCATAGTCGTGATCCTGGTTCTGCGCCAACAAATCAGTGGCTGTGGATCTGCGCTGCGCCTTAGCTGATGGTGCCGATTGCGTTCCTGAAAGGGATGCGTCTAGCGCAACTACAATGGCAAGTGCTGTTGGGTCAGTCCATAACTGCGCACCATACTCAAGTAGTTTCTTCGACTTAGCTGTTTTCTGAATCTGGCGCATATACTCGCCACTGCGTACATAGGACAGTGTCTCTGAGCTGTCGTAATCCACACCAGCAGCAATGTCAATAACTATTGACTCTGTTTCTTGCTCATTCTCCCGCACCTGTGCAACATCACTACGCGGAATCGCAACCAAGCGTGCTCGAGAAACCTTGGCAAGAGTATTCTCTCGCTCAAAAGTGGAAAAGTATAGTTCTTGTGCGGTTTCAGGAGAAAAGCAATACCCGATGGCAGCAATCCACAATGCCGCCTGCTGATGATCAACACCAAGAATAATTCTTTTTTCCCCGCTAGCAAGCGCATCGACGATGACCCCAAGAGTAACAAGCTGTGCAGGTTCCTGGGCAAACAGCTCTCGCATAACTTGCTGCGGGTTAGCAAGGGCACGAGGGTCAGAATCAGGACGAGTGCTCAACTGCGTGGAGCTAAGCTGCACAGAATCAATTTCATTGTTGAATGGCTCAGCAAGTTCTGGTGCAGCGATGAAACTAGCCGGATAAAAAGTTAGCTCAGACTCGCTCGCGTGGGAATAGCGAAAAATATGTGCCGTGGAAAAAACATTACCTGCGCGGTTCGCGGAGTCTTTTCCAGCGGGAACAGAATGAATGAGCACCTTGGCGCGATGTGGCGCTAAAGACAGCCATGCTGTTCGACGCACAAATTGCTGTCTGTCCTTGGCAGAGGCATAGAGCGGAATAGGTGTTTGACTAGCCAGGTGGGTAGGGATTTTGCTAATCACTGAGCTTTTTTCTTCTTCACTCATCTGCCCAATGCAGGTGCCGATCTGCCAACCAGCTCGTTTGCGTGACGATGTGGCTGCAGCAAAAGAGGCATAGGTAAGCGCACCATCACTGCAAATAGTCTGTGTTTCAGGCTCAATCCTTTGCCCAGCGTCGTTATGCGTCTGAGCTTCCGACGCTGTGCCTTGTACCTGCTGTTCCCACTGGTGCTGGGTCTGTGGCTCAGATTGCTGATAAGCATCATGAAGAATACTTGCCATGCTGGCTTTTTCTTCTTCCCAGGACATTTCCCACCTCCTTAAAGCTCTATTGCGACTTGTCTAGCGCGAAAACCAACCGCGTTTTTTGGGTTTTTGCTGCGCTGGTTGTGCTGGTTGTGCTGGTTGCATCGGTTGCGGCTGTTGTGGTTGTTCTAGTGGCCGGACTGTTTCGACAACACGGGTATATTCACTATGCCCATTACCAGGCTGGTAGCCAGTACCTAACCCTGGATCTGCGTACGACGAGGCACCAGGTTGCGCCACAGCACCAGATCCTCCTGCCCCAGGTACACCAGCTGGAGCAGCAGCATGGGCACTGTTGCTCTGGAATACTGCAACATGATCCTTATTGATAAACGTCAATTCATTACGCTCATCAGTTAAAATTTTGCGCACCCCAGCAGCATGAATATCCTCATGCACCATGAATAGCCGAATAAAGCCCGGGCGAGTTATTTCTTTACCAGGAATAAACCATGTGGTTGCGCCCTGCTCATCAGCGCCAAGCTCCTCAGTGGTCAAAATGGGACCACCAATGGAATCAGCGTGCGCATTATCCCATCGTTGTGCGCTTAATTCCACACGATGTCGTTGCGCATAATCCTGTGAGAAAAGCGGCAGTCGATCCGCATTGTGGACAATACGGAATCGCGGTGGGTTGGGGTCACGCGCACCATCGCGCCACACTTTAATGATCAACCCTGGGTTATTGCCAGCTACCGCCTGAATTGTGTAAAGATAGCGCCATAGTCCTGGATAATTCACCACAGTGGGATTTTGGGCACTCTCAATTCTGCCGGCGTCCATGCTCTGCGGGGTGAGCACAATATCTTCACCATTAGCGTTCAGGTTCAATCTGATACCACCATTACGGCGATAATTCTTCTGGGTAATCTCACCAATTTTTGTCCGCTCTAAACCGTTGTGATAACCACCGGTAGAGGTTTTTTCTACTAAAACAGTGCTTGCGCCTAGTGGCCAGTCGAAGGAAATAAGTTGGAACCCAACATTTTCGCGTAATTGCGCCTGCTGTATATCGCCCACGCGTTGCAGCGCACTCGACTGCCCCACAATGGCTTTCTCTCCCAAGATATTGACCGGGGTGACATATACTTCATCTTCACCATCTGGCCACATGAAATAATGATCCACAGACTCACCTGGTGCGTAGTCGTCAAAATCGCGGTAGATAATGGCATTGCTGAGCACCCCGTCGTTCTCTAATGCCTCAATTGGTACTTCTTCCCACGTGAGGTCTTCATTGGGGCGTTGATTGCTCAGATATACGCGCACTTTACCTACCGGTGGCGCATACCAATTCACATAAATCTGAGTGCTTGCGGTGACATCATCTTGTATCTTATCCACCAACTCAAACGGTACTTTTTCCAGCTCACCATCGACATTGACAATATATTCTTTGCTGGTAGGACCATAGTTTTCATTGCCTGACGCGTCGAGTACCCCAGCACAAAAGGCGACTTTGACACTCACGCCACGGTTGTGCGTGCGATAACGGAAAGAACGCTTTGTCACGCCGTCGAAAAGCTCATTTTCGGGGCGGTCAATGCGTCCACGACCCCCCTCCATGACATACACGCGCATTTTATGTAGCCCACTAATAGCTGGCCAGGTGCCCTCAATGACTCCTTGGGCTTCGCTAATCTGAATATCGCACGGCGGGAAAATGCACAGTTGGCGACCAATGAAAATGGGTTGGGCGCGTCTAGCGTCTGCGATATCTTTGCCTACATATGCCCACACTTGGTATTCCATATAGGCATGATGGTCCGGGACAGGATCCTCAAAGGTGGTGTCAGTGGTCACCACCAGTTCTTCTGCGTCATCAGGTGAGGGTTCTTCTGTGAGATAGTCAGTGCGCATGACGCGGTAGAGCACAGTGTCATAGCCGTGGATGGGTTCCCAAACGATTTCCGTGCGCGCTTGGCTATCTGCATTCTCCCGACGATAATTCAGATCATAGGTATTAATCCCTGGTGCCCCAGCCACATCTGCACCATAATCATAGGCGCTAAACTCTAAACCAGTGATGATCTGATCCGCTGCTTGTGCGACTTCCGCTGCCTCTGCTGCCACGATGGCTTCTTCAGGTTCCGCTTCCGACGTTGCAGTTGTTCCAGGGGCAGCTCCAGAATCCTGAGCAGCTGTCAGCAAATGCTCGGGGGCAGCTTGCTGCCGTTTACGCATTATCTCAGGAATAAGATCGCTATGCTCTTCCCCCAATAGTTGCGCTAATTCTTGCTCATCCAACTGCGGCGCACGCATAATTCGCTCTAGCGTGACTTGATCTAATTGCGATAAGCGAAGGTGCAATGTCGAGTTCATAAGCGTCTTTCCTTTATTTGCATATTTGTGCGCTAAGGCTACGAGTGCTTGCGGGGGTTAAATCAAGCCATCAAAATCATCGGCAATATCTGGCAGGGGTGTCTGGAATTGTGCCGATACTGGCGACGCCGTTGCCGCAGATGCACCCTGCTCATTCTGGGTAGTTGCCTCCAATGACGGCAACTCTAGCGCTGTGGCTGCACGAGAATGATCAGTGCGTTGCTCAGCTGCAAGCTGGAAATATCCCAAGTCGGTGAAGGCACCATATTCCACCACGGTTAACGACTCAGAGAGAGAATCGCCAACATTATGGCGAGCTAATACTCGGATATGCGGATCTACCTCAGCAGCACCATTGTTCACCCCGTCGCTGGTGATGATCTTATGGTTAAAACTGCTGTTGAGTTTGCCTGTTTCTAAGCGCACCATATCGGTATTGAGCGCACTATGGGATATTTTCTGCTCATAACTGGAATTATGAGTACGCAAGAAATTCAACCCATACTGCCATGCTTGCATACCACGCTCGTGCCCAAATACGCCAGTATCTTCAAGACACGCCTGTGCAACTGCTTCTAATTGCGAATTGTGCCCTGATTGCCCATAGAGCGTAACGTTTTCTCCACCATAATTTGCCCGCTTCATCGACTGCTCTAACGCCTGGCTAATGATAGTGTCATAGGCTTGTTCGACCCAGCCAATAGGATAAATCTTGGCACGAATGTGCTCGACCGCATTATTTATTTCTTCTGCACTCGCCTTGCTAGTGCTGATGTGGGTATTGCGTGGTAACCCTGATTGTGCCACGCGGCTCAAACTACGCTTGTGGTCTTGACGACCAAAAGGCTGCGTAAGCACCCTGCTCAAAATAGCCGACCACGCAAAGAATTGCGCATAGGCACCCGAAGTTTTCTGCACCTCCGCTATAGCGCGCTTGAGGTCTTCGGTAACGATCCGTTCATTTTCACTGAGCACTTTTTTCGCCTCAATGACGCTAAAAATTCCTTGGTTAGCTTTGGCAAAAACAATAATCTGCCACAGCAACATCAAGACAGAAAAAACAATGCCAAAGAGCAAGGTGCGCTGCCAGGTAAAGAACTCATTGCTCAACGCCCATGATTGCTCAGCGTTATAACAGGACGCGCAGAGATAGCCCAGCAAAACCATACCCACGAACCAGATAATTTCTATGATTCGCAATTTTCTTGCCAGTTCTTTGACCTTTGCCGCAATGTCCGGCAATTGTTCTAGGTGCTGCCTTATGCTGCGCAAGTCATCACTACACGCCTGGGCTTTCACCCTGGCTTCTTCTACTTTGGTAGTGATTTTCTCGCCAATTTTCCAAGCGAAACTACGCGCAGCTTGGTTTTGCCAATGCCCAAAATCTTGGCGCAATTTTTGCACCCCAGCGTCAGTGGTGTGGCTGGCAGCATAGTTGATTGCCTCTTGGTAGCGCTTGGCACCTTCGGGGTCAAAACCGTAGATTTTGGTTTCGGGCAAACTACCGCCGAGCACATTGCTCAATGTTGGGTGGTAGCCGTCGAAAGCCTCGGTGTAAGCGGGAACAGAAAAACGCGCATCGGATACGATCGCTGGAATTTGGTTTAAGGTCAAGCGGAGATCAGAGTCAAAGCGCTCTTTGCCATCAACCAGTGTTTTGGCTGTGTCGGTATAGGCGCGCCAGAAACCACTGAGCGAATCTTGTTGTGCCAGCTCAATGTGATTATTTTTAATCGCTGCGTTGACTTTTGTGGAGGCGTCGTTGAGCTCTTGGATTGTTGATTTGCGGCGACCAGAATGCTTCCCGACGATCACCTCGATATTAGAATCGCCACCATAGAGCAGGTTCTGAATATGCTCCGCCGTTTTTTGGGTAACAGTTGCCGAGAAACTCTGAATCCATGAGGTTGGGCTGCCAATGACTGCCTGAAAGAAAAACTTAAAAAATTGTTTGAGCATCTCAAAGCCACGCACCTGGATATTTTGCGCATATGCTGCCGGAGTGCGTGGTAGCACGAACTGAGCTGCATTGTTATGCATGAGTGTCTCAGACATAAATTGGGTGGCTCTGTCGTCGTCATCGACATTAACAATGTGCTGCCCATTGGTCAGAGCAGGATAGGGCAAATTATGATCTAGGTCGAATACTTGCTGGTAGATTTCATTTTCTACTGCTGAGGCATCCACATACTGATGGTATGTTCGCACCAAACGGGCGTGTTCAGCAGAAGACACGGTACCACTGTTTTTGATGTATTCCAGATAAGGTGCGCAATCGGCAGTATTCCACAAACCAGCCAGGTTTGCGATTGCTGTGGCAGTATGCGGGGCATTGAGATAAGTAACATCATCTTTTGGCGATAATGGCGTCTCTGAATCCTCGGGCGACACAATCAGCGTATGCCCTTGGAACTCCTGGATAGGTGCCGGCTGTTCAAGATTTGGCACTACGAGACGTACCACAGGAATATCTTGGTTTAAGATTCTGCTGCATTCAGCCCGCCAATCACTGACCCGACGCATAATGTCGTCGTAATTGCGGTAGGCGGAGTTAGTTACCGTATCCCCAGCAAGTTCCAGATAGATAATGAAATAGTTATCTGCAACCGACTCACGCCAACCTTGAGAAAGCGACTGCTTGCGAATACGCAAGTTCCCCTCAGCATCAGTATCAATGTTGTCGACGCTATCCATATTGTCTAAGTCTGCCCACAAGAATTTGCGGGTCATACCCAATGCTTGCAGATCGACAAGACTGCTGCGCACTTTGCGAGCATCACTACCGCTGCCGAGGATAAGGGTCGTCGCTGCGCTCATAGGAAATCACCCTCTGCATCACCAAAATCTGGCAATTGCGGCAAACTAGAGTCATTATGCTGCACAGGGGTAGCACTTGGGCTAAAGCTCTGCTCTGGTTGGCTCGCCTTAACTTTCGCTTCTGCCAACCACTGCTGTAGCTCACGCGCCATCTTAAAGGTATCGGGAGCTACATCGTGGAAAAGCGGCATCATCTTTGCGACGTTACGATCAGTCACATCAGCAAAAGGTTTTTGGGTACTGCCAGTACCAGGCACAAAGGCACCGTCGGTAGTTGGAATAAAGTCCAACGAGAGTTTTTCATACTTCTTAAAATACGACAGTGCTGCTTCGTAGCGTTCTTCCAAGGTTGCCGGAGCAGGATTATCTGTTCCTAAAGGTGGCTGTTGACCAGTACGCAACCACGCAGCAAGGACACTGACCACAGAGCGGTTGATATCACCGGTGGTTGGTCCTTCGATGCCGTTGTCATAGAGTCCACGCAGCACATGATATGGGCGCATAGAATCTGCAATGGCACCCCCAGGCGGCACATCATGACTATTGGCATAGGCCAAAAGCACAGACTCGAGAATCGCTGGCATCCAATCATAGGACTTGCGGAAATAACGAGGTGGGGTCAGCAATTGCTTCGGGAAACTCAACCACCGAGTATTTTCCTCATCCCAAATATAGGCACACGCTTGTTCCGTACCAGGATTATCAATGTAGATACGCTTGAGCGCCATACCAATGAGCCAACCAGCAACCATAGCTTCACGCTCTTTGTTGGTCAGTGGCAATGCTGCTGGTAGTGGTCGTGAGCGACGCAATTCCCAGAAGGATTCTTTATTAGAACGACTATTCCAGTCATGGGCAATATGCGGCAACAAAGAAGAAAATACCAGCGGAGTATAGGCAGGATAAGCACCAAAAACTTCAATGGAACGTATCTTGCGTGACTGCGTTTGGGCATCGTCGAACGTGGTTTTTGTCGTTGCGTCGATATTGCTATCGCCTTTGAGGACTTCTCGCAAAATATCGCCAGTTTCTGTCGCCTCGAATGGGATTTCAGAGAAACTATAACGGTACTGCACTTGTGCTTGCCCTTTATAAGCGCGCGCCACCATATCTGTTGAGACAGCCGCCAACGGACGCGCCTTTTCGATCGCCTCACTAAACGCAGCGCGCAAGCGTGCAATTCGATGAGAGAAATCAGCGTCATTAGCAGCATTATCGCGACTGAGATAGGTGCGCAAGTCCAGCTCGATGAAATCAGAGAATGGCTTATTGGGTCGCTGAATCCACAACCGTGCACGATCAAGCAAATCATATGGACGCAAGCGAATCTCAAAGGTCGCTTTACGCGTCTCTCGACGCTCCCCAACCCCACCAATAGGCTCAACCAGAGAACGAGACACCCACCCCATGCGGTTACCCACTACCGCATCAGCTGGTAGTTGCGGCGCAAGCGTATCATTAGGTGCCTTAACTGCCGACTCAGTCTCCCACTTGCCCAAAATAATTTCTTTAATCGCAGAACGAATCGCATCAGCTGTATATTTCTCGTTTTGCGTGGACATAATATGCGCCTCATAATCATGCCCAAAATTCTCCACTTTAGAAATAACAATTTCATTTGCCGAACCAAAGAAGCGCTTATCGACGCGCTCATCATCGTCACGAGGCCAATCCTTAGGCTCATAAGTGGTGACATCAGCAAACTTGGACGGAGTCTTAACCTTCGCCTCCGCTGCATTGAGATCAGCATGGATATTACTCAACGACTTCTGCAATGGCGCAAGTGCCGACACCGCAAAATCCTGCAACACTGGCGCTAACTTTCGGGCAAAAGCACCAGCAACAAAATGCGTAAACTGATTGCGATATGCATCAATCATGGCGCTGACCAGCTGCGCACTATTATTGACCGTGCCCTTACCATTGAGCGGCTGCAAATGCGCACTCAACTCAGCCGGTTGCGCAGTAACCCGCATATTCTGCACAGATTCACCGCGCTTATTGACAAACTCCACCAAGTTTTCCTGAATAGCCTCTCTGAGCCTATCGACGAGTTTCTCAGTATAAGGCACACCAAAACGCGCAATCTGCTGCTCGATATTGGCAACAAAGGTATTAGCAAGCACATCGGCATAGCGATGTACGGCACGATAAGCGACATCTTCGACGATAGCGTGCATTTCTCGATCAAGGCGAGGGTCGTTAATGCGCGCCAGGATAGTATCGTGCCAATCACGAGATTTCAGACCATCACCATTAGGAATGCTCTCACGCATAACTGCATTCATGCGCGCAATAGCTTCATTGCCTTCTTTACCAAAGATGTTAAAGATCCAGTTATCCACTTCGCCCTGGGATAATTGTGAGCGGTACAGTCCCTCAGGTAACCCAGTATCTTTAAGGAATAATGGGTAGTAATCGCGTAGTTTGGCGTCGAGCTGCTCAGTACCAGTGGCATCACTATCAGCGTCAATATGCCCGTGCAGCAGGCGCTCAAAAGCAGAACGAGAAAGACGTTGTGCTGAGTATTCAGCATAGCGATCACGGCCCATAGATAATTGCGCATACCCCATCGAACCCCACGGGATAAAATCAGCACTTGGATCATGCGGATCACCCCAACCGTGTAGTCCACGGTCAGAGGCAATAACACCAGTGTTGGCTAGGGTATAAGACTTAAAGGAACGAGACGCCTTTTCCGAGCTCATCAAAGCGGCCAAAGCGCGACCAAGACCGCGGTACACAGAATCTGCGCTGCCGTCGCCAAAGGCGGTGCCTTGCCCACCCATGCGCGAACCGATAGGAATCATGCGCCCAATGGAAGAACGCTGTGGGCTACCACCAATGCCCAGTGCACGGAATAGGCGCGCATCGTGTTCCACAGCAGTACCAAATTGTGCTGCAATTGCCTCGCCGAATACTGCCAAAGCATTAGGCCACTGCCCGATGGATTGGTCTTTTGCTAAAGACTCGAACACCTCTGGGGTATACATGAACGCCACTGTTTCTGTAGGCTCGACGCCATCAATAGTGGTCAGAAGGCGGCAAATATCCAAGAACATGGAGGCACCCGCACCACCAGCCATAGACGAGATCACAAAGATCAGTGGTTTCTCATTATCCATGGGGGTGGAGTCATTATTGTATTGGATATTTAGTTCTTGCAGCTCACGACTACCATTTTTAATACGCTGCAAGGCTTCTTCGAGCTGAGCACGCACCTTGGGCAAAGACTGGATGGTTAGCATACGACCAATACCGCGGAACTGACCAGCACCCGCAGAAATAGGAGTGTCCCGAGTCTCTGGGGAACGACTTGCCCAGGTAGCAATCTCACCAAGAGCTTTTTTACTACCAAGCACTTGCGACAAGCCCTTATCAAAAGCAGCATAATTCTGGCTTGCTCCTACAGAGACGTAGGTACCACCAGCATCAGTAACATTGGGCAATCCCTGAGGACCAGCTTCAGGCACAATAGGAACATCAACAGTAACGAACTGCCAGGATTCCGGCAGCTTAGTCCGATGAGGATCAATAGTTTTTAGGAACGCTTTGAGTTGGTCCATCATATAGGCCTGGGTAGCAGCACCTGATCCACCACAACCTACTACTAAAAACTTCTTCACTTCTTGTTTTCTCCTTTGAGTCACTGAGCTGAGCCATTGAGCGTGTTACATAGATCGCCTACTCAGTTACGCTTTTACTTCAATCCTAACGACTTTGCCCCAACGCGCTACTGCTCACGTTCATTTCAGAACTATTTTTGAGATTTTTCCTCATAATTTCGAGTTTTAGTTGCCAAAACTCGGTGGTTCATCCTCATTCTGCGTCTTGGGAGTCTCGAAAGCTCCCTGACCTGGGTTAGCCCACTGTGCAGAATTATCAGCACCAAAACCGCCTTGGCCAAAGCCACCGACAGGAGTCTCGGCTTGTGGGTTAAAGCCTTGAGCAGTAAATCCACCACCGGGGTTAAAGCCACTATCGGGGTTGAAGCCGCCATCTGGGTTAAAGCCTTGGGAAGCGTCGAAAGCTGGGGAAGAATCACTAGAAAAACCTTGTTGACCAGCGACACCAGCACTTGCTTGTTGTGTCGTGGACTGCACAGCATTCCCCGTGTTCCCGGCTTTCTTAGCACCGCGACCTGCTCGGCGCGTCTGCTTAGGATTCGGCTTCGCTGTGGTGTTCTCTAGCACCGACAATCTACTTTGGCGCAGCGCCCCAATGCGTTCAACTGCCTTAGCATTGATCGACGCCACAATATCGGCAAGATATGCGTCTTGGATATTCTCGTCAGCAAGCATAACCAAAGTGATATCTTCTTCATTATTTGGATTCATCGTGAGGAACCAATGGTTATGCACCGCAAGCGGCAATTGTGCCTGGTTATTGCGTTGGGCACCGTCGTCCGCAATCGACAAAGGATCATTGACCACAACATGAGCTGGGGTAAATGGGTTGAGCCCAAGTACTACATTGAGTTGATACCCCGCAGCTGAGGCTGAACGACTATCCAATGAATATGCGTTCTGCGAAATCAACTCGGCATAATCAATGTTGAATGGCTGCCCAGTATCGGCTCGGTAAATACCAGCGCCTTTCTGAGTAATCGGCACCCGGTACGCATAGACTCGTGGCTTTGATGGCATTTTTCCAGCGACGTACTTCATGAGGTACAAAATCAACAGTGGAATTGCCAGCGCCGCGACGAGCACCACAAACATCACAGCGGTAAAAGTTACCGCATTAACTGGCACACTCATCGCACCGCGCACTGGAATAGTAGTCTCACCAGCGTCATTACCTTGTTCATCACTAAAGTGCACTGTGAGGTAACCGCTGACAGGACCGTCGGCAAGCTCTTGGCTACGAATAGTAAGTGGGAATGTTGCTTGCTCACCACGCTCGAGGACAAGCGCTCGGTCGGCACTACTATGTTCTGTCTCTACGGCGAGATCAGCAGGATCTAAACCGCGCGGCAAGGTTGGATCCCCCAGCATAATGGTGTCTTCCAGCCATATTTTTCCAGGACCAGACACAGGCACCTCGACAGTGTGCTCTTTCTCGGTGATCTGACCAAGATCAATAGTTCCCGGCAATGAAGGCAAAGACTCAAGGGTGATCGACACCGGGGTTTCATAGGTGATAGGGGCTAACTTAGTGCCGGGCTTATCGCCGCTGGCAGCGGTAGTAATATCCGCACGGAGTTTCACTACCCCACTGGTAGGTTGAGTAATTGCCTCTAATGGCACCTCGACGAAAGCCCCATCTTTAATGGAAATGTCGTGGGCCAACGGAGTTTCTGTGCCGTCAATGTTTTCAAGCACAGCGCTTAATGTGGCATCTCCGTCTAGAGCAACAGGTTCACCTGAACTATCCACCAGAGCCACTGAGAGAGGTTCGGTATTAAGGTGGCTGAGCGTATTCTCGCCAGCACCATCAACAGCTATTTTTAGCCCTGGGCGAATAAGCATCTGTGCCCGGTACGTGGCATCAGCAATATCAGGGGCACGATACCCAAATACCCATTGGCCTGCCCAATCACCAGTACGCTCCATATACACATCAACCATGCCTGGTACTGATTCATTAAATTGGGTCGTGACCGTCGCTGAGCCAATAGTGCTCTGCCCTGGCTGCAACTCCACTGGCTGACCACCTGGGGCAATAAGATAAGGAATAGGTGCTTTATCAGCGGGCACATTCAGGTCTTTTTCCGGCAAACCGGAAAGGCGAATAGGACTTACACTATTATCAAGCACAAACTCAAATGGTTCGTTGATGTTCATCCCGGCGCGTGAATAGCTACCACCTGCAGGAAGAGCGGATCTAAACGCAGCCATGAGTCCGGCAGCGTCAGCACCAGCAAAGAATTGACCATTAGCGGTTTCTCCATTGCCACATTGCATATCAGACTCTGATATGTCTTTAAGCAGGCTCATGTCTTGGCGACCACCCGCGGTGAGCCCGACAGAGAAAATGTGGATACCGCTGCGTCGTAATGCTGCCACTGGGCCTTGTGCTGCACATAAATCTGTGCGAGCAGCGTCGGCATCTTGATCTTTCATGGTCATTTTGCCGTCGCTGAAAATCATGACTGCCCGACATGGCGCATCACTGGCACCAGCAGTAGCAAGTGCTCCTTGGAATGCGTCTGGGTATTGGGTGAAATTATCTTTGGTACGCTCTTGGAACTTCTTTAATTGCCCGACGACCTCACTCACACCACGATCATCGGAAAGAGCAGACCAGCTGCCATAGTTAGGCTCGTCATTGTAATATCCCTCGCCAAAGCCAGCAGTACGAACGCGAATATCCACCCCGGTTTCCTGACCATAGCGAGCGAGTTCTTTCACAAAGTCAGAAGCAGCATCGACGCGCAATGCTTTGGGATCTGTGGCTGGGATACCGTCGAACTCATCGACCAAAGAGGCTGACTGATCCATCACAATGAGCAAATCTCCACGCTGGGAGCCAGCCATGCACGCGGCAAAATCACTCATTGCAGAGGATTCTTGTTGCTCTGCCGGCTGTGCCTGCGGTGCTTGTTGAGCTTGGGCAGATGCTGAACCCAGCCCCAACGTCGCTAACGAGCAACCAAATGCCAGCACACCAGCGATAGCACTCGCGCCAATTTTTTTGAGTTTTCTACCAGCTATTCCCACTGTGTACTCTTTATTCCCTTGTTGTGTCTTGACTTCTTTTCTCTGTGTCATTTCTCTATTTGCCATCACGTGTGTTTCTTTCAGCTCTACCACTTCATTTTCCCTATAGCTTTGAGAACCACAGTGCTATTTCACAACCAGTAATCAGCACACCAAGTAACCCTGCTGCAATACTAAGCCGATAGAGCAACACCTGAGTGCCGTTACCGATGTAAGGGTTTGCAGCACGAATAGCATTGTCTTTCATCAGGTATATTCCCAGCACCACAAAGGAAATGACTCCGCAAAGGAGCCATCCCACGCTGGCAATAGCCACATAGGCGCTGTCGGTAGCATTAAGAGGACTGATGAGCACTCCTAAACCAATACATAGCCCCAGGAAGGCACATACTGCTGCAATAATCACTGGCGCCCAGGGTCCAGAGACAAAACGTACTGGCACGCTGCTATGCGTGGCATTGTAACCAGTGGCGTTGTAACCGGTAGCAGGTGCTTGAGAGGAATCTACCCATTGAGCATTGCTGGAATTATGAGTTCCACCGCCGAAACCTGATCCTTGGGGAAAGTTGTTGGTCACCCGTCTATCTCTTTTCTTTTTGCTGGTAGCTAATAAGTTTTCTTTGAGCGTATCACTGCTATCTCCCAGATGCCACAGTTCTTTCCTGTGCATTTCTGGGGTAAAAACACCTATACCCCTTGTACCCCTTGTTCAGTTATTACTGCCGGTTCCGTCTCAGTCTGTTCAGAATGAATTGGTGCACCAGTCTCGACAGGGTCTACAACAGAGGTCACAATCTGTTCTTGATCTGTAGGTTCTTGCTTGTGCTCCCCTTGAACAGCCTGCACAATAACAGCACTACCGACGCCTATCAATGCAGTTATAGCTGCGGTAGCCAGGCTCAAACCAATAATGCGGGGCACGCTAGGCCGTGGAGAATATGGAGAATATGGAGAATATGCTGCAGAATTTTGCGCCGGTGCAAAACCACTGTCTGTATGGTTAGTGCTATCAGTATTAAAAGACATCTCTTTCCCGCCTTCCTATACATTTCCTCTGTATATTCTAGAGTTTCTTGTTCTCGCTTTACACCCTTTCGCCATGCTTTTCCTCAAGAGTGTAATGTTCTTGGGTTCTTCGTCGATAGCAAAACATGGATAATAGTTTCCTCGATCCTCGTACTTCTGTTAGGATTGGGAAATAATTTGGTAGCTGTCTATACGCTTATCAATAAATTCGAGAGGATTTTTCATGGGTTTACGTTCTAAAATGATCGCTGGTGCTTTTGCGTGCATGAGCGCTTTGAGCCTTGCCGTCATTCCAGCTCACGCTGCAGAGGGAAACTTTGTTAGCTTCGGTGATTCCATCCCAGCTGACCCAACTCCGGGCGATTATCTCAACGATAAAATCAGCAAAGCAGTCAATGCACCAGGAAAAAACAATCTCAATTGTGCTACTAACCCTAATGGTTTTGCTGCACAAGCAGCTGCTCGCCTTAATCTTGATCTTGCGGACTACTCCTGTGCCGGTGCTAGTGCTTTTACTGGCGGTCAGCACATTAGCGCTCAGGTCGATAAAGCTATTGCCGACGGCAAGCTCAACGCTGGCACCAAAGTTGTTAGCATCATGGCAGGATTCAACGACACCTACCCACACTACATCAACAAAACCCTCTCAGCTGCCGATATTCGTGCACGCTACGTTGGTGAGATGAGTGCTCAGATCAACCGCATCAAGGCGGCTGCTCCACAAGCCACAATCAAGACCATAGGTTATAACCAAATCACCGATGGTGACTTCGTTTGCCTCGTCCATGTTGGCGGCAATGCATCTGATCGTACTTTCATGCCTGTGATGAATGAAATCGAGCAGCTCGTGCAAAATATGCAGCGCGATACCGCTAATGCTACCGGTACTCAATTCGTAGACATTAAACCAAGTTCTGCCGCTCACGGCATCTGCGCTCCTGACCAGGATCGTTGGATCTCTGGTGTTGTTGATCTTCCAGTAGTACGTAACTTGCCACTGCACCTTACTGTAGGTGGTCACGCAAATACTGCTGAGCAGATTGTCCGCAGCTAAAATGTGAGCACATTGTCTCTGTGCTCGCACAACGAAAATCCCAGACTCATACTTTCCCGGTAGTGTCTGGGATTTTTCTTATGCCATTTTACTTCCGATCACCTATTGGGCTACATCTCTAAGCGATAACAAGTACACATCATTTTCATACCATCTCCTTGCCCCCCCCTATTGCGCAACTAGGATAAGTGGTACGCGGGCATGGACAAAGTGATATTCAGCAGCTCATACACCTTAATCACAATCAAAAATGGAGGAATTTTTATGGCAGACACAGTGGAGAATGCGCTAGAAAAATATGGTTCTCTGTTGATGTATATCTCGTTCACCGTTTTAGCTTTCATGAATGGCAATGCTGTCGTAAGTGCAATGGGTGTGCTTGCCCTAGTCGTAGCCATTATCCATGTTTTCCGTCCATTACCTTGGTTATCATCGGTGAGCAATGTGCTTCTGATAGTGGCAATGATCATTTTTTCATTCAACAGGGGCTGGAATATCATCGCTTGGCTACTAATCGTTGCTCTTTGTTTAATCATCGGAGGCTATGTCTGGAAGGAACTCTCAGACCACAAGTAACAGTGAAAACATACCAAAACCGTCTACTCCGCAATACGAGTAGACGGTTTTTAGCATTATTGAGCTTGACCATTATGCTTGACGCGCACCCCAAAAATAGGCTCTGCCTTGGTACATGAAGCAATCGCTGCTCCTTGTTGGCCATTGATTACGTGTTTGTTCACACGTCCACGTTGATTGATATGGTCCCATCTTTGCCCACTCAAAGCCCTGACCTAGGGTTCCTGCAGGTGGTTGTGGAAAAGCCTCCTGCGCCGGTTGAGCAGGTTGTGCAGGTTGAGCAGGTTCTATTTGCCGCACTGGTTGCTGAGGTATAACTCCCCGAGTTGGTTGAGGCGCTACAATCTCTGGTTCTGTATCCCCTCCCTCCTCTGCGACTTCGTTATGCTCTTCCTCCGTCGCTACTTCTGCATCTGCTGTATCTTCAGCACTTTCTGTAGGTGGAGCTTCTGTAGCGGTTACTGTTTGCGTGACAATACTTGGCGTTTTCTCACCTTGTGCTCCACAAGCACTCAGCGTGACCCCCAACGCAATGCTCACTATAGAAAGAGCAATGCGCATATGAGCACTATGACTTCCCCAAACATTCTTCATGGCATAACCATAGCATGAACCACTTTTGGAGTATTCTCGTCTGTCTTTGCATACTAAGAAACCCGTCGGCGCTCATATTTTTAGCGTCCCGACGGGTTCTTATGGTTTTCCTATGTTTTAGGAGTTGAATGCGTCATCCAATGGAATGGATGCGCCGGTGAATTCACCGTATCCATCGTCACCGTAGATGGAGTCACCATAGGTTGGGATGGAGTATGCAGCATTGCGTGCAGCCTCAGTTGGTTTCACTGCAATGTTGCGGTAACGAGCAATACCGGTACCAGCTGGGATGAGCTTACCGATAATGACGTTTTCTTTCAGACCGATGAGCTTATCGGAACGCTTGTTAATGGCAGCGTCGGTAAGCACACGGGTTGTCTCCTGGAAGGAAGCAGCAGAGAGCCATGATTCGGTAGCCAAGGAAGCCTTGGTGATACCCATGATCTCAGAGCGCAATTCCGCTGGCTGCTTACCTGCGGCAACTGCCTCAGCATTTGCTGCTTTTGCCTCGGAGAGATCCACGAGAGTACCTGGTAGGAACTCGGTAGATCCGGATTCAATCACTGTTCCACGACGCAACATTTGGCGAATAATAATCTCAATGTGCTTATCGTGAATTGCCACACCCTGTGCACGGTACACAGCTTGTACTTCATCAACGAGGTGCTGTTCGACGCCACGTCGTCCGAGCACTTCAAGAACGTCGTGTGGATCAGCAGGTCCGCGGAGGAGTCGTTCACCAACTTCAACGTGGTCGCCTTCACGCAGAGTGCGCTCGATGAATGCACCTGGGTTGTTCTCCATTGGCACGCGGATTGATGCTAGACCCTGACGCTTGGATAGCTTCTCGTAGATGACATCATCGGAGCCATCGTCGGGAGTGATGGTGAGAGTGTAGAAATTACCCTCATCAGTCAAGCTGACGGTACCGGCTACGGAGGCGATAGGTGCGCGGTTCTTTGGTACACGTGCCTCGAAGAGTTCCTGAACACGTGGCAAACCACCGGTAATATCGCCACCAACACCACCTTGGTGGAAGGTACGCATTGTCAACTGGGTACCTGGCTCACCAATGGACTGCGCTGCCACAATACCAACGGCTTCGCCGATATCCACGAGCTGACCAGATGCCATGGACTTGCCATAGCACTTAGCACACACACCTGTTGCAGTCTGGCAGGTTAGTACGGAGCGTACTTTCACACGGGTAATACCAGCGTCGACGAGTTTCGCAATGATTTCTTCAGTGAGATTTTCACCTGCGGAAACGATTGTTTCGTCATTGACAGTCACGTCGGTTGCGACAACACGACCAGAAACACTGGTTTCGATGAGGTCATGGGCGCGGTAACCGGTGACTTCGCCTTGAGCATCTTTTACTTCTACTGCCACTGGAACGCGGATACCTTGGCGGGTGCCACAGTCGTCTTCGCGAACGATAACATCCTGAGCCACGTCCACCAGACGACGGGTGAGGTAACCAGAGTCAGCAGTACGCAACGCGGTATCGGCAAGACCTTTACGGGAACCGTGGGAGTTGTTGAAGTACTCGAGCACCGACAGACCTTCACGGAAGGAGGTCTTAATTGGGCGGGTGATGTAGTCACCCTTTGAGTTCACAACCATACCCTTCATACCAGCAAGGGTCCAGATCTGACGCATGTTACCGGCAGCACCGGACTTCACGATCATTGGGATTGGGTTGTCATCTGGGTAGAGTGCTTCGACTGCGTTACCCACAGTGTCAGTTGCATCTTTCCAGAGTTCAACGAGACGGTCATAGCGTTCGCGCTCAGTAAGAGCACCCTGCTCCCAGTATTTGCGCTCGATCTTGCGTGCCTCGCTCTCGTAGGAGTCAAGGATCTCGTCTTTGTTTGGCAAGACAAGCACGTCAG
Organism: Corynebacterium sp. sy017; assembly: GCF_017918135.1. NCBI lineage: Bacteria > Bacillati > Actinomycetota > Actinomycetes > Mycobacteriales > Corynebacteriaceae > Corynebacterium > Corynebacterium sp. sy017. Next base: position 81,206 of record NZ_RZUE01000004.1, read on the forward strand.
ACATGGTGATGGTAACGCCAGAGCGAGTTGCCCAGTAGAAACCGGCGTCTTTCATCTTATCCATGGTCTGAGCCACAGTGATCATTGGGTATTTAGCTGCAAGGTCATTGATGACGTCGCCAAGCATGAGTTTGTCACTGCCGCCACCTTTACGAACCATCACACCTTCAAGGTATGGGTAGTTCCACGGCAAGAGCTCGTTGAACATTACTCGACCGAGGGTGGTGTCAGCCAACCAGGATTGTCCTTGCTCCCAGCCTTCTGGGAAGAGTTCAGCTTCAATATCAGCTGGTGGGCGCAAGTGGCTAATCCGTACCTTGATTTTCGCCTGTAGCCCAAGCACACCACGGTCATATGCCATGATGGCTTCTGCGTAGGAAGAATATACACCCGTTGCTGGACCATTTTCGGTCGCAGGTGCATAGGCTCCCTGGGAACCAAATTCCCCATTGGTCTTGTTCATGGTGAGGAAGTACAAACCAGTCACCATGTCCAGACGAGGCATAGCCAATGGCTTACCAGACGCTGGGGATAGAATGTTGTTCGACGCAAGCATCAATACGCGAGCCTCAGCTTGTGCCTCTGCGGATAGTGGCAGGTGCACAGCCATCTGGTCACCGTCGAAGTCAGCGTTGAATGCCTCACACGCTAGTGGGTGGAGCTGGATTGCTTTACCTTCGATCAGCTTAGGCTCGAATGCCTGAATACCTAGACGGTGCAGGGTTGGTGCACGGTTGAGCATCACTGGGTGCTCGGCAATAGCCTCTTCGAGAACGTCCCACACCTCTGGGCGCTGACGCTCCACCATGCGCTTTGCGGACTTGATGTTTTGCGCATAATCGTTTTCCACCAAACGCTTCATCACGAATGGCTTGAACAGCTCCAAAGCCATCAGTTTTGGCAAACCACATTCATGCAGTTTGAGCTGCGGACCGACGATAATAACGGAACGACCAGAGTAGTCAACACGCTTACCCAAGAGGTTCTGACGGAAACGTCCTTGCTTACCCTTGAGCAGATCGCTCAAGGACTTCAGTGGTCGGTTTCCTGGACCATTCACTGGGCGACCGCGACGACCATTGTCGAAGAGCGCATCCACAGATTCTTGTAGCATACGCTTTTCGTTGTTCACGATGATCTCAGGTGCGCCAAGATCAATCATGCGCTTGAGGCGGTTATTGCGGTTAATCACACGACGGTAAAGGTCGTTGAGGTCGGAGGTCGCAAAGCGACCACCGTCTAGCTGCACCATTGGGCGCAACTCTGGTGGAATGACTGGAATGCAGTCAAGAACCATTCCTGCTGGATCATTACCGGAGCGCTGGAAAGCTGCAACAACTTTGAGGCGCTTGAGGGCACGGGTCTTTTTCTGACCTTTACCATTCTTGATGATTTCGCGTAGTTCCTCTGCCTCTTTGTCGAGGTCAAAGTTACGGATGAGGGTCTGGATTGCTTCTGCACCCATGCCACCGGTGAAGTAGTCCTCGAAGCGATCAACAAGCTCTTCATAGATAGAGTCGTCGATGATCATCTGCTTTGGCGAGAGTTTGACGAATGTTTGCCAAATCTCCTCCAAGCGGTCGATTTCTAGCTCAGCACGTTGGCGAATGCTGCTCATTTCCTTTTCTGCAGCATTTTGCACTTTACGACGTGCATCTGCTTTGGCACCAGCTGCCTCAAGTTCAGCTAGATCTTCTTCTAGCTTTTGCGCGCGCTCAGCAATTTCAGACTCGGCATCTGCCTCAACGTCTTTCTTTTCGAGCAGCATTTCCATTTCAAGGGTGCTCATATCATTGTGACGCGCTTCTTCATCAACGCTAGTGATGATGTTAGCGGCGAAGTAGATGATACGCTCGAGGTCTTTTGGAGGTAGATCCAATAAGTAGCCTAGGCGTGATGGCACACCCTTGAAGTACCAGATGTGTGTTACTGGTGCAGCAAGTTCAATGTGTCCCATACGCTCACGGCGCACCTTGGACTTGGTTACTTCAACGCCACAGCGTTCACAGATAATGCCCTTGTAGCGGACACGCTTGTATTTACCACAAGCACATTCCCAGTCGCGGGTTGGACCGAAGATGCGCTCACAGAACAAGCCGTCCTTCTCTGGCTTAAGAGTACGGTAGTTAATGGTCTCCGGCTTCTTGACCTCGCCTTTAGACCAACGACGGATGTCGTCGGCTGTAGCCAGGCCGATGCGGAGCTCATCGAAGAAATTGACGTCTAACACGTCACTGCCTTTCCCCTCGGACTAATTCCAAGAGATGATAGTGGTTCCAATTGTGATGTTAGTTTCCGCCTGCCTGCTAGTTCCCTTGTAATGAGCGAACTAGCAGCCAGACCTGGGGTATTAAGCGATGTCAGCGTCGGAGCGTTCATCACGAGACAAGTTAATGCCAAGGGAAGCGCCAGCTTGATCGAACTCATCGTCCTCTGAGCCGGATAGTTCCATTGGGGTACCGTCTGCGGAGAGAACTTCCACGTTGAGACAGAGGGATTGCAATTCTTTGAGCAACACCTTGAATGACTCAGGAATACCTGGGTCTGGAATGTTCTCGCCTTTGACGATTGCCTCATAGACTTTGACACGACCAACCACGTCATCGGACTTAATGGTCAATAGCTCCTGGAGGGTGTAGGCGGCACCATATGCCTGCATTGCCCACACTTCCATTTCACCGAAGCGCTGGCCACCGAACTGTGCCTTACCACCCAGAGGCTGCTGGGTAATCATGGAGTAAGGACCCGTGGAACGTGCGTGAATCTTCTCATCAACCAGGTGGTGCAGCTTCAGGATATACATGTAACCAACAGATACTGGATCGTGGAATGGTTCACCTGAGCGTCCGTCGAATAGCTGCGCTTTACCATTGGCGTCTACCATGACGTCACCGTCACGATTTGGACGAGAATTAGCAAGCAGACCAGCTAGTTCTTCGTTGGATGCACCGTCGAATACTGGGGTTGCGGTCAAAGATCCTGCAGGAACGTCGTAAAGTTCTTCTGGGAGGAGCTTCATCAACTCAGCGTTATCTGGGTTGTCTGTGTCAATCTTCCAACCAGCAGCAGCCAACCAGCCGAGGTGAACCTCGAGCACCTGACCGATGTTCATACGACGTGGCACACCGTGAGTGTTCAAGATGATGTCTACTGGAGTACCGTCTGGCAAGAATGGCATATCTTCAGCTGGCAAAATCTTACCAACCACACCCTTGTTACCGTGGCGACCAGCGAGCTTATCACCGTCTTGGATCTTACGTTTTTGAGCCACGTACACGCGGATCATTTCGTTTACGCCTGGTGCGAGATCATCATCGTCTTCACGAGAGAAACGACGAACACCGATAACTTTACCAGTCTCACCGTGTGGCACCTTCATGGAGGTATCGCGAACCTCACGAGCTTTCTCACCGAAAATAGCACGCAGGAGGCGCTCTTCTGGGGTCAGCTCTGTTTCACCCTTCGGGGTGACCTTACCGACGAGGATATCGCCGTCACGAACATCTGCACCGATGCGAACAATACCGCGCTCGTCGAGATCTTTGAGCACGTCCTCGCTCACATTTGGAATTTCACGAGTGATTTCCTCGGCGCCGAGTTTGGTGTCACGCGCATCAATTTCGTGTTCTTCAATGTGGATGGAGGTCAGGATGTCTTCTTCCACGAGACGCTGGTTCAAGATGATAGCGTCCTCGTAGTTGTGACCTTCCCAAGGCATGAACGCAACAAGCAAGTTGCGTCCCAATGCCATTTCACCATTGTGAGTACCTGGACCATCAGCGATAACCTGACCTGCTTCTACGCGGTCACCAATGTTGACCAATGGTTTTTGGTTATAGCTTGTGCCCTGGTTAGTGCGCTCAAACTTGCGCAAGCGGTAGGTATCACGGATACCTTCATCGTCCATCACGGTGATGAAGTCAGCAGACAGGTCTTCAACGACTCCGGCTTTCTTGTTAATCACAAGATCACCTGCGTCGTAAGCTGCACGAAGTTCCATACCGGTACCAACAAATGGTGCTTCAGCACGCACAAGTGGCACTGCCTGGCGCTGCATGTTCGCACCCATGAGGGCACGGTTAGCGTCGTCGTGCTCGAGGAATGGAATCATTGCGGTTGCAACCGACACCATCTGACGAGGTGAGACGTCCATGTAGTCAATCTCAGTATTCTTGACCACGGCTACCTCACCGTTCTTCATGCGAACAGTGACGCGGTCGTCAAGAATGTAGCCGTCTTTATCTACTGCAGTTTTCGCCTGAGCCACTGCATAACGGTCTTCTTCATCAGCGGTGAGGTAGTCGATTTGGTCGGTAAGGCGACCATTTTCTACCTTGCGGTATGGGGTTTCAATAAACCCAAATGGGTTCACGCGAGCATAAGATGCCAAAGCACCGATCAGACCAATGTTTGGGCCTTCGGGAGTCTCAATTGGACACATACGACCATAGTGAGAAGCGTGAACGTCTCGAACCTCAATACCAGCGCGTTCACGGGACAAACCACCAGGACCAAGCGCAGAGAGACGACGCTTGTTGGTCAAACCAGAAAGTGAGTTGTTTTGATCCATGAACTGCGACATCTGTGAAGTACCGAAGAACTCACGAATGGCAGCAGAAACTGGGCGCACGTTAATCAACGAGGTTGGTGTGATCGACTCAGCGTCCTGAGTGGTCATGCGCTCGCGAACCACACGCTCCATACGAGACAGACCTACACGAACCTGGTTTTGGATAAGCTCACCGACGGTACGCAAACGACGATTACCAAAGTGGTCAATATCATCAACCTCAACTGGGATCTCACGACCAATTGGGGAGGTCATGGTCTGCTCGCCTTCATGCAAACGCACAAGGTATTCCAGTGTGGTGGCAATATCTTCTTCGGTAAGAGTCATTAGACCTTCATTGTCGCCACCTAAACCGAGCTTGCGGTTTACCTTGTAGCGACCAACTTTAGCGAGATCATAGCGCTTTGCCTTGAAGAATGAGTTATCCAGCAAGGAGCGAGCCAGATCACGAGTTGGTTGCTCGCCTGGACGCTGCTTGCGATAGATTTCTAGGAGAGCGGCGTCGGTACGCTCAGCTGGATCGATTTTCTCGAAACCGTCATCTTCCAGAGTCTGCATCATGATGCCAGAGAACCCGAAGCGTTCCTGGATCTGCTGGGTTGTCCAGCCCAATGCACGTAGGAACACGGTTACTGGCTGACGACGTTTGCGGTCGATACGTACTCCGACGGTATCGCGCTTGTCAATGTCAAACTCTAGCCATGCACCACGGGAAGGAATGACCTTCGCTGAATGTAATGGACGCTCAGTTGATTTGTCGATTGTCTGGTCAAAGTACACACCAGGAGAACGCACAAGCTGAGACACAACAACACGCTCAGTACCATTAACAATGAACGTGCCTTTGTCTGTCATCATTGGGAAATCACCAATGAAAACTGTCTGTGACTTGATTTCCTGGGTGTCGTTATTAATAAACTCGGCTGTCACATAGAGTGGTGCAGAGTAATTAATATCTTTGTCTTTTGCCTCGTCGATAGTGTTCTTCATGTCCTCGAAGCGTGGCTCCGACAACGACAGAGACATGTTTCCAGAATAATCTTGGATAGGTGAAAGCTCCTCGAGGATATCCTCGAGACCGCTAGTGACGCGAACGCCCTCACCTAGCTCTTCTTGCTTACGGGCACGCCACTCAGGGGTACCGATAAGCCAAGCGAATGATTCTAATTGAATATCAAGAAGCCCCGGGACCTCGATTGGTTCCGTGATTTTGGCAAACGATTTACGTTTTGGAGCCCCAGGGATATCGGCCTTGGTCTGGCGGGAGACTGCCAAGATGGGTCCTTCCAGCACCTCACGCGGATGATGGCCCCGCAATATTGACCACCAAAACCGCTGGTAATTGTCTATTTTCCAGTCTGCTATGAGGTAGTTTTCCCAGATAACACTAAGTGACCTTGTCAAATCCGCGTTTTTGCACGGCGATCAAGGTCAAAAAATTAGCTGGATACTTTCCTCAGCGCAATTGACTAGCATATACCACTTCTAAAAGAAAGTAAAGTGATATTTACAATACCCACAACCACGCACAATACATACCCCCACATGGCGCAAATAGCAAAAATCCCTTATCCCCCAAGAACGGGACATAAGGGATTACGCTTGTTTACGTCATACTATGCAGAACGCAAATGACCACCAGTGGTCACCTTCGGACGTGCTTTCTTCACAGTGCCCTTAGATTTCTCTTCCTGCTTGCTATGCTTTTCGACGTTTTCCTTAACGGTTTGAGCAATAACAGTGGCAGAACCTTGAGGCTTAGGCTGTGACTGCGGCTGTGGCTTATCAGCTTCGACAGTTTCTTTCTTCACAACAGGCTTGTCTGGAATAACCGTCACAATGTTTTTCTCGCTTTCCTCAGGCTCAGGCTGAGGTGTCTCAGAGACTTCTGGTTTTTCATTCTCAGTACTTTGGACAGGTTGCTTAGGCGTAGTTACCTTAGAGCTTGGTTCCACAGTAGTTGACTGATCTGAATTAGTTGGCTTATCACTAGCAGGTGTTTCCTTGCTAGGGGTTGACTCTTCGCTAACAGCTGTAGTTGTTTCTGGAACTGTGGTTGGCGGAACTGTGGTTTCAGGAGGACAAATGGTAATGTGCTGGAAGCCTTGGTCACAGTTGTCCTCAGCACCATTAAGGGCACCGTAAAAATTCGTGGCAGAATCCAAGTCAAGGTTAAAAGCTTTAACGTATTGTCCATAGCGGTCGCTTGTAGCTTCGGTATCCTGACCGATAGTGTCAAAGCGGCCAGTGTTTTCTGTTATGGCGCAGAGACCCGCTTTGACACCTTGTCCAGAGCCTTCCTCAATTCCATTCGTCTTATAAAACTCAACAATCGCTTTACGTTGTTCTGGAGTTTGTTCTTCGGTCATTACTGGAGGAAGTTCTCCCGTGTTAGCCCAAACCGGGTTTTCCCACATATCATTCGGTTCTTTCAGGGACGTACACTCTTCAGCCGCACTGCCGAATGCGTTTTCATTGTTGCATTTCCACAGCATATTTTCCACGCGGATTGGCACATAAGTGTCCTCGCCAAGGGATTTAACTGTACCTTTGACCTCAAAAGTGTAGACTCCAGGCTTATTCCCCAAGCTAATGCGGTAAGAGTTCCACTCAGGTTGGTTATCCAAAGAAGAAGGAGTTACTCCCATTTGCTCAAAAGTGAGAGTGTCTCCACTGGTGAACTTATAGAAAGGGGTGATGCCAGTAACTTCGTCACGTTCTACATTGGCAGTGTCTAGCTCAGCAGCCTCTTTGAGGGGGACTTCATAATCCACTTCTTTAGCTGGAACAGAGTCAATATCTGCGGTGGGAGCTTCACCAATATGAACGGCTTCTGCAGGCATATGGGTGAGACGGATTGACGTCACATTCACTGTTGCAGGAAGTAGAATCTGCGCGGATTTAGTTGTCTGGATGTGATCTTCCGAGTGAACCAATGGTGCTATCTGCACCTGCCAGGTGACTTCCGCGTCGTCACCAACTTCTTTTACACAGGTGGAACCACTATCGCAGTTCGCGCCACCCCATGAACCGAATACATTTTCTGATTCCACAGCTAATACCGAGGGGGGGGGAGTAGAACTCCCGCACCAAGTGCCGTTGCGGCAGCCACGGCTGCTGCGCGCTTGGCAAAGCGTTGCATAACCATCATTCTTCTCTTTTCTTTCTTAAACTACGCTCTCTTGGTATTCCCCGACCAGAGAGCACCATCAGGCTGAGAAAAACCTAAAAGCCTCCTTATCATAACCATAAAGTGCATATGCACACCATACTCATCACCCCCACCAAGGTGTTCTATCCCCAATTTTCACTCCTGAGTAGGCCAACTTTTTAGGCGCACCATCCACAGTGCAGAAAAAGCAATACCCACTATTGCGCAAGCAAGAGCAGATTGCACAGACCAAAGAGAAACTCAGGCACAGCCACCAAAACAATACGCGTTATGTCAGCGCTAGCGAGCTGAGCCAAAAGCATAATGAACACACTCAAAGCAGGTACAGTGATGGCTGCCATATAAAGATTCTTTGCATTCTGAACCGCAAATTCCGTGGCGGCAACAACTGCGCCAAGCAACCCGCCCAGCGCACCGAGCACCCCGACGACCCCCATCTCCCAACCACCAAAACCCAAAACCCGAACACAATAAACCACAAAACCCGCCTGGAAAATAGAGCTAAAGAAATTAAAGTGAAACGAAGTGAAGGTGAGGCACTTAAGGAAGTCATGCCCCAAGATAAAGCGGAACCCCTTAAATGATTGCCGCACCACTCCAGGCTCATATGACTCAGATACGGCAGTCGCCCCCTCTTTCTGCCCAGACCTTCTCCAAGAAAACCACGCAATCGCAGAGCATAAGACCGCTAAGGCAAAATTGAAGGAACCGATGAGCATGGTCGTCGCAAAGCTAAAAATACTGACCAAGATTCCGCCGAACCCCAATCCGCCCAGCTCAGACAATATCCCAGCACTGCGCAACAAAGAATTAGCTCGGTTAAGCGAGCGATCATCACGACCAACGATCTCCACAATAGCGCTATTAACACCCGCCTCACCCAGCAGAGAAGAAAAACCCAAGATAAATAAGCACGCATAAAGCACGGGCAAAGACGGTTGCATCGCAAGAGATAACGCCAGAATCGCTGCACTCAATAAGCGAATAGCATTGGCAAAAGTAATAGCACGCGCACCACCAAGCTTGTCGACGAAACCCGCAATCACAAGACCAAAAAACAAAGCAGCTGCCGACTCCGTTAAATTAAGGGCGGCTACCTGCATAGCCGAGGCATCAAAAACCGCAATTGCGGCAAGAGGAGCCGCAAAAAGAATGAGCTGCACGCCCAGCGCACTCCACAACTCCGCACTAGCCAGCAATGTTATGAGCCGCTTTGTTGTATTCATGGGCGTTATCCTAATCACAGGATCCCCAAAAAATAAAAGTCCTAGCACTGGTTGGTGCTAGGACTTTTAGATTTCTAAGAAACAAAAATTACGCTACGCGTAGATGTCCACCCGTAGTAACTTTAGGACGGTCTTTCTTCGCTACAGTCTTAGCCTGCTTAGCGACGTTATCCTTTACACTTTCAGTGATAACGGTCTTAGGTGCAGGCTTAGATTCTGGTTTAGAATCGGCAGGTTCGTCCTGCTCAGGTTGTTCAGGATTGCCCTCAGGCTCTACAACTGTGGTAACAACCTCACCCTGCTCAACCTCAGTGTCTGTGTCAGGCAGAGTTGGTGGAACAACAGGCTTAACTGGTTCCTCACGTTCTTCAGGACGCTCAGCTGGCTTCACAGGTTTCTCCTGCTCCGGTTCCTGTGGTTCTTCAGAAGGAGTAGGCTCCTCAGATTCTTGAGGTTCTTCGCTAGAGGTTGGTTCTTCGGAATCTCCAGGTTCCTCAGTTTCCTTAGAAGGCTTAGCAGGCTCAACCTCCTCTTCCTCAGAAGGTATTGGTTCCTCAGACTCTACAGGCTCCTCACTAGGCGGCACCTCAGTCTCCTCATCAGGACAAAGAGTAATATGCTGGAAGCCCTGATCACAGTTATCCTCACCACCATTAAGCGAACCATAATAATTCACCGCAGGGTTCAAGTGAAGATTAAACGTCTGCATATACTTCGCGTATCTATCGCCACCAGTCTCGATATCCTTACCAATCGTGTCGAAACGACCAGTATTACGAGTAACCGCACACGAACCCACGCTCGTTAAGCCATGGCGAGTGCCCTGATCAGCATACAGATTAGCAATACGCTCATTTTCTAAAGCGTTTTCTTTATTACGCTGCTCAATCTCTACTTTACGAGCTTCAGACGCAGACTCATCTTCAGGAATCATTGGGATAGAGACAGGAGGTAATTCACCAGTACGACCCCACACATAATCCTTCAAGGATTGGCACCCCTCTTCCTCGCTACCAGGTCCACCACCCTCAGAAGAACACTTCCACAACATATTATCCGCACGAATCGGAATATAGGTATCCTCACCGACTGCTTCAACAGTACCGGTGACCTCAAAAGTGAATACACCCAGCGCGTTCAAGCCGATTTGATAGAAATCCCAATCAGGCTGATACGCAAAACTAGAAGACTCAACACCATATGGGTCTCTCGCCGGAACATCAACATCATCTTTTTGAGAAGCAGAAGTTTCGAGCGAACCGGCAGGATTCTTCACAAACGACGACACATAATATGTCTCGTTATCCTTTAGTTCCTCCATTGAATCAACAATAGGAACCTGGTAATCCACCATCTTTGCAGGAACATAGCTCCAGCTAAAATTATCAGAAGAGTAGTATTTTTGCGCCGGCATATGCGTCAACTTAATCGACACATCTTTCACCGTAGATGGGATCATAATCTGCGCACCACGAGAGGTTTGGATGTGATCCTCAGACATCACCAAAGGTGATAACTGCACTTGCCACGTGACCTGTGTTTCATCCCCTACTTGTTTCACACAGGTTGAACCAGTGTCACAGTTCGCACCACCCCACGAACCACGAACATTATCAGCACCGTAACCCTCGGAGCTGTCGCCGCCACCGCTATAAGTACCAGTACCGCTGCCAGCGGCTAATACCGAGGGGGGGGGCTAGAAAACCCGAACCAAGCATACTTACGGCAACAACCGCCGCAGCACGCTTAGCAAAACGATTCAACAACATTATTTCCTCAATTTCTTCCTAGGAAAAAGAACAAAAACGCTTCTCAATCTCCCTCAGCCACGAAACACAAAGCTGAGAAAAACCTAAAAGCCCCCTCATCATAACCCAAACAACATAATTTTCCACCATAAATAGGACTTCTCCCTGAAACACCCAGTAATCTACGTCCCCTTTCCAAACCTATACCCCATGCTGGTGTAACCACTTATCAAACAGAACATTAACCAAAGATGAAAACCTGGATTCCGTCGAGCGCATAAAGAAAACAGTCGGTATCTTTTTAGTGTTTTGGTTTTGTTTCCTTCAATTCTTAACTCGAAAGATAACACTTACTATGAAAAAATATCTGCCAGCACGGGCTATGCTCGCAGCAACCCTAGTCAGCGCACTTATGCTCAGCGGTTGCAGCAATAGTGAAAGCGACAGCACCGCCGAAAAAACCAGCGCCGCAGCAAACGCAGCGAACACGTCCCAAGCTCCTACACCACTGGCAGCCAATAGCAACGCAGCTGCAAGCGCCAAGCTACCTACCACTTTCGATTTGCAAGCACACCGTGGTGGTCGAGGCGAATGGACCGAAAACTCACGCACCTCTTTTGAGAATGTCAAGAATGTCGGCGTTACCACCATTGAGCTTGACATTCTTGTCTCCGAAGACGGAGTACCAGTGGTATGGCACGATGAGGACATTCAGGCAGAAAAATGCGCAGATACCGCACCTGCCACCCCGCAAGACCCCGAGTTCCCATACGTCGGAAAGCTCATTAAAGATTTGTCTTGGGCACAATTGCAAACCCTCGACTGCAACAAAGCACTCGAGAAGTTCCCAGAAGCAAAACATGAACAGGGTACAAAGCTCATTCAGCTCAGTGAACTCTATGACATCTATGCTGGTACCGACGCGTATTTTAATGTCGAGGCAAAGGTAGCCGTGGAAAAACCAGGCACCAACAAACCAAACCCAGAAATTGTTAGCGCAATGCTGGGCGCGATCAATGCGTCTGGTATGGCAGATCGCACCACAATTCAGTCCTTCGACTGGAGCATTTTCCCGCTCTTCCGTGAACAAGCCCCTGAGATTCCATTGGCACTACTCTGGGACGAAACCACCTGGAAGTCTGGTTCCGCATGGACCGGTTCCGTAGATTATGACGCTGTAAAAGGCGATGTCATTGCAGCCGCCAAGCAGCTCGACGTACAGATCCTGTCCCCTGGTTTTGCGGTTCCTTATGACGCAGCCGCCGGCGATAAAGACTATCACCCTGTGGCGACACCAGAGTTTATGCGCAAAGCGCACGAGGCTGGCTTGCGAGTAATCCCATGGACAATCAATGATGAAGCAACAATGCGAGAGCAGATCGACGCTGGTGTCGACGGCATTATCACTGATTATCCATCCAAGCTCAAGAAGATTCTGGACGAAAAAGGCGTGGAGTATAAGTAGGTTTTATACTCAGAGATCGACAGCATATTCACGAAGATAATCTCGTAAATAAGGCAAGCTAAAGTCGATCTCTCCTTTATTTGCGGTTGGCGTTATCATCTCAGCATTGATCAGGCGACGACGGTAGTTACTGATGTACTGAGCAGTTTTCCCTAACCTCTGCGCAATATCTGTGAGCTGTGATGGACCATCATCTTGTGCCATGCACGCTAAAAAAGCACGGTCAGTATACGAAAGATCCGATAACGCTGGCTCGTGCACAAGTTGCCCCAACTTACGACGCGCCCTCTGGATACTTTGCTCAGCAGCTTCCACCGATATGCTCTGGTTTTCCCGCATATGAAACGCCGCTTGTCCAACAAGTTGAATCATGAATGGATATCCTGCGCACGCTTTCACCGCATATTTAAGTGCGGTTTGATCCCATTCCACTCCCAATTCTTTTACAGGATCATTTAACGCAACACGAACTTCCGCATCGGAAACTTTTTCCAAAACAATGCGATTGGCTCTGCGCAAAAACGTAACTGGGTTTGCATCATTATCACTAGCCAACAATGGTCTGATTGCAGAGGGTATCCCAGCCATTGCTACTGCAATTTCGCCTTCTCTACGCATAATATGCTGAATAGTTGCACTAAAGTCAAATACCTCATCCCTGCGTAGATGATGTATTTCGTCGAGAGTAATCAGCAATCCGGTGGGTTCTTGTTTCATTTTCTTATCAATACTGTGCTGATATACCAACAAATCTTCTATAGCATCTCGCAAGGTATATGTAGTTTCGTGCAATGCACGTGTTTCCCAATTAAGCCCCAAACCTAGATTAAAAATCGTAAGATTTAAGCCAGTAAGTGTCTTCTTATCAGAAGCCAAAATTTTGATGATTCGATCCCGAATGCGATCTACAAAACCTGGTGTTGCAGTCTCATCAATAATGCGCCAACCACGTTGCTCAGCGCAGTCCTCAAATGCATTGAGGAGCACTGTCTTTCCGATTCCGCGCGCACCAATAATTAATGAGGTACGTTCATGAGTGCCAGGACCATTATCGAGAGCAAAACCGAAATCCTTAATAAGGACATCACGTCCTACCAATAATGGTGGTGTGGTACCAAAAGTAGCTCTAAACGGATTACGCATTCTCTCCATGCACTCAGTGTAATCAAAGTACTTGTGTATCGCTATTTAATTTATGTAGTTTATGTAATTTGTTTATTTTATGAACTTTATGAACAAAGGGGGATAATCGTGTTCCGCACCCATAAGATGAAAAACCACAGCTAGAATGCTTAAACCATCTATAATCTTCCATGTCGCCACTATCTTTTATACTGCTCGCTACAAACAAAGTAGGAATAAAAGTACAGCGCAAAGGAAATAAACAGGTGTCTAGTCTCAGCAAAACACATGGGATATGTGAAGCTACTGGTAAGCGTCGGTATGCGAATTGGATTTCTGCCATGACGATTATGTCGCGGATTAAAGCTGTGTCGCCTACTGTAGCTGGCAGAAGAAAAATGCCAGTTCGGATATACAAATGCCATGCTTGTAAAGATTTTCATCTCACCAGCATGACTCAGCGAATATACCAAAAACAGCAGACGCACTCCTCCTCAGTGGCATTATCAAAAGAATTGGAGAAGAAAGAATTAGCTAAACCCTTGGGGAGCAAAGAAGTGGATGCGTTATTCGATAAAGCCAGAAATCATGCGGAGTTAACTCCAGATTTAGAAGTATTTTTGTATGAAATGCAATATCAAATCCAGGTTTTAGGTTCCAGGGCTTGCCTTGATGCGCAGCACACACTGCGCGAACTGATATGCCATTTTTATGATGAACATACCTGGATTGCTACTGCCAAAAGCCGCGGCTACCACAACCCAGATGTCGACCAAAGCTGAATCACTAATTATCATTAGCTTATCCCCAGGATCAAGCACAGCAGACCACGCATGAGTGCAATCCTCCAGTCTGCTATCACACCTGCTCAGGTTGATGATTATACACAGATACCATGGGTACTCCATGAGGGGTTGGAGGTGCAGATAGTAGTTGATCTGCAGCACGTAATGGCACAGCCGTGTGGATTACCCCTGGGGCGTTCTTTGCTGCCAGATGGCTACGAATATAGCAATAAAGGAAAATTGCATAGGCAAGAACTAAAAGCACAATATGTACCACAATCATCATGACTTCACTATCCAAAGCGATATTCCACGCAAAGTGCAGCCCAAAGCCAAGCATAAACCACGACGTGGCGATTAGTATTCGTTTCTTCTTTGACCATCCTGCACGCAAAAGAGCGTGTCCTAGTCCATAACCAGTACAACCAGTAAAAATAGGATGCAAGCCGAAGCCAAAAATAGTTCGAGTAAACCAGGATTGAGTCACTCCTACAATATCACTATTGGGATCAAATAAAGCTCCCTGAGCTCCATAGAGAATGTTCTCGACCACCTCAAAACCCAAACCGACAAGTGCGCCTACCACAAAACCATGCCAAGGTCTATCAAGGTATCGGAATAGCCATAATATGAAAAGCACGCCCATACCTTTAAGAATCTCCTCAGGATACGCGCCGCCAAAAGAAGCAGCTAACGCAAATAACCTCGTCTTTGCGCACAAATCTATAATCGGTTGAGCAATAAAAAGTGGGACTACCGTGCTAAACGCCCCACCCCATAGTAGTGCCGCAAAAAGCCAACCCCGCCCTTTCCCTTTCGGCCACAGCCTAGAGAATCTCAGAATGCAAAAAATGGCAGCAAAAAGTACCACGGCAAATAACATACTGAGCAAAAAAGTGCTTGGCACAGGAATGAAACTAAAGCCCACGGCAGGAATACACACAAGCACTCCTATGACAATGAAAGTCCACATGATCACTTGTGTAGCTACGCTTTTTCGCTGTGTCCTAAAAACAGCAGGTGCTGCAGAATAAAGCGAAAAATCAGAATAGGTCATATGCGGGGCAATAGGAGGATTACTAGGAGAGTTAATAGGATTAGACACTTTCATACTCCTGTTCCTGCTCATCGCGATACCCTAGGACCTCGTCGAGATGGCGGAGTTCTTCCTCAAAGTTTCGCTGTTGATCTGTTAATTCTTCTAATTCTTGCGGGTATTGTGTGTCTTCTAATTGTGCCCCACAGCCACACTCACGATATGCGCCCGCTAAAGAAGTAATGAGCAACTCCTCATCAAGCTCTGTTGCGACAGGTATTGATTCGCCTGCCTCTTTAAGGAAACTATCATAGACTGAAAACAAAGCCTGAACTGCCTTTTTATTTGCTTTCCCTTTGGCCTTTATCACAGCAAAAACAGCATTTCCCTCATATTTATCTTGATTTTCCAGGAGCAAACCAATAACTTTGCGAGTCGGAATCGTGAAATAAATATCCCCACTATTCACAATGTTTTCCCTCACACTATCAGTGGGCACCCCCTCCGCCCGTAACATCCTCACCAGACTACGCTCTGCATCTTCTACATCACCCAAAGCCGTAAGCGTAATATACGCACCAGGGCAATCATATTGCTTACCTATGCTCAAACTTAACGTAGCGGTGCATTCTAAAGCCTTTCCGTTCCTGTCCTCAATGGGAAATTCCCAACCGCTTAGGCTATCCCGGTACATCACCGCTTCGTTTTTCCCTGCAATCGCAGGAACAAAAGGATTAATCACTGCTGGCAGCGCAAAAGCAACGACTACAGCGCCAAGAACTATCAGCCAATGCTTTAATTTAATTTCAGGGTGAAAACGATATGAAGGCATGAGCCTACTCTACACCTTAGAGCCCCAATGCAGTCATGATTGTTTTTAATTTTGCAGAAGTCTCGGCAACTTCATCTTCAGGGCGGGATTGCGCTACGATTCCACCGCCTGCCCAGGCTCGCGCTTTCGTCCCACAAGCCGATACCTCAGCACAGCGAATCGCCACCATATACTCGCCATTACCTTGCCCATCTGCCCATCCAACAGCGCCAGCATAGAAGCGTCGATCGCCTTCTGCAAGAGCGATAACCTCCTCCGCGGCGTCGGTAGGCGTACCGCAAATAGCAGGCGTCGGGTGTAACCATGCAGCTAATTCGAGTGCAGTTGTGTGTTCATTTTTGAGCTTGCCGACGATCGGGGTTGCCAAATGCCACACCTCATTTGTCCGAATCAACTGCGGTTGTGCCGGAATCTCGAGAGTGGAACACAATGGTCGCAACAGGCGTTCGAGATGATCCACCACAAAAGCATGCTCATCATTATCTTTGCTACTGTTAAGCAATAACTCAGCTTGAGCCTGGTCAAGATGCGGATCGCTATGCCGGGCAGCGGAACCGGCAAGCGGAAAACTCCTAATCGTGGCACCTTGCTTGCGAACCAATACCTCTGGGGAAGAACCCACGAGCATTGCTCCCACAAAATCTTCTCCAGCAGGGCTAAGGTCAGCAATAAAACCATCTCTAGCAGCAGAAAGATCAATAAGTTTCGCAGCAATCAAACGCGGATCAACCGCAGGATCAAAACCAATTTCTACCGAGCGGGCAAGAACCACCTTTTTCAGTTGGGAATCTTCAATGGTACCAATTGCAGCCGCAATCCTGTCCGTATGCTCCTCCAGAGAAGGATCAAGAGACAGCAAAGACGCATTGAGCTGCGCTCCCGCCCCCACACGATAATATGAGTGTGGCTCTAATGCCCCTGGTTCCCGAATAATGGATTGGGGAACAGTCAGTGCTGGTTTATGATCTCTGCGAAAAGGCAGCGCGCCGACGACCATCTCTTCTGGATTATCATGAAGTTTCTTAATAGCAGCGTCGAGGTCGTCGAAAGTTTCTTTAGCGCCTTGAGTACGAACTGATCCATGCGCACGTGACAGGAGAAAGTCAGGAGCCGAATCAGGACGATAATGAGACATAGGATTCCAATTTATCAATAAACAACGCTAAACCTTAGAAATTCTAACAGTTGATGAACCTAGGAGCAATTAGGGAGAGTAATCGCACCCAAAAGCAAGGAGTGGTTTACCATAGAACCTATGTCTGAAGTACGAGTTCGTTTTTGCCCTTCCCCAACCGGAACCCCACACGTCGGTATGGTTCGCACTGCCCTGTTCAACTGGGCATACGCCCGCCACACTGGCGGAAAACTCATTTTCCGCATTGAAGATACCGACGCAGCACGCGACTCGGAAGAATCCTATCAAGCAATTATTGACTCACTCGTATGGCTCGGTATGGATTGGGATGAGGGTGTTGTCAAAGGCGGACCACATGAGCCTTACCGCCAAAGCCAACGCATGGATATTTATGCGGATGTATTAGAAAAACTCAAAGCAGGCGGATATGTTTACCCTGCTTACTCCACCGCACAAGAAGTAGAAGAACGCCACAAAGCCGCAGGACGCGACCCTAAACTTGGGTATGACAACTATGACCGTGACCTTAGCCCAGAGCAAATTGCAGCTTTTGAGGCGCAAGGGCGCACCCCGGTATGGCGTTTGCGTATGCCTGACCATGACTGGAAGTGGACAGACCTTGTTCGAGGCGACATTGAGTTTAAGGCAAGCACCCAACCAGATTTCGTCGTCGCGCGTTCTAACGGCGCACCTCTGTACACCTTGGTCAATCCAGTCGACGACGCACTCATGGGCATTACCCATGTGCTACGCGGTGAGGATCTGCTGCCTTCTACCCCACGTCAATTAGCACTCTATGAGGCTCTTAAAGCTATTGGAGTAGCTAAGCACACTCCCGAGTTCGGGCACTTGCCTTTCGTGATGGGCGAGGGAAATAAAAAATTATCCAAGCGTGACCCACAGTCCAATCTCTTCCACCACCGCGACAAGGGAATCATTCCAGAAGGAATGCTTAACTACCTCGCTTTATTGGGCTGGTCATTATCGTCTGAAAAGGATATTTTCTCTGTTGCCGAGCTTGTTTCCCATTTCGATGTGGTCAATGTTCTTGCTAATCCAGCGCGCTTTGACCAAAAGAAACTAGAGGCGATTAACGCAGATCATATCCGTCTGCTCGACCCCCAAGAGTTCTGCACCCGGTTGCGCGAGTATTTAACGCAGTACACTGAGTTCCCTGCAGATTATCCAGAAGATAAGTTTGCTTTTGCTGCCGAATTGGTCCAAACTCGCATTAAAACTTTGTCCGAGGCATGGGATCTGCTTGCATTCTTAGTCACTGAGGACGACGAGCTTACTCTCGACGAAAAATCAGCACGGAAAAATCTCAAAGAGAGTGCTATCCAGCCGCTAGAAGTAGGAATTGCGACCCTGGAAAAACTCGAAACCTGGGATACTGCGTCGATTGAAGCTGCATTATCGCAAGCGCTTATTCATGATCTTGAGCTCAAACCACGTCTTGCCTATGGCGCACTGCGCGTGGGTATTTCTGGGCAAGCTATTTCCCCACCACTATTCGAGTCGATGGAATTGTTGGGGCGTGAATCAACACTGGCTCGCCTCAAAGCTGCTTTGGCACAGACTCCTTTTAGCGCTGAATAGCCTTTGAGAGAATCGGATTAAAAATCGGATTAAAAGGAGTAGGTCATTAAAACGTCCAAGGCCACGTTGCACAAGCGTAGGCGTAGGCACCCTAGCCCGTATCGTCGGACTAAGCCACGCCGTTATCGTCTCTATGCACTGTTCATAGGTATTCTTAGCGCTTCAGTGTCTTTGATTCTCTTTGAGACGATTAGCGCGTCTCGCTCGGCATCAACTACTGCGCAGAGTTCTCAGGAACACGATAATGGCAACGCCACGACACAGGCTCGGAAGTTCCCGCCTAACCCTTCAGTTCTACCAGGGGAAATGCGGCAGTTATCTTTAGTGACAGCAGCTGGTACCGAGCGACAATACTACGTATCAGTCCCTACCCATTATGATCTGCACTCCCCTAAGAAAACCCCAGTATTTTTTGTCCTTCATGGCTGGAAGTCAACCCCAAAGACTTTCGTCGAGGGCGATATTTTTAAGGGAAATGCCGGACAAGAGGCCTTGATTGTTCTGCCCCTTGGAATTGATGAGTCGTGGGCAAGTGCGCCTTATTCTGTCACCACAGTCGATGAGGATATTTCTTTTCTACACCAAATTCTGAGTCAATTAGCTGGCGAATATAACGTAGATAATGAGCGCATTTATGCAGCTGGCTTGTCTAATGGTGGTGGCTTAGTGGCACAGCTTGGTTGCCGCGATACGCAAACTTTTGCCGCAATAGCCACCGTCTCTGCCGCATATTATCAGTACAATCCTGCCGATTGCACCCCTGAAGGCATACCAGCGTTAGCAGTGCATGGCACAGACGATGACGTCATTCATTACAATGGCGGCAGACGTCACGGCGACGATTACTTCTCGGTCGAGGAGATTGCTGATATGTATGCCGAACGCAATAAGTGCCGCATGGATGAGTTTTGGCAAGAAAAACTCAACGAGCGAGATATAGCGTTCACGTACGACGGCTGCCAACATGACACTGCTCTACTCAAAATCATTGGCGGGAAGCACGAATGGCCGCAATACGCCGGAGAAACAGAGTACATTTGGGAGTTCCTCAGTAAGCAGCGCTTAGCTAAACGAGCTTAACGACGCTCAGCTAAAACTGCACTGAACAAGTGGTTATACTTGCGATTTGGTTATTAGAGTTGGTTAGGGTTATAGTTATTCCCGTTGCTTAGCGCGCATACTGTGTTAACAGTGTTCTGTAGTTATGTGCTGCAAAGCTTTTTTGGCCTATGGTGTAATTGGCAACACTACGGTTTCTGGTACCGTCATTCTAGGTTCGAGTCCTGGTAGGCCAGCAGCGATTCATTGCATAAGATTATGCACTGCATTGCGTCCTATGCCCCGTTCGTCTAGAGGCCTAGGACGCCGGCCTCTCACGCCGGTAACACGGGTTCGAATCCCGTACGGGGTACCAAAAACCGCTCAGGAATGAGCGGTTTTTCTTTTCTTCTAGTGCTTTGGCCGGAACTACCAAAGTTATGCACCCAGAATCCCTCATGAAATCCTTGAGTAGGTTAAAGCAAAACTCCCGCCCCGCATAACGCGGGAAACGGGAGTGATGAGATAAAAAGCCGTACGGCAAGAATTACTTAAGGGTAACCTTTGCACCAGCTTCTTCGAGCTTAGCCTTAGCAGCCTCAGCGTCATCCTTAGATGCACCCTCGAGGATAGCCTTAGGAGCACCCTCAACGAGTTCCTTAGCTTCTTTAAGACCAAGACCAGAAACGATCTCACGAACAGCCTTAATTACGCCAATCTTCTTTGCACCTGCATCCTCAAGAACAACGTCGAACTCGTCCTTCTCTTCTGCAGCAGCAGCTTCGCCACCAGCAGCGCCTGCAGCAGCAACAGCAACTGGAGCAGCAGCGGTAACCTCGAATACCTCTTCGAACTCTTTAACGAACTCAGAAAGTTCGATAAGGGTCATTTCCTTGAAAGCCTCGATGAGCTCGTCTTTAGTGAGCTTAGCCATAATGGTTTTCCTTTCGGTTATAAATTGAACCTCGTTGCGGCTCAATTCAGAAAATATTTTTAATTTTTAAGTTTCCTTTTAAGCCCTTGGCATAGCCAAAGGAAGAAAAAGAATCTTATGCTTCTTTCTTCTCTTGAAGTGCAGCCGCAAGGCGTGCAACCTGAGAAGCAGGAGCGTTGAATAGGCCTGCAGCCTTTGCCAAGTTGCCCTTCATGGCACCAGCCAACTTCGCAAGAGTAGTCTCGCGGTTGTCTAGTTCAGCAATCGCCTCAACCTGAGCGGTGGTCAGCGCATTGCCGTCCATGTAGCCACCCTTAATAACGAAAGCCTTGTTTTCAGAAGCGAACTTCTTCATTGCTTTAGCGGCATCTACAGCCTCGCCCTTAACGAAAGCAACAGCAGTAGGACCGGTAAGGAGCTCATCAAGACCTTCTACGCCAGCATCTTTTGCAGCCAGCTTAAGAAGAGTGTTCTTGGCGACGGAGTACTGGACATCAGCACCGAGAGCACGACGCAACTCAGTAGTCTGAGCTACAGTCAAACCACGGTATTCGGTGAGCAGAAAAGCATTAGTCTCTGCGAAACGCTGCTTAAGCTCAGCCAAAGATGATTCGTTCTTCGGATTTGCCATTACTTCGCCTCCTTCCTCATGTACGTTCGGATATTGATCCGCCGAGGCTTCTGCAATGCTTATACATAACAAAAACCCCGTGCAAGAGCACAGGGCACACATCTCCGAAAGGAGGTGAACTCTAAGTGACTCCTGCGTGGGCTGATCCAATTTCTTGGATACCTTCGAGCTAAAAAGCTAACCGACGGTCTTCGGTGAAACTTGAGTACAGGCTTTTTAAGAAAAGCACTTTAATCAAACTTCTCTAGGAAACTTAGCATAGGACTATGCAGAATACAAAACTACGCCCAACCACTAGGCAAAATATGGAATAGTGACGCTAGCGAATACCCAAAAGCAGCAACATACACCACAATCAGCACCACTTGAACACTCCTATGCCCCTGCCAACTCACCTGCCACAATGGTTCAACTTCTCCAGTACGTCGAGCCGCGTGCAAGAGCAACACAGGAACAACAGACATAATCAAACCCGAGAAACCACCAGCGTATCCCAGTGCGTCGGCAAAGCCACCCAAACCAGCAAGAGAAATCACCAATGGCGGAACGACGGTCACCACCAACGCATACACACGCTGCAGCCCACTATGATGCCAATGGAACGTATCCAACACATTGCGCATCGCAGTATAACCAATAGCAATAAACGAGGTGAACATGGCACACAACGCAAAGATATTCGCCAAGTAAAATGCGGCAGAACCCAAAGACTCACCCCAAGAAAGCGTCACCACCTCACTCACATCAGTGCCCAATAGTCCCAAGGCCACAAAAGGAACCAAAGCCAAGGTAAAACCAGTAATAGACATACCAGCAATTATTGACTGCGGAATCGCTTTCTTCTGTGCCGGATCCATACCACGAACCAACTCTGGAACCACATACTGAGCCATGAAAGTAAAAACCGCCAAGTTCATAATCGGCACCACATAAAAAGGATGAAACACAAGCAGATTACTGAGATCAATACCAGGACCAAGCAGCGTCCACGCACTCAAAATGATAATGATCGCAGCCATGCCACACGTAATCACACCCTCTAAGAACCCCGTCGCGTGTAATCCTTTCCACATCACAAAACTACCCAGAGCAAAAAACAACAGCGTTCCCAACAACTCCGGAATATGCAACAAATTTGCCAACAGTGTCCCGGAACCAGCCGCATAAGCGACAAGAGCACCCACACTATTGATCATAATGGCAACAAAAACCAACCATTTTCCCCAATTGCCTAGATATTTCTGTGCCAAACCCGATAGCTGCAATGGCTCCCTCGTGCGCCCAGACACCTCCGCCACATACATCATAGAAAACGTGGTGAGCACTCCAGCAATGATGAGCGCCAAGCACAATGCAAGAAACCCACCATGACGAGCTGCATAAGGCAAACTCAAAATACCAGCGCCGATATTCGTACCAAAGATAAGCGAGACACCTTGCACCACCGTTAGCGCTGGTGCTTCGGATACTGCTTGAGTTTCTTGTGTAGTGTTGCGTGTTGTCATAGGGGTTCCTTAAAAATCGAGAAGTTGAGAATTATTACTGTGCTCTGGCTCTAGGGGCTGGTGTGCGTCGATTCTGGTCAAAGGACTAGCTGGTGTGGCTTTACACAAGGTTTGACTGCGAAAAAACTCCGGCGATTTCCACCTGGTAATCAACATGACGATCACACCAGAACCAAGCACTGTCATACCCAAAATGAAGACCAAACTAACGCCAAAGATCTGACTGCCTGACCCATAACTTGGGTCCATAGAGTCGTAAGAGGTTTGGATAAAGAAAATCAATAACAGTGTGCCGCCAATGAGCGGAGCGAAAAATCTAGTGACACTGTGTTTGAGAGAATCAAAAGCATGATTTCGGAAGTACCACACACAGGCAAAAGCAGTAATGCCATAGTAAAAACACACCATCATGCCCAGTGCGGTAATTGTGTCCCACAAAGCTGCTTCACTCACCACGCGCATCACTGCATAGAAAAGGAAAGAAATACTTGTTGCAGCAATCGTCGCAAAGCCCGGTGATTGATAGCGAGGTGAAATATGTGCAAATCTCTTTGGCAGCGCACCATAAAACCCCATGGCAAGCATGGTTCGTGCAGGACCGATAATCGTAGATTGCAGCGACGCAGCACAAGACACCAAAACTGTAAGTGAAATGAGAATTGCCGCAGGTCCCATCACAGGAGTGGCTAAAGCCGCAAAGATATTTTCTTGTATATCTGCATTTCCTAGCCCAAATTCCCCCGTCGAAGTTCCAGAAAAGCTCAGTGCAGAAATGGCAACAAATTGGTAGAGCACGACGATAACCACAATGGTCACAGTTGCGGCTTTACCTGGAGTAGCGTGTGTACCTTTGGTTTCTTCGCTAAGGGTGAGCACGACATCCCAGCCCCAGTAAATAAAAACCGATAATGATACTCCAGCAGCAAAAGCCGAGAAACTACTTACTCCAAAAGGATTGAACCACTGCAACGAGATAGGAGTCGGATCAAACGCCTCACCCCTATGCACTCGCCATAACGCCATTGCACCAAAGAGTACCAATGCTACGACCTGGAAACTGACCAAAATGAATTGCACAGTTTTTGTGGTATCCACGCCTCGGTAAGAGATCAACGTAGCTAGAGCCATGAATACAAAACACGTAGCGATATTGATTGCTGTATTATCACTCAACTGCGCCAGTTGTGGTTTGTGACAGAGTTGCGCAAGAAGTAGGTAGAAAAAATCTACGCCAATTCCAGCCAGATTAGATAAAACGAGAATCGTTGCTGCCAGTAGTCCCCACCCGCCAAGCCAACCCATGACAGGACCAAAAGCTCTGGTCACCCACGTAAAAGTTGTTCCAGAATCGGGCATATCCTCGTTGAGTTCCTTATAGCCTAACGCGACCAAAAGCATCGGGATAAAACTCACTAGAAAAATAGCTGGCATATGCTCTCCGACGGCACTAACTGTCGGACCAAGCCCACCAGAAAGCGTATATGCTGGGGCAATACAGCTTAGCCCGATCACCACGGCACCGATTAACCCCACACTGCCCGCTTGTAAGCCCTTTGACTGTTGCCCACTTTCCATGATTACTCACCCCTCGGCACCACAATCAGCGGTAACGTCAATTCACGCAGTAGTCGCATGGCAAAAGAACCCGCAAACACAGAATTCTTTTCTGCTACTCGTGATGATCCAATGAAAACGATGTCGCCTTGTTCCCAGGTAGCTTTTTCTAGCTTTTCGACGATAACCAGGTCTTTTCCTGTGGAAGATTCCTGTTCTTCTGTTAATAATTTCTGCACATTTTCCCGAGCATGAAGAGCAGTATCTGAATTGCCCTCTGATTCTTTGCCAAGGAATGCAATGAATCTCAACGGAAGATTTGCACGTCGAGAAAGTCGTACTCCTAAGCCAACAAGACTGCCAGCTCCAGGCCGTAGCCCTACTGCACAGTTGAGACGTTGTATCGGTGTAGAGCTATAACCTCGTGGTGCTAGCGCGATAGGAAAATGCGCCCCAAATAATAAGTCGTGCGCAATTGTTCCTAACCTATGTCGTTTTAAGGGACTCGCAGAAGAACCACCTACCACAATGAGTGAAGCACCTAATTGCCCAGCGGCTCGTTCTAGCCCCTGAGCAGTATTGGTATCGGAAAATACTTTTCCACTAGCTTTCACATCATGAGGTATCTGTTCGATGGCGCCACGTAACCAAGAAAAAGCCTGATTAAGTAAGATATCTTCGCTAGTTCCTGTGGGTGGATATTCATAAGAGAAATTATCAGAACGCCGCAGTACAATAATGATCTCTAACTCCGCATTAAGGATTCGCGCTAAATCCACCCCTAATGCGAGGGCATCAATACCTTGCGGAGTTGCCTGATAGCCGATGACTAATTTCATCATTCTTCTCCCGCTCTTTCATCGTGTGGGATTACGTTTGTTGAAGTAACTCGTCGATAGTTTGAGCAACCTTATGCCCCATGCGGATAGCACCATCTACATGCTGATACCCGACGCCAGCTATATCTGAACAAGCGAAATGAATTGCACCGACCGGCTGGGTGTTAAACCGTCCCCACCGAGATAATCCGCCTAAATCATACGAACAGGCATACGCTCCCCTTGTCCATTCCTCTGCGCCCCAATCTGACTCATAGTAGGAACATGGTTCTTTGGTTTCCGGACCAAGGAAATCTGCCATAGCTGATAAGATTTTTTCTTTGCGCTCTTGCGCTGTGAGCTGGAATAATGCCTCAGCCTTTTCATCAGAAACGAAGCCTACGAGGGTACCACGTTGATCTCCATAGTTGGTGTTATCGTAGATCTCTTGGACAAGATGATTAGGTGAAAAGCACGTACCTGATAGCCCTTTTTCTCGCCAAAATGGCTGCTCATATGTGGCATGGACTTTAATAACCAACCCCATTGACTGATGTTGATGCATCACGTGCTGCAATCGCGGCATCTCAGGGCGATAAGAAATGCGGTGATATAGATTTGGCGGTATAGCAAGAATTGCATACCGAGCTGTTATTTCCTTATCACCATCCGCATATACGTGGACACCCGAGTGATCATATTCAATCGTGCGCACTGGAGAATTAAGGATAATGTTTTCCTCACCAATGCGTTGAGCTAAGCGAATAGATACTGACTGCATTCCACCAATCACCCGCTCGTCTAGAATAAAATCCTCGTCGACAAGATGAGAGAAACTACCTGCCGACGCAGCCATATGCAATGCTTGCAGTGCAGAAAAAGAATGAGCGGGTTTTGTAAGCATTCCACCTGCAATAAATAGACCAATGTTTGCTCGTGCTTCGGCATCATCACTGAGTTGTTCTAACCAATGATGAAAAGAGATAGTATCGAGTTCTCTTGCCTGCGGATAGTCCCACGGATTCTCTGGATCAATCTGCGCAACTATGTCGTCGATATGAGAAATCATGCGCAACATTTCTTGCTGAGTTTTCTCGGCACAAGGGAATACCTCACCTGAATAGCGCTGTACTTTGCCATCGAAACCAAGATAAAGACCGTCACCTTGGCGATAACGCTGATATGTTCCTAGATCAAGTTCAGCTAGTAATGCCTTCAACTCGGTCTGATCAGGTGACACCCATTGACCACCAATTTCGTACCATGCCCCGTTCATAACATCTGACCGAGTTCTGCCACCAACTCGGTCGCGTGCTTCAAGAACAACAACAGTATGCCCAGCTTTCTGCAATCTATAGGCAGCACTCAAACCTGCAGGTCCTGCGCCAATAACTACTACATCACTATGCATTTCATCTCCTCATTGTTTCTGCTTTGTGGCTTATACTTCATGCATTAATGTGCAATCATCACGTGCTTAATCCGCGTATATTCTTCGACGGCATACACGGATAGATCTTTGCCATAACCAGATTCCTTAAAACCACCGTGTGGCATCTCGGCGACCAATGGAATATGTGCGTTTGCCCAGACACAACCAAAATCTAATTCTCGGCTTGCTCGCTGGACTTTTTCGTTATTACTGCTCCACACCGAAGAAGCCAATCCATATTTCACATCATTGGCAAGTTCAAGTGCGTGGTCGAAATTACTAAAAGTCTGCACGGTGATTATGGGGCCAAAAATTTCCTCTTGAATTTCGGAATCATTCTGCTTCAGACCTGCGATAACAGTAGGCTCAACATAATATCCAACTTCACCCCAACGCTTACCACCTGTTAAAACGTGAGCGTGATCTGGTAATTCAGCTAACACTTTCATTACCTTGTCAAAATGCTTCTTGTTATTCAGCGATCCATAAAAAGCTTCTGCATCTTCTGGCTGACCAGGTCGTATTTTCTCAACCTCAGAAACCAAACCATCAATAAACTTTTGTGCAATTTCTTCTTCAACAAGGACACGAGTAGCCGCTGTGCAATCCTGACCCGCATTAAAAAGACCTGCAGCAGCAATTCCTTCTGCTGCTTTAGCAAGATCAGCATCGGCGCACACAATAACTGGGGCTTTTCCACCCAATTCCAAATGCGACCGCTTAAGATTTTCACCTGCTACTTTTCCAACAGCACGTCCAGCAGAAACAGAGCCAGTAATGGATACCATATCCACATCTGGATGCTTAGTTAGGTAAGTACCAGTTGTAGCATCACCAAGAACTATGTTGATCACTCCTGGTGGAAAGCACTGTGCAATAAGCTCTGCAAGTTTTAAGGAAGATCCTGGTGTCGTGTCGGAAGGCTTAAACACTACCGTATTGCCGGCCGCAACTGCAGGAGCAATTTTCCACAAAGCCATCATCAGTGGATAATTCCACGGAGCCACTTGCGCAATAACTCCCACTGGCTCTCGACGAATACTAGAGCTAAACCCCTCCATGTATTCCCCCGTCGATAAGCCACTAAGAATACGGGCTGCACCTGCAAAGAAACGCAATTGATCAGCACCTACTAGGCATTCTTCTGTTTCAACAAAGTTGATGATCTGACCTGTTTCTTTGCTTTGCACTGCGGCAATATCACGAGCATTTTCTTCTAACAACTCAGCTAACTTCAGCAAACACTTTTGCCGTTGCGACGGGGTGCTATTGCGCCATGTGCGCCAGGCTGTTTTCGCTGCTGCCACCGCAAGATTGACATCTTCTTCATTGGAGATAGGACTCACACCAATGACTTGCTCATTAACGGGACTGACCAGTTCCAATGTCTGCGTACTATGAGCAGTGACAAATTGATTGTCAACAAAATTCTTATACCTGCTGTGCATCTGTAAGTCCTTTCATGAATCTCATTTGCTCGGTGATCTGACTTATCAAGCACGATGAAAAACAATGATAATGAGCTACAAGATGCTTATACGCATGGATAAAATGTATATATTTTTATAAAATGTTGTCCTTTTTGGATACACTTCCCTCGAAAAAAGCAAAGGCCGGTAACGCAAATGCCCCGCTTTCACCAGGAAAGCGGGGCATTATGACAGTGCTAAAATTTACTGCATATTATGCTTGGGTGTAGTTCTTCTGAACGCTAGGATCCACAGGAACACCAGGACCAGTGGTAGAAGCAATGGTTACCTTCTTGATGTATACGCCCTTAGAGGAAGAAGGCTTAATGCGGTTAAGCTCATCAATCAATGCGCCGTAGTTCTCAGCAAGAGCCTTGGCGTCGAAAGATGCTTTACCCAAGATTGCGTGCAAGTTAGAAGCCTTGTCAACGCGGAAAGCAATTTTACCGCCCTTAACCTCAGAAATAGCTTTTGCTACGTCGGTGGTAACGGTACCGGTCTTAGGGTTAGGCATAAGACCACGTGGACCAAGAACACGAGCAACACGACCAACTTTAGCCATCTGATCTGGAGTAGCAATAGCTACGTCAAAATCAATGGTGCCTGCGTTAATCTGCTCGATCAATTCTGAGGTACCAACAATATCTGCGCCAGCTGCCTCAGCCTCAGTTGCTTTTTCACCTTCTGCGAATACAGCAACGCGAACGGTTTTACCAGTACCATTTGGAAGAGATACGGTACCGCGAACCAACTGGTCAGCTTTACGTGGATCAACACCAAGACGGATAGCAACGTCGATAGTTGCGTCATAGTTCTTGGTTGATGTTTCTTTTGCCAATTCGGCAGCCTGAAGTGGGCTGTAGAGACGATCCTTATCGATCTTCTCAGCTGCAGCTCTATAAGCCTTAGATTTTTTGCTCATTAGTTATTCCTTAAAACATTAGGAGTGTGGTTCGGATCGAAGCTGATCCTGCCACAAATTCTCGTTGCCATGTACCCTGTGGGCAGAAACTCCTCAGAGCACAAAGCAACAACGATATTTTTGATTCTTAATCAATCTTATTCAACAACGTCAATACCCATTGAGCGTGCAGTACCTGCAATAATGCGTGATGCGCTCTCAAGGTCATTAGCGTTGAGATCCTCAAGTTTGGTCTGTGCGATCTCACGTACCTGAGCGATGGTTACTTTACCAACTTTTTGGGTGTGAGGAACACCAGAACCTTTTTGGATACCAGCAGCTTTGAGTAGCATTTTTGCTGCAGGTGGAGTCTTGAGCTTGAACTCGAATGAACGATCTTCATAAACAGTGATCTCCACTGGCACAACATTGCCGCGCTGACCTTCAGTAGCAGCGTTGTATGCCTTACAGAACTCCATGATGTTAACACCATGAGCACCAAGCGCTGGACCTACTGGAGGAGCTGGGTTAGCAGCACCAGCTTCGATCTGGAGTTTAATCAGACCAGTAACTTTTTTCTTCTTTGGAGCCATCGTTATACCTACTTCCTTGGTAACAGGCCATGCCATTATTGATGGTTCCAAGACATGACCCGTCCGGATGCCTCATCCTCTGCACAAAAACCATGCTCAAGGACTTAAGCCACCGGGAAAATATATGCTTAACTGCGCAAAACACGCGAGGTTAAACCTTACCCTAAAGACAAGCACTAAGCAAAAACGCTATGTGCTGCCCAAATGCCCACACAACTGCAAGCACGCAACCAGGGCGATTAGTTCACTTTCTCCACTTGGTCAAAGGTCAATTCCACTGGAGTTTCGCGTCCGAAGATAGACACCAGTGCTTGAATCTTGGCATTTTCTTGATCTATGTCAGAGATCGTCGCAGAAACACCTGCAAGAGCACCAGTCAAAATGGTAACCGCTTCACCTGGCTGGTAGTCCACAGCAACCTGTGGCTTCATGCTTTCCGTAGGCATTGCCACGATCTTCTCACCTTCGGCATTGGTAGTTGCCTTGCCTTCGGTTTCTTCCACGTTCTCTTGTGGCATGAGGAACTTTGCAACGTCACGATGAGAAACTGGAGTAGCTGTACCCTCGTTACCAACGAAACTGGTCACACCAGGAGTGTCTCGCACCACAGAACGCACTCTGTCGTCGAGATCCATACGCACCAAAACATAACCCGGTAGTAACTTGCGTTTTACTAACTTGCGCTTGCCGTCGCGAATTTCTACAGCTTGCTCCACTGGCACGACAACATCGTAGATAGATTCCTCAACCTCAAGAGTCTGCGCACGCATATCGAGATTGGTTTTTACTTTATTCTCATATCCGGAATAACACTGAATAATATACCATTGACCAGGTAGTTTCTTTAGGTCGCGGATATATTTACGCAACCGAGCACGATACTGAGCATCAGGCGTTTCTTCGCTTTCAGATTCAGCCTCAGCTATTTCTACGTCCGCTTCTTGAACAGGCTGCTCGACGACTTCCAATTCCGATGCCTCTTGCTCAAATTGCTGGGCTTCTTCTTGGCTTTCTTGCTCTAGCGTCTCTTTAGCAGCTTCACTAAAGACGGCGGCAAAACTGCCTTGTGCTTCATTCTCGCTCATT
Organism: Corynebacterium sp. sy017; assembly: GCF_017918135.1. NCBI lineage: Bacteria > Bacillati > Actinomycetota > Actinomycetes > Mycobacteriales > Corynebacteriaceae > Corynebacterium > Corynebacterium sp. sy017. The sequence goes on from NZ_RZUE01000004.1 coordinate 111,857, forward strand.
GTGCTACTCCTTTTTCATTTTTCATTCATTAGGCATATACGACACTACCATGTGCATATCACGCTTATGTTCTGGTTAGATCCAATGAATTATCCCGCCGTTTCACTAGATGAACTAGGAAAATACGACGGGATAATAACGCTATGTACCCATAATAGCTATGGGGTAAATATCTTCTCAACTCCAAGCCCGGCAAGGAAATCCACACCGGAGACTAATACGGTCATAGCGATAAGAAAACCAAAGGTAATGAGAGTGTAATTGACCATTTGGCGACCAGTAGGCCAAATGACCTTGCGCATCTCTTTGCCTACCTCAGGGAAGAAATGAGCAATGCTATTCTTCTTCTCTGAATCCGCACTACCGCTAACGCTCACGCGTTTAGCTTCCATGTCAGCAGTGGAAGTGGTGCTTACACCCGCAAGCTGACGCTTACCTGTTGGACGTGCAGCACTTTTGACTTGCTGTTCTTCCGACATGGCACTCCTAAACCCTTAATAATTGAGATTTCTAAAATAGGACAACATGACAACTATAGCAAAAAGCGACATACTGCCCAATCCTGCATATGCAAAATGCCGGCCATCTCCCATATAGCAAGGATATGACCAGCATTAATACCTGGCAGGGGCGACAGGACTCGAACCTGCAACCTACGGTTTTGGAGACCGTTGCTCTACCAATTGAACTACGCCCCTATGGTGCAGAAGAAAAAAATTTCCTCGTAGCGATGGCGAGAATTGAACTCGCGACACAGCGATTATGAGTCGCTTGCTCTACCACTGAGCTACACCGCCAAAGTTGTTAGAACGACCTGTTAAAACAACAGAGCCCCCTGACAGAATCGAACTGTCGACCTTTTCCTTACCATGGAAACGCTCTGCCGACTGAGCTAAGGGGGCGAAGTTTCACACCAGACTCAAGCAAAAACTGCCTAAGACTTTCCTTGAAAACCTCCAAAAGATTACCCCGAATGAAAGCAAGAATACAAATCGCCTGCATAACACTTATTTTCATTCGGGAAACACTCAACACCCTACGGCTTAAACACTCTCAGAAGTATGTGCAGCACGCTCAACAGATGTCACCCCAGATACGCAAGCAACCACATCACCAGCACTCTGTGCTGCTAATACACGTTCTCGGAAATCAGTTTTCGTGAGCGCAGCAGCCAACTTTGCCAGAATTTTTAAGTGCTGCTTAGCCGCACTATCTGGCACTGCAATGAAAAAGACAAGATTGACTGGTTTCCCATCTGGAGCCACCCAATCAATTGGTTCACGCAAGCGAGCCACAGCGAGAACTGGATGCGTTACCGCAGCTGTCTTAGCGTGTGGAATTGCAACACCGTCGCCAACGGCAGTGCTGAACTTTGCTTCACGCTCCACCGCGGCACTGAGTACCTGGTTTTTATCGCGCACACGATCAGCGCTGGCGTCGATAAGCGCACGCAATACACCATCTCGATCAGATTCTTCTAAGTCCAAGAGCACTGTTTGTTCGCGTAATAATCGCTCATCTTGCTCTTTGTTTTCTTTATCCTCTTTACCGCGGCTAAAAGCAATACCAACCAGCATAACTGCCGCAGTAGTGGCAACACCTGCTGCGAGAGCAAGGAAAAATTGCACTACCCCATCCACAGCGCCGACCATGGCAACAATAGGACCCCCATGCATGACATTATCGCCCACGCCCAACACGCCAGCGACCGCACCTGCTACGGCACCACCAAGCACGTTGGCAGGAATAGCTTGCAGTGGTCTAGCCGCAGCAAGAGGAATCGCCCCCTCGGTCAGACCGAAAAATCCCATGAGCAACGCAGCAGTTCCAGCATTACGCTCCGACTCATTAAACCACTGACGACGAATAAAGGTTGCCAATCCTAGCGCCAAAGGCGGAACAGAAATAGCTGCCGCAACCATACCCATAGGGTGTGGATTACCAGCGGCAATGAGCCCCCCACCAAAGAGAAACGCAGTTTTATTGAATGGTCCACCCATGTCAAAAGCAATCATGGCACCGAGTACAGCGCCAAGGATAACCACTGAGCCACCGTCGAGAGTTTTCAGTGCCTGAGTAAGCGACTCAAAGAGTGCCGCCACCGGATGCCCAATAACAAAAATGAACAATAAGCCCACAATCAACGTGGTGAAGATCGGAATAATGATAATGGGCATAATTGGTGCAATAAACTTATTGACCGGTATTTTTCGGATGCCCAGAGCCACATACCCAGAAAGCACACCAGCAATAATGCCGCCAATAAACCCAGTACCCGCCTCGGAATCATAAAGCGAGCCTGTCACTGCCACCATGCCCGTAATAAAACCAGGAGCAAGACCAGGGCGATCAGCAATACCAACTGAAATATACGCCGAGAGAACTGGCACCATAAGGCTAAACGCCAACACCCCTAGTTGCTCAATTGTCGACCAAAAAGAGCCCTCAGGCACCACCAATCCCTGTGCCGTCGGTTCACCACCCAGAGAAAGCGCGAATGCCAGTAACAATCCGCCTGTCACAACGAATGGGATCATATACGACACACCATTCATCAGCGCTTGATAGGTATTATGCCCCACTGCACGAATCGACATCCCACCAGCAGTACCCGCGCCGGCTACCGCATGAGCAGAATCAGCCTGCGCACCAACTCCAGCACCCCCGACGCCAGCCAAAACTGGAGCTTCTAATGCCTGCTCAAGTAACTGCTGTGGACGTTTAATTGCCTCATCGACGCTCACCGTTAATATCGGTTTAGCAATGAACCGATCCTTAGCAATAACAACATCAGCGGCTATGAGCACAGCTGCAGCTCGTTCTATATCTGCCGAGCTAAACGCTCCCTCAACACCAATAGAGCCATGCGTCTCAATTTTCAACTCGACACCAGCGTCTTGTGCTGCTGCCTCAAGTTTTTCTGCTGCCATATACGTATGTGCGATACCCGTCGGACAAGCAGTAATGGCAAGAACCAAAGGTTTTTCCGTCATGGCTAAAACTCTAGCAGCCTCACCCGACAGACAAGGGGCAATAGGGTCAAGGAGCAAACCAGAGCTAAACAAAAAGCGTGATGATTTTCATCATCACGCTTCTGGTGCCAGGTAGAAGATTCGAACTTCTGTAGGCAATGCCGACGGATTTACAGTCCGCTCCCTTTGGCCGCTCGGGCAACCTGGCAACAACATGGCATAAATAATTATGCTCCGCTGCGATACATACTGTACTACGAACCCCTAGCATAAATGCAAATCAGCATGAAAACAGCTAGTTTTCTCCCCTATTTCACCCCACTCGGCTAACAGTAAATTGCGCCAAAGAACGCAATGCTTGGGTCGTGGCATTATCAGGAAGTTTTTTCAGATGTTGCTCAGCAACACCAAGATAGTGATGAACGTCGTCGAGCGCGCGTTGCTTACCAGAAGACTGCGAGAGCAAATCAATCACATGGCTAACCGTGCGCTCATCGTGAATTGGACCAGTGAGAATCTCACGCAATTGCTCGCCAATAGGGGAATCCTCTTCCAGAGCATAGAGCACAGGCAAGGTAAACACGCCTTCGCGCAAATCAGTTCCAGGTATTTTTCCCGACTCAGCGCTATGAGAGAAAATATCGATAAAATCATCAACAATCTGGAAAACCATACCAATTGCCGCACCATAGCCACGCAATGCGTCGATATGCTCCTGAGAAGCACCTGAGTGAAGGCTGCCGAGATACCCGGCCGAAGCGATAAGCACACCCGTTTTCTCTTCAATGACTTTCATATAATGCGCAACAGAGTTGCTCTCACCAGCACCGATAGTTTCTCGCATTTGACCGGTAACCAAAACACCAAACGTCTCAGCAAAATGCAGCACAGTAGGAATACCCAGCTCCCCCATCAGACGAGAGGCATGGGCAAGCAAAATATCCCCGGCAAGAATCGCAACAGAATTATCCCACCTAGCATTTGCACTCTCGACGCCACGGCGTCGATCAGCCTCATCCATAACATCGTCATGATAGAGCGTGGCAAGATGAGTCATCTCTACCACGGCAGCAGCTTTGATAACATCCGCGCACAATGGTTTTGTGCCATAGTTGGACGCGAGCAGAGCAAACATCGGGCGAAAACGTTTCCCGCCTGCTTGAGCAAGGTGCAACACCTTATCCGTAATAAAATCTGCGCCTTTATTGAGCTCTCGGTAGAGTAGTTCTTCTACCTCACCAAGCCCCTGATTAATGCGCGCATTGAGTTCACTATCACCAAGATCAACTCTTGCCCCGACTGCGCCATTACTCATGCTTATTCAAGCCCTCATTCATATTTAACGACATGACTATTATCAACTACCTAACTTAACATCACGATGAGCTTTTTAATAAGTTTAATGAGTACAAAATCATCAGCAGTATTAGCAATGAGAAAAGATAACCTGACACAATGAGTAGTGTGAGTAAGCAAAACCAGAGCACCACCACTGAAAACACAAGGAACGCAAGCGCAACAGAAAAACAAACCACGCAGTCGCATATCACCACAGATGTCCTGATTGTCGGAGCAGGTCCTGCCGGTAGCGCTGCAGCGATTCATAGCGCTCAGCGTGGTTTTCATACGGTACTCGTCGATATGGCAAATTTTCCACGAGATAAAACGTGTGGCGATGGTCTTACCCCGCGCGCAATCAGCGAACTCGCTCAACTAGGGCTTGCCCGCACCATTACTGACGCATACACTTCTCAGGGATTGAAACTGCATGGCTTTGGCGGAAGCGTTACTGCCCCGTGGCATGACTCAACCTATGGCACCATTGGCTCAGCAATGCCCCGAGTGCAATTCGACCAACTCCTCTTTGATCGCGCGCGCTCCATGCCCGAAGTACAGCCGCTCACCGGAAGTGCAGCAGTAAAAGTAGAGCTAGAAGGTCATATTCGTAGCGTAGAGCTTGCCGACGGCACCCGTATCTTCCCTCGCTTTGTGATTGTCGCAGATGGAGTACGCTCCACATTTGGCAAACTTTTAGGGCGCACATGGCACCGAGGCGAAGTATATGGCATTGCTGCACGCTCCTACTGCACTACCCCCTATGCAGATGAGCCGTGGATTCATTCTCATCTAGAACTACGCGCCCCAGATAATAGCGTTCAGCCTGGTTATGGCTGGATTTTCCCTTTAGGTACCCACAATGGCACGGCTAATGTTGGCTGTGGTGCACTATCGACGGCAAAAAGACCAGCAAAAATTAACACCAAAAAGCTACTCGCTCACTATGTATCCCAAACAAGTGACCAGTGGCATTTTGGTACCCCACAACAGGTCACTTCTGCCCTTTTGCCTATGGGGGGTGCTGTCAGCAATGTTGCAGGTGCTAATTGGTTACTCATTGGCGACGCCGCCGCCTGCGTCAACCCGCTCAATGGCGAAGGAATTGACTATGGACTAGAAACGGCTCGGTTGGGCGTCGAACTGCTTGGGGAGCATAAAGACCTCACATTCATCTGGGGGCAAACCTTACGTGACCACTATGGTGAAGCATTTTTATTAGCTCGAACTGCAGCCAGGTTACTCACCTATCCCCAGTTTTTACCCGTGGTTGGACCACTTGCCTTAGGCAAACCCTTCGGCTCCTTGCTCATGCCAGCAGCAGCACGACTGATGGGTAACCTAGTGAGCGAACACGACAAAGATATCGTCGCTAGAGCATGGCGCTTGAGTGCGAAAACCATTGGAAAACTCCGCGGGAATACCCCATTATGGAGCTAATTTCTGGCTAGATAGGCATGAAGATTGCCATAGTAGCTCATCACACGGTTATATAACACTAACAACTGGAATACCAGGGTGTCAGCGGATTCTTTATTAAGAAAGGATTGCTATGAAAGATGCAATCGTGTCTGGGCTACAAAAGCTAGGCAAAGCACTCATGGGTGCAGTGGCAGTAATGCCTGTCGCCGCAATTCTCATGGGTATCGGATATTGGATAGATCCCACAGGTTGGGGTGCAGATAATGTCGTTGCTTCGATACTCATTAACTCAGGTTCAGCAATCCTCGACAACCTGGGCTGGATTTTTGCCATTGCGCTATCTTTCGGCTTAGCCAAAGATAGCAATGGCGCCGCAGTCCTTTCTGGGTTCATCGGCTATGCCACAGTAACCAAACTTATCGGCCCAGATACTGTCGCCTCATACAAAGGCATCGACCCCGATTCCCTCAGTGGTGATGCAGCCGTCGATTGGGCAGCACAAGGTTGGGCAGCCATCAACGACAAAAATGTTTTTATCGGCATCCTCGTAGGTATCTTGGCTGCATGGTGTTATAACCGCTTCCACACCACCACACTGCCTGACTTCCTCGCCTTCTTCTCCGGACGCAGGCTCGTACCAATCCTGACCGCACTATTGTCCATTGCCCTTGCCGGTGTGCTCTACCTGCTCTGGCCTATTCTCTACAGCGGACTATTCAACTTCGGTCAGTGGATCCAAAGCATGGGTGCCCTTGGCGCCGGTATCTATGGTTTTATCAACCGTTTGCTCATCCCAACTGGACTCCACCACGCCCTTAACTCTATCTTCTGGTTTGACGTAGTCGGCATCAACGACATTGGAAAATTCCTCGCTGGTGGTAGCACCATTGCAGATGCAACACAAGCAACCTCAGCAGCTACCTGCCCAGGCATCTGGGATCAAACCACCCGTACTTGCGAGGTAACTGGATATATCGGACGTTATCAGGCTGGTTTCTTCCCCATCATGATGTTTGGCCTACCAGGTGCTGCGCTTGCTATTTATTTACGATCGACTCCTGCGCGTCGAAAAGTAGTCGGCTCACTCATGTTTGCTGGTGCTCTTGCCTCTTTCTTCACTGGTGTCACCGAGCCGCTTGAGTTCTCCTTCATGTTTGTGGCTCCATTGCTTTATGTAGTGCACGCCCTCCTCACCGGACTATCCATGTTCATTGCTGCCTCATTGCACTGGACAGCAGGTTTTGGTTTCTCCGCAGGATTGGTCGATATGTTGCTTTCCGGACGCAACCCATTGGCTCATCAGTGGTGGATGCTCATTATCCTAGGGCTCATCTACAGCGTGGTGTACTTTGTGGTGTTCTACTACCTCATTGGCATTTTCAAGTTGCGCACCCCAGGGCGTGAAGAAGAATCCGAGGACAATGATGCTCAAGAAACAATTACTTCCGACGCTCCTACCTCCGACATTGCCCGCCGCATTATCGCAGGATTAGGTGGAGCCGAAAACATCACCAACTTTGACCACTGTGCTACACGACTGCGTGTCACCGTGAGCGACTATCTCAAAGTCAATGAGAAAGAAATTAAAAAAGCTGGTGTCGCAGGGATTATTCGCCCATCCCAAAAGGCTGTACAAATTGTCATCGGCCCTCAAGTGCAAACAATTTACGACGAAGCACAGCGACAACTCACCACTACCACCGACCAACCCAGCAACCTTCCAGCTCTCACTCTCCTTTCGCCTTTCGACGGCACCGCCATCCCATTGAGTGAGGTAGCCGACGAAGTATTCGCCAAGGAAATCGCCGGAGTCGGTGTTGCTGTGCAACCAAGTACGCAGCAGGATTCTCTCATTGTTCATGCACCACTTGCAGGTAGAATAAGCACTATTCTCAAGACTAAGCACGCTCTTGCGATCCAGGGTGAAGAAAACCTCTCAGTCCTGATTCACTTTGGATTAGAAACAGTCAAGTTAGGCGGCGAAGGTTTTGAGTTGCTCGTCGAAAAAGGGCAAGAGGTACAAGCTGGGCAACCGCTCTTGCGTGTTGATATTGCTTTGCTCCGCAAGCACAATATCGACCTGACCACACCAATTGTGATCAGTGAGAAGAAAGCTATCAGCACCATTGAAGGCAACTATGGCGTAGTACACACTGGCGATCATATTGCCAAGGCGCATACGCACTCCATAGCGCGCTAATGCCTCTTACTGAATGCGATGAGTTACGTTTCTATTAGTTTCTCTTGCACGGCAGTATTGAGTTGTTTATTATTGAAGTTGAACCCTAGGGAATGTCGGTTCCCTAAGGCTTGTGAGTTGCCTCTCTAGTTAAAAAGTTCTTGCAGGAACTTAACTAGAGCAGTAACAAGTTTGATGACTCCAGTCGCTAGTTCTATTTTTTGCATTTTTCTAGCGTTGGAGTCTTTTCTGTTGTCACTGGTAGCAGGCTTCTCACCATGTGGTTCCTCACCTTTAGTAGCCATGATTGGCTCCTCTCGGCTTGTGCTTTCCCCTGGCGAACAGGGGCGGGTGATTCAACCCAAGCGAGGAGCTGCGAACCCGCCCGCCAGAGAAGGAATAAAAGATAATTCACCGCTAGTTAGTTTAGCAAAAATAATTGAGATAACTAGACCCAGAACCTCAATAGTTAGAGGCTATCGCTTAACAGCCGAATGCAACGCCACAATCCCAAAAGTAAGATTCTGCCAGCCGCATTGCTCCCAGCCATTCTCATTGATCGCCCTCGCCAACTGCTCTTGATCTGGCCAAGCACGAATAGAGTCAGCAAGATACTCATAAGATTCCGGATTAGAAGAAACAACTTTAGCCACCGCAGGCAACGCACGCATGAGATATTCTTTATATACTCTGCCAAAAACAGGCACTACCGGAGTGGAAAACTCAGCTACAGTTAATCTGCCACCAGGCTTAGTCACCCGAGCCATCTCCCGCAAACCAGCACGGTAATCATGGATATTACGCAGCCCATACGATATGGTCACGGCGTCGAAAGTATTATCGGCAAACGGCAATCGCATAGCGTCGCCCACTACTTTAGGAACATCACGTTTGTGACCCGCAGCCAACATTCCCTGCGAAAAATCACACGCGACGCACCATGCGCCTGACTTTGCCAACTCAACTGTAGAAACTGCCGTTCCCGCCGCCAAGTCAAGCACCTTTTCCCCCGGCTTAAGCGCCAATCGCTCACGAGTGCGCTTACGCCATAGACGATCCTGCCCCAAACTTAAAATAGTATTGGTGATGTCGTATTTTTCGCCCACTGTATCAAACATACGGGCAACATCATGCGGTTGTTTTTCCAGGGTTGCTTTAGCCACGGTGTCCCATTCTAGCGCCCCATACTCATAGAGCTCAACGCCAACGCACTAGCTCACACCCAGCATCTTCTGCGCCCACTTCGACAGCGGAGCACGCTGCTCGTTCTGCATAATCACACGTTCATAATGCTTAAAGAGTTGCGCACACAATGCTTCCCAGGTGCGTTGGCTGATTCCCTCCCGAGCTTGTCGTCGGAAAGTCGCGTGTTGTGCCCCCAAGAGCTTATCGACGCTTGCCTCAAGATCTTGCTCAAAAGAAGCAACATCAAGCAAAAATCCATTCTGACCTTGGGTAATCAAATCCATAGGGCCACCTGCACGTGGCGCAATGGTAGGAACACCACTAGCGTGAGCCTCTTGAATGGTCTGGCAGAAAGTCTCAAACTCGCCAGGGTGCACAAACACATCAAAACTCGCATAGGCACGTGCTAGTTCTTCACCACCGAGGGCACCAAGGAACCGCGCATTGGGCAGTTTATTCTCCAAATCTGCCCGCTCAGGCCCATCGCCAACAATAACAACCTGCAGGTCACGGCGCTTATTAAGCGCAGCTAAACGATGCACACCTTTTTCAGCAGCAAGCCTACCGACAAAGCCAACAATTTTTTTCTTCCCGCTAGGATCCCATGCAGTACGCAAAGCCATACTGCGCTTATCTGGATGGAACCGCACTGAGTCCACTCCGCGTGCCCAGCGATAGATATTATTGATGCCGTGGATTTTCAGTGCGTCGATAGCGGCTGAACTAGGCGCGAGAGTGCATTGGCACATATTGTGAATAATGCGTGTCCACTCCCAACTAGCTGCTGCTAGTGGCGCTAATTTATAGCGTTGCGCAAAACCGGCAACGTCTGTTTGGTACACAGCTACTGCTGGAATGTGCTGGCGATTTGCTACGAATGCGCCCGCTGCACCCAACACAAAAGGCGATGCAAGGTGAATAACATCGGGCGCGAATTGGGCTATTGCTTCTGCAACCCTAATTCCCGGAACCCCAATGGGTAGGGAGTTGATCCGTGGCACCATAACTGTAGGAACACGAACAATACGTGCGCCTCGGTAGCTAAAAATTTCTTCCTCTAAGCTGCGACCGCCAGGAGCGATAATCAATACTTCATGACCATGTTCTTGGGCGTACTCGACGATACGCAGTACGGAGTTGGTCACGCCATTGACGTTGGGTAAAAATGATTCGGCAACAATAGCTACTCGCATGGCGCCCATCATAATTATGTGCTCTGGCGCTTATGTTTCTTTTCCCTAAAACTACTCTAAAAAGATATTTACAGAAAAGTAAACAAGCATGAAGAGACTAATGCTTACGCCGACGCAGTAGCAATGCCATACACACATCAATAAGCCACCAGAGAAGTGCAAACACAATCGTACTCACTACCAAACAACTTCCAGCTGGAATAAATGATAGTGTCCAGGTTCGACCTTCTACTTTCACTAAATCTGGTTGCGTTTTGGCATATGTCACCCATACGCGCTGCCCTTGGCCTAAACCGGTGGGATAGAGCAAGCCTTTTTCCGGCAGATGATATTTCCCCTGCTCGTCCTGATATTCCACGCTCGTACGAAACCTACCAGTATCTATAACCGTGGCAAGTCCTCTACCAGGATCTTCATTGATTACTTGATCGTTAAGGAAAGGACCTATGACCATAGTGAAACAACCCAATACCACGCAGGCATAAAGAAAAAGCAGAAGTTGGCGTAATCTATGGCGAATTCGCGGCTCGTGTTCTACCGCATACTGCCACAGGCGCTTAGGAAACTTAGGTAGCATTCCTATGCGAGGGATACGCAATGCACTGCTTTTCCTGCCATCACTCATGGTGCATAGTAACTTTCGCTGCTAATGCTTCATGCATCTGTCGACGCGTATGCCTCGATGTCACTGCTTCGATAATCCGCAGCCCTGGCACATCAGTGGCGTCGATGAGCGCCTCGATGAGCTCTTGTGTGGACGTAACCTGTTGATAATCTATCTCATAGGCAGCAGCGATATCCTCAATATGCACCCCATGTGGCGTGCCAAATGCTCGCTCGAAACCGCTGCGATACGCAGAATCTCCTACTTCCAGAGTGGAGAAAATACCGCCACCATTATCATTAGCAACCACAATGGTTAAGTTTTCCGGGCGCGCAGAGTCGTGTGGAATGAGCAAACCACCAACATCATGTAAGAATGTCACATCGCCAAGGACAGCAACGCTGCGCGGAGCACGTATCTGATCTGGGTGTGCAGCCTGCACAGCTGTTGCCATGCCCATACTTTGCGATACGCATCCATCTATCCCGGCGGTGCCACGCGGACTAAGCGTTGGGATAGCGTCGAAAGGCAAACCGATTAAGGATGCGTCACGAATTGGGTTGGATGCGCCGAGAAAGAGCCAATCGCCAGTGGCGAGTGTGTCACCGACTGCAGCAAGCACGTGTAATCCGCTGAACTCATACGTGGGATCTTCTAAAACCTCGCGCACTGCTTGCACACCTAATTGACTTGCTGCCTCGCATATTTTCACCCATTGGGCGCTAGGCTCACCTGTAGTTGTGATCCGACTGCCCACAGCATGCGCATTGTGCGCAGGGTCGGTAATCACTTCAGTACGGCTGAGCACAAAAACCTTAATGTCAGGATCACTCATAAGCGCTAATACGTCACGGTGTAGCGTCGGATGCCCTACGACGATCACCTGCTGCGGTTTTGTCTCTACGACATAGCCTTGCCCACTTATTTGTTCGGTGGCGAAGATACCGGCTGCCAGTGGGTGAACTGGACGATAAGGTGCGGGTGCAGTTGGTTCCGCAATGGTGGGAACCTCTTGGAGCTGCTCAATCTCCCATGCTTCATCACCTGCAATCACCAAAGTATTTTGCGATAAATCAACACGTATTTCCCCATGATCTACCTGTGGGAAAACCGGGCGCGTTGTGGCGGCACGCTCTGTAATGTCCTCGCTCAATGAATGCTCGACCAAAGGGGTGTCGAAAGCAATGTTGAGATGCACTTGTGGGTGCTGGAATGTTGCAGCGATACGCTCTGTAATAGCTGTTTGCGTGGTGATGTGGCTTTGCTCGATATGTGTGTGGGGTATTCGAGCGCCAAATAATCCTTGTTGTTCGATAGTTTGGTTTGCCCCACAACCATGCAACTGTTGAGGACGATCCGCAGAGATAATTGCCAACGGGATATGCGCGTACTGTGCCTCTATGAGCGCAGGTAAGCAATTAGCTACCGCTGTTCCCGAAGTAGTGAGCACTGCGACTTGGCGTGGTCGGTGGTCTTTGTGGTGCTGTCTGCTCATGCCGAGGGCAAAAAATGCTGCGCTGCGTTCATCAATGCGCGTGTGTACTCGAATATCCGAGCGTGCCAATAAGGCGAGAGAGAGCGCAGAATTGCGTGAACCTGGGCAGATAACAATGTCAGTTAAGTGGCGGGCAAGTTCAGCAGCGATATAGCGGGCGAGTTCGGACGAAGACATCATGGCTGTTATTCTACCTCGCACTTTCATGGCCTACATAGCCTGCTTTGAGCACTTCCCATGCTTGGGCAAGTCGATCCAACCACCAATCTTTGCGCGAGCCAGATGCCGCTAATGCTGCTAGGCGCTCGGGTTCTGGAGCAAGCATGACAGTGCTGAGGTGACCGTCGATAAGCGGGCGAGCAGGGGTAATGTCTTCAACAAATAATTGTTGTGTGGCAAGACCAGCGGCGGCGGGAGGTTCTGGCAGAGCTGCCACTGCTGCTATCCCTGCATTCATGCCCACTCCGGTGTCAAGAGCACTTGCGACGGTAATCGCTAACCCACGTTGGCGCATGAATGAGCCGATCTCTAGTAGGCGGCGCACGCCACCCAAGGGCGCGGCTTTGACAATGGCGACATCGACTGCTTGTTGTTTGGCGACATGGTAAGGGTCAAGCGCGCGTCGGATGGATTCATCAGCAGCGATACGTGCTGTTATTCCTTGTGCAGCTAGTTCGCTGCGTAAGTGTTGGAGTTCTGCCACAGTGGCACAGGGTTGTTCGAGATAATCAAGCTGTCCAAGCTGCCCCAGGGCGTGCGCAGCTGCAAGTGCTTGGGCTGGCGACCACCCACCATTGGCGTCGACTCTGATTTTGAGGTGGGGGTCGTAGTCGCGTACTGCGGCGACTCTGGCACAGTCCTGGGCAAGGTTCTGCCCTGGTTCTGCTACTTTTACTTTGACAGTTTTGACCCCTGGATAGCCTGCCAATATCTCTGCAACTTCCGAGGGTTCCACTGCGGGGATTGTGGCATTGACCTCGATTTTTTCTCTTCTCGGAGCTGGTGGCGCCGCATATGCCATTTCTAGTCCACTGGCAAGCCACCATGCTGCTTCGGGTGCATCGTATTCTATGAAAGGAGAAAATTCTCCCCATCCAGCTGGTCCTTCGATAAGTAGGGCTTCGCGCACTGTGATACCGCGAAAACGAACTCGCATGGGTAATGCCACTACGTGAGCGCGTTGGCTGATTTCTTCTAGCGATGGTAGCTCGGGCAGATGTTCCAAAAGCATTGTTTTATCTTATAAGTTTGCGACGACGCGTCGTAAAGTTTTCTTAGCTAATCGGGTATGAGCTGGCACTTCTTTGGCGCTTACGCTTGTCACGACTGGTGTATTCACCCATCCCCCTACCCCGTTTTAGTGATTGGCGCCACAATATATTAGTTTCTTTATATGCAAATTATGCAAACTCCTCTTGCGCTTACCATAATCGGACTGTGCATTATCATCAGCACAGTTGCCATATTGATGCGTGGCAAAGTACATCCCATTGTCGCTATGAGTCTTATCCCTACCTTGGGAGCACTCGTTGCCGGCTTTGGTTTTAGCGGGGTGACCGAATTTTTTAGCGCCGGTCTAGAGTCCGTTATCAATGTTTCAGTTATGTTCATTTTTGCCATTATTTACTTTGGCATTATGTCTGATGTGGGGTTATTTACTCCATTGGTTAAAACCCTCATCATTGCCACTCGCGGCAATGTTATTTTGGTTGCCCTGGGCACTGCGGCAATCGCCATTGTGGCTCATCTTGATGGCGCCGGTGCCACCACATTCCTCATCACTCTCCCCGCACTATTGCCGTTGTATCATGCCCTGCATATGAGCCGATATGTGCTTTTGGCTATTGTCTCTTTGGCAGCAGCAGTCATGAATATGATGCCGTGGGCTGGTCCACTCGGACGTGCATCCTCGGTTATTTCCCAAGACCCCATCGACCTCTGGCAGCATATTTTGCCAGTACAGCTCATGAGTATTGTGGTCGTATTTATCATTGCTTTCTTTTTGGGGCTACGAGAGTCAAAACGTATCGCCGTGTTAAGGCGCTCGCCTGAGTTTGTTGGTCGCGCAGCAGTTGATGTTCATGACCTCGCGCGTAGCTTCGAGCAAACCCAAAAAGAAGAACAAGAAAAAGAAAATGTCAGCTACAGGCGCAGCAAAGGGGTTTTCGCGGCAAATGTGATCCTGTCACTGTTGCTCTTGGGAGTGCTCATGTCTGGTATTTTGCCACCAGCAGCAGCCTTTATGATTGCTACTGCAGTAGCTCTGCTGATCAATTTCTCTGATTCAGCACAACAAGCCCAAACACTAACCCGCCATGCCCCCAGCGCATTATCAATGGCTGGTGTTATTTTGGCTGCCGCTATGTTCCTTGGGGTGTTAAAAGAATCAGGAATGTTAGAGCATATTGCATTGAGCCTGTTGGCTGTACTTCCTACGTCTTTTGGTCCGTGGATTCACGTTGCTGTTGGATTACTTGGTGTGCCGCTTGATCTACTCACCTCTACTGATGCTTACTATTTCTCCTTGTTACCTGTGGTTCAAGAAACAGTGTCTGGTTTTGGCATCTCTGGTACAGGTGCAGCATCTGCACTGATTTTGGGCAATATCATTGGCACTTTCGTCAGCCCATTTTCCCCAGCATTATGGTTGGCAATTGGTTTATCAAAAACAAACATTGGTCGCCATATCAAATTTACGTTCCCTATTGCGTGGGCTTTTGGTATCGCGGTGGTGCTTATCGCGCACGTTATGGGCTTACTTGCCTAGACAGCCACTATCATTGGAATAATGACAACACCTACCCCAAGTACCGATAATCCATTCCGCGCTCATCTTTGGCAGCCTGTGGCAGGTTTTGAGCATTTCAGTGATATTAGCTATCACCGTCATCGTGGTCAGGGCCGAGAATACGGCATTGTGCGTATTGCATTTAATCGCCCCCAGGTGCGTAATGCTTTTCGTCCACATACCGTCGACGAGCTTTACCAGGCACTCGACCACGCGCGACGCAGCCCTGACATTGGCACAGTTTTGCTCACTGGCAACGGCCCAAGCAGTAAAGATGGTGGATGGGCTTTTTGCTCGGGTGGTGATCAGCGTATCCGTGGTCGTTCTGGCTACCGTTACGCTGAGGGGGAAACAGCAGATACCGTCGACGAGCAACGAACCAAAGCTGAGGGGGGTAGGCTGCATATTCTTGAGGTGCAGCGCCTGATTCGTACCATGCCTAAAGTTGTCATTGCTGTGGTCAATGGGTGGGCAGCCGGGGGTGGGCACTCTCTCCATGTGGTCTGTGATATGACCATTGCGTCTCGTCAAGAGGCACGGTTCAAGCAAACCGACGCTGATGTTGGCTCTTTTGACGCTGGTTATGGCTCTGCTTATCTGGCAAAAATGGTGGGGCAAAAATTTGCGCGCGAGATTTTCTTTCTCGGCAGAACCTATGATGCTGAGACTATGCAGCGCATGGGGGCGGTGAATATCGTTGCGGATCACGCGGAATTAGAAGATGAAGCAATCCAGGTAGCCAGAGAAATCAATGGCAAGTCTCCAACGGCACAGCGTATGTTGAAGTTTGCGTTTAACCTTACCGACGACGGACTCATGGGCCAACAGGTTTTTGCTGGTGAGGCCACTCGTTTGGCTTATATGACCGATGAAGCCGTCGAAGGTAAGAATGCTTTTCTGGAAAAACGCGACCCCGATTGGTCGCCTTTCCCCTACTACTACTGATTATCTTCCGCGGTTTCTGCAGTATCTACTACATCGCCTGTGATACCCAGGTCACCGGCGATGACAACATTGCCTGGGATAACGATATTTCCATCCTCGTCGTGTTCTAAGGCAATAACTGGTAATTCATTACCGTCCTCGTCATATCCAGGAGCAGGCTCTGCTTCATGTGCTTCGAGCTTTTCTGCGGTATCAGTTTTTTCCCATTGACGAGTAACGATGCGTTGTTCAGCGGCAGAGTCATCATTCATGCCCTTGATGAGGGAATACATCATGACAAATTGGGTGAGGAAGAATGGGAACGCCACAATAATGACAACTTCCTGCAAGGTACTAATTCCGGAGTTAGGACTTGCAATCAACAACGCTCCAGCTACTGCCCCAATTGCTACTGCCCATAACACCCGGTACCACGTTGGACTGAACTCTTCTTCCCCGGTAGCGAGCATATCGTTAATCATGCCTGCGGAATCAATTGAGGTGATGAAGAACAGCACCACGATCACCAGTGCAAATACACTCATTACCGTTGTCCACGGGAAATGCTCTAGGAAACCAAAAAGCGCAAAAGGAACATTACCGTTTTCGACCACCTCAGTAGCTAACGCCCCTGGATTGTTAAGCTCAATGTCAATACCAGCACGCCCGAAAATACCAAACCAAATAACACTGAAGATGGTGGGCAAAAGCAAAACACCACCAATGTATTCGCGTACGCTGCGTCCACGAGAAATTTTTGCAACGAACATTCCCACAAAAGGCGACCAACATATTGTCCATGCCCAGTAGAACACTGTCCATTTACCCTGCCAACCAGGGTTATTATCGAAAGAATCTGCCCAGAACATGACCTCTGGGAGTTTATCGGCGTAAATACCAAAACTTTCCACACTAAAACGCAACAAAGCAAGCGTGGGACCAGTGACTACCACAAAAAGCATGAGGAGTACGGCAAAAAGGATATTGAGGTTACTTAAAAACTTAATGCCCTTATCAAGACCACTGGCCACCGAAAAACTCGCGGCAACAGTAATGACCACAATAATCAGTAGCTTTACCCAACTGATTTCTGGCACACCCCACAAATAGTTCATACCGGCATTGATCTGCAATACCCCCAGCCCCACGGACACACCAATACCAAAGGTGGTAGCGATAATAGACAAAATGTCAATCAACTTACCAGGTAGCTCATATATTTTTGTCCCAAGAACAGGCGCAAAAACACTGGAAACACGTGGTGGTAGTTTACGTTTATAAATGAAGTACCCTAATGCTAGACCAGGCAGTGCTGAAATAGCCCACATATGCAGACCAAAGTGATAGAACGTAAAACCAAACGCTTCTAGAATGGCATTTTCGCTCATCGGAGCCGCATTTTGCTGAGGCACATTCACGGCATGGTTGAGTGGTTCTGCCACACCCCAGAACATCAGCACTGCACCGATACCACCGGCAAAGAGCATACAAAACCAGGCGATTAGGGAATGTTCTGGTTCCTCGTCGTCATCGCCAAGGCGTAGTCGTCCGAAACGAGAAACGAATACGCCAATGAGAAAAATGAAGATCAGCGATACGCCACCTATATAGAGCCATCCGACGTTGCGCAGCATCCACCCGGCAATGGTGGAGAAAAAGTTAGTGGCGGTGTCGCCAAGAAGAATCGTTGCGACGATAAAGGCAACGATAAATCCTAATGCGCCAAGAAAAATTACTGGGTCAGACTTCAAGCCGCGTTTTTTCTCTTTACTCACGGGCGAAGCTGCTAAGTGTTTACTCACGAGATAAACTTTCTGTCACGTTATAAGAACCTTTTAAGAGTACAAAAACTATCACGCGACGCACCTTCATTCCGGCGTGCAAAATGCATATTGCTGGGGAAATGCGAAAAACAGTTAGCCAATTGTTATCACTCAGTAACTTTTTAGCTATAAAAACTCACTCATATCACCGCATTATGTCGCCAACGCTCTACACTGATTTCTGTGCACCGATTAGAACCCCTCATAATCGACCCTTCCCCCACAGGCATCGATCACGCACTCGACGTGTTAGAGACAGCTATCGCCGGTGAGCGCAGCTTTGCCCCCTTACCACACAATGACCGCAATCGCGCCCAATTACTACAACGCACACATCGTATTGGCGAACCCATTGACAGCGACATTGCCCTGGTCATGTCCACCTCTGGTACCACTGGCACACCTAAAGGGGCACTGCTTAGCCCCACCAATCTCGTTGCCTCTGCCGACGCCACTCATCAATTCTTAGGCGGCGCCGGCACGTGGCTGCTGGCTATGCCTGCCTATCACATCGCTGGTATGCAGGTGCTTATTCGTTCTTTAGTGGCGGGAACCAACCCAGTATCTATCGACGTAAGCACTGGTTTTCATGTCAGTGATTTCGCCTATGCCGCTGCACAATTACGCGCTGAGTCCACACGTTGCTACACTGCCTTAACTCCCCTACAGCTACTTAAAGCTATGGACACGCTACAAGGCATTGAGGCATTGCGGCTTTTCGACGCCATTCTGGTTGGTGGCGCACCTTTGCGCGCGGAGGATCGTCGGGCAGCAAAGGAATTGGGTATCACCGTGATAAGCACCTATGGCAGTTCCGAAACTGCTGGTGGGTGCGTTTATAATGGCACGCCTATTCCAGGTGCAGAACTAAAAATTGTGTCCGAACGCATCTATGTGGCAGGTCCTATGGTTGCCCGTGGTTATCGCAATAGTGACCAAAACGCAGATTCCTTTATTGACGGTTGGTATGCCAGCAATGACACAGGTTTCTTAGCGCAAGGCATATTGCAGGTGACTGGCAGAATCGACACCATCATCAATTCCGGTGGGCTAAAAATACACCCTGAGGTGCTAGAACAGCGCCTGGCAGAGGTGGCTGGTATTGAGAGTGTATGTATCGTGGGTATCCCCGACTCCAAGCTCGGGCAAGCAATTGCTGCTGCCTATACTGGCAGTGCTGCGCCCACAGATATTATCGAAGCTCTCGACGATCTGCCCCGCTGGCAATTGCCACGGCATATTCTCAAGGTGGAGCAGTTGCCTCTTATTGGGCCGGGGAAAGTGGATCGGGTGGGCGTCGAAAAGCTCATGACAAAGATGGCATAATGGCACGCATGGCTTCACCTAATTTTGAGCATTGGCTCATCGGCGCACGCCCGCATACCTGGGCTAATGCTTTTGCACCTGTGATTGTCGGTTCTGCTGTTGCGGCTGCTTATGGAGGGTTTAACTGGGTACGCGCGCTACTGGCAGCTGTGGTGGCATGGGCGCTCATTATCGGGGTCAATTATGCCAATGACTATTCCGACGGCATCCGCGGCACTGATGAAGATCGCACTGGTCCTCTCAGACTCACTGCTTCTGGCGTGGTAGCTGCACAGCACGTCAAATACGCTGCTTTTTTCGCTTTTGGTGTGGCAGCTGCGGCGGGAATCATCTTGAGTGTGCTCAGTGCGTGGTGGCTCATTCTCGTGGGTGCACTATGTATTCTTGGCGCGTGGTTTTATACCGGTGGGAAAAATCCTTATGGGTATCGCGGTCTTGGTGAGGTCGCGGTTTTTGTGTTCTTTGGTCTGGTTGCAGTGCTGGGCACTGTGTTCACGCAGTTAGGTCGCATTACTTGGGAAGGGGTTGCGTGTGCTGTGGGAGTAGGTGCTATTTCTGCTGGGGTGAATCTGGTGAATAATTTGCGTGATATTCCCACGGATAGCCAGACAGGGAAAATCACCCTTGCGGTACGTTTGGGGGACGCGCGCACACGTATGCTCTATTACGTACTGCTCAGTACGCCTTTTGTAGTCAGTTGTGTGTTGTTGCTGCGTACCTGGTGGGCTGCTTTGGGATTGTGTGCTCTTATTTTTGCAGTGCATGCTGCTCGTCCAGTAGTGGCTGGAAAAACTGGTCGTGAGCTTATTCCCGTCTTAGGGCTGACTGGGCGCACTATGTTGGTGTGGGCGTTGCTGACTGCTGTGGCATTGTGCGTAGGCTAGGTTTCTTCCTCAGTTATTTTCTGCGCCTTGAGCTGGATAAACCCTGGAATGAGGAGGGGAATCAAGTAGCATATAGCTGCACCGGCTGCCATTACTATGGTTACGTGTTGTGCTGGGAAAGCCGCGATAATGGGATATGCAAGAAGAAGCCCTAGTGGGCCGAGCATGAGGTTTGCGTCTGCGGCAAATGCAAATGCTTTACCGCGTTGCTCCGCGGGGAAATGAGAAGCCACCCATGCATTAAATACTGGTTGTGCCAGTGCGTTTGTCACGCGCCCAAGAGACATAAACACTAAGGCAAACCAGATCAGTGGGTGGAACATGGCAAAAATATAGGACACAGCCATGAGCACTTGGGAACCGGCTAGGAAGAACCCAGGGATAGGAATGTTTTTTACCAAACGAGTGATGATATTGCCCAGGAGTAGTAGCCAACTTGGTAGTGCCGCCCATAGACCTAAAACCGCGGGGCTAAACGTATCGACCATGACTATGGGTGCTGATGTGCTCACGATTTGCAGTGGTACTGCTGCGATAATGCCAACGAGAACATAAGCAGATAACCAGCGTACTTGCGCAATCACTGCCCATGATTGTTGAAAAGACCGGTCGATTCTCAACGCATTGCCCAACAGCGTTCGCATAGATTCGCCATGGTCGTGCACCCCGTGGAGTTCTTGGTGTTTACGATCGACGTAAGCCCAAAAGAGCGCACTGCATAGGAATGTGACTACGTCGATTGCGAAACCACATCTGTAACTGTGCTGTGTCACGATAACGCCGCCTAAACCACCGCCGAGCGCTAAGCCAATTCTGCTGAGCATAGCGTTGGTGGCAAAGACTTGGGAGCGTTGGGCTACGTCGTTGGTTAATTGTGCCCAAATTGCAGAGACGGCAGGTCGATACAGGCAAGCCATGATGCCGTTGATAAAGAATGCAGTGCAGATAAGGATGTAATTGTGGCCGAAGGCTAATGCTGCGGTGGCGATCATTCGACATAGTTCGCTCACCCATGCGATTCGGGGGCGGGCAATGCGGTCCACGAGGGGAGCAAGGAAAGCAACGGATAGGGATAGTCCCAGAGAGAGGAAGAATAAGGGCAGGACGATTCCATGTTGTGATGTCACATCTAGCAGGTAGAACACCAAAATGGCGCCGGTGAGTCCATTGCCAAAATTGGTGAGCATGGCATTGGCGCGGATGTGTAGCCACAATCTGGGGTTAGTGGGCATGGTGTTATTCTTTCTCGTGATGTCCTTGCGAGTGTCTCGACATAACACCAGTATTCTATCAATTGATAGAAACTGTGGGTGGGAGCAGCACCACAGCCCATCATCAAAAATTAGCGCTTAGCTAATTCTTCTTTCACCCACTGCTTATAGGCTTTATGCTGCGTATGCCACTGCTCCAGTGCCCCAGTGGCCTGCACCCGCAATCCCTTGAACACAAAAACAGATAGGGGCAACGCCACAATGAGCGCTAATGTTGCCGAAATCAGAATCGGAACAGGCGCACCAATTGCCAAAGCCAATGCCTGAATAACAATTGTAAGAAGTAAAAACAGACCTAGGCGCGCCAAACCGTAGAGCATAATACTGCGGCGTGCTTTTGCTGCCGCGGTGGGGTCTTTGTGCGGCGGTGCGGAAGTCTTTGCCCCAGCCGCAGAATCAGCCGCAATATCAGAGCTGATGGGGCTGGCAGAAGTTTCTTCAGGGGTATTATGCTGCTTAGTCATCTTCTCCAGCTTAGCAATATCGTGATTATTCCATACAACCGCATAAAAGGTAGGCTGGAACTAATTTATTTGGGTCTTGGTGAAAGGATAACAATACACAATGGGAAGACTATTGCTCCTGCTCCTCATTGTCGCCGCGCTGGTATTGGTGTGGCGTGCTTTTGGTCCACGCTCTTGGAAACGCAATCAGCAGCCTCGTACCCCAGAGATTAAAGGGCCCGACGACGATGAGAACTTCCTCTGGGAAATTGAGAAGAATCGCTTTAAGGAGCGTCGGGCGCGGGAAGAAGCCCAGCGCCAAGAGCAAGAACGGCAGCGCAGGCTCAACAAACCTGGGGATACTGACCCAGAGACTTCCCCAGAACGCTAGTCTGGGGGCATAATCGCGCTTAGTTGACCCCAGCGTAGGAATGTAGCCCAGAAACCACCATGTTGATGAAGAAAAGGTTGAAGATCATCGTCGCAAGGGCAAGAATGTTGATCCATGCTGAGCGCGAATCACGCCATCCTGCGGTCGCTCGTGCGTGCAAATACGCAGCGTAAAGGATCCAGGTAATAAAGGCGACAGTCTCTTTGGGATCCCAACCCCAGGGGCGACCCCACGCTGACTCTGCCCATATCGCCCCAAGGATAATTCCTAAACCAAATACCGGAACAGTGATGATGGCAGTTCGGTAGGCAATGGCATCGAGCATTTTTGCGCTAGGTAGTGGCTTTGCCAACGCACCAAAGAAATTATTGCTTTCTTCCCCAGCAGGTTGCGCCATACGAATCAAATACAATAGCGACGCAACTCCAGAGATTAACCCGATAGAAGCACCGGTGGATACTGTGGATACGTGGATCGGGAACCATACTGACTGCAATTGTGGAATCAGCGGCGCAGAATCCGTGTAGAGTTTTGTTCCGCCGAAAAAGAGCAACGCTAAAATCGGCACCAATACCCAAGACCACATGATCCTTAGTTCTTTGCGCTGAAGATATAACGCAGCGCCTACCATGCAGAACAGGGAAATGACCAGGATGTACTCATAAAGGTTGCCGAAGGGAAAGCGGGAGGCGGATAGTCCGCGGGTAATCACAGCAACTGCGTGCACGATAATGCCCAGCCACACAATAGTTTGGGTCATGCCTGCTGCTTTTTCCGCAGCTTTCTCTTTCTTGGCAACTGCGTCGGAAGAAGCTACTGGCACGGCAGTTTTTTCTTCAGTATCTTGAGCGCTGCCGCCAGCAAGAACTGGTGTTTTAGCCGCCAAAAATTTTTGCTCCCGACGCATATCCACAAGCGCTTTACTGCGCACATAGTAAAGAATGGACAGCACTAACCCGATGAAATAAATAACAAAGGCAGAGACATACGCCGAGTCAGATAGTGACGCCAAAGTGGTGTTGATATTCATAGCCGCACAATGCTCTTTTCAGCTCATTTTTTATCAAGACGAATAGTAAAAATACCTATAGCCACATTACTCTTGGGAAGAAAACTAGCCAAGGTCAATCTTGTTCTTCATAGTCAATTCCCAGGATAGTGCAATGAATCCTGTGGTATTCCTCACCCCAACCAGCACGATCAGTACGCGCCAAACCAGCGGTTTCCACATAGGTGGCGTGCTCCCCCAATGGGGTAATGCGCACCCAGATTCTTCTCCGCTTGATCATCAATGACCCAACCAAGGACACTAAGGACACCAATGTCCAGGCAAGAATCCAGCCTTGGGCAGGGTTGTGCGAAATTTGGTAGTTGGCGAACTCCTCCGCGCCGTCGAAGGTGACAATGGTGCCATCATCCAAAGTCACCGACTGGCCTTTAGTGAGGTTCACTCGCTCCAAACGCTGCAACTGACCAGAATGAATCAAGCTATTATCCAGGGTGAACAGCCCCTGACCAACGCCAGTATCCAAACCATTATCGCCTCGGTAAATATCAATGGCCACTGCGGGGTCGGTCATTGTCGGATAGCGGGAGCTGAGCAATTCATTATTTTCACCCGACCATTGGGCGGTCGGTGCGAATAGTCCTTGGATTGCTAATTGCTGTTGGCGACGCTGATAAAGATCCGGGTACAGTCCCGCTGGCGGGTCAAAGCGCATAGCTCCTGAGGACAAGAAATAGGTCAAATCATCAGGGCGCCACTGCACGGTTTGGGTGCGCTTTTGCCCATTAGGCCAGGTGATAGTGAAGGTCGGTGCAAAACCATGACCCTGGAGATATACGCGGTCACCAGCAATACGCAATGGGTGATTGACTCGCAGATTAAACTCTTTCCACGTTGCAGAATCAGTGTTAATCTCATCACCTTGGGCATAACTAATCCGCGAGCTATACATCTTTGCTTGCCCATTGGGCAGATAGTCCGCCTTAAAGTCATGCACCTCAAAACAAAACGGGCTTAACCCTGTTCCGTCAAAGGTAGGTCCTGCCTTAAACGAGTCATAATTAGCCGTGGCAGTATTACAAAACTGCGTGTTCATCTTGTCTTTTTCAGAGGCAACCACAATCACTTGCCCCTCATAGCTATAGAGCTTGCCGACGGCAATCGCAATGAGCATTCCCACAATGCCTAAGTGGAAACACAAATTAAAAAACTCCCGCAAATAACCACGTTCAGCAGCAAAGGAACGAACACCAGCGCGATCTTCTTGTGGGCTATAAGCCGCCAAGTGCCAGCGTCGAAAAGCGCGGCGAATATCTGCTTCTACCTGCTCCTGTGATTTTTCCACACTGCCAGCTTCGTGCAGCGGCAAGCGTTCAAGATTCTTAGGCGCACGCACCGGCGGCATTTTCATTGCTTTGTAGTGGTCAATGGTGCGCGGAATGATACAGCCAATCAAAGATACAAAGAGGAGAAAGAAAATGGCAAGGAACCACGAAGAATTGAATACGTCGAATAGTTGCAGCTTGTCATAGATTTTTGCCACATTGCCATTATTTTCAATGTACTCAGTGACTTTTCCTTCATTGAGCGAACGCTGTGGCAATAAAGCACCAGGAATGGCACCTAGTGAGAGCAAAAAAAGCAGTACCAAAGCTGTGCGCATCGAGGTAAGCCAATGCCACGCTTTTTTGATCGCTTTAATTATTGCACTCATCATAGTTTTCACGCTGACCAATCTTCTAAATTAATGGCACACCAAAATCGACAATACGCTCAATAAGCTGGCGCACCCACGTAATAAATATATCCCACGCACCGGTGAGCAATGCCACGCCCACCACAATCAACAACACCCCACCTATGCGCTGGATAGTGCGACTATGGCGCGCCAAAAAACCTACCGCACCCATCGCTTTTGCTGACCCCAATGCCACCAATAAAAAGGGAATTCCCAATCCAAGACAATATCCCAACACAAGCACCACGCCACGCGCCGCAGTCATACCCTGAGTACCAGCAGAAATAGAAACAATTGCTGCCAATGTTGGCCCTAAACACGGCGTCCATCCCAAAGCGAACACGCCACCTAGTAATAGCGCGCCTAAGCGCGTCGACCAGCGTCGAGGCGCAATACGATGTTCACCCTGCAGAAAAGGAATAGCTCCCATGAAAACCAAGCCCATGAGGATGGTCACCACTCCGCCAATGCGCATGAGTAGCTGAGAGTTCAGTGCAAGCACACTGATTGCCCCAAAAACAGAAACTGTAGCAAGCACAAAAATAATGCTGAACCCTGCAATGAATAATGCCGCTGCCCCAGCTACTCGCCACCGCGCAGCACGAGCAACAGTGGGCTGATCCTTGCTGTAGTCAACTTCCGCTCCCACGATTCCAGCCAGATAAGAAATATAGCCCGGCACCAGCGGAACGACGCAGGGGCTAGCAAAAGAAACCAATCCAGCAGCTGCCGCAGCTAACACACCTAAGGCAAGTGGTCCGGTGGCTACTAGGTCGGCAAAATGCTGCCCAATACTTGCCCCGCTCATGCCTCAACCAAGGGTTTGACCACGTCTAACACATCTTTAGCAGTAATTTCGCGCAGGAATACTGCCGCTGGGCGGTGTTGTTTATCAAGGATAATGGTGGTAGGAACCACAGATGCCGGAACACCACCGAGCTGAGCTGCTGTCTTGAAAGGTGGGTCATAGATACTCGGGTAGCTCAAACCATTATTCTGCACAAAATCTCGAGAGGTTTCTGGGTCAAAGTCACGCACATTAATTCCTAGGACTGTGCCATTATGCTTTGCCAAAAACTCTTGCACTTCTTGGAGATCATCAGACTCACTACGACATGGCGCACACCATTGCCCCCACGCGTTCAGCACCACTACCTGACCAGCGAAATCGCTGAGTTTGATCGTAGTATTTTCGTCCATAAGCGCAGGTCCAGAGAAATCTGCAATAGGGCTGCGCTCATCTTCAGGATAGAAAATCTCTTGCTTGCCGTCGGGAGAATAAAACTCAAAAGTACCACCAATTGCCACAGCGTCTTTACCTGCGGTGTTGTCATCACTACAGGCAACAATCCCGCCTAGGGCAGCAACACATAATAATTGGGCACATACTTTTGTTAGCTGTTTATGCAAACTACGCATTTAGATCTCCCGAGCCGGTTCTGAATAGATACACTCGACGAGCTCCCGGTCATGGAACACCAAAGAACTCACACTAGCAAGTTCACAGCGACGCGCAGCAGGATTATGCGCCAACTTTTTCCCTTGCGCATAACGCTGCACACACACAATAGGTAACTGATGGCTCACAAGAATTGCCTCATGACCTTCGGCTTCACGCCTAGCAGACTCGATGGCGGTAAGCATACGAGTCAAAATATCCTCATAATGCTCACCCCAACTAGGCAGCATAGGGTTATGCATAAGCGGCCAATGCACTGGATTCCACAGTTGAGAACGCAGACTCTTAACCCGCAACCCCTCATAGCGGTTACCAGCCTCTAAGAGCAGCTCGTCTATGCTATTGTCCAAACCTGTCACCTGAGCGATAGGCGCTGCGGTTTCCTGCGCGCGCTCCAAGGGCGAGCTACGTAATATCGCAACATCATGCCCAGCGAAAGCGGCAGCAGTTGCCGCTGCCATTGATTCACCCCGTGCTGATAAATGGTAATCAGGCAAGCGCCCATAAAGAATACGCTCCGGATTATGTACTTCGCCATGCCGCACAAGGTGGACAATCGTCGTAGAACTCATAGTGCCTTTCTGCCAGATGAGGTCAATAATTATTTCTACTCTACCCAATAATTATGCAAGAATTATGCACGTTCACGCAGCCTGCTCTACGCTGCCTATGGCTTGTTACACCGGCTGTGCTGCCGCTGCCGCAGGTGCTGCCTGAGCAAGTGCTTTTTCAATACGCTCAAAATCATTGTCACCGAGCGCAGAGGACACAAACCACGTCTCGAATACACTCGGTGGCGCATACACCCCGTTGTCTAGGAGCGCATGGAAAAACGGAGCATAACGGAATGTCTCCGCCGCTTTCATCTGCGCAAAGTTATGCCCCTCGCCTTCAGCGAAACGAATAGAGAAAAATGTTGCGGCACGCTGGATATGATGTGCCACCCCTGCTTTGCTTAACGCCGTACTCGCCAAATCTGCGACCTTATCAGCATTGGCGCGGATCACATCATAGACCTCTGGTGTAGCCAATTCCAGGGACTTCTTCCCCGCCGCCATCGCCACAGGATTACCAGACAAAGTACCAGCCTGATATACCGGTCCTACTGGCGCTAGATATTCCATAATCTCCCGACGCCCACCAAAAGCCGCAGCAGGCAATCCACCAGACACAACCTTGCCAAAAGTGGTTAAGTCACCAGCAACATGATCAACACCAAACCAACCTTGATAGGAAGTGCGGAACCCGGTCATTACCTCGTCGAGAATCAACAAGGCACCATGAGCATGGGCGATTTCTTTGAGCTTGGCATTAAAATCATGCTGCGGTGCCACAGTACCCATATTGCCAGCGGCAGCCTCAGTAATAATGCACGCAATACTATCTGGATACGTAGCAAAGGCCTGCTCTACCCCTGCAAGATCGTTATAGTCCACCACAATAGTATCGCCTGCCTGAGCACCAGTTACACCAGGTGAATCCGGCAAAGCAAAAGTCGCAACCCCGGAACCAGCTGACGCAAGCAACGCATCCACATGACCGTGATAGCAACCAGCAAACTTAATTATTTTTGACCTGCCAGTATAGCCACGCGCCAACCGCACCGCCGACATAGTAGCCTCAGTGCCAGAGTTCACCATGCGGACTTCTTCCACGCTGGTTCGATCCACAATCAACTGAGCTAACTCCACCTCAGACTCAGTAGGAGCACCAAAACTCAGCCCTTGAGCTGCTGCTTTAGCCACAGCCTCCACAATCTCTGGGTGTGCATGCCCAAGCAGCATAGGACCCCACGAACACATTAAATCTACATATTCATTACCATCGACGTCATACAAAGTGGCACCGCGTGCAGATTTAATAAACCGCGTTTGTCCACCGACAGAACCAAAAGCACGCACTGGGGAATTCACTCCACCGGGGATAAGGTTTTGGGCGGCGTCGAAAAGCTCGCGGGAACGAGAAATATGTGCAGTCATGACTCCATTGTAAGGCAGAGGCGCGACATATAGTTTACGGCAACTATTGGGCAGCACTGTCTTTCTTTGGTTTTGCAAAGATACCGCTCACGATACCACCGATGAGAAAGAAAACGGCGGCCACTGCTACAACCACGATGATGAGCATAGGAATGTGGGCAATGCCAAAGGTCAACTCAGTATTTCCTGCAGCATTCTCCTTGGCATGGGCATACACCATCCCCCACAAACCTGAGCGATAAAACTCTTTCTCGTTGGTACTGAAAATGAGGTAAAGGATTGTGCCTATCGCACTCGCCACCACAACAAGGAACGATAGCATTACTGATAATGAGAGACGTTTAATCATGATCAGACTCCTAATGTAATCGGGAATGGTCACGCAGTAGTGTGATTCCCCATGCTGCTACCACTACCACAACTACCCCAAAGACTACGCCATAACCCCATGTGTTAAGAGAAAATAGTGACGTCACCAGTGATGTCATCAGAACAACACTCATGAGGATTCCTAATCCTACCAATGCAGAAATTGGATTATCGTGCGCAGCTGGAACCAATATACCTGCTGTTGTTGTCAGCGGTATGCTGCTGACACATCCAAGGCATATCACCACGGTATGCAGCCCAAAATTACCGCTCAGAAATGAGCCTAAAATGAATAACAACGCAATGGGAATACACAGCCATACCAGGGCTTTTACCAGATAACAATACTCCCGTGCAGGGGAAATTACTCTGCTATACATTTTCCGCAACGGGCGCACTGTGGAATAAGAATAAATCCCCATGCACGCAATCAATTCTAATGAACACTCAGGTGGCAACATTCTGCTTTTAAGAATTGCCACATAGCCAAGCACGCTGAATAATACCGCAATCCAGGTTTCCTTTGAGCGAATAATGCTCATCATTATGGCTATCTCAACGCTCCTGGCTACTGATGTTTGCTGCGCAACAAGACCAGCGAAAGAAACACCAGGATAATGCGCCTTAAGATACATTCGAGTGCTTATTCCTAGCGGAGAATGTGTTACCACGGCAAAAGTTATACACACAGCAAAGGCGACAAAGAACACCAAGGTGCTTACTACCATGCCATTATGTACCAAAATTCTTGTTAAAACATTAGACCATCGCCAATAGTTTTCCCCTTTGCTAAAGGCAGTGGTGAGCGTCGATAAGCCATACGTAATATCAGCGCTAATCACTAACGCTACCCCTACCGTTAGGATCAGAGCCACATGGCTGCTTATTGCCTGCAATCTAAGAACGCGTGCGCCTTTCTCCAACAGGTTATATGCAATGATCAGGGCGAGGAGCAATAGGATAAATGGGTACACTATGCTCGTGAGGCTCTCAGATAGGGAACTGAAACCACACGCTAATGTCAATGAGATAAGGGACGGAAGCAAGAAGAATGTTGCGCACAATGTAGCTATTGTAAGCTCCATCAGAAAAAGAGCCATCCTGCGCTGAAAATCAGTAATAGGCATGGAAGTCGTGAGTTTCATCAAGCTACCAGTACGCATAAGCAGTAGCTTTGCGACGAGAAACCCAATAGTTGCCCACAATGGAATAACTAAATTAGAAAGCCCAAGGACAAGCCTAATCGACGACTCATTAATCCCAATTTTTTGATAAAAGAGAAAAGAAATTATCGACGATGAAAACACAATAACCACAAGGGCTACCAGCAACATGACACGCGCCCATTTCTCTTTGAGCACCCCTACCGACAATAGCTGCCGAACTTGGTGCTTAAATAAGAAAAGATAGAGCGTAACCACCATGCTGCTGCGTGCTCTTATGTCACCCATAGTTCTCTCATTTCCCTTTTCTACTGACTTACTCATTCAGAAAACGATCGACTATGGCGCTTGCAGTACCATACTCTTTTTCTAGCTCGGCACGCGCCGCATCATAAACAACTGCGCCATCTTGTATGCACATGACTCGGGTGGCGAGTGTATCCAATAATTGCGGATCATGCGATACCACCATCACCAGATTTTCCCTGCTCAAAGACGCAAGATCCTCACCCGCCCTGAGCATAGAGCGGCGATCAATTCCATTAAGCGTTTCATCGAGCATGGTAAAAGGAAGACGCAACATCAACGCCGCAATAAGCTGTATCTTCTTTTTCATTCCATGCGAGTATTCCTCAATAAGTTTGGTTTCCCACTCTGCCATGTCATAGCGCGTGAGATACTGAGCAAAAACATCAGCCGCAAAAGGTTTTTTGTATAGCTTCAGATACAGCGCAACTAATTCACGACCAGTCAGATATTCTGGAAGATCCTCATTGCCCGACAAATAAAGAAGATTCGATTTAGCAGATAACGTAGTAGTGCTTTGTTCATTCCATGTCACACCACCCGCGGCAGGCTTTAATAGTCCGGCACATAGTTTCAGCAATGTGGACTTTCCCGAGCCATTCTCCCCGAACATACCGATGAGTTCACCACGTCCAGCTTGGAAATGAACTCCCACTACAGCTGAGGAATGTCCTGGATAACTGTACTCTACGTGGTTTACTCTCAACATTTCTGCCTGCACTTATGATGAGGGAATGATACTTGATACTGGACGACAGTAGTATCAGTTAAACACAGCAGCTCACACGCGGCAATAGTTATGAGTCGGTATTGACAGTAGTTAGATGAGGCAAGTAAGAGAAAAGTCCTAGCACTGGTTGGTGCTAGGACTTTTAGATTTCTAAGAAACAAAAATTACGCTGCGCGCAGATGTCCGCCAGTAGTAACTTTAGGACGGTCTTTCTTCGCTGTGCTCTTCGCCTGCTTAGCGACGTTATCCTTTACACTTTCAGAGATAACAGTCTTAGGTGCAGGCTTAGATTCTGGCTTAGAATCGGCAGGTTTATCCTGCTCAGGCTCTACAACAGTAGTAACAACCTCACCCTGCTCTGTGTCTGTGTCAGGCACAGTTGGTGGAACAACAGGAATCTTAGGCTCCTCACGCTTCTCAGGACGCTCACCAGGCTTCACAGGTTTCTCCTGCTCAGGCTCCTGTGGTTCTTCACTTGGAGTAGGCTCCTCAGACTCCTGTGGTTCCTCGCTAGAGGTTGGTTCCTCAGTTTCCTTAGAAGGCTTAGCAGGCTCAACCTCCTCTTCCTCAGAAGGCGTTGGTTCCTCAGACTCTACAGGCTCCTTGCTAGGTGGCACCTCAGACTCCTCATCAGGACACAATGTAATATGCTGGAAGCCCTGATCGCAGTTATCCTCAGCACCCTTAAGCGAACCATAATAATGCCCTATAGCAGTCAAATGGAGATTAAACGTCTGTGCGTAAGCACCATACTTACCATCAACAGCCGGCTCTATATCAGCGCCAATGGTATCAACACGACCTGTATTCTGTGTCACCGCACAGGTTCCCACACCAGTTAAACCATCAGAGGTACCCTGTTTTTTATATAAGTCAATAATCTTGTTACGAGTATCCTCAGACTGCTCAGCAGTTGTCACAGGAGGCAATTCACCACTACGAGCCCACGGGTACTCTTTCAAGGATTTGCAACCTTCCTCAGCACTACCAGGTCCACCACCTTCGCCAGAACACCTCCACAGCATATTCTCCGCACGAATCGGCACATACGTATCCTCGCCAACAGATTCCACCGTACCAGTAACCTCAAAGGTAAATACGCCCGGCGCATTCAATCCAACCTGATAGAAATCCCAATCAGGCTGGTTCTCAAAAGTAGAAGGATCCACACCATACGTCGCAACGGAATCCTTAACTTCACTCAACGAACCATAAGGATTCTTCACAAACGACGACAATCTATATGTGTCGTTATCAGTCACATCAGCCAATGTTTCAACGACAGGAACCTCATAATCCACCTCTTGAGCAGGAACATAGGATCCATACGGGTCTTCTGAATCCACTCGTGCCACAATATTTCCCTGCACATCACGCCATACTTTATTATCAAAATCCAACTCTGCTGGTATGTGCACCACTTTGATCGATACATCTTTGACAGTGGATGGGATCATAATCTGTGCACCACGAGAGGTTTGGAGGTGATCCTCAGAAGTTAATAATTTTGCTAACTGCACCTGCCACGTGACCTGCTTTTCATCCCCCACTTGCTCTACACAGGTAGAACCTGTATCACAGTTCGCACCACCCCACGAACCATGAACATTATCAATACCATCACTATCGGCAGGACCGGCTAATACCGAGGGGGGGGGGCTAGAAAACCCGCACCAAGCATACTTACGGCAGCCACTGCCGCAGCACGCTTAGCAAAACGATTCAACAACATTATTTCCTCAATTTCTTCTTCCTAGGAAAAGAACAAAAACACTTCTCAATCTCCCTCAACCACACAAAGCTGAGAAAAACCTAAAAGCATTTCTCATCATAACCCAAGAAACGCAGAAAGTCCTAGCACCATCGGTGCTAGGACTCTTGCGTAAAACAAAAATTACGCTACACGCAAGTGACCACCCGTAGTAACTTTAGGGCGATCTTTCTTCGCTGTGCTCTTCGCCTGCTTAGCGACATTATCCTTTACGCTTTCAGAGATAACGGTTTTAGACTCAGGCTTAGAGTCAATCTTGGACTCGGTTTTAGCCTTAGGCTCAGCGGGTTTATCCTGTTCAGACTGCACAGGCTTGCCGGTAATCTCAACAGATTTGTCCTCAGGCTCCACCACAGTAGTGATAACCTCAGCGTCAGGCAACGTTGGCGGAACCATAGGAACCTTAGGCTCCTCACGCTCTTCAGGACGCTCACCAGGCTTCACAGGCTTAACCTGTTCAGGTTCATCAGAAGGTGTAGACTCCTGAGTTTCCTCACTTGGTGTTGGTGCCTCAGACTCCACAGGCTCATCGCTAAAGGTTGGTGCCTCAGAATCAGTTGGTTCCTCTGTTTCTTTAGAAGGCTTAGTAGGCTCAACCTCCTCTTCTTCAGAAGGCGTAGGCTCTTCAGATTCCTGTGGCTCATCAGAAGGAGTAGGTTCCTCAGACTCTACAGGCTCTTCACTAGGTGGAACCTCAGTCTCCTCATCAGGACAAAGAGTAATATGCTGGAACCCCTGGTCACAATTATCCTCTCTACCACGCAACGAACCAAAATAACTCATTCCAGGATTCAACTTAAGATTAAACGTACGCGCATACGCACCATACTTACCCTCAGCAGCGGCCTCAATATCAGTACTAATCGTGTCAAACCGACTTGTATTACGGGTTACTGCACAGGTTCCCACACCAGTCAAACCATGAACAGTACCCTGGTCCTCATACACTGCAGCAATCTTCTTGCGTACGTCGTCGGATTGTTCTTTCGTCATCACAGGAGGCAATTCATCCGTCAAAGCCCATGACCATGTATCATTCATCTTCAAGGAAGTACAATTTTCCTTGCGATCTTTAAGTTCATAGTCATCGTTCACGGGGCTACATCGGTTTATCATGTTTTCTGCGCGAATCGGAACATACGTATCTTCACTAACCGACTCAACTGTACCGGTCACCTCGAAAGTAAAAATACCAGACTGATTCAACTTAACCTGATAAAAATCCCAATTAGGTTGCTCTGGGAGAGCAGACTTCTTTACCCCATACTGGTAGTACACCTCAGACATATCCACACGAGTATCCTTCGGAGCAGGGGCTCCCTCTGGAATAGCATCAGGATCATCATACTCAAGGCTCAGATCATCTTTTTCATCTGGTTTAATCGGATTTTTCACAAAGGAAGATACTGCATAAGTACCACTATCAGTAACATCATCTATCGAATCAACAATAGGAACCTGATAATCTACCTCTTTATCTGGCCAAATACTGTCAGGATCATCACTAGATAAATTTAGTCCATCATCACTGACTGGCATATGAGTGAGCTTAATAGACACATCTTTCACCGTGGATGGAATCATAATCTGTGCATGATGAGACACATATCCAGACATTAGACCATGATCATCTGGTATCGCCAATGGCGATACCTGCACCTGCCACGTCACTTGTGCATCATCACCTATTTGCTTCACACAAGTAGAACCCGTATCACAGTTCACACCACCATACGAACCACGTGGTCCACCATTCATGGCTAATACCGAGGGGGGGGGGCTAGAAAACCCGCACCAAGCATGCTTACGGCAGCAACAGCCGCAGCACGCTTAGCAAAACGTTGTAAAAACATATTTCCTCTATTCTCCTAGGAAAAAGAACAAAAAAAGCACTTTCCAGATTCCCCTCAACCACACAAAGCTGAGAAAAACCTAAAAGCCCCCTCATCATAACCCAGGACATAAAGAAAGTCCTAGCACCATTGGTGCCAGGACTCTTGCATGAAACAAATCATTACGCAGCGCGCAGATGTCCGCCAGTAGTTACTTTAGGACGGTCTTTCTTAGCCTGCTTAGCGACGTTATCCTTTACGCTTTCAGAGATAACAGTCTTAGACTCCTCACGCTCCTCATCAGGACACAACATCCTCATCAGAACACAAAGTAATATGCTGGAACCCCTGGTCACAATTATCTTCACTACCAAGCAGTGCACCATAATAATTCACTGCAGGGTTCAAGTGAATATTAAACGTCTTCGCATATTTCTGATAACGATCACCAACAGGCGACTCAATATCACTACCAATCGTATCGAAACGACCAATATCCGCCGTCGCCGCACAGGTTCCCACACCAGTTAAACCATGCTTCGTACCCTGCTCAGCATACAAATCAACAATTGCTTTACGAGTTTCTGCAGACTGCTCAGCAGTTGTCACAGGAGGCAATTCACCAGTACGCGCCCAATCGTACTCTTTCAGAGATAAACAACCTTCCTCGGCGCTACCAGGTCCACCACCTTCTCGAGCACACTTCCACAACATATTCTCAGCCCGAATCGGCACATAGGTATCCTCACCAACAGCCTCAACAGTACCGGTGACCTCAAAAGTAAATGAGCCCGGCACATTCAAGCCGATTTGGTAGAAATCCCACTCAGGCTGCTCCTCAAAGCTAGAAGGTTCAACACCATATAGAGCCCCTTCATCATCAGCTAAAGAACCATGAGGATTCTTCACAAACGACGACACCTTATACGTGTCATTGTCAGTAAGTTCCTCCACTGAATCAACAATCGGAACCTGATAATCCACCATCTTCGCAGGCACAAGACTCTCTTCTAAATCTGCGCCTTCAATCGGCATATGAGTGAGTTTGATGGATACATCTTTCACAGTGGATGGGATCATAATCTGGGCACCACGAGTAGTTTGGATGTGATTCTCAGACATCGCCAACGGTGACAATTGGACCTGCCAGGTGACCTGTGTTTCATCACCTACTTCTTTCACACAACTAGAGCCAGTGTCACAGTTCGCACCACCCCAAAAACCGTGGACAGTATCAGTAAAAACGTTACTAGAGTAAGTGCCACCGCCCGTAGCTGATACCGAGGAGGGAGATAGAAAACCCACACCAAGCACACCAACGACAACCGCAGCCGCAGCACGCTGAGCAAAACGATTCAATACCATTATTTCTCTTTTCTCTTCTAGGGAAAATAATCAACTCTTACACGCAGGCAAGGAAGTAACTTTAAGCTGAGATAAACCTAAAATCTTTCTTATCTTATCCTAAGACACGAAGAAAGTCCTAGCACCAGTGGTGCCAGGACTCTTGCATGAAATAAATCATTACGCTACGCGCAGATGTCCGCCAGTAGTAACTTTAGGACGGTCTTTCTTCGCAACACTCTTAGCCTGCTTAGCGACGTTATCCTTCACACTTTCAGAGATAACAGTCTTAGGCTCTGGCTTAGATTCTGGCTTAAGCTCAGCAGGTTCTTCCTTATCCTCAGGCTCTACCACTGTGGTAACAACCTCACCCTGCTCTGCGTCTGTGTCAGGGAAAGTTGGTGGAACAACAGGAATCTTAGGCTCCTCACGCTCCTCAGGACACTCAGTCGGCTTCACAGGTTTCTCCTGCTCAGGCCCCTCAGAAGGAGTAGGTTCCTGAGTTTCCTCACTTGGAGTTGGTTCCTCAGACTCCTGAGGTTCCTCAGTTTCCTTGGAAGGCTTAGCAGGCTCAACCTCCTCTTCCTCAGAAGGAGTAGGTTCTTCAGACTCTACAGGCTCCTCACTAGGTGGAACCTCAGTCTCCTCATCAGGACACAACGTAATGTGCTGGAAGCCCTGGTCACAGTTATCTTCGCCACCATTGAGTGCACCATAATAATTCACTGCAGGGTTCAAGTGAAGATTAAACGTACGCGCATACGCACCATACTTGTCACCAGCAGTTTCAATATCTTTACCAATCGTGTCGAAACGACCAGTATTACGAGTAACCGCACACGAACCCACGCTCGTCAAACCATGCACCGTGCCCTGATCAGCATAAAGATTAGCAATACGCTCATTTTCTAAAGCGTTTTCTTTATTACGCTGCTCAATTTCTACTTTACGAGCCGAAGATGCAGATTCATCCTCAGGGATCATTGGGATAGACACAGGAGGTAGTTCATCAGTACGACCCCACGCATAATCTTTCAGACTCTGGCAACCCTCTTCAGCGCTACCAGGTCCACCTTTCTCAGAAGAACACTTCCACAGCATATTATCCGCGCGAATCGGAATGTAGGTATCCTCACCAACTGCTTCCACAGTACCGGTGACCTCAAAGGTATAAACACCATGTATGTTCAAGCCGATTTGGTAGAAGTCCCAATCAGGCTGATACTCAAAGCTAGAAGGCTGAACACCATATATACCCGTTTTATCATCAGCTAAAGAACCATCAGGATTCTTCACAAACGACGACAATCCATACGTGTCATTATCTGTTAGTTCCTCCACTGAATCAACAATAGGAACCTGGTAATCCACCATACGCACAGGCACAGAACTCTCATCAAAATCTGCGCCTTCAATCGGCATATGCGTGAGTTTGATGGATACATCTTTGACAGTGGATGGGATCATAATCTGTGCACCACGAGAGGTTTGGATGTGATCCTCGGATCTCACCAATGATGCCAATTGCACTTGCCAGGTGACCTGTGTTTCATCCCCCACTTGTTTTACACAGGTAGAACCTGTATCACAGTTCGCACCACCCCATGCACCATGAACATTATCAGCGCCACCCTGGTAGTTATCAGTACCGCCGGCACCGGCTAATACTGAGGGGGGGGGCTAGAAAACCCGAACCAAGCATACTTACGGCAACTACTGCCGCAGCACGCTTAGCAAAACGTTGTAAAAACATATTTCCTCAATTTCTTCCTAGGAAAAAGAACAAAAACACTTTCCAAGCCATCCTCAACCACACAAAGCTGAGAAAAACCTAAAAGCATTTCTCATCATAACCACAGAGTAGAAAAAACACCACTCTACTGTTTGCGAGCCACAACTCAATCACACGATCTTATTCGTCGTTATTTCCCCATCAGTTTCGCTGCCGTTTGGCGCGCTTGTGCGATAACAGCAGGTACTCCCACACCATTCACCCAGGCACCAACCAATGCCATATCTGAATGCGCAGTCATAAGTTTTTCCACCTGAGCGACAATCTCATTATGATGCAAATCATAAACCGGCAACCCGCCAAACCAACGCTGCACATAGATCTCAGCAAGCCCAGCAGCTCTACCATCAAAGCCGGTAACCTTCTGGAGATCGTCGAGAGCATAATCTACCAAATCATCTTCTGCAGCTCGGGTTAAAGCGTCATCACCATATCTACCAAATGATGCACGCACCACGGCACCACCGTCGACAGCGGCAGCAATATGCGGCCATTTCTTTGAGGAGAATGTGAACGCTTTTGCTCTTATACCAGGCTCGTCGGCGGCAACAAGAATTCCCGAGTTATCAGGCAAGCCCTCGGCAGAATCAAACTTCATGCCTACGACAACAGAACTCGCTAACTTGATTTTCTTAAGCACTGCGCTGATTTCTGGATCAATGCTTTTGAGCAGCAATGCCGTCGTAGGAGCTGGAGTAGCAAAAATCACCTTGTCGAACTCTGCTGTATCAGTTCCCGCACCGCTAAGCTGATAGCCACCAGCAGTCTTTTTCACCCCAGAAATAAAAGCATCAATATGAATCTGCGCCGCCGACTGCTCCGCCAAGGCCTCATACAACTGAGCATACCCATGTCGGAAAGTACTAAAAACCTGCGGGCGATATTCACCACGAGATTGCCGATCCTCCTGCGCACTCTTCCGCTTAGCCACAATGTGCTCGACCGCACCGCTCAAAGTGATTTTTTCTCCAGCGGCACGCAACTCGTCGAAAGTATGCGCCAACTCCGGCAACGTAGCACGCACCCCAAGATCATCAGACAAAGAGGAATACACCCCTCCTTGCAGCGCCGACACAACCCGATCAACCACCTGGTCACCATAGCGCTCACGCACAAGCGCACCGAGGCTCTGATCCGCCTCAGTCCAGTCAATCCCCTCAGCTTGCGCCTCTGCGTCAATGCGTTGCGCAGTAGCTTTATCGACGATCCCCGCCAGACCAGCCGAGTCAGCTGGTATGCCCATGACAGTGTCACGCGGCATAGGATGTACTGCCCCACCACTATAAATCAGCGAAGGCAGACCACTCGGTGATACCAGATCCTCGCCAAGTCCTAGTTCATGGAAAAACTCGGTTGCATCCTGTCGAAAAGCCACATAAGCCTCTGCCCCCATGTCCACTCGCCCAAAGGCAAAAGGCACCGTGTAGAGTTTGCCACCAATGCGATCAGCTGCTTCATACACCTCAACCTGAGCCTGCGGGTTCTCTTTATGGATACTATAGGCACAGGTGAGCCCTGCTAATCCTGCTCCGATAATAGCAATGCGCATGGCTTTGTCTCCTCACATCTACTTAACGCGCGCTTTGATATTGATATATGCGATATGCACATTTAGAACTCGTGAACAATCTCAACTGCACGAGTAATCGCTTCTGGTTCAGTAGTCGGCAATACACCATGCCCTAGGTTGAAAATATGTCCTCGCGCTTGCCCCGCATCAATAGCCCGATCTGCCTCAGCACAAATACGAGCTATATGCTCTCGCAGGACATTCTCATCAGTAAATAACAACGCTGGATCCAAATTACCCTGCACAACTTTCGCCCCACTAGCTGCACTAATACGCCCAGCAGCCTGGTCGAGAGGCACGCGCCAATCCACACCCATGACCTCAGAACCTGCCTCGCTCATTGCCCCAAGCAACTCACCAGTACCCACCCCAAAGTGAATCCGCGGAATCTCCGCAGGCGCAATTTCCGCAAAAATTTGCTGAGAATACGGCAGCACATGCTCCCGATAATCTCTTTCGCTCAAGAAACCTGCCCAAGAATCAAATAACTGCATAGCGTCGATACCTGCGGCAATTTGAGTCCGTAAAAAACTAACAATACTCGGTACAAGACGCTGCATAAGTTTATGCCACGTTTCTGGCTCAGCGTGCATCATCGCTTTAGTCCGCTCATGATTCTTACTCGGTCCGCCTTCCACCAAATAACTAGCTAAGGTAAACGGAGCACCAGCAAAA
The DNA here is from genome assembly GCF_017918135.1 of Corynebacterium sp. sy017. NCBI lineage: Bacteria > Bacillati > Actinomycetota > Actinomycetes > Mycobacteriales > Corynebacteriaceae > Corynebacterium > Corynebacterium sp. sy017. Next base: position 151,826 of record NZ_RZUE01000004.1, read on the forward strand.
CCAATAAGCGCCTGCGTCGAGGTAAGCTCCCCCAAAATCATCTCAATACCCTGAGTTACCTCTGGCACTTCGGCATCCAAAATTGCCAAGCGGTCGACGTCGGCAAGGCTGCGAATTGGCTGAGCAACCACAGGCCCTTTACCAGGCACAATATCTATCTCCACACCAGCTGCTTTGAGTGGAACCACAATATCCGAGAATAAAATCGCCGCATCAACATCATGGCGACGCACCGGCTGCAAGGTTATTTCTGCCAATAACTCTGGCATAAAACACGAGTCCAACATATTTATGCCCGCTCGCACTTGGCGATACTCAGGCAAAGAGCGCCCCGCCTGACGCATAAACCATACCGGTCGCCGGCTGGGCTTATTACCTTGGATAGCGTCGATAAGCGGAGCATTGAGCAAAGTACGCTTAGAGCTCATTGACATTATGCCTTTCTAATTATTATGCGTATTATGCGGTCTTGCGCGACAATCGTGAATGTAACTCAATGAGAATTGAGGATGCCAACATCAAAGCGGTAGCAATCATCGGATGAATCAAACCCGCACACGCAGCAATCAAACCAAGAACATTATAGCCCCAGGCAAACACAAAGTTTTGGTGCACAATTTTATTGATTCGGCGTGCAAAGCGAAACAGCCACGGAATAGGCGCTACCCGATCTTCCAAGAACACAATATCGCTATGCATATGATCCACTTCGCTCGGATTATCCACATTTTCAAGCGCACCAAGCAACATTCCCACATTGGCCACGCGGAAACACTCTTTAATACTTGGATCACCCACGACCGCAGCATTAACACCATGAATCCGAATAGAACGCACTGCTTGAGGTTTATCCCGAGGCTGCACACCAGCAAGAACATGAGACACTCCCACAGAATCGCCATATCGACGCGCAACTGGATACGTATCTCTGCTCATCATCATCGTCTCAATGCCCATTGCCTCCAGCGTATCTACCGCCTCAGTAGCATCACTTTTCGCATGATCCTGGAGAGTAATCACGCCACGATCTTTGCCTTTCCAACCAACCACAATAGGAGTACCACCCGACAAAGCTGCGGCAGCAAGACGACCACTGAGCTGCGAAAGATTACGCGGACGCCACAAATAGGCCTCCACACTACGTAATTGAGTATCTCCCTCAGAATCAGTAATAGGAATTTCCACCATTGCATGAAAATTGCCATCATCATCAAACTCATGATGAGACGCCTCCAAGCGATGAGGAATCGACTCATCAGTCGATTGATCACGCGCCTCACGAGAAGCACGCACCAACGCGCGCGAAAGTGGATGATTACTTTCTAAGGCCATAGCGCCCGCAACACGCAACACCAACTCAGGATTTTCACCACGATCAGCAGTGACAGTCTCCACAATCATGTCATTTTCCGCCAAAGTACCCACTCGGTTGAAAATCACAGCATCCACCTGATCAAGCTGACGCAAATTATCCACTTGCGCAATGAGAATACCTCTGCGAGCTGCGGTTTCCAGCCCCTGCCGAGTAGCAACTGAGGCTGAAACAGCAAGAGCTACCGGTGCAACCACACCCAACACAGCAAGTGCAGCGGCAAAAGCATGATTGATATTTCCAGTACCCATCGACCAAAACGTAAAAGTACACGCTGCCAAAAATAAGGAAATAGGCACCAAAATACTTGCCGAATACGTAGCACGCTCATCAGCAGCATCTTGCTGACGCGAAGCCTGATCAATCCAACGATGTACCGCAGCAATCCATGTCCGATACCCGGTATTGCGCACCCGAATCTTCAACCGATTCTTCTTATTAACAGAACCAGCATAAACAGTAGACTTCACCTTAACCGAGAAACTTTTAATGCCAAAAGGACGAACATCCACTTCCGAATGCCCACCAATAACAGCACCATCAACTGGAATGATCTCACCAGGCTCAATGATGATGTCATCACCTACATTAAGACTCTGAATTGCCCGCTGTTGCTTCTCCGATTGCCCAGTTTTGCGATTTTTGGTAGCCACTGTCACCAAAGCAGAAGGATCTGGGCGATATTTTGCCAGCACATCAGCATAACGCACTCGAGTAGTATGCGAGAGCAATCGCCCACCCAAAAGCAGCAAGGTCATGCCACACGCAACGTCAAAAAACAAGGTTCCTTCGTCGAACCGCGCTGCATCAATAGAAATCCACTGAGGATTCATGCGATAGCTAGGCACACCCGCGCTGGTAAACACCACCAAACACACTGACCATATCCATGCCAATAACACAGCTGCCGAACTTGCAGAATCCAATGCTGGCTTTTTACGCGCTGCACCAGCTATGGTAGCGCGATGAAACGGCCAAGCACCATAAAACACCACTGGTATAGATAACGCAATGAGCACCCACTGCCAATAATCAAATTGCAGATCAGGATAATAACTAATCAGTAGTACCGGAATCGAAAAAACCAAACTCACCCAAAAACGACGCGCAGTCAGTAATGCGCGTGCCGTAAAGAGCACCGTGCTGCCAGAATGAGAACGCTCTTTTTTCTCACGCTTCCCACGCTCAGGTGTTTTATCAAGATAACCTGAACGCTTGGCTTCCTGAATCGCCTTGGCATCATCTTCTATCTGCTTGCGCAACCGTGCCGACACATTGCGTGCCCGAGTCCGTCGATGTTGACGACGCTGAGCACGAATATGCCGCCCATCTTCCACATCAGTCCATGCAATACGACGCTGTAACGAGGCTTCAGTAAGCACAGCACTCATACCAAACTCTTCCAGCATGGCACTAATCTCATGGGCTTCGATAGAACGCGGTGCACTTACCCAAGCCATAGCAGTGGAATACACAATGCGGATATTGATACCGTCAATCTCGTTAATTTTTGCTTCAATATCACCAATAGCAGCAGCACTCGGCAAATTATCTAACTCAAAAGCAAAGGAAGTACGCGCATCTTGTGCATCAGCAGCATTGTCGAGCGACATCGACGACGCAGGATCATCTCCTATTCTCCTGCCCAAATGTGCATGCAAAGATCGAGTATCGATCCCGGCTTCAGCTGCAGCAGTTTTAGCGTTATCAATAGCACGCGCTAGGCTAAGATCCTCACTATCACCAGTGATAGGCATGGATTTTTTCGTCGAGTTTTTATCAGATTGCGCTGTCATGAAGAAAGGCTTTCATCATTTCCGTGCTTTTCGCATCTCAAAATACGAACTAACTGATGGGTGAAAATACAGCATTGCGTCGACAATAATGGCAAACACAATAATCATTAACCCTATACCACCAATTTTTAACATGATAGCTATGAGGTTAAAAGCAACAAGGAAAACACAAATAGCAAGGTAAAAACGACGCACATTTTTAGCGGAAGAAAAAAACTTTCCCGCCAAACCAGCAAGGCACAGGCCACCAAGAAGATTCACTACCGCCAAAAAGCGATGGTTACGTGCCACTATCTGCGCTAATTCTGTAGATACTCCTTGCGGAGCACGGACACTAAAGAGCACAAGTGCCGACACAATAAGCGCAATAGCAATGATAATTGCCAAATAATACGTAGCATACAAAGCAATAGGTGGGCGCACATTCTGACGCTCACGTGCTTTTTCACCCCGAGACGGGCGATAAGGCGAAGGAAACATACTGGTCACGGTGAGCTTTACCTTTTCTTACGGTGGTCGGCAGAAGTGTGCTGTGAATAGTTTAACTTCCCAGCAGTACCAGGTGGGTTATCGTCATTATTATTCTCTAACCATGACTGTACTTCTTTCTGATTAAAGAAAACCAACGCCATAATCGCACCAACACCAATAAGGATTTGGACACACCCATCGAAAGCGGTGAAATAGATGGGAATCGTCGTCGGTGTAAGAGAACCAGAAAAGAACACAAAAAATGCACGCACTGCCAAATATACGGCAAAGAAATTGAGTATCCGCCTACTGCGTAATGCGTATTTTCCTGACGTCACCACTGAGCGATAAGCCCAAAAGAATAAACTCAATACCACCAAGCTAAGACACAGGTTCAAGAAAATAGAAATCGCCAAGGAAAGATCTAACAACTTATCACTGTAGTGCATTCCTGCAGGCAATAACTCGCGCACTTGCTTACGACTAACCCCACGAGTATGCCACGCTAAAATCGCAGAGCACACCGCGTGAATAATCTCACCGGCAAAAACCAATAGCCACAAGCGTTCACCATCTCTCATAGATTCTGGTTTTTGTGGCGCACCGCTAGAAAGCGAGTGTTTCGATGTATTCATATATCCCTTTACTTGTTAGCCCCACGCAGTATCTTTGCAGCATCCACTGCAAAATACGTCAAAATCTGTTGTGCACCGGCTCGTTTAATAGCGATCAATGACTCCATCATTGCTGATTCTAAATCAAAACAGCCACTGCGAGCAGCTGCATGAAGCATCGCATACTCACCAGAGACTTGATACGCCGCCACCGGCACTCGAGAACTCTCAGCTACTTTGGACACAACATCAAGATACGGCATAGCTGGTTTGACCATAACAAAATCCGCGCCCTCGCTAATATCCAACTCAACTTCCAAAAGTGATTCAGTAGCATTTGCTGGATCTTGCTGATACGTGCGTCGATCGCCAACAAGTGAAGAACCTACTGCGTCACGGAATGGCCCATAAAAAGCCGAAGCATATTTGGCGGAATAAGCCATGATGGCCACATCCTGATAACCAGCGACGTCGAGAGCACGTCGAATAGCAAGAATCTGCCCATCCATCATGCCCGATGGACTCACAATATGTGCACCCGCCTGTGCCTGCGCCACCGCCATTTTTTGGTACAGCGCTACCGTGCAATCATTATCGACCACCTGCTCACCATGACTATTCTCAGTGAGCACTCCACAATGCCCATGATCAGTGAACTCATCAAGACACGTATCTGCCATAAGCAGCACTGAATCACCAAAACGCTCTCTAGCAGCACGCAATGCCCTATTGAGAATTCCTAACTCCTCCCAGGCCTGACTACCTTGAGCATCTTTATGCGCAGGACTCGGCACACCAAAAATATCCACACACCTAATACCCACTGCACGGGCTTGCTCAATCGCAGCTAAGAGCGAGTCGATAGTATGCTGCATTACCCCAGGCATAGTGCTAATTTCACGCGGCTGCTCAATATCCTCGGCAACAAACATAGGCAAAATGAAATCCTGTGGCGCAAGGGTCGTTTCCGCAACAAGACTACGCATAGCAGGGGTAGTTCTTAACCGGCGCGGTCTACGAACGATAGGCGCAGGTGAACTCGCTACATCACAATCTACGAGCCCACCATCCTTAGCCGTGGTATCTGCGGTACCTGCCATTGCTTCACTCCTCATTTTTCCTACTCTCCACCCTCATCAGCACAATAATCACGCTGCGCAACATAATGCACAAGTGCTTCCACTAAATGCTCTGCCGAGGCAACCTCTGGTACCACTGATACCACTAATCCAGCCTCCTGCGCTGCTTGCTGTGTCTTTGGACCAATACAAGCAATAATAGCCTGTTGCGGAATATCCCCCATCAGGGCAAGCATATTACGCACAGTCGACGCCGAGGTAAAACAAATGGCAGCTGGTTGTACGTGGTGAAATAAGGCTCGCACCTCGTCACTAGGTTCAGGCGCCAGCACAGTATGGTAAACCACTAAATCAGTAACCTGCCACCCCAACTCGCGCAAGCCTTCGCGCAACTGTGGAGTGGCAATATCAGCACGAGGCAAAAACACTCGAGAGCCACCATCTGCCGCCACACCCAGCGCTGCCACCACGCCCTCAGCATTATAGGCTTGGCGCAGGGCAATCACCGTGGGTTCATACCCATACTCACGCGCAACCGCAGCAGTTTTAGCACCGACGACCGCCACATTGAGCCGAAGCAGTGCAGTGTTAGCGTGCTCAGCGTCGCTGGTGGGAAGTGTGTTAACCGCGGTGTGTAGTGTGCGCACGGCATTAGCGCTACTAAAGACTACCCACTCATATTTTCCAGCTATTACTTCGGCTAACGCATCATGTATAGCTGCTCGTTGTGCCCCTGTTACTGGTTCGATGGCAATTGTGGGCAATGATTGTACGTGAGCACCATAGGTCGATAGCAGTGTGCTCATAGCTCCCGCTTGTTCTTTAGCGCGCGGTACCCACACTGTCCACCCGCGAAGTGCAGTGTTCTGAGCATGAGCCTGAGAATCAGAAAGGCACATTAGTAGAGGATATCTCCTGCACCCTGGGCGAGTAACCATGTTGTGAGTTCCTCGGCAAGCTCGGGTGCAGCATTGACAGCTCCGGTGAGCTTATGGTGGATTGTGGTGGTGCCATCAAGGGATATCACAGCTGCGCTCAGCGTGATATTCTCTTGCTCAACCTGGGCATATGCTGCAACTGGTGCCGTGCATCCGGCTTCTAGGCGTTGGAGTATGCGTCGTTCTGTCTCTGCTGCTAATTGTGCTTTTTCATCCACTACTGAGCTTATTGCTGCACGAGCGCGCTCATCATCATGGCGACATTCAATCGCTAATGCACCTTGGGCAGGAGCTGGCAAAAATAGCTCGGGGTCAAAAATCTCAGTAGCGTATTCTTGCTTTCCGACGCGCACCAATCCAGCATAAGCAAGCACAATGGCGTCGAGTTCGCCTTGATGAACTTTGGCAATGCGTGTGTCGATATTGCCGCGCAATGGACGAATATCTAGATCAGGACGCAATGCTTTGAGCTGCGAAATTCGTCGGGGAGCACCTGTGCCTACCTTGGCCGACTGAGGTAATTGCGCCAAGGTCAAAGAATCTCTTGCCACCAGGCAGTCCCTGGCGTCGGCACGCGTGGGCACAACGAGATGAAAGCGAGGATCTCGTGCGGTGGGCAAATCCTTAAAAGAATGAATAGCGATATCACATTCTCCCGCAGCTAATGCCTCCCGCAATGCTTGGGTAAACACTCCTACGCCAATGCGTTCTACCGGTGCCATATTGACATCACCAACAGTGGTAACAATATGCAGCTGTGCCGCATGACCGTTTTGTTCTAGTGCTTGCAAAACATGACCTGCTTGCGTGGTGGCTAAGAGACTGCCGCGTGTTCCGATCAGAAGCTCGGTACTCATATACTCGCCTTACTTTTCTACTATGTGCTATTGGTGCTATTGCAGACCAGCTGTTGCTCGTTGGGCGTCGGTAATGCCCAAGGTTACTACCGAATTATCTGGCAATTCCTCTACGCCTACTTTTACGCTGCGGTCTTGCCCTGGCGATCCTTGCAACCCAAATAATTCCTGTAATGCTTGGTCATAGGGCACTACCTGGGCTGTTGCGGCTAATTCTTTCACCCGTACTGTCGGTTGATGCAAGAGCTTATCGACGACCCGGCGCACAGTATTATGCACTTCCATGCTGTGCTCTTTGCTCATTGTTGGGGTCTTAGCCTCCAGGCGAGCAAGCTCTGTATTGATAATATCTGCAGCTTGACGACGTAGCGCCGATACCACCGGAACCACATCACGCATTCTTTGTGCACTGTTATATGCAGCTAGTTCTTCATTGACAATATGCTGTGCAGCTTGACTAGCGCCTTGGGCACCATGATGCATACTGGCATGGAGTTTTTCGATATTGATCAGATGAATGTGTGGATTGTCGCATACGTTATCGTCAATATCACGAGGTAAAGCCAGATCAACCAAGGTTAACGGGTGAGTAATCTGCGCTACCTGTTCCCCGCTCATCGTACGCGTATGTGCTGCACCTATAGCAGAAATAATCAAATCTACCTCAGCAAATACGCTGTCACGCTCCTCAAAAGGTACAGCTCGCGCATTCACCTGAGCTTCATGGGCATGGTGTGCCAACCGTTGCGCACGCTCAAACGTGCGATTAGCAATGATGAGTTCTGCCACCCCTAAGCGTCCCGCATGAGTTGCCGCTAATGATGCCATTGCTCCTGCACCCAGCACCAACGCTTTTTTCCCGCGCAAAGGTTGGGCTTCAGCTGGGTCAAGTTCCATAGCTACGAGGGCTTGCTCAAGGGCAAAAGACACCATTGAGGCACCAGATTCATCAATATCAGTTTCATTATGCACGCGCTTACCAGTATGAAGTGCGGCTTGCACCAGCCCATGTAGTGTAGGGCCGACGGTGCCATTCTGGGTTGCCTCATGATAAGAGCTACGCACCTGCCCAATGATTTGTTGTTCGCCCACGACCATAGAGTCCATACCAGCGGTTACGACCATAACGTGTTCTACCGCAGCGTCGGCATAGCGAACATAGAGATAGCCGCGTAGTGTTTCAATATCTACGCCACTTGCTTCGTGGAGGACAGAGACAATATCGCTCACGCCCGTGTGAAAACTAGAGGTGACAGCATAGACCTCAAAGCGATTGCAGGTAGAGACGATCATTGCTTCAGCTAGAGATGGACGGTCAACTAAACGTCGCGTGGTATCTGTTTTTAGATCATTATCCATGCTGAGCTGTTCCAGAAGTGCCACTGGTGCTGACCGATGTGACATTCCCACAACAAGCGCACTCACGACTGATCTCACCGCTTTCACAACATATCAACCAAAAGATTGACTTCTAACAGTTATTCCGATGTATAACGCTAGTAGTTCCACGGGCAGTTCACAACAAAGCCTGAGCTAACTCTGCATTATCGACTTCCCAGCAGGCAAACTCCTCGTCGTCGATAAGCACAACGGGAACCCGATCACCGAACTCTGCCGCTAGATCCGAATCAGAATCCACATCAAGAATCTGAAATGACGCACCCGCCTGAGCAACGACCGGCTCAATTTGCTGCGCGACGCGCGCACACGAACCGCAGCTACGACGACTCAGCAAAACCACATGATGAGCATTTTCAGCAGACATAAGCTAGTGCACGACTTTCTTTTATATAAAGATGCTTAGGAGATGGTGACACAACTAAGCAAGATCACTCTTAGCAGATTAACATAGAGAAAAGACTAAGCATTAAGCGCTATAGACGGAAAAAGAAAATCGGTGAAGAGTATATTGTGAGCACTATTCCAGATCCTTCCTGGCATCAAACACCACAGGAGTTTCTTGCAAGTTGGTCAGGAACACATGGCAGCATGCGCAGATTTATTGAAGAACTAGCCCTGCCTCCACTCAGCGAAAAGACACAACAAGAAGCTGGGGAAGCTGCCGCAGCAATATCAGTCGCACAATTATTTGGCTTAGAGCTCGACGACTACACCTCAGGGCTTGATTCTGTCAGTGGCTCCATCGAGGCAGCAGGTGGCTTACACATCAACTCCCCCGACCCAGAAATACCACAAGAAAATGGGGTTGCCGCCTTCTTCGACGTCGATAACACCTTGATCCAAGGCTCTTCTCTCATTGTCTTTGCACTTGGGTTGGCTAAAAAACGCTATCTCAAATTATCGGAAATAATCCCAGTGATGTGGAAACAAATCAAATTCCGACTCACTGGCTCCGAAAATGCACAAGACGTGGCAGAAGGACGCAGGCAAGCGCTTGAGTTCATCAAAGGCAAAAGCGTCGACGAGCTGCTGGAATTATGTGAGGAAATTGTTGATAGCAATATCAGCGATCGACTCTGGCCAGGAACCAAGCAACTGGCTGAAATGCATCTTGCCGCCGGTCATCAAGTATGGCTAGTCAGTGCCACCCCCGTGCAATTAGCCCAGGTACTAGCGCGACGCCTAGGGCTCACCGGGGCACTAGGCACCGTTGCCGAAGTAAAAGATGGCAAGTTCACTGGACGGCTCGTCGGAGATATCTTGCATGGTCCCGGGAAAAAGCACGCCGTCGCAGCTCTGGCCACTCTAGAGCGTTTGGATTTGGCGCGGTGTACCGCATATTCCGATTCCATCAACGATGTTCCCATGCTCTCCATGATGGGCACTGCCGTTGCCATTAACCCCGATAGGCAACTGCGCAAGCACGCGGAAAAATTAGGTTGGGAAATTAAAGACTACCGCAGTATCCGCAAAGCAATTCGCCAATTTGGTGCGCCGGCGCTCATCACTACTGCGTTTAGCTATAGCAGCTGGCTACTACTCAAACGACGAGGCACATAACCCCATGCAGCCCACAAACACAGGGCCAACATGGGGTTCTTACTTGCCCTTACTTGCCCTTACTTGCCAAGTTTACGACGCTGCACGCGAGTACGGCGCAATAATTTGCGGTGCTTCTTTTTGGACATACGCTTACGACGCTTCTTAATGACAGAACCCATACTGGTTTCCCTCGTTTCCACAACTAACTGTACTAATGACGTACTACCCTTTTTGACAATCAGCACAACATCTTACCTACCAGCCCTGCCAGAACAAAATATCAATCAGCGGAACACAATAGAAAGCGCTGCAAGGTACACAGCGGCAAGCGCAGTAGCACACACGACAGAAGGCTGAAATACATAAGCAAAGGCGGTGTGGAAAACCACACCGCCTTTTAACAAGAAAACTGTTAAGTATTAGCCAACCTCATAGTATGAGGAGTCCAAATACTCGTTGACAGCCTTTTCGTGAACACGGAAACTGCGACCAACGCGAACTGCAGGCAATTCACCTGAGTGAACTAACCGATACACAGTCATTTTGGACACTCGCATAATCTCTGCGACCTCAGCAACCGTTAAAAAGGTACCGTTTTCTTCTCTTGCCATATTCATATCACCCTTCAAGCAATACCGCGCTGCAGGCTTCCCCTCCCGCAGACTTGTCACGGACGTGCTTGTTAAAGTCTAGCGTGAAGTATGTGACTATTGCGACTTGAGATTGCTAAAAATAATTGCAGTGATGCAATTTACCCCCTGCGTCTCAAGAAAAGCACTGTATATAGCGTTTTCAGAGTGACCCAAGGGGTTAAAATTATTTTTTGCCTAACTCCCGAGAACGCTGCGCACACGCCTGGGTTGCCCGATAAAACGCACCACGAATACCCGACTCCTCAAGCTCACGGATAGCGGTAATCGTCGTCCCAGCGGGAGAAGAAACATTAGCCCGCAATTGGCTAGGCTCCTCCCCCGTCTCTTTGAGCATCGTCGCCGCACCATACAATGCCTGCGTTGCCAATTCTCGAGCAGTATCCCGGTCAAAGCCCAGGTGCACACCAGCATCAATCATTGCCTCAGCGATTAAGAATAAATACGCCGGCGAAGAACCAGACATCGCCACAGCCGCATCCATATCAGCCTCGTCGATCACCTGCACGCTACCCACGCTACGCAGCAGCTCCAGAACAGTATCAAGCTGTTCCTCCCCCACAAAGCGCCCTGGAGACACCGCGCACATACCAGCACCAACCAACATAGGCGTATTAGGCATAACCCGCACCACCGGCGCACCAGCCGCCAACGCCTCCTCAATAGCAGCATTAGTAATACCAGCCGCCATAGAAACGATAGTCGTCGCAGTGTTGTTATCCACCACATCAGAGATTTCTTCCACTACCGAGATGATCTGCTTGGGTTTCACACACAAAAACACCACATCAACCTCATCAACTGCTGAGGTATTCTCAGTAAAAGGCACCACCCCATAGGTCTGCTTGAGATAAGCGCCACGCTGCGGATTGCGGTTAGTCACATGAATATCAGCAGGATTAACCCCACTGGCAACCAACCCTGCGGTTAATGCCTCACCGATTTTTCCGCCACCAATAATCGCTATAGAACTCATGCGTCCACCCTGCCACGATTATCAGATTGTGTCTACTTTGCCAATAAAAACCACTACCGACGATTCTCATCCCCTAGGTCACACAGAAACAATCTGCCACGGACGAAAAACCAACACAGTAACAACAGCAACCACACACGCACTCCACAACACCGGTACCGCACCTAAAAACTCCGCCACACACCCACCAACCAAAGCACCCAATGGGGCAAAACCAACCCCCACAAACTGAAACACGCCATTGACCCGCCCAACCATATTCTTCGGCGCAACCTCCTGACGCTTAGCGATCATCGTGATCCCGAAAACTGGGGCAAGAATACTCGCCCCAAAAGAAATAACCACAATAGCTACAAATGAGTGCGTCACCACCGGAGCAGCAAAATCAATCAACAGCCCTAAGACACCAAGCGCGATTGCGCTAGTAAAGCCCAACCGCTCCGCGAACATAGGAGCCAAAAACCCACCACATACTGCAGCAACACCAAGAATCGCAAACGACAACCCAATAGTTCGCGCAGAAACTGCCAAATCCTGCACATAGTAAACCAACGCCACCGAAGAACTAGCAGAAGAAATGATATTCATCATGCCAACACACAACATCGAACGATACAACCAGCCATGACGTCGAATAGCAACAAACCCCGCCACCGCTTCATGAAATGGATTAGCTGCATTTTCTTGGGTTTTGACAGACAATCCTAGATGAGCATAAGCACTCCCGCCTCGTTTGCTATGTTTGCGATCGTCAGAAAAGGCAACCGCCGCAGCAGAAAGCAAAAACAAGAACCAAAAAATAATCATCATGGACTGGACACTAAGAAAACCCGCACACGCAGGAGCCAAGAGCGTGCCACATACCGTCTGAATAATCGCAATATGAGAAAACGCCTTAATGCGTTTTTGCTCGTCAACAATTACTTCCGACGCACGCGACTGCGCCGACACATCAGTAGCCATATCCACAAGCCCAACGACCAAAGCCGTCGCCAGAAATAAGCAATACATATAGCTTCGATTAGCGCTGACGAAACTCAACAAAAGCATGAGCACCATAACAACCGCACGTACCCATGTTGCAGATTTGAGCAGGAGGCGAGCACCACTGCGATCAATATACACCCCAACAAAAGGGCTACTCATCCACGGAAGTAACTGGAAAACAGCAATAAGAGCAACAGGAAACTGACCAAACCCCTGTGCTGCTGCCCATAAAGGTATCAGAGTATAGCCAATACCATCAGCGATATTTGCCAACGTTAACAGATAATAAAATCTACGCACGTGCGTCTCCCTAAAAGAGCATAATTGTGTGCTTATACAGCACAAGTCCAAGCAGAATTACGATCGCTTTTAGCGTTAATTGCTTCGTGCGCTTTTTATCAATTCGGGCACACGAGATGGTGCCCGATTTAACAAGTCATAGATTTTAGGTCAGATACTGCCGCAGCCATTTTCAGCCCTTTCCGTCGAAACAGCATGATATGCAGGTAATGGAGTCTCTTTAGCAGAGAGTTTGGTGTTATTCACACTAACAAAAAATATCTATCATGCAATAGTTTTAAGTGGGGGCACCCCTTAGCGGGGCTAAAACCACTCATAATAGACAAAAACCGCCAGCCCAAAACCAACTGACGGCCACAATAATCAATACACCCTAGCTTCCCAAGGCGAACACAACCGAGCACCTAGCGACCAGCCCACATATGGCTAGCTCCTCTAGCCAATAGTGAGCAACGGACCAAAGGTAAGCACCAAACCAGTTGCCCCGGCAAGAATCATGCTGAGTCGATCACGATTAGTACGCAAGAAATACACCAACCCAATGAGCATGGCTACCGTAACCACAGCAACAACACTCACCGCCGGCTTACTAAACGCTATCCACAAGAACTCAAACACCTTGAAGATAATAACGCCCAACACAATGCCAACAATAGACATCAGAATAACCGCACCTACCGAGACAGATTCCTCTTCCTCGTAGTCGTAATCGCATTCCTCGTCTAGCTCAGCCTCCTCAGCTTCAACAGACTCAGCGACAACGCTCTTATCCTCATCAGCTAGCTTAACGACGCTACTGCCGTGCATTTCCTGTGCTGATTCTGGTGCTGATACTGCCGCTGATTCCTCAGCCTGTGCTTGTGGTGCAACCACCTTAGCTGGCTTGGCCGACGCCTCTTGCACATCCTCACGAGCGTTTTCCGTCTTTACCACCGGAATTGAGCCTGTGGTAAGCCGCACTGGGTCTTTCTCATCTACCACAGAAAGAACCAATGTGCTTGCGTCGGCAGTGTCTTCTTCTGCGTCCAAAGGCTGTGACGTATGCTTTGGCTGCACGGGCTTCGCATCGACCCTAGGAATACCACCAGTAAGCTCAGCTACTGAGATACCGCCTTCTTCAATGCTATGCCGACGGCGTCGCTTAGGACGAGAATTAGGGTCAGAGTTTTTCTTTTCCCGCGACAACAATTGTGCAACGGTTAGTTGCTCCTCACTCATTTCTTCCTGCCTTCCTCATCAACAGTTTGCGGCAAATCCTTTTCCAGACGACGCAAAATAACGCCTTCGCGCAATGCCCACGGACAAATTTCTAATCGCTCAATTTCCAGTGCACGCATAGCAGCCTCAGCAACGAGAGCGCCTGCCACAATCTGATGAGAACGATGAGAACTCACACCTTCTAATTCTGCCCTGTCTGCCGCCGTCATGCGGGAAATAAACGCAATTAACTGCCTTAAACCTGGCGCAGTGAGTTCCCGCTTCACAAAAGAACCCGCCGAAGACGGTGCAGCACCGGTCAAACGCGCCAAAGTTCTAAAGGTTTTAGAAGTACCTACTGCCAAACGCGCCGCACCATGAGAGCGAATACCCCGCGCTGCCTCGGCAAGTTCTGCGTCAATATAATCGCGCAGCAAATTGATCTTTTTGCGCTCCGGTGGATCAGTATCAAACCACTCGTGAGTCAGGCGACCTGCACCAAGGTCAAGAGAAAAAGCGGCATCGGCTTCTTCGTCCATACCAGTGCTCAACTCCAAGGAGCCGCCACCAATATCGAGGTTAATAATGCGACCAGCTGACCAACCATACCAACGTCGAACAGCTAAGAATGTTAAACGAGCTTCGTCTTCACCAGAAAGAATCTCAAGACGCACACCGGTTTCTTTTTCGATATGCTCCAATACTTCCTTGCCATTGCTCGCAGAACGCACTGCTGAGGTAGCAAAAGGCTTGAGTTCATCACAGCCAAGCTGGCGGGCAAGGTCACGCGCCTCAGCAACTGAATCAGTCAGTTTGCTAATACCTTTGGCACTAATTGCACCATCGGAATCTAAGTATTCCACTAACTTGAGTGTGGTTTTCCAATCGCTCATGGGAGTTGGACGACCACCCCGCTTGGCATCGACTGCCACGAGATGAACCGTATTACTACCCACATCTAATACACCTAATCGCACATTCTAAGGTTAGACGGTAGCGTGTCCAAGTGTGAACTTAGGCGAAGAAAAAAATAAGAAATCTGTTATCAATTTAGGGTTTCCTGCCCATTCACCTGCAGGAAAGTCAATACACGCTGGTATGGAATTGGCACCTGATTTTCCTAGACAATGGCTCGAAATTGTTGATCCCGATGATAACGAACACATTATTAGCCTCGATTTAACATGGTTAGAGTCGCACTATTCCTGTGCTTTCGGCACCCCCGACTGCCACGGCATTGACGCAACCAACCCTAGCGTCGGATGCTGTGTCCACGGCGCTTTCCTCAGCGACGAAACCGACCGCGACCAACTTTATAATGCCGTCAGCGAAATGCCAGCTCGGTTTTGGCAATTACGCCCAGACACCACCGACGCCTACCTCACCCACGGCGAGCCAGAAGAATTAGAACCCTGGCTCGAATGGGACGAACTCGATAATGACGAAGGCGAACCAGAACCAGCCTTAAAAACCGCGCTTATCGACGGCGCCTGCATCTTCGCCAACCGCCCAGGCTGGCCCACCGGCGCAGGGTGTGCCTTGCACCAATGGGCTTTGGCTGAGCACCAAGATTTAACGATTGTAAAACCTGAGGTGTGCTGGCAGCTCCCACTGCGCAGGATAGAGGCTTATGAGCAAAGAGCAGATGGCGTAGAGATTTTGCGCACCACCATTACCGAGTACGAACGCCGCGGGTGGGGTAATGGCGGTGAGGATTTCGACTGGTATTGCACCAGCGCACCTGCGTGCCATCGCAATGCCCAACCGCTGTGGCAGAGTCAGGAAAAAGAATTACGCGCGCTCATTGGCGATACCTGCTATGAGCTGCTGGCTCACCATTGCACGAAGCGTGCCGAGGTGAAAAAACTGGGTGCAGCACCTGAGGTTTTTGCACTGCACCCAGCTACGCGTACTGCCCAGCAGCAGGTTCAAGAAGGTGATTAGAAGTCGAATTTATAGCCCAGACCGCGCACAGTGAGTAAGTGCTGTGGTGAAGAAGGCTCTTCTTCAATTTTGGAGCGCAAACGCTTGATGTGGACGTCGAGAGTTTTGGTGTCACCAACATAATCAGCTCCCCAGATGCGGTCAATCAATTGACCACGAGTGAGAACTCGACCATGATTGCGCATGAGGTACTCGAGGAGATCGAACTCTTTGAGCGGCATTTGCACTTGCATGCCGTCGACAGTAACTGTGTGGCGTTCAATATCCATGCGCACACGACCACCAACGAGAATCTGCTCGTTTTCTTCTTCCTCGTAATTGCTATCGCCACCGCGACGCAGTACCGCACGTACCCTGGCGATCAGTTCTCGAGAAGAATAGGGTTTGGTGACGTAATCGTCTGCACCAAGTTCTAAACCAACAACTTTGTCGATTTCTGAATCCCGAGCAGTAACCATGATGACAGGCACAGAGGAAACGGCACGCAATCTCTTGCACACATCAGTGCCTGACATTCCGGGAAGCATGAGGTCAAGCAACACAATATCAATCTCATTGCGATTAAACTCGACCAATGCACTCGCACCGTCGGAAGCGTGGACTACCTCAAAACCCTCTTTTTTTAACAAAAAGATCAATGGTTCAGCCAATGAGTCTTCATCTTCAACCAGCAGAATTGTTGTCATTGTCTTATCTTAACCTTTCTTACGCGAGGTTGCTCTAGATATTACAGATCCGGTGTTTTTGGCAGTCGCCGCAGAACGCAACGACAAATCTGGTTGGATATCTTCACTAGGAATTTCTTGATGCGCTTTAGCCTGACGAATAGGCAGCTCAAGCGTAAAGGTTGAGCCAGTACCAAGCCGCGACCACACTTTGATATGCCCGCCATGATTCGCCGCAACGTGCTTCACAATTGCAAGCCCTAAACCAGTACCGCCTGTGGAACGCGATCTGGCTTTATCGACACGGAAAAAGCGCTCAAACACCCGCTCTTGATCTTCCGCACTAATGCCAATGCCGTGGTCAGTAACCCGAATATGCACGGTATTGTCATCAACCTTTTTGGTAGAAACTGTGACTGGCATTGCTGAAGGAGAATAGTTAATCGCATTAGAAATGAGATTACTTACCGCAGTAACCAGGAGATTCCTATCTCCCATAATGGAGACATCGACAGCCTTAGAGCGCCTTAATTCAATACCAGCATTTTCTGCAGAGAGGATATTTCGATTAAGCGCCTCTTCGATAACCTCATTAACTGATACAGATTCCATATCAGGTAATGCCTCAGCACCTTGGAGCCGAGACAAAGAAATGAGTTCATTAATCATGTCAGCAAGTCGATGCGACTCTTTATACAAGCGGGTTGCAAAATACTCCACCTGCTCAGGATCATCAACCACTTCTAATAATGCCTCGGACAATAATGCCATACCGCCCACCGGGGTTTTGAGCTCATGAGAAACATTGGCGACAAAGTCCCGGCGAGCAGATTCCATACGAGCATTTTCTGACTCATCAGAGGCATACACAATCACAAAACGATCATCAGCCAAAGTCAGTGGCTTCACGACGGCACGCACCAAGGTAATTCTGGAACCAGTACGCCTTTTGCGTATTTTTAACTCAATTTCTCGAGTTTCTTTATCGTCTAGGACTTCGTCGATAAGCTCTTGGATTTCTTGCACGAGAGTACGCTCATGCACCAGACCCAAGTCATGGGCTCTACCATTAGAAAGCACCACTGCCCCAGAACGCTCTACGACAACCACACCGGTCAAAGAACCCTGCACTGTCAGGTGCAACACTTGGCTGATAGTGGTGATTTTATTGTCTGCCAGGGTGGTAGCAACACGATGTTTACGCACATAGGAGTGAATCCACTTAAACGCAGGTAGGGCGAGGCCAGTCATGACCACACCCAAGAGAAAAGCTGCTAAAAGATTCACTGATTAGATACTGTAGCGACTTATTTGGCACCCTGCGCGGCAACTGCTGCAGCACCTGCTGCCGCTGCCTGTGGATCAAGATAATTACCACCAGGATTACACACTGCCCCAGACTCATCTAACTCATAGACCAATGGGATACCAGTTGGGATATTCAACTGAGCAATATCAGCATCTGAGATATTGTCAAGGTGCTTGACCAATGCACGCAAGGAATTACCATGAGCAGCAATAAGCACTGTTTGCCCCTGCTTTACTCGTGGCAAAATCTCACTCTCATAGTAAGGAATAAACCGCTCTACCACGTCTTTAAGACATTCTGTCTGTGGCACTGCGTCAAGCTCACGATAACGAACATCATGCGCTTGAGAATAGGTGCTATCATCAGCCAGCGCTGGTGGCGGAGTATCATACGAGCGACGCCACGCCATAAATTGCTCATCGCCATACTTTTCTTTGGTTTCTGCTTTATTTAATCCTTGCAAAGCACCATAATGGCGTTCATTCAAGCGCCAATCGCGCACAACTGGTATCCAGTGGCGATCTGCCGCATTCAGGGCGATATTCGCAGTGCGAATAGCACGACGCAGCAAAGAGGTATAAACAATATCAGGCAAATTTCCTGTTTCCGCTAATAATTGCCCACCACGCTGTGCCTCTTGTTCACCACGAGCTGTGAGATTAACATCCACCCAACCAGTAAATTGATTAGACTCATTCCATTCGCTTTGCCCATGTCGAAGCAAAATTAACTTTCCGATAGTCATGGCTCTAGTCTGCCACGGAATTGTGTCGCAAGCCAGCACTCATGCAACTTATTCTGCTTATTCTGTGCCACCATAAGCATCACGATCACGGCACACCGGTATCTCAGCAGTCAAAGCATCGGAATACACTGTTGCCATTTTGCTTGCCGCTGCTTCCCACGAAAAATGAGCAGCGTGCAATACCGCTTCTTCTGCCATTTGATTGCGCATTTGGTCATCGTCCAAGATAGAGCTGAGCACCTGAGCCCAATCATCCGGGTCATGCCCATCGACGAGTATCCCTGTTTGACCGTCGGCAATGGCAATGGGCAAGCCACCTACTTTTGCGGCAACCACAGGGGTGCCACTTGCCTGAGCCTCCATAGCTACTAAGCCAAAGGACTCATTAAAACTTGGTACAGCAACAATGTCTGCTGCTTGATAGAGTTCCACCAACTCTGTGGGTGGACGTGGCTGCAAAAAACGCACTCGATGAGCAATACCAAGCTGATGCGTGAGCTCAATATATTGACTCATTACCGTTTCAGAACCCGAGGCACCACCACAAATGAGTAGGCGGATTTGTGCATTGGGATCGGCGTCGTATATGCGACCAAGGGCACTTAAAAGCACATTGATTCCCTTAAATTTTTGCAGCCGCCCCACAAAAGCAATGACTTTAGCGTGCATGGGAATACCGAGGTTCCTGCGCGCTGTCTCAGTATTGCGCGCGGTACCTGGGGTAAAAAGTGTGGTGTCTACCCCTGGGGAAATCACCGCGATTTTCTCTGGAGTGGCGTCGTAATGGCGCACGAGGTCATTTGTTTCCTCAAAGGTATTTACTACCAGGACATCAGCGTTATCGACCAATTGTTGCTCGCATATCCGACGCGATTCTGATTCACTACTCAGCGTTTGCTCACGATACCTGTTTTTCACCGAGGCCAGGGTATGCGCTGTATGAATAAAAGGAACCTCCCACAGGTCGCGCAATAGCCAACCGACTTGCCCCGATAACCAATAATGCGAATGAATGAGGTCATACACGTCATGGCGCAGCTCATCATCACATTTAACAAACTGAATAATGCCGCCGGCAAATGCTGCTAATTGTGTTGCCAGTTCTTCTTTCGCAAGCCCTTCATAAGGACCTGCCACAATGTTGACCACCCGAAGATTAGGAGCAACAGAGATAACATCACCTTGGCTGGACGACGTTGCCCTGGTGAATATATCGACTTTAATCCCCTGACGAGCTAATTGGGTAGCAATGTTGAGAATATAAACATTCATTCCACCTGCATCGCCCACACCTGGTTGAGATAAAGGTGAAGTATGCATAGAAATCATGGCAACGCGCATACCACTCATAGTAGCTTTTCTCACTATTTCTGCCCATCTAAGACACCAGTAACAACCATGAGCTTTTCCTCATATTTTCATGCTATCCTGGCTAGAGTTCTGCTAACCTACGAAACAGTAACCAACATTAGCTTTCCGACGCGAAAGCACAGGGAAAATACGGCACAGAAGGAAAACACCATGCCAGATGCAACGCACTCGACAGCCTATGAAAATAAGTCCTGGCTGCAAAATTATGGCGAGTGGACTCCCCACACACTCGACTACGAAGACACCACCCTCCTTGATATTTACGACAATAACCTGGCAATCAATGCAGATAAAACCGCCACCTATTTCTTTGGACGCACCCAAACCTACGCAGAGCTAGACAAACAAGTCCGCTCGGCAGCAGCTGGCCTGCGTGCCCTAGGTGTGCGCCCTGGAGATCGCGTCGCCATCATTTTGCCAAACTGCCCACAACATATTGCCGCATATTTCGCCGTGCTCAAACTTGGCGCGACCGTCGTCGAGCATAATCCGCTTTATACTGCAGCGGAATTAGAACCGCCGTTCCAGGATCATGCGGCGCGGGTTGCGATTGTGTGGGACAAAGCCGCATCTACGCTAGAAAAATTGCGGCATAATACTTCGCTGGAAACGATCATTAGTGTCAATATGATTAACGCTATGCCAGCCCTCCAGCGCTTTGCCTTGAGCCTGCCTATTCCACCACTCAAGCAAAAACGCGAGCAGCTGTCCGCACCTGCAACAAATACCATGCCGTGGGAAGTTCTCACCGGAACTGCTCTTGGTGGCGACGGCAGCGATATTGTTTCTGCTCCTGAGGTGAGCAAAGAAACAGTGGCAGTTATTCTCTACACCTCTGGAACCACTGGCACTCCCAAGGGGGCACAGCTAACCCACGGTAGCTTATTTGCCAATTTGCTCATGGGTAAGCATTGGGTCAAAGGTCTTGGTGATCAGCCAGAACGCCTATTGGGCGCGTTACCGTTCTTTCATGCCTATGGTTTGACGATTATCCTTAATCTTTCTTTCCTAGTAGGTGGCGAGATCATCTTGCTGCCAGCTCCACAAATCCCACTCATCATGGGGATTATGAAAAAGCGTACCCCCACTTGGGTTCCCGGGGTGCCGACCTTGTATCAGAAAATCATTGAGGCAGCACGTAAAGATAATGTGTCGCTTTCTGGTATTCGCAATTCTTTCTGTGGCGCAGCTACCTTACCTGTGAAAACGGTGGAAGATTGGGAACAGCTCACTGGTGGTTTATTGGTCGAAGGCTATGGACTCACCGAAGCCTCCCCTATTATTGTTGGTAACCCCATGAATGGGCGTCGCCGACCTGGATATGTAGGTATCCCATTTCCCGATACTGAAGTACGTATTGCCAACCCGGATAATCTCGACGAAACCCAACCAGATGGCGTCGAAGGCGAGATTCTTGTGCGAGGTCCACAGATTTTTGCTGGTTATCTCAATCAACCAGAGGCGACTGCGCAAAGTTTCCACGGCACCTGGTATCGCACTGGCGACGTTGGGGTCATGGAAGAAGATGGTTTTATTCGTTTGGTTGCCCGCATTAAAGAAGTCATTATTACCGGTGGTTTTAATGTGTACCCGGCAGAGGTGGAAGAGGTGCTCTCGCAGCATCCAGATATTGCCCTCAGTGCTGTGGTTGGTATTCCACGAGAAGATGGCTCAGAGTCTGTGGTAGCAGCGATTAAACTCAACGAAGGCGCTGCGCTTGATCCAGAAGGGCTCAAAGAATTCTGCCGGAGCCGCCTGACTCGGTATAAAGTTCCTCGCACGTTCTATCACTTTGAGGAGCTTCCTCAGGATAATCTCGGGAAGATTCTGCGTCGTAAAGTGCAAGAAGAACTTATAGAAAGAACAGAGAAATAGCATAACCATCATGCTGGCTAGAGCACCGCAAAGGTACTAGCCAGCATGATGTGATTATGCGCCTGATATAGTGCTTCGCTTGCTTAGTTGTCGCGTTCTTCGCTATGAGCCTCATCTACTTTTTGCACAGGATCAGTAAAGAGGAAAGTGCCGGTATTTCCTGATTCACAGGTCACGGTAAAAGTGTGGAAACCATCTACTGGACCGGCCTCAAGGTTAGCTGGCGCAGTGACATAAGCAAGCAGACCCGATACATCAGCACCTGGTGACATCACTGTTCGATCACCAAAAGAGGTAGTAAGCTCAGCGCGGGTATCGGTATTTTGACAATCAGCAATAATTGCCAACTCATTGCCCGGCACAAACTCACCATCAATACTTGCTTCCACTTGATTATGCGAGTAACCAGCATTTTCTACAGAAGGGGCAGTGGCGGTTTGCTCGCCACCACGTGCTAAAACACCACCGACGATAAGCGCTGCCACACCGACAACACCTGCACCAAGTACGACACTATTTCTCATTTTCTGTTCCTCCTTAAAATCCTTAAGCCTTATCCCAAAAAGCACTATGGATGCTGCACCAATGCTGTCTGCATATCAGCATCATGCGTACGGCGTACAAGGTACAAGATTGGTGGTTTAGCATATGTCTGCACATAGCTACTATCTGCGCTTAGCTGCGCTACCACTGAGCAGATCGACAAACCTTATACCCCTATACGCTATGTTTTTATTGTCCAACGACCAGTCTAGAGCTCAATTCCTATCCATACAGGCTCAGTAACCAAATTGACACCAAATCGTTGTTTTACTCCATCGCGTATCTCACGCGCCAAAGCCACAAGATCTTCAGTTTTTGCCGCACCTCGGTTGGTAAGTGCAAGAGTATGCTTAGTCGATAACCGCGCCTGCCCCATGCCGGGATAGCCGCGTTCAAAACCAGCTCGATCAATTAACCACGCAGCTGAGAGCTTCTTTTTTCCGTCGCCAAGGTCATAACATGGCATAGCTTGGGCAGTCTGTTCGTCGTGGAGCTTAGCGACTTGCGCACGCACATAATCACTGTGCTCACTATCCACAATCGGGTTGGTAAAGAAAGAACCTGCCGACCATGTGTCATGATCCTCTTCGTTATAAACCATGCCCTTGTTCTGTCGTAATTCAAGCACTGCTTCACGTACCTGTGCGATCGGATAGCGCTGCTGCCCAGATTGTGCACCCACTGCACGAGCCAATTCACCAAAACGCAATGGGGCTGATAGACCGTCGGTATGCAAAGCTAACTCCACTGCCAACACCACTGCCCGATTGGTGAACTTGAGATTGGAATAGCGGTACCCCAACTCAAGAGACTGTGCACTCACCCACTCACGCCGTGCTAACCGACGATCATAAAGCTCTACCCTCGTGAGCACATCAGCAATTTCCACACCATATGCACCCACATTTTGCACCGGAGTAGCACCAGCAGAACCCGGAATACCTGATAAACATTCAATACCACCAAGTCCGGCTGCAACACTACGCGCCACCACTGTATCCCATACTGCTCCAGCTTCAGCAGTGATAACTCCTGTGGTGGTATCCACATCTATCTGAGCACATTCCATCACTACCGCTACTACTGGAATTTCGCCATCAGCGATCACAAGGTTAGAACCACCCCCAATGATCAACAAAGGAATCTCCTTGGCGTCGAGAAGCTCGACAACAGCACAAACCGCCTCTTTAGTGCGACAATGGACTGTGGCACGCGGTGTTCCACCAAGGTGAAGCGTGGTCAAATCAGCAAAACTTTGCTCATCGACGTACACATCTGCAATTTTTCTTAGATCGTCAACGGGGACTGCGAATGTATCTGTCACCTTTTCCAGAGTAGTCTGTAATCATGACTTCACGAAGTGAGAACACCGTTATTATTAACCAACCTATTAAAAAAGTGCATTCTGCCTACACTAATGCTGATTATTGGGCATATATTGCGCAGAACCTCAGCCCAGAACCAGGTGAAGTACATGAGTTCACCGCAACCGACAATGGGGCTCGCGTTACCCTATTTGAGATTCTGCCCACTTCTTTACTACCTGAAGCAGTACGCGCAATGATCTCACAATCACTCAAAGTAAAGCGCGTTGTCACCGTGACTGCACTTGCAGATAACAGCAGCACACTAGACTACACTGCCGACGTCAAAGGCACCCCAGTAGATTTCAAGGGCACAATCTCCCTCGCCGGCGACGAGGACAAAACCACCCTCACCTATGCCAATGAGATCACCGTCAATATCCCATTCATGGGTTCTGCTATTGAGCCAAAAGTTGCTGATGCCCTCGGTGAACTCTTCACCAATGAAGGCCAGCTCACCGAAACATGGATCACCAATAACAGCTAAGTAGTTCATCATGGCAAACCACGCCCATAATATGCGTGCAGATTTTTCTGCAACCCACCCCGGGCGTGGTTTTATGCATTCTACCCACCCC
Organism: Corynebacterium sp. sy017; assembly: GCF_017918135.1. Lineage (NCBI taxonomy): Bacteria > Bacillati > Actinomycetota > Actinomycetes > Mycobacteriales > Corynebacteriaceae > Corynebacterium > Corynebacterium sp. sy017. The sequence continues at coordinate 176,400 of NZ_RZUE01000004.1, forward strand.
ACACGCCCGGTCGGAGTCATTACCCGCGGCACCACTGCCATTAATCGACTACGCCGTTGTGATAGGTGGGCAGCGCACAACCCCACCATACGTTACGCCTTGACCCATACTGACTCTGCCCTTGCTCTCGACGTCGGCTATGGCGCAAGCTACCACACCACTGTGGAATGGGCGAGGTGGTTGCGCACGATTCGCCAGGATGTCCGCGTCATTGGCTTAGAAATAGATCCCAATCGTATCCAAGAACCACGCTATGGAGTGAGCTTCGAGCTAGGTGGTTTTGAGCTGGCAGGGTATCGCCCCACTCTCGTGCGGGCTTTTAATGTGCTTCGCCAATATGATGTCGCCGATGTGGAACAATCCTGGCGCATGGTATGCGAGCGACTTGCCCCAGGCGGACTTTTTATTGAGGGCACCTGCGATGAATTAGGCAGACGATCCACCTGGATTCTACTAGATAAAACAGGCCCACAATCACTGACCTTGGCATGGGACCCGCATGACATGGACAAGCCTTCAGATATTGCTGAGCGCTTGCCTAAAATCCTCATTCAACGCAATGTTGTCGGGGAGAAAATCTATGATCTTTTACAGTTATGCGACCAAGCCTGGCAGCATTGCGCCCCGTGGAGTATTTATGGTCCGCGAGTACGGTGGCACAAAACACGCGAACTACTGCGTCAACAAGGACTAGAGTTTACCCCTATTCGCAGGCGAGTTCGCGATAATCAAATCACTTTCTCCTGGTCACAGGTCTGCCCATAAAAAATATATCGCCTACGGTGGTCAAAATAAGTTTTTTCGACCACTATGGAGTAAATGAGCAACAAAAAACTCACAATCAGCTTTAGTATTCTGATCGCACTCATCATCTTGTTGCTTGCCGCCGAAGGCGGGCTAAGGATGTACGTCGGAAAGCAAATCGCCGAGCAGCTGCAAACTAACGCTCGCACTGATAAAAAGGCAACGGTTTCTTTTGGCACGCATCCCTTGCTGCTGGGAGTAGTGAAGAAAAATATCTCAAATGTCACCATCAATACTCCCGCAACAGTACAGATTGATCACACTACCGACGGCACCCCTACAATCAGCGGCGTGCCTGAGGCAACCCTGAATGTTCGCGATCTTTCCCGCGAGGATCCACAGCACCCTATAGCTGGGACTATTGACTTAAACACCACGTTGAGCAAAGAGTTCATGCTTGCCATCATTCAGCAACAGGTCACACACCTGGGTGATCCACAATATGCTGGCAATAACACTACCGACGACGGGCGCCTCGATGTCGATGCTTTGGCACGCAACCTCTTCAAGAAAGACTCAGACGCCAATGCACCAGCACCAGGTAATTCTGTACTCAATGGCGCAGGGATTGGTGAACTAATCAAAAACTTTATCCAGGTGACTAACCTTGATACCGACCCCGCTACTGGGACTCTCCACATTGAAATCAGCAACGGTCTAGCAAAACTGGTAGTAGAGCCACAAGCCAAAGACGGAAAACTTGTGGTTACCGCAAAAAATACTGACATTTTTGGTCATGAGTTGCCTGCGTTTGTATCCACTGCACTCAATGATGGCTTTGCCAAGCTCTCTGATTCTTTTGAGCAAAACCTAAGAATAGAGCAAGTCGAGGTCGTGGAAGAAGGAATGAAACTCCACCTCGTTGGTGAGAATGTCGACCTTTCTCGTTACGATACGGCTCAAGCTCAAGAGCGCTAGTCATATACCCAATACCCATGTGGGGCATACTGAGCATAATCAGCTGCGGCGCCGAGATTACTCACCGCATAAATGCGCATAGTGCCCAGTGCACCTTGCGCACTGAGTGCCATCAATTCTGCAATATGCTCAGGCGCAGTGCTCTGGGTACCAGTGAGCAAAAAATCTATACCACATGCCGCTGCCTGCACGGCAGCATTTTTTGTTTGGGCTATCTCCAACATGGTTGTTTCCACAACAACACCTAAGTGTGCCGGAGCCGGGATAGCTTCACGCAAGGAAATCAACTCAGACATCAATGCAGAATTATCTTGACGCTGCACGATTGCTTGATCTAATACCACCACAAGATGCGTGGCCCCATATTGCACCGCAAGGCGTGCCTCTGCGGCTTTAACCAAACTATGATGTTTTCCCGTGGGATACCCAACCCAAGCTCCCACAACAGTTCCTTTTTCCTGGGCAGCGTGGGTGGCAGTCAGCATATTTGCTTCGACGCATACCCCCATGTCATTGGTTAGTGCTGCGGCAACTAATTCTTTTGTTTGGGCAGCGTCGATAAGCGGGTCTGCGATGATGGCAATGATGGTGGTGTCAGCAGAATTATTGCCCATGCACATCACCAATCATAACGACCATTGAGTATGTCTTTGATTTGTGGGCGAACATCGAACCAGTACAAACCAATAATGACAATGCCGATCCAGGTGAGAAACGGGAGCTGATACACAACAAGCGCTGCGGCAATCATGAGCATTCCTGCCCATATCCACTTGCTTTGCCTATCCGCGGCGTCGAACGCATCATCTCTGGTGAGCAACGCTAGCACGGCGCCAACGACACCTGTCAGCGCTAAAATTATTCGACCAATTTTGTAGAGAAAGAATAAGCCCATAATTACGACTTCCATCATATTCCTTTCTAAGCATCACTCGTTTTACGTTAACCACCAAAGACCACAAAAGATATGCTGTGGATAATCAGACCTGCTAATGCACCAACCACAGTACCGTTTAATCGAATGTACTGTAAGTCTTTGCCAACCATAAGCTCAATTTTCTCACTTGCTTCATCGGCATCCCAGCGGTTAATGGTTTCCGAAATAATGTTGCTCACTTCACCTGCATAATTATCAGCCAGGAAAGTCGTAGCCCCTATCACTCGACGATCAAGCTGAGCGCGTAACTGCTCATCATCTAGGATTCTATGCCCCCACTCCACAACACTCTGCGCTATTTTATGCCGCAAGGGTGAGTGTGGGTCACTCGCTGCCTGAGTAAGCGCCTGTGTGCCATAGCGCCATGCTGCTTGGGTTGCTTCCTGAACTGAGCGAGAGTTCATGATGTCTGTCTTTATATCTTCAACGCGCCCAATCATGACGGGATCATGCTGCAAGTCCTCAGCAAATTGCTGAATAAACCGCTCTAATGCTGCTCGCGCCTCATGGTTTTTATCACTCACGACGCTTTGAGTCCACGACACCAACTCTTGATAGATTTTTGCTCCGACAAGGTCATTGACAAATTTTGGTGCCCACTTAGGTGCCCGCTCCCCTGAGAGGCGGTGAATCAGATCCTCACTTGCCACTGCTTTTTTATGTGCCCACTGCACAAACTCATCAATGATGGGTGCCACTTTTCCTTCATGAATAAGCTGCTCAAGCACCTTACCAGCTGGTGGCCCCCATTGTGGCTGTGCCAATTTCTCGATCAGCACGGTATTGATAAGTGCTTCGGCATCACGCGGGTCAAGATTATCCACTACGCGGACAATAAACTTCCCCACTTCGCGAGAAACTTTCTGCGCATGAGTTTCCACAATCATCCACTGGGCTATCCGGTGCGGTATCTGCGCTTGAGCTACCTTCTGCGTAATCAATGTGGTGTTGAGAAAGTTGTCACTCACAAAACTACTCAGCGCTGCCCCTACCTGATCCTTTTTATTGCGAATAAGCGCTGTGTGCGGGATTTTCAGTCCCAGTGGGTAGCGAAATAATGCGGTGACAGCGAACCAATCGGCAAGACCGCCAACCATACCGGCTTCTGCTGCTGCTCGCACAAACCCGACCCATGCCCCACTGCCACGCGTCTCCAAGAACCGACAGGCAAAAAAGACCAGGGCAGCAATGATGAGCAAGCCGGTGGCAATGGCTTTATGCCGTGCCAACGCTTTCCGACGTGCCACTTCGTCTTGAGCACTAAAACCAGGCATCTCTGCTGCTTGCATGATGGTTATACGCCCCTCATAGGTGTGGTCACAGTTGTAGTTTCGGAGCTTTCTGGGTGAGTATCTGACGGTTGGGTAGAAGATGACTGTGCGTAGTACCAGAAACTCACTGCTGTTAACGCAGTGATGAGTGCACTGAGGATTAAAGTAATTTTGCGCATGATATGTCCATCATAGGTCAAAAGAAAAATCGGGCTGTAATAACGCGTGGGGCGTTATTATCGGCTTGTTTATTCTTGTTGAGCTATAGTGATGCTGATTTTCAGACACACTTTTTGCTACTTATCCCGTAGGTACCCCCGTCGAGCTGACCACCGCGCTCCTCAACCTCCTCCCCCACCCCCTCGATACGGACGCCCTCGCGCGCCTCGCAGCGCTCGTAGTGGACTGCGACGTCGGCCACATCACCACCGAGACCGACTGCCCAGGCAGGCGACCCCGCTAACAGCAAAAGAGGCTCCATCCCAGGACCGTAATCCTAGAGCAGAGCCTCTCCACCAGATGGCGTCGCCACGTAGCTCCCCATGCAGCCAGCAAGCGCTACGTCACGATTGCCAGAAACACGACACCTAAAACACTCCGCCGCCACGCATTTTAGAGTCAAACACCTTCACAAAAACGTCCGATGCCCAGCAGTAACTGAACTCGCCAAGACAGGACAGAAAATTTATGCAACAATGGCTCCACTCCGGTAAATCACTGGCGAACACACCCACGAAAGGAAATGTGCATGAGCAAGCACTTTAAGCAGCGCTTCGCTGCTATCGCTATCGCTCTCGCCGTCCCTGTCACCAATACGGCTATCGCTTCTGCCACGCCCAAGGCAGAAGAAACTCAAGAGCAGCAGGTAACCAATCAGCAGGTCCTCGACGCCTCTGAGGCCGTCAAGGAAGAGCTCCGCCGCCAGGGCGTGCCCGAGAACGAGGTCCCCACGGTGACGACCTACGGCGTCCGCGGCTGGGCCGCCGGGCCCGGGGCGCGCCTCATTTCCCTTGTCCTACTCTAAGTATCTTTGAGGTGAAATGAAAAGTAGATTTTATTCTGCCATATCTGGAATTGCAGTATCCACGTCCATCATTACGGCATTTAACTACGGACAGCCCCAAAATGAAACTTTTCTAGTTCCATTGATGATAACTTCAATCATCATGGGTATATGTTTCATTTTTCAGGTGTCGCATGTTGAGTCGATAGAGCGCAAGAGGGAAGTGCTCAATTCTAATCTGATCCTGTTTTCAGCGAGCGCTTTGATGGTTGCTATTCTGTTTAAGATAGCAGAAATGGCAGGTTAACCACGTCTAAGTAGGGGAGGGCATGAGGTCCTCCCCTACTTATTTCATGTCTCCCTGCAACACTTCGGGCACCGGCGGGCGGGGGTTAAGTAGCAAAAAGTGTGTCCGGTCGGCGTGTCGCCAGCCGGACATTATGCGTTAGCGGAGATGTCCCTTTCTGATTCCTATGGAGTGGGAGTATTCGGTTGGGATAGCGTTGTCATAGAAGGTTGGGCGACCTGTTTCAGGGTCAGCTTTGTTGATGTCTTCTAGAACAAGATCGGATACTTTGGCGAGTTGATCTTGTCCGAAATTGCACTGCTTGGCGATTGTTAAAGGATCGTCAGGCAGCTGTGTTTTTGTGTGCAGCCACCACTCCAACATTTTTCGTTGATGCTTCCCACCACGACCGCGGTGGGCATCTGCTCGTCGTTTCAGTTCTGCGTTGATGCCACCTTCGAGACAGTTTGTGGTGGATGCCCACCGTGTTGGTTGCACCGCCTGAGGTGGTGGCTTCAGATAGGCAAACAACCAGTTGTTGCGCACAAGGTGCAGCAGGGAATTGTAGGCCTGTGTTGATTCGGTCGTGGCTCAGTGCCAAGCGATGACATGATCGATGCTTGCTGCGATCAGTAGGCACCCGGCTTTGGTGTAGGTGCCGTTGATGAAGATTTGGTCGTAGATGCGATGGGGGTCTGGTTGGTTGAGGACGTCGATGAGCCAGAAGTTGGTGAATCGGCGGGTTAGTGTTCATCGGCTGACACCGCGGTGTGCGGTGACGTCGGTAAGAGATGCTGTGCCGGTGATGTAGGTGTGGAAGTCTGTGAAGTCGCGGGCGAGTGTTTTGTCAGTGCGGCGTCGGGTAAGTGAGCGTGAGCATGTGGGGTCTTTGCATCGCTAGCGGGTTGTTCCTGCGCTGGTGGTTTCGTTTTTGTTCATGTGCCCTGTGCATACTGGGCATCGTGGGTGGTTGGTAGGTATGCAACGAGTTAATCAACTCGTTGCGTAGCACATGCCGGTGTGTGGGTCGTGTATTGAATGAAAATCGGGCTGTAATAACGCGTGGGGCGTTATTATCGGCTTGTTTATTCTTGTTGAGCTGTAGTGATGCTGATTTTCAGACACACTTTTTGCTACTTATCCCGAAAATCGGGTTCCATGCTCCCGCTGAGACACGGGGCATGAACCCGATTTTCTAATATAGCTTGAAACTATTTTTTAGTTTACTCGACCTGTTTCTGCACGGTACTGGCGGTACTTGCTGCGCCCATAGTGGATAGCACCAAAACCACCAACCAAGCAGGCAAGAGTCAAAATACCACCGAAAACGGCAAAGAATACCCATCGACCGGATTCTGCGCTGTACTCCGAAGGAATAGCCAAGCCATACACTAAGGTACCCATGCCTATCAAAGAGGTGAGGATGAGCCCCATCCCAGCCCAGGTAGCAAAACGACGCAATGAAGAATGCGGTGCATAGAGACTCGATGGATCATAGCCATCAATGTAGTGCGGGCGATCAGCAAAAACTGGGTAGCTCGTCCCACTAATTTTTACACTCTCGGACATGAGAATCTTTGCCTTTCCATAGCTAGGTGTTACGCCTAGAAAATACCATCAAGCTCCAGTGTAGCTTAGTTATCTTTACCTGTGAAGAATGCGCGAGCACGTTCTTTATTGATTGCCGCCACAGCAGTGAGCGGAATACCCGCAGGACACACATCAGCGCACTCGCCATAAAGAGAACAATGACCGAAGTTCGTTTCCAGTTCATCAATCATCTTGCGCGCACGACGTCCACGCTCGTTCTTACCCAGTGGTAGGAGTGAGAGATGAACAAGTTTTGCACCAGTGTAAAGGTGCGCTGCACCATTTGGACACGCTGCAACACAAGCACCACAACCAATGCAAGCTGCGTGGTCGAGGGCAAACTCAGCAGTTTGGTGAGTCACGTGCAAGGTATCTGCGTCTGGTGCAGTACCTGCATCCATAGAAACATAACCACCCTGTTGCATTACTCGGTCTAATGCTGAGCGATCCACAACCATATCTTTGATGATTGGGAAAGCAGCAGATCGGAATGGTTCGATCTTGAGGGTAGAGCCATCAGCAACATTGAGCAAACGCTGCTGACACGCTGGTTGGTTTTGTTCTAAACCATGTGGGCGACCATTAACCATCAAACCACACGTACCACAGATACCTTCACGGCAGTCAGAGGCGAAAGCAAAAGGCTCTTTGCCTTCTTCGATTAGTCCAGAGTTTACGTGGTCAAGCAGCTCCAAGATGGACATTTGTGCCACAGCGTCTTCGACGGTAATGGACTCGAAATGACCTTCGTGGTTCGGACCGGCCTGACGCCAGATTTCAAGATGTAGTTTCATTACTTGTAATTCCTTGTCATCAGCGGGATCGATTCGAAGGTGAGTGGTTCAGCGTGACGGATGAATTCGCCCTCCGCTTTACCTGGCTCCCATGCAGAAACGAAGCACCAGTTTTCGTCGTCACGCTCAGCCTCGCCTTCTGGGGAGAGGTGATCGTCTCGGAAGTGTGCACCACAAGATTCATCGCGGTCAAGTGCATCAACGCACATGAGCTCGCCGAGATCAATGTAGTCAGCAACACGATTTGCATATTCTAATACCTGGTTCATCTCATCTGGAGTACCAGTAATGCGCATATTCTCCCAGAAGTCTTTACGCAATGCGCGGATCTTTTCGATACCAGACTTAAGGTCTTCGATATTACGTGCCACACCACAGGAGAAGTAGAGGATTTCACCAAGCTGGCGGTGATAATACTCTGGACCATGTGGATTATCCCCACGGATATTCATGAGCTTGTCGATACGAGCCTGAGCACGCTGCAAGGCTACTTCTACCTCAGGAGCGTCGAGTGGCAATACTGCCTCACCAAGGTGCTTAGCCAAGTAATGAGGAACGGTAAATGGCAAGGTGAACCAACCATCTACAGAAGCAGACAGCAAGGAGTTTGCACCTAGACGGTTTGCGCCGTGGTAAGTCCACGATGCTTCACCTGTTGCGAAAAGACCATTGATGGAGGTCATTTCGTTAAAGTCTGTCCATAGACCGCCCATAGTGAAGTGGCAGGTTGGTGCAATACGCATTGGTGTGGTGAATGGATTTTCACCGATTGCCTCTTCATACATTTGGAAGAGGTTGGAGTAGCGCTCACGAATTGTTCCAGCACCAAGACGCTCAATTGCGTCACGGAAGTCGAGGTACGCGGCATTGTGTAGTGGACCTACACCAAGACCTTGGTTAATTTGCTGTGAGATTGCACGTGAGGCAACGTCGCGAGGCACAAGGTTACCGAATGCTGGGTAACGGCGCTCGAGGAAGTAATCACGCTCTTCTTCGGGGATAGTGTTTGGGTCGCGGTCGTCATTTGGTTTGATTGGCGACCACACACGACCGTCGTTACGCAAAGACTCAGACATCAAAATGGTCTTTGACTGCCATTCAGAGTTCACTGGCAAACCAGTTGGGTGGAACTGAATGAAAGATGGGGAGGCAAAATAAGCACCTTGCTCATACGCACGCATAATTGCAGAAGCATTGGAGTTCTTTGCCAAAGTCGACATATGGTAGACGTTTCCGTAACCACCGGTCGCAAGAATGACTGCGTGTCCTGTGTGGGCGCTAAGCTCACCAGTGATGAGATTGCGCATAATCAGACCTTCGCAGCGTTTCTGACCATCTTTTTCGGTAGTGATGAGATCAACCATCTCATTGTGGGTGAAGATCTCAACAGAGCCAAGATGAATCTGGCGCAGCAACGCGGAAGTAGTGGAAAGCTGTAGCTGCTGACCTGTTTGACCACGAGTGTAGTAGGTACGGGAAACCTGCACACCACCGAAAGAACGAGTAGCAAGGGTTCCGCCATACTCGCGAGCAAAAGGTGCACCAATTGCATTCATGTGATCGACTACACGAGCAGATTCATAAGCAAGGCGCCAACAATCTGATTCACGGCAACGATAGTCGCCGCCTTTAACAGTATCTTTTGCATGGCGATAAGCGCTGTCGTTATCGACTTTCTTACCGCGAGCCGAGTTCACACCACCCTGAGCAGCAATGGAGTGCGCACGACGTGGTGCGTCATGGTAGGTGAAAACTTTAACATCATAACCAAGCTCACCAAGTGCAGCAGCAGCTGCTCCACCAGACAAGCCAGTTCCTACTACGAGAATTCGGAACTTACGACGGTTAAGTGGTGACACAAGATCCATATGATCTTTGTGATACTGCCACATATCTTTTGCAGGTACGCCCTTTGGTTCAGCTGAATCCAAAATGCTGCCTGGAACCACTCCCGGCACAATGGAAGCTGGCTGGTTGAACTCAGGGCGAGTGCTAATTGGAGAGTGAGTGCTCATTTATTTTTACCTTTTCGTCCTCTTGACCCTTATTGAACCAAACCTAAAGCGATGGATAACGGAATCGCGATATTGCCAATCATGACAATTGCTGGCACGAGATAGGACAGTGCAAGCAGGAAGGCACGAGTGCGTTTACCAGTGATACCTAGGTCAGATACCGCAAGGAAGATTCCGTGGCTGAGGTGTAGGAACAGCACAACCATAGCAATGATGTAGAAAATGGTTACTGGCCAACGGCTAAAACTTGCAATCATATTGGCATAAACTTCACCATGCTCAAAGCTGCTTGATGCTGCTGGCGCAACACCAACGGTGAGGTCAAGGATGTGGAAGATAATGAAAGCAAGCAGGATGATACCGGTAAGCAACATTGTCGACGTGGTGAAAGAGTTAAAACCACCAACAAGGTTAGTACGGCGGAACTTTCCACGAGATTGGCGAGAGCGCTTTGTTAGTTCTGCTGCGCCATAGATGTGGAAGATGATTGCAGCTAACAAGACGATACGGGTAGCCCATAGCATGACGCCGTGTGGCAATAATGGGTACAGTATGTCTTCTTGCAACCAGTGTCCATATTCATCAATAGGTCGGCTGCCGTCTTCATATTGCGGGAGGAATACTTTTAGGTTTCCTACCATGTGGAAGACAACGAACCCAGCAAAAATGAGGCCAGTGATGGCCATAGTTAGCTTCAGAACCCAAGTAGGAATTCCCACTCGGTCACGAAGTGGTTTCTCAGTTATTTTTCCGTGGGCGATAGCATCACGGTCGATATTGTTTACAGTCATGGCACCTCCAGTGTCGGATTAACTTTATAAGCTAAGACCTCCGATAAACCACCCAACAGGTTGTTGCATAAATCACATTGGGCGCTAAAAATCCTTGTCATAGGCACGATATTAGGCAAGCCTTAACTTTAAGAAAGGTTATACAAAAAGGGGCATACCCCCGTTTAACTGCTCATTTTCACAAAGCGTAAGGTGACACGCGTGGCACTCACACGAATCCATACCCAATGAAGAAGTCACATAGATTACACCCTTTTGGAATCAATCAAAATATCTATACGACTCAGCTTTGCATCTCTCACAACTCACGTCGATACTGGCAATACTATTGCCGCCACCATCACCGTCGTGCGCTCACCTAAATTAAGCAAAAAAGACCTGTCCACCCTTGATGTATTACCTCAAGGGTGGACAGGACATAAGCAGTAGGAACCTCGTGGTTCCAAGCCCCTACTAGAGGTTAATCATGTGCCCCATGATTCCCTCTGCAGCTTCTTTCATTGCCTCAGAAAGAGTTGGGTGCGTATGAACATTGCGCCCAATTTCCTCAGCAGTAAGGTCAAAGCGCTGCGCAAGAGTAAGTTCCGGCAAAAGTTCAGAAACATTAGCACCGACCATATGAGCACCAAGTAATTCACCAAACTCGGCATCAGCAATGATTTTCACGAAACCAGCCGACTCAGCAAGACCTTGCGCTTTACCATTAGCTGAAAATGGGAATGTTGCCACTTTGATTTCACGATCAGCGAATTTCTCTTTCGCTGCATCCTCGGTATACCCAAAGGAGGCGACCTGTGGATTACAGAATGTTGCACGCGGCATCATCATATAATCGCCCAGCTCTTGAGTCTCAGCACCAGCGATAGTTTCTGCTGCCACAACTCCCTGAGCCTCAGCAACGTGCGCCAACTGCAATTTAGCGGTGACGTCACCAATTGCATAAATATGTGGCACATTAGTGCGCATACGATCGTCGATAGCAATAGCGCCACGTTCAGTCAGTTCTACACCAGTGTTTTCTAGACCATAGCCCTCAACGCGTGGCGCAAAACCAATAGAAACCATAACGCGATCCGCTTTGAGCGTATCGGATTTAGAACCGTCCTTGGACTCCACATCCACCTCGACAGAGGAGCCATTATCACGAATAGCTGTGGTTTTATGTCCGGTAAGTAGCGTAACGCCCAGTTTCTTGTATTGCTTTGCAATTTCCTTGGATACGTCTTTATCCTCATTAGGCAACACACGATCCATGAACTCTACGATGGTTACCTTAACGCCATAGTTGGCAAGAACATAGGCAAATTCCATACCAATGGCACCCGCACCGACGATAACCATAGACTCTGGAGCTTCCGACTTAAGAATCTGCTCCTCGAAAGATAGGATATTGCCACCAATTTTAATACCTGGCAAAGAACGAACTACCGAACCAGTAGCGATAATACAATTATCGAAAGTAATGGTTTTACCAGCATCTTTACCCTCAGAAATTTCGAGAGTATGCGCATCCTGGAACACACCGAAGCCATCAATCTCGGTAATACCATTCTTCTTCATCAAATAATGGACACCTTTAACGATTCCCTCAGAAACCTTGCGGGAACGTGCATGTGCCACACCAAAATCAAAGGTTACGTCGCCAGAAATACCGAAAGTTTTTGCCTCATGATTAAAAATATGAGCTACTTCCGCATTCTTTAATAACGCCTTAGAAGGAATACACCCGACGTTAAGGCATACGCCACCCCAATACTGCTTCTCGACGACAGCTACTTTCTTTCCAAGCTGAGCCGCACGAATAGCCGAAACATAACCACCAGGGCCTGCACCCAGCACTACTACATCATAATGTTCAGTCACCCTTACTAGGATACGGAAAAGCAATGATATTGTCTCGCCCGGGAGTCCATAAGGGTATTTTTCTCGTCTCATAGTGACTCTACTAAGCCCTTTCGGGGGCAAAGCTCACAGAATATCTAGAATATCTGCAGAACATAAAGAAACATGAGACACACACGCAACATACGTATTGCATGTGCAGCAGATTTGCTTATAGTCAAGAGAAAATAATCATGCTAGATTTTTAACGTCACTTACACACGTATGCTACCCATCCACTCACAGCAGTGGCGTAACGCATGGGCACTGTCAGCCGACTATGTCTATAGCGTCTATAGCAACCAGTAGAGATTCCTTGCGTTTCAGGAAAGATGAAAATCACAATGATACTCACCCGATTTTTCAGAAACACCTCGTATGCGCTCAGCGCTGCACTTGTAGCATTGATTCCCTCAACATTCTGTGCAGCACACACCCAAGAGCAAGAATCAACGCCAACCAACGCATTGGCAACAATTACGCAGGTCACAGTCTCTGATCCGACTCCACAATGGCGCAATAAGCTAGATGGTGATCGGGTAGTAGAAATGGTGGCATCATCGCCGGCAATGAATGGCCGCCAGATACCACTCGTAGTTATTAAGGCAGCTCAACCTCATCGCCCCACTATTTATCTGCTCAATGGTGCTGATGGCGGCGAAGGCAATGCCAACTGGATTGCGCAGACAGATGTCATAGACTTCTATCGGGACAAAAACGTTAATGTAGTTATCCCCATGGCAGGAAAATACTCCTACTACACCGACTGGCTACAAGAAGTGCCTCAGCTAGGGGGCAAGCAGCGTTGGGAGACTTTTCTCACCAAGGAACTACCAGGTGCCATTGAAAAAGAATTATTAGCAAATAACAAACGCGCCGTCGTTGGTATGTCGATGTCTGCTTTGTCTTCCTTGCTATTGGCAGAGCATAATCCAGGTTTCTATGCCGCTAGTGCCGCCTTTTCTGGTTGTGCAGCAAGCGCTAGTCCAGCAGCACATCAACTCATTGGGATCACCCTCGACCAAGCACATGCCACTCCTGAACAAATGTGGGGTGCGGCAAATAGTGAGACATGGAAACACAATGATGCACTGATTAATGCGGAAAAATTACGAGGAACAGCACTATATGTTTCTAGTGCATCCGGTATCATCGGGCAGGCAGAGTTACCTGGTCCACAAGAGAATTTCCTCGAAGGTGCTCTAGAACGCACTCCCCTATGGATTGCTGGTGGTGGCATTGAAGCAGCAAGCAATGTATGCACGCACATTCTCAAAGCAAAACTTGATGAATTAGCCATCCCGGTCACTGCCAATTTCCGCCCTACGGGTATTCACTCTTGGAATTATTGGAGTGCTGACCTGCGCGATTCTTGGCCAGTGCTCAAGCAAGCCCTGGAGAATTAGTTTTTGTACTCGCTGTTGCTTGCCCCTGGCGTCGAAAAGCAAAAATAAGCTGGTAGTATTAGAAAACTGATGAAAAGTCTACGGCTACGCAAAACCCCTATCCCAGGAATTAAGGATGCCTACACCGGCATTGATTTTAATTTGGGTTATCATATTCGGCACTATCAGCTTGAGTTGGATTATCGTGTGGCGCCTAATTTCCTCAAGGCGCAGGCAGTATTGTCACTGGATAATTACTTACCCTTAGCGTCACTGAGTCTTGACCTATCTCATGGGTTAAAAGTTACCGAAGTCAGTGCTCAGGGCACTGGCGGCACCAACATCACAGTAGCCAGGTTCCGGCATACTCAAGCTAAATTGCATATTCGATTTACTGAAGAAATACCAGTAGACCAGGAGTTTAAGCTCAAAATAAAATACCAAGGCAACCCTCGACCAGTGCGCAGTCCCTGGGGTTTGATTGGGTGGGAAGAACTCACCAATGGTTCCTTGGTCACCAGTCAGCCTTGTGGCGCACACAGTTGGTTCCCTTGCGACGATACGCCTGACGAAAAAGCCACCTATGACATCACAGTCACTGCTGACAGTCCATATACCGTGGTTGCTAATGGGCAACTTGTGCGCAAAACAGTCAAAGGTTCTCGTTCCACGTGGCATTATTCTTGCCCACAACCAATGGCCACCTATCTCGCGACTATCCAAATTGGCGACTACAAAAAGTATGCGCTCGGCGCCACCAAACATGGTGTCCCTGTCATTGCTTATGTTCCCGCACGCCTACACAAGGGTTTTGCTGCGGACTTTGCCGACCAAATCGCCATGTGCGAACTCTATACCGAGCTTTTTGACTCTTATCCCTTTGATAGTTATAGCGTAGTCATCACCGAAGACGACCTAGAGATCCCACTTGAAGCTCAAGGTATCTCCATCTTTGGCGCCAACCACGCAAAAGGGGATAAGCAGTGGGAACGTCTTATCGCGCATGAACTATCGCACCAGTGGTTTGGCAACTCGCTCGGGCTTGCTCAATGGGAAGATATTTGGCTCAACGAGGGTTTTGCCTGCTATTGCGAATGGCTGTGGTTCGAGCACTCCGCAGGAAAACCTGCTGCCCTATCCGCCCTCGAGCATTATGAGCAATTGGTTAAAAAACCACAGGATATTTTGTTAGCTAGTCCAGGCGCGCGCGATATGTTCGATGATCGTATTTATAAACGTGGCGCTATCACTATTCATGCCTTGCGCATTCTGCTTGGCGACGATGCCTTTTTCGCCATGATTAAGCGCTATGTTCACGCTGGTCAGCATGGTGTGGTAGAGCCTATGGATCTTCTGCTTGAGTCACGCAAAGCCTGTCAAGAGTCGGGTGCTTCGGTAGAGGAGCTAGAAACTTTATGGCATAAGTGGGTCAAGGAAAAACCGTTGCCAGCTTTCCCTACTGCGGATGGACGATAATCATGTCGCTGAGAATACTTGTCACTGGTGGCGCTGGGTTTATTGGCTCAAATTATGTGCGACGCACCCTTGCCCAGCACCCGGATCATGATGTGGTGGTCGTCGATAAGCTCACGTATGCAGCTAATCCGGAGAATCTGGCGGATCTAGGTATTGAGTTCGTCGAGGGCGATATTTGTGATGTGGATCTGATAGATCGCTTAGTTTCGCGCGTAGATGTGGTGGTGCATTTTGCGGCAGAATCACATAATGACAACTCGTTGGCCAATCCTCTGCCTTTTGTGCACAGCAATATCATGGGCACATATACGCTGCTTGAGGCAGTGCGTAAGTATGATAAGCGCTTTCATCATATTTCCACTGATGAAGTATTTGGTGATTTAGCTCTCGACGATCCGGCTAGGTTTCATGAGCGCACCCCATACCGACCTTCTTCGCCTTACTCAGCAACTAAAGCCGGTAGTGACCATTTGGTGCGAGCATGGGTGCGTTCTTTTGGAGTTGCTGCCACAATTTCGCTGTGCTCCAATAATTATGGCCCCTACCAGCATATTGAGAAGTTTATTCCTCGCCAGATCACTAATATCCTCGCCGGTTTCAGACCCAAGCTCTATGGCACGGGTGAGCAAGTGCGCGACTGGATTCATGTGGATGATCATAATGACGCGGTTAATCTCATTATCCAACGCGGACAGCTTGGGCAGAGTTATGTGATTGGTGCTGATAATGATCACATCAATAATAAGCAGGTCATTGCACTGATTTGCGAGTTGATGGGCAAAGACCCAGATTATGTTGAACATGTTGCTGATCGCCCAGGCCACGACCAACGTTATGCAATGGATTCGACGAAAATACGCCAGGAATTAGGGTGGCAGCCACGCTTTACCGATGTAGAACATGGAATGCGCCTGGGCTTGGCAGATACTATCGCATGGTACCGGGAGCACGAGTCGTGGTGGCGAGCGCATAAGGAAAAAGTAGAGCAGCGTTATAGCACGCAAGGACACTAGAAGCACTAGGAGCAAGAAATGACCATCTCAGGAGATACACCTATGGTGTTTTCTGCACCTTTGGGCGCGCACTATGTGTCCGAGATCGACGGCTTAATGATTTTCCAGCTCAGTGTGCATGGAGATCACCGAGGCTGGTTTAAGGAAAATTGGCAACGCGAAAAGCAGCTCAAACTGGGATTACCCGATTTTTCTCCGGTACAAAATAACATCTCCTATAACGCCCAGGCGGGAGTAACCCGTGGGTTGCACGCCGAGCCGTGGGATAAGTACATTTCCGTTGCTTCGGGGAAAGTCTTTGGTGTGTGGTGCGATTTACGCCCCCACTCGCCTACGTATAAACAGGTCTATAGCACCATCATCACCCCAGATAAGAGCGTTTTTGTACCGCGTGGGGTCGCCAATGGATTCCAGGCTCTAGAACCTACTACGTACACATACTTGGTTAATGAGCATTGGTCCCCCGAGGCCTCTTATGCCTTTGTCAATATCGCTGACCCCGCTTTGGGCATCGACTTTCCCATCCCTCTTGAGCAGGCAGAACTTTCCGAAAAAGATCGTCATCATCCTTTGCTTGCCGACGCCCAACCAGTGCCAGAACAAAAGATCCTGGTATTAGGGGCAGGTGGACAACTTGGTAGCGCGCTCAAGGACGTACTGCCGCAGGCGGAATATCTCAGCCGAGAAGAATTGGACATCAGCCATGCAGCAGAGGTGGATTGGCCTTGGAGTCAGTACCACACCATTATCAATGCAGCTGCTTATACCAATGTCGATGCGGCACAGCAGGAAGTGGCACAGGCGTGGCAGAGCAATGCCCATGCCGTTGCGACACTCAGCGAAATCGCGCGGCACTATCGCATTACCTTGGTGCATATCTCTAGCGATTATGTCTTTGACGGTAGCGTCGAAAGCCATGATGAGGAAGAACTGCCCAGCCCGCTCAATGTATATGGCCAGTCCAAGGCGGCAGGCGATTTAGCTGCGAGTTTATGCCCGAAGCATTATATTGTGCGCACGAGTTGGGTGGTGGGTAATGCGAAAAACTTTGTGAGCACGATGGCAGAGTTGGCGCTGGCTGGAAAAACAGTACACGTGGTCGATGATCAGTATGGCCGTCCGACTTTTACCCACGATTTAGCTGCAGGCATTGCACACCTATTGCGCTCAAAGGCACCTTATGGAGTGTATAACCTGAGCAACTCTGGCGAGATCACCACATGGTATGAGTTAGCGCAGCGTACCTTTGCTGCGGTGAGTCGGAAAACTGGGGGCTGCGATGGAACTGTGCAGCCAATTAGCACTGCTCGGTATTGCGTCGATAAGCCTGGTTATGCACCGCGACCGAGCCATTCCGCCTTGGATCTGCGTAAGATTCGCGGCACGGGTTTTACGCCTCGCTCTTGGCAAGAGGGATTAGAGGACTATCTTGAGCAGTATATGCAACAAGCACAAGCATTAGCTCGTGTGGCTAAGGAGGAACACTAAGTGAAAGGCATTATTCTTGCTGGTGGATCTGGTACCCGGCTGCACCCAATTACTCAAGGCATCTCAAAACAACTCATGCCGATTTATGACAAGCCCATGATCTACTATCCGCTCACCACGCTTATTCAGGCTGGTATCCGCGATATTCTCATTATCACTACCCCACAGGATCAACAGCATTTTATTCGTTTGCTTAGCGACGGCTCCGCATGGGGATTGTCGCTCAGCTATGCTATTCAGCCTCAGCCTGACGGTTTGGCGCAGGCATTCTTGATTGGTGAGCATTTCATTGGCGACGAGAGCGTGGCGTTGGTGCTGGGCGATAATATCTTCTACGGCTCGCAATTTTCTGCCACTCTCGCAGGATGCCATGAGCCAGAAGGCGGCATTGTCTTTGCCTATGAGGTTGCAGATCCGCAGCGTTATGGTGTGGTGGAGTTTGACGATCGCGGTAGAGCATTATCTATTGAAGAAAAGCCCTCAATGCCAAAGTCGCACTATGCAGTGGTAGGGCTATATTTTTATGACAATACTGTGGTTGATATTGCACGTGATATTCGCCCGTCGCCGCGTGGTGAATTAGAGATCACTCATGTTAATGACGTGTATTTGCAGCGTAAGCAGCTAGAGGTAAAGCGATTGCACCGTGGTGATGTGTGGCTAGACACGGGAACTTTCGATTCTATGAGTGAAGCATCGAGCTACGTGGAGGTCATCCAAAAACGTACTGGAATTGTTATCGGATCACCTGAAGTTGCTGCTTATGAGGCGGGTTTTATTGATGCCGAGCAAGTCAATCGCCTAGCGCAACCTTTGTTGAAGTCTGGTTATGGGCAGTACCTACTCGCGGCGCTGTCATGATTTCCGTTAGTATCTATTGCGTAGGAAAAAATAAGAAATAGCTGAGAAATATACTCAGGGATATTTTTAAGGAAAAAGCACTTTATGGCTCAGGAAAAAGCACAACAGAAACCGCACCTTACCCCAGCACTATGGGCACTGATTATCTCGCTGATTGTCTTGGCTGGCACTGCAGGTTTCTTGGGAGGGCGTGCGAGTGTCACCACAGCTGACACACAAGCTGCTCAGAACTTGGCTCAAACCGACAAGAAATCCACCAGCAAAACCGCTGGGAAGAAACCTAAAGCCGGTACTCAAAAGCAAAGCACCAACCCGAAAGACCTAGACCCATTCATCTATGGTCCTGGTGGGGAACCAAGCCCAGAAAATGTTACAGCTGTCCACCGACGCAACCCAGAGGATCCTTTCGCAATCGGTCCTGTGGATGCTCCCGTAGTTATTTCTGAGTTCTCTGACTTTGAGTGCCCATTCTGCTCTACCTTTGCCAACCAAGTGCTGCCAGAAATCATTGACACATATGTCGATGCTGGGCTAGTACGCATTGAGTGGAATGACACTCCGGTCAATGGTCCTAATGCCATTGCTGCTGCTAAAGCAGGGCGTGCCGCAGCTGCTCAAGGCAAGTTCAATGAGTTCGCCAAGGCGTACTATACTGCATCAAAGAATATCAATGGGCACCCTAATTTCACCCAAGCCGACTTCGAGCGTTTTGCACAAACCGCCAAGGTAGCCGACATGGATAAGTTCCGCACCCAAGCCACTGACAGCACTTTCGACGAAGTGGTCGAAGAAGCAAAGAATTACGCTACTGCCATCGGAGTCAGCGGCACTCCTTCCTTCTTGATTGGCGAACAATTCCTCGTCGGTGCGCAAAAAGCAGAAACATTCATGGAGATTATTGAGCAGCAACTTGAGCAGGCTGCAGATAAGCAAACCACAGGCAAGAGCGCTGAGAAGAGCACCGACAAAAGCACCGAGAAAAAGAAAAACAAGTAAGAATAGGTGAAGAGTTAGCTGTGACTGATATTGGAATGTTCAGTGCTTTTCTTGGCGGTGTACTAACCCTCATCAGCCCCTGCTCAGCACTGCTCCTACCAGGATTTTTCGCCTACGCGTTCCAAGGATTAACCGGACTACTCGCCAGAACCTGTGTGTTCTTCCTTGGACTATGCACAGTGCTGATTCCTATCGGCATTGGTGCAGGAACATTCGGCGCTTTCTTTGCCCAACACAAAACCCAGCTCATCAGCATCGGCGGTGTGGTAATGATCGTGCTAGGACTTATCACATTCTTTGGCGGTGGTTTTACGCTCCCCGGTCTATCCAGCCTGGCACAAAAAACCCAGCAACGTGGTACCAGCTGGATCACCACTTTTCTGCTCGGCATGGTCTATGGGTTCTCTGGTTTTTGCGCAGGACCATTACTTGGTGCAGTGCTCACCACTGCTGTTATAGGCGGCAATAGTCTCTATGGCGCACTCGTCCTCGTGTGCTATGCCTTGGGAATGTGCGCGCCACTGTTTGTACTTTCCTGGATCTGGCAGCGGTTCGACGTCGGCTCCTTGGCATGGTTACGTGGCAAAACCATTACTGTGGGTAAAATGCAGCTCAACTCCATCAGCATGATCTCAGGCGCTATGTTCATTGTGGTTGGTTGCTTGTTCTTTTTCACTCATGCAACCGCTACGCTACCGAGCATAATCAGCACCGACACCCAATTTGAGATTCAACAGTGGGTTGCCGAGATCGGTGAAAAGATAAACAACGTCACGGTGGTGTTCGGAATAGCACTCTTGGCTGTGATTATTTTTGGAATTCGCGTGTTCAAGGAAAGCAAACAGTCTGAGAAATAAAACTTAACCACCAGCACAATAACAAACGTTTGATCGGTGGTACAGGCTTACAGACAAATATCTAGCAAAATCTTGCCAAAACCATTGCGCAGCAGTATTGAGTTGTTTATTATTGAAGTTGAACCCTAGGGAATGGCAGTTCCCTAAGGCGGATGAGTTGCCTCTCTAGTTAAAAAGTTCCTCCAAGAACTTAACTAGAGCAGTAACAAACTTCAGGACTCCAGTCGCTAGTTGTATCTTTTCCAATTTGCTAGCGTTGGAGTCTTTTCTGTTGTCACTGGTAACAGGCTCCTCACCATGTGGTTCCTCACCTTTAGTAGCCATGATTGGCTCCTCTCGGCTTGTGCTTTCCCCTGGCGAACAGGGGCGGGTGATTCAACCCAAGCGAGGAGCTGCGAACCCGCCCGCCAGAGAAGGAATAAAAGATAATTCACCGCTAGTTAGTTTATCAAAAATAATTATGTAGACAATAGTGATTGTTGACCCCAAAAGCACAAGAGATCAACCAAAAACGTATAACATCCCCCATAGCTGCGCTATCAGCTTTCTATAGCATGAGTAAAGGGATGGTGCTATTTAACACCACCCCTTTTAGCGTCTCCTAATGCATAGCCGACGCCTGCTGGTTTCCAGTGGAAGGAACTTCGATTTTCAGAGCAATAATTGCTAGTGCCAAAATCGCAGAAACAACCACACCAAACCAGAACGCGACCTCAATACCGTGCCCCACAATATCCGCGGTGATCTTCGCCATCTGCTCCGCAGCAGGACCAGCTGCCGCACCAGCATCACCAGCAGGCGCACCATGCCCACCACCAGAAGGAGCAGCCACATCACCAAGCCCCAAAGACTTAGCATGCTGAGAGGAACCATAAGTCATCACAGCAACAAAAATTGCAGTACCAGCACCACCAGCAACCTGCTGGAACGTATTAAGAATAGCCTGACCATGAGACGCCAACCGATCCGGAACAGCAGCCAAAGCATTAGACATCAACGGCGTGAGCATAAAACCAACACTCATATTCAGCAAAATAGCCAAAATAATTAAATGAACCAGAGCACCCTTATCCCCCAAGCCCTCAAACCAGCTCTGCGTACGCGACACATTCGCAAAACCCAACATAGACAAAAACAACACAATCGCACCAGGAATAATCAACGGACGCGCACCACGCTGATCATACAAACGCCCCACCACAGGCCCCATCACAGCCATAATCAAACCACCAGGTAAACTCACCAAACCAGTAGCCTTCTGAGACATACCCAACACATTCTGCGCATACAACGGCATCAAAATAATAAAACCGAAAAGCATCGAAAAAGCCACAAGCATGAACACCATAGACAGCACATACTCACGGGATGACAGCGGAGCAAGGTTCAACAACGGCGCCTTACCCGTTGATTGTTCATTGTGAGCCATGACCAGTTGGCGTCGGAAAAAGACAAAAAGAACAGCCAAACCAATAACCATGAACGCAACACGATCCCACGGAACACCATGAGGCAACTCAGACATACCCGCAATTCCATACAACGTTACGGAAAAGCCCACAGCGGACAACATCACGGACACAACATCCAGATACGGGCGAGTTGGCTCCTCAAAATTACGCACCTGCACAGCACCAACAACAAGAGCAACCAGCACCAGCGGGATCACCAAACCGAAAATCCAACGCCACCCCAAAGACTCCAAAACAATGCCAGAAAAAGTAGGGCCAAGCGCCGGTGCCGCAGCAATAACCACAGTCACCAAACCGAAGACTGAACCACGGCGTTCAACAGGAACCAGGCGCATAATCGTCGTCATCAGCAAAGGCATCACCAACGCAGTACCTGTCGCCTGAACCACACGCGCCACCAGCAACACAGCGAAATTAGGAGCAACCACCGCAATCGCCGTACCGATAAGAAAAGAAACCAATGCAGCGATATAAATGCTGCGCAGGGTAAAACGCTGCATGATGAAACCCGTCATGGGGATCACCACGGCCATCGTCAGCATGAAAGCAGTGGTCAGCCACTGGGCCACAGACGCAGTGACATTAAACTCTTCCATCAAAACAGGCAACGCAACAGACAAAGTGGTTTCATTAAGAATCACCACAAAAGCCGCGGATACTAAAATGCCGATGAGTAAACCAACATTGACCTCTTTATTTCCAGAGTCTTGTTGCTGAGATTCAGACATGATTTTCCTAGTGCTTTCTATACGGTAAGTTTTCTGGGCAATCGCACAAACGGAAAAGTTCCCCTTTTCACAAAGTGTGATAATACGGAGAGACTCTCCTTTTTGCAAAAGATAGGAATAACCAGCTAAATCAGTCTCTTTGCCACACCAGCACCCCTAGATAATTCCACGTTCCCGCGCCACGGCAACGGCAGCTGTTCTGTTATTGACCCCTAACTTGTCAAAAACGTGCCCCATGTGGGTCTTGATGGTGGCTTCGGTCAGTACCAATTCACGCGCAATGGCTTTGTTGGATTTCCCCTCACTAGCAAGCCGTAGCACGTCTAGTTCACGGGCGGTGAGTTTTTCATAGGGGTTGGCAAGCCTTCCGATGACTTTGCCCATCACGGCAGAGCTCATCACAGTTTCTCCACGTGCTGCGCGTTGGATACCGTCTACTAATTGTTCGGGTCCGCAGTCTTTGAGTAGGTAGCCTACCGCTCCAGCGCTCATAGCACCCAGTACGTCGGAGTCTGTGCTGTAGTTGGTTACCACCAGCACCTGTGGTGGTGTGGGTAGGGCGCGTAGTTGGCGAGTTGCCCACACACCGTCGCCTTCGCTATCTCTGGGGGTTTCACCGAAGCGAAGATCCATGAGCACCACGTCTACTGGGTGTGTACTGCAGTATTCCACGGCGGCGCGGGCACTTCCCACGCTGGTGTGTACTTCTATGCTTGCGTGCGGGTGTGTGCTCAGCATAGCTTCGAGCCCTGCTCGGACCATGGGGTGATCATCGACGATGAGAATACTGGTCATGTTGGTATCTCCACTGATATGCCGCAACCGTGCCCTGGTTCTGATTCTATGGTCATTGTTCCTCCCAATGCGCGTGTTTTGCGTTGGATGGCTGCTAGTCCAACGGGCGAGAACTGGGTTGACACCACATCCATGCCACGCCCATTATCAACGACGTCCACCGTGAGCGTTTCTGGCTGGTAGGTCAGGGTCACGCGTGCTGCGGTGGCGTGAGAATGTTTGACCACATTAGACACTAAGGACTGGGTGATTCTTAAGATTTCCTGTTGTGTTTTTTGCGGTATGGTGCGGATTGTTCCATCGACGCTGAATTGGAGCTTTTCTCCCATAGGGGTCGTGTCCACTATTTGTTGTAGTGCGAAGGATAAATCTCCACGTTCAAGAGATGGGGGTTGTAGCGCTGCGATGATACGGCGTGTTTCTTCTAAGTTGTTCTCTGCGGTGTTTCTGGCCAGGCGTAGATCCTGCAGTATCTGTGGGTCTGTGAGTGTTTCCTCAGCTAAACGACGCTCCGCAGAGAACAATAGCATCTGGATAGACACGAGTCCTTGTGCCACAGTGTCATGTATTTCCCCTGCTAGGCGCATACGTTCAGCGGCGGCTGTTTCCCGGCGCAACATTCGGAATCCAATGCCTAGGCCGATGGCTACTACTGCCCCCATGACCGGGCCAATCACTCCACCGACTGTCCAGCCTTTGGAATACGCCAGTGCTCCAATGGCGATGATGGTTACCGCACTGACCGCAGGGATTGCGGCGCGCATGGGGAGGAAACGGATCAGCAAGAAAAATAGTGCGAAAGCAATAAATGCTGCGGTGGGTGCGCTCGCAAGGAGTACCGCCCAAGCTCCCACCACCAGTAGGAGCCATAACCCACGTGGACGCAGCCACATTCCCACAAGGTAGATGAAGCAGAAAGCTGCTAGAGCCCAGCTCATACCATCTTTCACCAGGGTCACTAACGCCAGTAGTGCTACGAGGAAATGGAGCCCATGCCCTAGGAATACCCATGCTCGATCCAGTTTGTTCACCATGATGTGTCCAGCCTATCTCAGGCATATGGTGGCTACCTCACCCAAAAGTATGAAAAGAAGAACACCCTTAGACCCGATGTGTGTATGTGCTGTGCGCACAAGAATGGGACAGCATGAAAGGTTTTCTATTCCAGGGGCTCGCTGAATTGCGCACGGCAAAGGCGAGAACAGCTCTGATTATTACAACCGTGCTCATGATTACTCTCATGGTGACTTTTTTGAGCAGCCTCGCGGCGGGCTTGAAGCACCAGTCTGTGTCTGCTCTTGAGGAGGAGCTATCCGGCGGCAAGGGGCTGGTGATTCGTGGCACAAGCTTGTCCAGTAGCCAGCTCAGTCAGGAGGATAAAAGCAACATTCTAGGCTCGAGTGGTCGTGTGCTATATCTGGCGCGCACTCCGGAGGGGATATATCTGTCCGACGCACACACCAGCGCAAACGCAAGCACAGATGCGGTCACGAACCTGGGCGGTGCTGACGGTAGAAACGCAAGCAATGCGGATAACACCGCACGCAGCACGGATCTGTTCCTGGATCATCAACCGGTCATCTGGGCGTCGGAGGAAGAGGTTGCGGCTATGCCGGGTGCGTCCAGCGTGGGAATTGTGGATAGCTCCTACCCTGATGCACTGCATGGGAAGGACGCTCTCAACACTTCGGGTTCCTATAAGGGCGAGCAGCAATCCCTTGGGTTGATGATTAACCTGCTGTATCTCATATCTGCACTGGTATTGGGTGCTTTCTTTGCTGTGTGGACGGTTCAGCGTTTACGCTCCGTTGCCATCACTGCGGCCCTTGGCGCATCTCGCACAATCATTATGTTCGACGCCCTCGGTCAAGCACTCATCGTCCTCGCGGTGGGGATCAGCATGGGGGCACTGATCACGCTGGGGGTTGGTTCCCTCATCGCCGCAATCCCCATTGTGCTCAGCACACGCACCATTGTCCTACCTGCATTGATCCTGCTTGCGGCAGGCGTGGTTGGTGCTGCGTTGTCCATCAAGCCTGTTCTTTCTATCAATCCACGGAGCGCACTATCATGCTAGATCTACACAACATCACCCTCGATATTCAGGATGGTTCCACCACCCGTCGCCTGCTAGATAATGTCAGTTTACGCATTGAGGACGGGGAGGTTGTTGGATTGACCGGCCCATCTGGTTCTGGAAAGTCCACCCTGTTGGCGGTAGCCGCTGGTTTGCAACAACCAACCGGTGGGCGTGCAGTGCTCAATGGTTCGCTTGAATTAGCAACACCGCACGCACGCAGCCGGGTTGGTCGCAATGTTAAGGCTGGTCACAGTAGCCTATCTAGCCGCAATTCTCGGGCTAATCACGCTAGTCGGTCTGGTGCCGCTCTTCGACGCCGCACCATCGGCATTGTATTCCAACAACCCAATCTCCTGCCGGCGCTAACTGCCAAAGAACAATTGCTGGTTATGCACCGATTAGAACACCCCTTCGGGCTCAGTCGGCGGCGGTGGCGTGACAGCTCACGTCGGGCGTCGGAATTATTAGCCAACGTTGGGCTGGCGGATAAAGAAAACGCGCGCGTCAGTGAACTATCCGGTGGGCAGCAAGCACGGGTGAACCTTGCGCGGGCGCTGATGAATGACCCTCAGCTCCTGCTGATTGATGAGCCAACCGCAGCCCTGGATACCCAAGCGGCCACGGCGGTAACGGATCTAATTATGGACATCGCCCACCAGCGGCGTATCCCCGTGCTGTATGTGTCCCATGACCAAGCTCAACTAGAGCGGGTTGATCGTGTAGAGACAATGGTGGACGGGCGAATGCTGCTGCCGGTGGGGTGAACTCTGGTTGAACGTCGAAAAGCGTGCAGAGCAAAGAGCAGCTTGTTATTGTAGAACAATACCGACACAACTTTGAGGGAAAATGTTTACTTTATTGCACCAGTAATTTCTCCGCCACAGGTCATGCGGGGTTTTCCAGCTATGGGCAAGCGCAACGCTCCTGCCCTGACTTGTTACGCCTGCATGATATGTGTTCTCGCAAAATATCCCTCATTGCTTTTGGAGAAATCATGCAAAAAGAAACACAAGCTACACAAAGTTTTTGGGCTACCGTTCGCCAAGAACACCCAGACTATATGCGCTGGTTCATCTCAGACACCATCAGTGCACTCGGCACAGCCCTTTGCTCTATCCCGCTGTCCCTAGCCAGCCTGCACATCACGCACGACCTCACCCGAGCAGGACTCGTCGCTGCCGCCACCTCCCTAGGCTCCATGCTCATGGTCATTCCATCAGGAATGATCATCGACCACTTCGACAAGAAGAAACTACTCCGTTGCTACGGAATCACACAGTTGAGCCTATGGTCACTATTCACACTCCTGCTCGCCACCCACGCGTTCACCACCCCAACACTGCTCCTCTTTGCCTTCTGCACCGGTATTACCAACGGCATCTTTGGAGGCTTAAACAACGCCATCCTGCGATTCATCATCACAGAAAACCTGTTTGTCCAAGCCCAAGGCAGAAACCAAACCCGCGACAGCACCATCTGGTTATGCGGCCTCCCACTCGGCGGACTCCTCTACAACATCTGCGCACCACTGCCCTTCCTCTGCCAAGCACTATCAGGACTCGCACCGCTATGGGCGGGCGTACGAATCACCACTTCTCTCGCCCCAACCCACTGACACCACACGCACAACATTGTGGGCCGATGTCAGATATTCACTGTCATGGATTTGGCGCTGGCGCATCATACGCACTAACTTCTGCGTCTCATTATTTTCTAATCTGGCGAACTTCTATCTCTTAGCAGCCATCGGACTCTGGTTAGCCTACCTCAACACCCCAGGATGGCTCATCGGTGTCACAACAGCCATGTTTACCATTGGGTTCATCGTCGGCGGTATCGTACAAGAAAAGCTCATCCGAATACTCCCAGGACGCAGCATTATTGCAGCTACATCACTATGGGAACTACTCTGGTACCTGTTCCTCGTGTGCTTTTCTACACACTGGGTTATTATCGCTATCACCGCTTTCTTTATCGTCATCCCCACAGTGGCACGTAATTCTTATAGCGGCAGCTACCTCATGCTCGCGTGCCCACCAGATAACATTGGAAAATGCTCCGCAGGCGCACGATTTATCATGGGAATCATGCCCATTCTCGCATCAGCAGGAGCCGGCATAATACTCTCGACGATTGGCTTTAGGCACAGTATGCTCCTATGCGCCGGGTGCGCCTTAATATCCTGGGTGCTTGCACTATCCCCCACACTTAAGACCATGCCGAAAGCAGACGATTTCGACAGCATCACCCCTTACCAGTGATTACTGCGGTCTAGGTTAGGCGTCGGCAAGCGTGCGTGTGTGCAGACTTAAGCGTAGGATCGGGGCATGAATCGCAACAAAAAAGTTCTCTACATCGGTGGACACGGAAAAATCGGATTACTCGCCACGAAAAAGATGACTGACACAGGTATCAATGTGCACTCACTTATCCGCAATCCAGACTATGTAGGGGATATCGAGGCGCTCGGCGCACACGCTGTACTCGCCGACATCACCGCACTCACCACAGAAGAATGGGCAGACCTACTCACCCAATACGACGATGTCGTGTGGGGCGCAGGCAATGGTGGACGCAGTGGCGTCGATGCAACATGGGCAGTGGATCGCGATGGAGCAATGAGCACAATAGACGCGCTGGAAAAACTCTCTGCTGAGGGGCGCCCCGTACCTCGGTACATCATGATCTCTTACCTCGGTTCCATGACGAACACCGCCGAAGAATCAACCGGCTCCTGGTATGCCTACGTAGAATCCAAAAAGGCAGTGGACCAGCGCCTCACGAACACATCATTGCCGCATATCATCCTTGGCCCCTCAACTCTCAGCGACGCCCCCGCAACCGGCATCACTATCTATGATGCGGACACTGCGGCACTACCTGATTCTCCCCTCACTTCTCGCGAACTCGTTGCTGATGTGGTGTGTGAAATCATCACCCGCAAAGATTTTCCGCAGAATAATCCCCTTGAATTCTTCGACGGGGAGCTCCCCGTCGCAAAGATTTAGGGATTAGCCAGGCATCATCCCAGCTTCCCGCTAAAAGACTTCCGACCCTAATGCGCTCAGTGGAATAGTGTGAACTCCACTGGGCAATACAAAAGCACTTTTGCGTCTATGAACAGACCTCACGTGGGTAATTGCTTATTATATTGATTGGAGAAAAATGAAAATTAAGAAAGCTCTAACCAGTACAGCTGTTGTTTTGGCACTGTGTGTAACCGTCGTTGGATGTTCTACGAATAAAGAGGAAACTAACTCTAGTAATGCCCAATCCAACCTGTCGGAACAGGGAGCTTTTCCCGTCACTATTGAGCATCGCTACGGTTCCACGGAAATTAAGGAAGCTCCACAGCGAGTGGTCTCATTGGGCTATACCGACCAGGATGCACTCCTGGCATTGGGTGTCACTCCTGTATCTGTGAAGTACTGGGATGGAATGACACCGGATGGCCAGGCTGCTGGAAACTGGTCGAAAGATAAGCTTAAAGGTGAGCAGCCCCGGATCGATAAGGATACTGAGATCAATGTTGAGGCTATTGCCAAAGACAATCCAGACCTTATTGTGGCAGTATATTCCGATCTCGACGAAGACACGTATAAGAAATTGTCAGAGATTGCTCCTGTCGTGGTGCAGAAAGGCGAGTATGAGGAATTACAGCAGCCCTGGGATGTCAGCACAGAGGAAATTGGGTATGCAGTGGGTAAGCCTGAGGAGGCTAAGCACCTAGTCCAACGGGTCAAAGAAAAATTTACTGAGCTTAGGCAGCGTCACCCCGAGTGGGCTGAAAAGGAATTGGGCGTGGCTACTATTGATGACGATAATTTAGCTGTCTTCTCAGAGGGAGATCCTCGAAGCCGTTTCTTCACTGATCTGGGTTTCAAGATCAATCCTGCTTATGCAACGATCACTAAAGGCAAGTTCTATGGTGAAGTGTCCAGGGAGAACGTTGACCAGGTTAATTCTGATGTGTTGATCTGGGATCAGCTTTCCTATTCTCCGAAGCAGAGTAAGGAATCTGTGACCAAGGATCCGATTGTGGGCAAGCTTCCAGCTGTCGAGCAGGGGCATAGTGTTTACTTGGAAGGCGACTTGGAGAAAGCCTTTGGATGGCAAACCGTTCTGAGCTTAGATTATCTGCTGGATAAGATCGAACAACCTTTGACTAACGCTGCGAAGTAAGGTGCTACGTTGTGTCTGCAAACCTCACTAACCTATGAGTCCCTGGCATATGAAGCACTATCTAGACCAATTAGCTAACCCAGAACGCCCGCACTCTCCGATCAGAAGATAGACACTATTGAGCAGCTACTAGACTCCTCTGACTATCACATCATCGACTACATCCCGTTTCATCCGCCCGCAGCCTCCTTCCTTGCTTTGGAGGAGTTCTGGGAAGAACAATACATACAAGAATTTGCCAACAAAATCGCTTTCATCTGCATGAATGTGCTGTACCAATGGCTCCCAGAACACACAATTATCCCCGACCAAGAAAACACCACTTTCATCGTCGGAACGCAGGAAAGAGAAGTTGAACCTCGTGATGTCTACAGCAAAATTCAACGCACAATCACAGAAATAAACGGCGGTAATTCACTGCTGCTTTTCTTCGAGCAACGGGAGTGCGTGATCCACATAAAATCAGGTTTCAGCGTAACTCTCTACGGGTTAAACGAACAGGAAACCTCCTTTATCCAACCCCTTGCAGCAGGTCAAGGGTTATATCTCAAATACTATAAGGACGGCATTTTTCAATTCCAGATAAAGTAACCTCGATACAACCAAGAAACCGAACTCGCAATAGAAGCACAATAGAAGAAGCACGACGCATTATCAAAGGTGAAATACCCGCAAAACCTGTGGCAGTGTCCGAGTTACTAGGCGACTCACTAGAACCGATAATGGGCAAACTATGGATACCTTAAGCACGTGCGTTACGATGCCGCAAAAGCCAAACACTCAGGCAAAGAAAGACAGCAGACTGCAAGATGGAAAAAAGGACACAACCAAGTCCATTTAACAGCAAGTTGCCTTGAATCTTAAAAGCAGCCGAGGATAAGGCGAGTGTATAGGTCCCGAGAGCTTGCGGGATAACAAACCGTAGAGACGCTAATGTCTCACCTGTAACAACCAAAAAACCGCTTGCACAGAGTAATACACTAATTCCAACAGGCCACGAAAAGTTTCGTGTCGCAAAAGAGAGAAATCCTTGAAAAGCAGCAAAGGGAGCTGCTATAGCAAAAACTAGACAATTCACTGCTAGAAAGCTGCCTACTTGAATACCATCAATACTTAGCGCAATGGCTACACCGAGAGTAAGCAGCATATACAAAAGATGCATAACTACAATTGCCAGATACGAAACAAAACCCTTGGCAACAAAAATCAGTGCCCCCGACCTGTAACAACTGGATATAAGATTCCAATTGCTCGTACGGAAATCAGCACTCCAGACTGTAGACACGATAACGGAAGAACCCACTGAAAAAAAGACGAGAGCGTAGAACAAACCTGTCTGAGAGCTATATGAATCCCATCCATTTGTTAATTGGTCGGTATTTCCCAAGAAATTTAAGGTACCTAAAACCACCGACAATAGTGGCACACACAGACAAACAATCCACAGGCGCGTACGCTTTATCTTCACCAACTCACTTGCAATCATTGCCCTCTATCTCCAGATCCGAACGCGTTGTACTAACAGTAACCAAATAGCAATCCCCACAAAAATAAAACCGCAAACCGGAAGATACTCAATACTCACAGGAACTACCGACCTACCTTCCTGCTTGAAGGGAAGAATCATCGCAAAATAGGCCCACGGTAAAATATGTTTCAAGGTAATGTCGACAAGAAAGCAAAACACAGCAATGAAAGCAGAAACTACACCAGATACGAGCGCAAAGATTTGCTTTTCGAGTGCACAAGCCACCAATAGAAAGAATGCATAAAACACCGTCAAAACGAACCAGAGCAACAGATGATAGACAAACCAACCATCCTGATTCCCGTGGATGCCATTGACCTTACTGATTACCGTAATTAATCCAGCTTGTACCACTACGGCAAGCAAAATTAGCATTGAACCAATAGCTGCTTTGATATGTAAAACATCAGAAATTTTTAACCCTGACATAGCATTTAGAATCCAGCCTCGGTGTTGGTATTCTATTTCGGCCTGACGCGAGGCCAAGCCTGAAGCAATAATAGGCCAGATAATGGCTGAGAAGAAAGCCTCCGAGACGAGTACCGACCCGAAACCATTAGCACCTACATCGGAAGATTGCCACAGTGAATAGGTCGATAGAACCGAAACTACAACTGCTCCAAGTAAAGCAATAACAAACAGCCTATTCGCTCGTGCCTTACCTAACTCAATAAAAAAATATTGTCCCAACATATACTTACCGCTCTGCTGTTAGACTCATGAAAATTTCTTCGAGCGATTCTCTTGAGCGAGTTACCTCAAGTATTTGTAGATCACTCGCAATAATCGTTTCGCACACTTTGGTGATGCCATGGTCAGGAATACCTGGCAATTCCACTCCTCCGCCTACCTGACTCGCAGATGGAAATAGTGAAAGACACTTTTCAACGTTGTCCACTCGAACAAATAGTGAAGGCGAGTGAGCGTTAAGCAACTGTGAACGGGATCCCTCAAAAATCAGTTTACCCTTATTCAAGATGCCAAAGTGAGTTGAGACTTTCTCAAGTTCAGATAAAATATGTGACGAAACCATAATGGTTGTGCCCTCATTCGCAGCCAGATGGGCAAGTAAGTCTCTCATCTCATCAATGCCATAAGGGTCTAAACCATTGGTTGGTTCGTCCAGTACCAGAAGTGCTGGACGACGACAGATAGCCAATGCAATCCCAAGACGCTGTTTCATACCCAAGGAATATTGACTAACCTTTTTATTCTTTGCCTGCCCTAATCCGACGATATCCAGTGCCCACTCGATATTTTCTCTTGGAAATCCTAAGAGACGGCGGACAACCTCAAGATTCTCGATTCCAGTTAAGTGAGAATAACCTGCAGGCTCCTCAATCATTCCACCCACTTTAAGCATGAAATCACGCCGATTGCGTGAAGTAAGGCGCTCACCAAATACCTCTACCTCACCCTTACTAGGTTGTACAAGTCCTAAAATAATCTTCATTGTCGTAGACTTGCCAGCACCATTAGGGCCAATGAAACCATACACCGCCCCTTTAGGTATTGTTAGTGATACGTCACTGAGAACCGTAGTCTTGCCGTAAGTCTTTGACAAATGCTCAACACTAATTACATTATCCATCTCGACACCCTGAATCCTCATCCGGCGAGTTGACCTTAACTTTCCATTGAAAAGTGGTCATCGTCAAAACTCTTTCTCTCGACCGATACAGACACACGATCAAGATACTTTTCCTACAAGGCTAGCTCCCTGCTTGGAGCAGAATGACAGCAAGAGATTCGTCCAAAATAGTGCAAAACTTTTTGACACGGGGACTATAAGTTTTCGTTGTCATTGAGCAATGACTCTACCCCCCCCCCACAAAAAAATGTCAATAGCTTTTTTGATTTTTCCTAAAAAATGTATAGAAATACCCTTATACTTACACCACAGTATTTATTCTCATTTCTCTCATTTCCGATGACACTAGATACCTATCGGTCATGACAAGCGCCTGAGTTTGCACTGCTATCTGCAACGCCTCCAGTATGACGTGAAAAAGTCGACCACACCAAGCATGGAACTGCCTTCCCCACCAAAGGCAAAGAAAGAATTTTAGAACCAGAAAGACAAACGAACGATGTGGAAATTAGATATTTCCTAGGAACAAAAACTAGGATTTTTCAGTTAATCATCCGATGATGACGATTTACGTCCCAATATCCAACCCACAGTCACAAATAGCCCTACTCCAATAAAGGGAATTCCCAAGAGCACTACTACCGTTCCTAGATCCACTCCCAAACTATGAAACAGTAGATAGCTCATAACACCAAGACCCCAGTACAAAAAAATTGCCGGGAGCCCGATATTACTTTGTATTCTTTCCAGCATATTAGGATCTCCATATCTGCCTAGCTAGATATGTGCTTGATTTCCAGCTCTTTCAACAACATCTTACTGTGGTATTCGATGATATTTCCATGTCAACAAACAAGATAAAAGTACTACGCCACCTCATGCTCCAGTTTCTGCGCCAAAGATTCTTCACGCAATGGCTCATGCTTAATAAACAGCGCAAGAATCAGGGAGAAAACAATCATCGGCAACAAAATCAGGAACACGGGCACAAGGGCGTCGTTATACGCACCAATAAACACACCATGCAACGGCTCCGGCATGGCGTGGACAGCGGCAGGCGTGACGTCGTTAGTATCAATCTGCCCACCCTGCATACTCGCAGCCTGCTCCGGCGGCATGGATGCCATAGCCTCCGGTAGGCGCTGCCCCAGCAGATCCTTCAGATTCCCGACGAACACCCCTCCAACCAAAGCGGATCCCAAAGACGCACCAATCTGGCGGAAGAAGTTATTAACTGCCGTAGCGGAACCCACAACCTCCATAGGCAGCGTATTCTGCACAATCAAAATAAATACCTGCATCTGCAAACCAATACCCACACCCAGCAGGAATAGCAGCGCACCAATATGCCACAGCGGAGTTTCCACCGTTAATTGATTGAACAAAACAAGGTCAATGATGATCAAAATGGAACCAACAATAGGGTAAATACGGTACCGGCCCGTTTTAGAAATCAAAGCACCGGAAATAATGGACAGGCCCATCAGGCCAACCATCATTGGGATCATCATAAATCCGGCCTGAGTGGCAGAAATGCCGGAAACCATTTGCATATACGTAGGCAGATAAGCCAACACACCAAACATGGCAATACCCAAAACCAAACCAGCGACGGTTGTTAAAGCAAAGTTTCGGTTCAGGAAGAAACTCAGCGGAATGAGTGGATCCTTAGCGCGAGATTCCACCACAACCAACAGGATAGACGCAACAATAGTGATGCCAATCAGCCACATAATCACCGGATCAGACCACTCATACTGGGAACCACCCCACGTAGTGAACAGGATCAAAGAAACCGTAGCAATAATGACAAAGAATGTGCCCAGGTAATCCCAGTGAAACTCTTGCTTCAGGCTAGGAATCTTCAGCACAACAATGGCAATAGCGATCGCCAGTGCGCCCAAAGGAAGATTCATCCAAAACGCCCAGCGCCAACCAATTCCTTCAGTAAACCAGCCACCAAGAAGTGGGCCAAGCACCGCAGATAACCCGAAAATGCCGCCCATCATACCCATGAAACGGCCACGTTCACGGGCGGGAATAATGTCAGCAACAATGGCTTGGGAAAGGATCATCAAACCACCGCCACCTATTCCTTGCACGGCACGGCCAGCAATGAGCATATCCATGGATTGCGCAATTCCACCCAAGATGGAGCCAATGAGGAAAATCACCAAAGCACTAATGAATAACTTTTTGCGGCCAATGAGGTCACCAAGTTTTCCATAAATAGGCAGCGTGACAGTTTCTCCCACCATATATGCGGTAATAACCCACATCATGTGGTCCACGCCGCCAAGTTCCCCAACAATAGTGGGCAGCGCGGTGGAGAAAATCATCTGGTCCAGGCTGGCAAGCAGCATGGATACCATCAGTGCCGCCATGACCCACCAGGCGCGTTTTATTTCCTCCGGGGTCATGGAGGATTCTCGTTTGGATTTTTTAGCTTTTTCAGCGGTCATTGTTGTTCTTTCTGTGTTTACTACCAGCAGGAGGCTACGACTTTTAATGTTTTGTTGTTAGATGTCCAGCACTTCGAAAGGTTTTGCTGAAAGTGCGGATTCACAACGCTCAGCTAGGTACTCATCCACCGACTGTAAACTTGCAATATCTGGATAAACAGCCAGAACTTTATCGCCTACCACCCAAAAGTCTCGCGACCATGTCTGAGGATTATCCCAGATACGGGAGCTCTCTTTGACCCAGTCGGGCAAGACCTTACGAGTTTTTGTTGCAACTGCAAGCTGCCCTTTTGCAGTTTCGTAGATTGTATCGATCTGAATACCCTCTTCCACTGGACGTTCGACGCGGGTTATTTCTAGACCATGAAACATCACCTTTCTTCGCACACCATTTTCATGAAGCGTCAGTTCTATCTTTTCATAACCTTTGGCTGCGTGACGTCGGTCGCTCACATAGTCTTGAAGTGCTTGAATAACAGCCGCCGAAACGCTTTCGGCATGCTGTGCAGCCTCCTCAAAAAGTTGCATATCTGCTTCTGAGACGTAAATGTTCTTGGTAGGCATACTTATAAGTATGCGCATACCTGCTTTGCCTGTCAACCAGAAAACACAATCGTGCCAGATACGCGAATAACGGCACTTGGACGATGTTGCCATCGAGTACCCACTACTTGCCCCTCAGCAACCCACACAATCCGACCCCACCCCGGAACAGCAAAAACGCCACCCTGAACACTTCCTAGCTGAGCCAGGAATCCTTGTAACCAGAGTGACGTTCTGACAGAGCCGCTTGCGAGAATCGAACTCGCGACCTTCTCATTACGAGTGAGATGCTCTACCGACTGAGCTAAAGCGGCACGGTATCCAACACAACATACCGAGGGATTACTCTACAATATGTCCACCCCAAGCAGCAAATATCACCTACTCCACAGAGCACACTAGGAAAGCCCTAAAGCAAGTCGTATTTTGCCAAGCATAGCGTCGAGAGCTGTTTCTGGACGCACATTAACAGAAATGTCCTGCCTACATTCCATAATCGCGTCAATGCACGCAGTGAGACTTTCACTACCAGCAGCACTCATCTCCTGAGACAACCCAAACATATCGGGGTGAATCAACTCCACCTCTCCCGCCTGCTGCCCACTATGCGCACCTTTAGCCGCACCACTAGCCAACATCAACGCATCTCGATATAGCCCCGCTAAATCCACCAAACCCAGATCGAGAGCATCTCGCAAAGCACGCGTTTTCCGTTTCTTCTGCACCGCTTCTAACTCTTTGAGCTGCGTCGTTGCCCCTCGAAGGGCTTTTTGCGCGCCTTTTCCTTTAGCGCCCATGCCCAAAGCAGTGCGGAGTTTTTCTAACTCCTGCTCATTTTCTTGCCCTAGGTCTTCGTCGACAGCCTTAGTAATGCGCTTGACAATATCACTAACAGCTAAAAAGGCTTGGTCACCATGCGACACTAATTCTGCAAGATTCAAGATACTCACGCGACGGCGTTGCGCCTGCTCATCATGCACTAATCGACGCGCACGCCCAATATGACTACCAGTGGCCACAGCCGCTAAATGCGCATGATTCTCAGGCACTCCCTCACCTATCAACAATTGTGCAACCTCCGCTGCAGTTGGCTGCGGAATATACACATGCCTACTGCGCGACACCAACGTCGGAATGACATCTTCCGGATCAGTAGACGGAGCACACAAAATAATAACAGCGTGCGCCGGCGGTTCCTCAAAAGTCTTCAAGAGCGCATTCGCTGCTTGATCATTAAGCCTGTCCGCATTATCGACGATCACCACTCGCCACGGCGCTACCATCGGTTTCGTTGCCACTGGTGCCACTATTTCCTCGCGCACCGTCTTGACCGAAACAATAAGTTCTCGCGGTTCCATAAAAAATACATCACCATGAGTACGAGCATGAACTGCCGTGCATTGCGCACATTGCCCACAACCAATAATGCTCGGGTGCTCGCACTCTAATGCAGCAGCAAATGCCAATGCCGCAGTAGAACGCCCAGAACCAGGGGAACCAGTGAACAACCACGAATGCGTCATCGCTGACCCCTGTTGTTTTTCTCGCGCTGCCTGAGCTGCTGCCCGCAATCGCACAGCAACGTGTTCGCTCACACCCCATTGGCTAAAAACATCATTCACGCTCTCCAGCCTACAAGCAACCTTGCTGCTATGGCACAGCGATACATAGTTTTTCAGCCACCGCTTTCCCAAAGCAGAGATTGGCTATTAAAGTAGTCAAATATGACCAGACTGTGGCGCGCACTCAAATGGCTTTTAGGAACCTCTTGGCCGCTCTATGCCGCTACCGTCATGGGAAGCAACGTACTAGCAGCCATTGCAGTGATGATGTTCCTGCGCTACCTCGTCCCCTTAGCGGAATTTCAAGAATTTCTCTCCGCACCTGGAATGTTGCGCACCATTGGCCCTGCATATCTCGTCGTTGCTGTTTTCCTAGGCATCGTCCTTACGTTTATGTTTTTCCGCCCGGTGCTTGACTGGCAACGCAACCCAGATAAACATGACCAAAACATGGTGCGCAATCTAGTTATGCGCATCCCTATTTACCAGTCTTTTCTGTGCGCTTTTATTTGGTTTATCGGCATTATTATTGTCACCATTGCCACGGCACAAACCTCAGGAAAACTAGCCCTCGTAGTTGCTATCGTCTCTGCTCTTGCTGGTGGCGTGGTCATGGTTCTCACATATCTGCAATCTGAGCACCTGATTCGCCCCTTGGCTGCCACTGCCTTAGCTCGTCGCTTTGAGGATTCTACCCTGGAGCCACCTATCGCCTATCGACTCCATCTGACGTGGGGGATTACTTCAGGAGTGCCAATTATCGGTATCTTGCTGATGTTTACTGGCCACGAAGCAGGCTATTTCACTGATGACATTCAAGACATCATGCCTGCTGTTATTGCCCTGTGTGTTACTGCCCTCATCACTGGTTTCTTGGGCACATATCTGGTGATTATGAGCGTCGTTGACCCCATTGTGGAATTACGCCGCGCCATTAACAAAGTGCGTCGTGGCGATACAGATGTCCAAGTAGATATTTACGATGGCTCCGAAATTGGTGTTCTCCAAGCAGGATTCAATGAAATGATGCGTGGCCTGCACGAACGCCAACGAGTGCGCGATATTTTTGGTCGTTATGTAGGCGTAGAAGTTGCCCGCCGAGCTTTAGAAGAACGCCCAGAACTTGGTGGTGAAGACCGTGAGGTCGCCGTCGTATTCATCGATGTTATTGGCTCCACTAATTTTGCGGTCAATCACGAACCCGAAGAGGTAGTAGAAGAAC
This sequence comes from Corynebacterium sp. sy017, assembly GCF_017918135.1. Taxonomy (NCBI): domain Bacteria; kingdom Bacillati; phylum Actinomycetota; class Actinomycetes; order Mycobacteriales; family Corynebacteriaceae; genus Corynebacterium; species Corynebacterium sp. sy017. The sequence continues at coordinate 214,931 of NZ_RZUE01000004.1, forward strand.
TCAATAAGTTCTTTGAGCGCGTCGTTAAGGTCGTGCACGAGCACAAAGGCATCATCAACAAGTTCCAAGGCGACGCAGCCCTAGCCGTATTCGGTGCTCCCATTTCGCTTTCCGACGCCACCAGCCACGCCTTGGCCACTGCCCGGGAAATGCGCCACGAGCTCAAAGATCTCCGACTCCAAGCTGGCATTGGCGTCGCAGCTGGTCACGTTGTTGCTGGTCATATTGGTGGGCATGATCGCTTTGAGTACACAGTCATTGGTGACGCGGTCAATACTGCAGCACGCTTAACAGAATTAGCCAAAGACGCCCCTGGGCGAGTCCTGACCAACGCAGCAACGCTGGCACAGGCAAATGAAGCAGAACAAGCCCGGTGGACGCTCATGAAATCCGTAGAGCTACGCGGTAGGAAAATGATGACGCAACTAGCACGCCCCATTCGCCCTACCTTGGCAGATCGCTCTTAACTAGCTCACCTAACTTACCGAGCACCTGGCCGCTTAGCGTTTCCTCGCCCCTGCTTTCACCACACGCTTTGTGGTTTTCTTTACTGCTTTCTTCTTCGTCGCCTTCTTCACCGGCTTGCCCTCGGCAGCCATTTTCGCCCGACGCTCAGAGAGCAATTCATTGGCGCGCGCGTCGGTAAGCGAAAGCGGATCATCACCACGACGAAGCGAAGCATTAACCTCGCCATCAGTGACATAAGGACCAAAGCGCCCGTCTTTCACACTCATCGGCTTACCAGACACGTCATTATCACCAAGATGTTTAAGTGCAGATGGAGTAGCACCACGCCCACGACGCTTCGGCTCAGCATAAATGCGACGCGCTTCGTCGAGAGTGATGGTGAAAATTTGCTCCTCACTACCCAAGGAACGCGAATCCGTGCCCTTTTTCAGATACGGCCCATAACGACCATTTTGCGCAGTAATCATCTGCTCATCGCTAGGGTCAATGCCTACTTCACGCGGCAAAGACATCAGCTGCAACGCCTCTTCTAGGGTGACCGTCGCTGGTTCCATGGAACTAAACAATGACGCAGTAGCCGGTTTAAGCGTATCTTCAATGATTTGGTTAATCCGCTTTTCTTTTTGCGCCGCTGCCGTCTTCGTCTCCCAATTCTTTGGGCGCTTGCCTTCTGCTGCACGCTGTGCGTCCTCTGCAGCGCGTTCTTCAGCAACGATTCGCTCAGCTTGAGCAGTGATTTTCTCGCGCTCATCCTCATTGACTAGCTCAGTCACATAAGGACCATAGCGACCTTCCTTAGCCACAATCATGCGATTATTCTGTGGGTTTCGTCCAAGCTCACGCCCTGATTGCGGAGTAGCAAAGAGTCGCTCTGCAAGCTCTTTATTAAGCTCATCTGGGGTAATTGTGTCGGAAAGGTTAGCGCGTTGATACTCTGGCTGCCCATCTTTGTGCCCAATCACACGCTCAATATAAGGACCATAGCGCCCGACGCGCACCACAACGGCACGCCCTTGGTCGTCGTCGAATAGCTTGAGGGAGTTGACCTCACGAGCATCGATGGACTCGAGGTTATCGCCAACAATTGCTTTGAGGCCGCCATCGCGCGCAATGGATTCTGCTGTGGCTCCTGACGCCTGGGCATCGCCAAAGTAGAAACCGCTTAACCAGTGGGTGCCATTTTCTCTACCTGCGGCAATGTCGTCGAGTTCATCTTCCATTGAGGAGGTGAAATCATAATCCACAAGTGAGGCAAAACTTTTCTCCAAAAGTCCCACTACTGCAAATGCTACCCAGCTTGGCACCAGGGCATTGCCACGGGAGTAGACATAGCCACGATCCTGGATAGTTTTAATAATCGACGCGTAGGTGGATGGACGACCAATGCCTAAGTCTTCCATTTTCTTCACCAATGATGCCTCGGTGTAGCGAGCAGGTGGGTTAGTAGAATGTCCATCGGCTTCGATTGCGTCCACGCCAATAGGATCACCTTTGGTAAGTTGCGGTAAATGGCGCTCTGCATTATCAGCCACATCCCGACCATCGGATAATCTGCTGGTTTCCACATAGGCACGCAAGAATCCCTGGAAACTAATGGTACGACCAGTGGTGGCAAACTCTACTTCAGAACCATCGATAGCAGCACCAGCCAGAGTTACTTTCATGGAAGTGCCTTTTGCATCTGCCATTTGAGAGGCAACAGTGCGCTGCCAGATTAATTCGTAGAGCTTAAACTCTTCTGCATCAAGCTGAGAGCGTAATTGATCTGGAGTCATAAAAGACTCACCAGCTGGGCGAATCGCCTCGTGCGCTTCCTGAGAGTTCTTTACTTTACGGTCGTAGCGTCGCGGACTATCTGCCACATATTCTTTGCCATACAGCGATACTGCCTGCTCCCGAGCAGCCTTGAGCCCCTGCTCAGACAAGGTAGTGGAGTCGGTACGCATATAGGTGATATGACCATTTTCGTAGAGTCGCTGTGCAATACGCATGGTGCGCTCAGAGGTAAAGTGCAACTTTCGCCCTGCCTCTTGTTGCAGCGTAGAGGTCATAAAAGGCGCATAAGGCTTGCGAGTATAGGGTTTTTCCTCCACTGCAGCTACTGTCATCGGTTGACCTTCAAGAGCAGCAGCTAACTCTTGCGCACGCTGAGCATTGATGCGCACCACATTGCCCTGTAATTCACCTTTGTCGGTGAAATCTCGCCCGGTAGCAACCCGACGCTTATCGACGCTGACCAAACGACCACTAAACGTGGTGGGTTCAGCCGCACTCGTTTGGGCTTTGCCGGTATTGAATTGAGCAGTTAAATCCCAATAATCAGCTGAAACGAACGCCATGCGCTCTCGTTCCCGCTCGACAATCACACGAGTGGCTACCGACTGCACCCGGCCAGCAGAAAGCCGTGGCATAACCTTCTTCCACAGCACAGGTGAGACTTCATAACCATAGAGCCGATCCAGAATACGCCGAGTCTCTTGAGCGTCGACAAGATTTTCATCTAGATCGCGCGTATTTTGCGCAGCGGCAAGAATCGCAGGCTTGGTGATCTCATTAAAAACCATACGACGAACTGGGACTTTTGGCTTTAACACCTCGAGTAGATGCCACGCAATTGCTTCCCCCTCACGGTCGGGGTCAGTTGCCAGCAAAAGCTCATCTACCTGCTTGAGTTTGGCTTTAAGATCCGTTACTTTCTTTTTCTTCTCTGGGCTAACCACATAGAGCGGCTTAAAGTTATCTTCTGTATTGACCCCTAAGCGTGCCCAGGGTTCTTTTTTGTATTTGGTGGGCACATCAGCTGCACCGCGTGGCAGATCACGAATATGCCCCACTGACGCCTCGACGATATAGTCCGATCCGAGGTAGGGCGCAATTTTCTTGGCTTTCGTTGCAGACTCAACGATAACGAGGCTCTTGGTGCCTTTGCCATCTGCCATGAAAGATACAACCTCACTTCAGTGTTTAATGATGTTCTAGCAATAATCAATAATTATGTAATTTTGTTTCTTATTGCCTCAATAGTACGGTGCACCTATGCACTTTTACCTAAAAAAGCAGCATATAAGCTATTTTATTCTGCTCGGGTAATCGCACATTTGATACATTCGCTACCTTAGCTGCACTATCGGCTGCATGACCACAGATCATGACACCAGATAGCGCAAAACCCAGAAAATTAACACATGGGCAGAAAATTAAGGTCGTTTTCTTTACCACTGGGTTAATTGCCTGGGGTTATTGTTGCAGTTTCCCGCCCCACAATATGCGCTTTTCGTATTGCGCTCATGCCGTAGCGTGCAAACTGTAGTGTGCACAAAGCTCACTGATATGTTTTAGAGTGCACGTACCTGCTGTGCCTGTGGTCCTTTTGCGCCGTCGCCGATCTCGAACTCAACACGCTGGTTTTCTTCTAGAGTACGGAAACCATTACCAGTGATTTCAGAGTAGTGTACGAAAACATCTGCGCCCCCATCTTCAGGCGCGATAAAACCAAAGCCTTTTTCAGCATTAAACCATTTCACAGTTCCCTGTGCCATAAAAAATCCTCACTATATGTGTATTACTCGGTGCATTACCGAATTGCGGTGGGTCGATCATCCTCACAATGCGTAAGACACCACAGGCACTCAAGTCAATGGAACCCGCAGATCACTTTCGTAAAAATAATGCTCATCCATAAATCAAAGCGATTTAAGACAAGCCTTAGCGACCTCTTTCAGTCTGCCACGTTTATAATCACTTGGATACGTCGTTAGTGTTTTATGTGGATAAAATGCGCTCACCTGCACTGAAAGTAATGGACTATGCATGAAAATAACCCCGTATTGGGGGATCAGCTTGGTATGGAACTCACCAGAGCAATCACCGAAGCGCTGCCACATTCCTCTTACACCCACATTGCGCACTTAGCACCACGGCCTGCTCGCCATAGCCAATGGGCATCATGGATTCAGCCAGCGCTTATTTCGTGGCTTTACGACGCCGGAATCAGCAAACCTTATCAGCATCAAATGGATTGCGCCGACGCTGCTTTTGCTGGGAAACACGTCGTGATTGCTACTGGAACATCATCAGGAAAGTCATTAGGGTATCAGCTACCAATTCTGTCCACTCTCGCCACTGACCCTACTGCCTGCGCTATCTACCTCACACCAACCAAAGCACTAGGCGCGGATCAACTTGGAGCTATCACTGCGATGACCAGCGCGATTGAGGAATTATCCGATGTTCATCCTGCTCCTTATGACGGTGACACCCCCACAGATGCGCGCGCAGCCATCCGGGAGCATTCTCGATTTATTTTCAGCAATCCAGATATGCTCCACCATGCGATTTTGCCCAATCACGCTCGCTGGGCCAGACTATTGCGACACGTAAAGTACATCGTTGTCGACGAGTGCCATTCTTATCGCGGTGTTTTTGGCGCCCATGTGTCTTTAGTGTTGCGAAGATTGTTGAGAATATGTGCTCGCTATGGCGCACAGCCAACAGTGATTGCTGCCTCTGCCACCAGCAATGATCCTGCAGCTCATGCCAGTAATCTCATTGGCGCTCAGGTTCATGCAGTAACTGAAGATTGTGCCCCCACAGGAGCACGCACAATCATGTTGTGGGAACCAGGATTGGTTAATGCTGCCGAAAATACTGCTGAGATTGCTGCGGCAGACGATACCGACGCTGATTCTCGTGTTCAGACTAAAGCGGTTGCACCCATTCGGTACTCAGCTTCACATGAAACAGCAGAAATTATGGCTGTTCTGGTAGCCGAGGGAGCACGAACATTAAGTTTTGTGCGTTCCAGGCGCCAAGCAGAGATTGTTGCCCTGCGCTGTAGCAGCATTTTATCCCAGAGAGATCGTCCCGATCTTGCTGAGCGTATTGCCGCATATCGGGCAGGATATTTGGCTGAGGAGCGTCGTAAGTTAGAACGTCACCTTGACGACGGTACTCTCCTTGGCGTTGCCTCCACTAATGCCCTTGAGTTAGGGATTGATGTTGGTGGTTTAGATAGTGTGGTTATGGCTGGTTATCCTGGCACTGCGGCAAGTTTTTGGCAGCAGGCAGGGCGGGCTGGGCGTCGAGGGCAAAGTAGCCTTATTGTTTTGGTGGCCAGGGACGAGCCTATGGATATGTTTTTGATTCATCATCCACAAGCATTATTAGAACGCCCGATTGAGCGAAATATCTTTGACCCTACTAATCCACATATCCTTGTGCACCATGTTTTATGCGCTGCATTGGAAGCACCCCTCAGTGATGCAGAGCTTGCTGCTTTGCAGGCTGAACAGGTGGCAGCTGATTTGGCAGAGCAAGGATTGCTCCGACGACGTGCCGCAGGCTGGTTTACCACCTTGCCGCCACATTCTCCGGATCCTCATGCTCAGGTGTCTCTTCGGGGCAATGAGAGCGATTTTGTCATTGTGGACTCAAGCGATGGTCGTATTTTGGGTTCGATAAGTAGTGCGCAAGTTTTTGCCCAAGCACACCCTGGCGCGGTGTATTTGCACCAAGGAGAGTCGTTTTTAGTAGAAGATCTCGATATAGCGGGCAAAATTGCTTTAGTAAAACCCGAAACCCCTGATTACATCACGCATTCACGCTCGACGACGAATATCCGTGTCCTTTCTAGCCCCGATCAACAGCATATAAGCAATCCTGCACCAGGAATCTGGATCTCTAATATCGATGTTGAGGTTACGACCCAGGTCATCGGTTATTTTCGATCGTATTTTGATGGCAGTTCCCTTGGGTTGATTCCTTTGGAACTTCCGCAAAGTCAGTTACGTACTCGAGCTGTGGCATATACAGTAGATCCCACGTTACTTTCTGCTTGTGGTATTGCTGATGTTCCTGGTGCTCTTCATGCCGCAGAACACGCCGCCATTGGTATGCTCCCGTTGATTGCCACGTGTGACCGGTGGGACATTGGTGGGGTGTCTACTGAGCTTCACTCTGATACTGGATTGCCGACTGTTTTTGTTTATGACGCTCATCCAGGTGGTGCTGGTTTTGCTGATTGTGGTTTTGAGCATTTTGGTGATTGGATTGCCGCGACTTATGCTGTGATTGATTCCTGTTCTTGTGAAAAAGGGTGCCCCTCATGTATCCAATCACCTAAATGCGGCAATGGTAATAATCCACTGAGCAAAGCCGATGCCTTATTGCTCCTAAAAGCATTGTTGAATGCCACTCAAGCCTAAAGCTCACCGTGTGTGACGACGTGACAGTGTGATGACTAGTGCACCGGACCTGCTCGGGAGGACGCCTGCACTTTTTCTATTTCGATGCTGATTTCAACATCTTCTCCTGAGCACACACAAGAAACCAGGAGTGCGTCATTATCATGTGCTACTTCCTCAGCGCGATCACAGGCTGAATTACCGGCATAGAGTGCATATGCTCCTGCTACTGCTGATACGTCGGCAATGACTTTTGCTTGATGTCGATGTATTACGCGCGTACTCATAGTTATGCACACGATAAAGATACTCATGCATACAAAGATCATCGCTATTGCAACAATCGTGACATTACCATCTTGATTGCACACAATTTTTCTTTGGCGTTGCATTAACCTCCTAAAACTGTTCTTTAGGAAAGACAACACTGGACTGAACATCAATAAAAAATGCTGGAACAGTTGCCGTAACACTAATCAATTCCCCTTGTTCTTGCACACGTACCTTGCCATTGCTCGGCGTGTATTCTATTCCGATGCTATAAGCGCGCGCTGCAGCACCAGCAATATCAACAGCACTGATATATGCTCCGATAGTAAAAAGGGCACCAACAAGCAAAGACACAAACATCATCATGACAGCCATGACCAGTGCTGATTCCAGAGTCACCATGCCGTTATCTCTACCCACACACGATAGTCTCGGTGAGCTGAGCACCTTTGACCACCACCGCACTCTCCATTGCTTGAGTAATGTGTTTTGTATTTTTCTGCTGATATCCGTTGAAAATCGAGTACAAAAAGTATCCGCGTTGACTATCTGGTGCCGCATTACCTCCCCTTTCTCAATCCCCTGTTATGTTCACTTATTGCTCACTGATCGCGTAGTAACCCACGACGGTTATGAGGGACGTTTCGACAGTGCATCAGTGATAATTGACTCAATCGCATCTGAAACTGTACCACTGCTGACCACCATATATAAGGCAGCGGCTAATGCCATTGCGGCAAGTGCTCCCATTGCATATTCTAATGTGGTCATGCCTGCGTCATTGCGAAAGAGCTCGCGTAACCGTGTCTGGATAATGTTCATTGCTTATTCCTTTCTCATTCTTTGGTTTTTAGTTCTTTGAGTTCTTTAATTTTGTTGTGGATGTTATGTAATTCTTATGTACTGTTGAGCATTCGTTACGTCCCCCTAATCTCTATAACCGCTTATCTACTTGCAGCTGCTTATAACTGCGCAATCCCAAGAGACACCACCAATGGAACGAGCCCCAGAATAAAAAATGCAGGTAGAAAGCATAAAGCTAGTGGTATGGCGATAAGCACTCCTGCACGTTGCGCCCGAGCAGTAGATTGTGTTTGAGCTTGTGTACGTAATCGCTGAGCGAGCCTAGTACATCCTGTGTGCATGGCACTTCCAGATCGATGAGAGTTACGTGCAATGCTCAATAGTTCTGATAACCCATCTACTTGAGCCAAAGGTTGCCATGCTCGTTCACCATTCATTCCCAAGGCGAGTAATTGGGCTACTGCTTGCCACTGAACAATATGTGATTTACGCGCCACTGCAGCTGCCGCAGCACTGTGACTCATCCCTGCACTAATACAGGAAGCGTAGAGATCGACATCAGCAGCACAATCAAGCGGATGTGTATGGTTTTTATGTCCTGACACCAATGCCACCCAGCGCTCACACCATTTCTGCATTCCAACCGACCTTTTGCGACCTCCTCTGGTGCGACTTCCTTTGCGCTCATCGTGGTTTGGTTCGTCTCTGGGATTAATGCTGTGGGTAATAAGTAAATGCCAGCGCAATGCCCGGGAGGAATCCCATAGCAATAGTGAACACGCTATTGCACAGCAGAGTGTAATCATGGGTTTCCTTTCTTAACGGAATCAATAATTTTGTGCGACACTTCTATTCCGGCGCTCAAAAACAACACTCCGACGACAAGCAGCACCCCACCTATGCCTCCGCCAAAGAGGAAATCTAGAGCATTGACCCCTATGGCTAGGCCCAAGAGCATTCCTACTATTGGCAAAATACTCACAATGATTGCGGTCAATTGTGCCCCTTGTATATCTGCGGCAACTAATCGTTGGAATTTTTGCTGCTCATCAAGGTATGTTTGCACTTGGTTAAAAAGTGGCACTTGTGCAATGCCATGCCGGTGAGATAGCTCCCATACCGCGGCGATACGAGCGAATGCTGGAATCTTATGGGCGTATTCTTCTAAAGCCTGTACTCCTGCTAATGCTCCTGCGGCCCGCGCTCGTTTTACTGCTACGCGAACCCGTTGCGCAATTGTTTTATGCGAGGTTTCTGCTGCTGCTTTCCATAACCCCTGCTCAGTAGTAGCACCACTTTCTAATTCGCCAACAAGGACAGCCATAAATTGTCCCATATGTTTTTGTGCATAATTATGCTGACGCTGAATGAGAATTGCTTTCGTCACCCGGTACAGCGTGGCGCCAAGAATTGCCACAGACAGAGCAATGCTTATCCGTTCTGTAGAGATAATGCACAACCCTACTATCACCACTGCTAAACCTATTTTTTGGATTTGTGGCACTCGGTATTGCTTGTCGCCAGTCCTTATTCCTGCACGAAGCATACTATGCGGTGCAGTGATAAGCATGGATCCAGCCAGGCACCATAATGCTGCGTTCATGTGTTTTTCTCCCATATCACTTTGATTTGCGTCGGGTTGCCAACTAACTCACCTATTTGTTGAAGTTTTCTTCCTTCTGGTGTTTTCTTCATCATCAATACGACTGGTTTTGCTGCCGCTAGTTGTGAATGCAATGCACTGCGGGATAATCCTCCTAAAGCAGCTAGTGCCTCTAGGCGTGCTGGCACTTCATGTAAAGAATTAGCGTGTACTGTTCCTGCACACCCCTCATGTCCGGTATTGAGCGCAGCAAGGAGATCAACCACCTCTGCACCACGAATTTCACCCACGACGATACGATCTGGCCGCATTCTCAGTGCTTGTTTCAGCAAGTCTGTCATGGTTATTTCTCCCTTGCCTTCGGTATTTTTTGCGCGTGTCACTAAGGAAATGCAATGTGGGTGTTCTGGTTTCAGTTCTGCTGTATCTTCGATACAAATAATGCGCTGTTTAGGCGATACCCTGGACAATAACGCACCAAGTAGCGTGGTTTTTCCACTTCCTGTGCCACCAATAACTAAGAGGGAGCGTCGTGAGTCTATTATTTGTTCCACGATACGTTGCGTCTGTGGGCTAAATGTGCCGTATTGGCATAGGTCATCTAGACCTGCCCGTGACTGTTTGAGTACGCGCAAAGAAATACACGTTCCGGTGTCAGATGGCGGGCTAAGGATCGCATGGACTCGCAAGCTACTGCCATCTTGTCGAGCTATTCTGCCGTCGGCGAAGCACTGTGCGTCGTCGAGTCTGCGCCCTGAGGCATTGAGCAATCTGGTTGCTAATTGCCTGACCGCGTTGTCGTCATCGAACTGTATCGCTGCACGTTCTAAGCCATTACCACGATCAAACCAAATATCACAAGCACCATTGACCACTACATCCGTGACGCCAGGTAACGCCACTAGGCTTTCTAATGGTCCGATACCGTCTGAATCGTGCCTTATTTTTCGTAGGATTTGGAATACATCACGGTCACTCAACACACCACCAGCGACGTCGCGCACAAGACTACCGAGATCAGCAGGATTACCTTCTTCTGCTATACGACGCTGCACTTGTTCAATAATTTTCGCATAACCACCGCTCATTGTGATTATCCCTCCGGCTGTAGATGATCAAGTACGTGCGTAGCTGCTTTGGTCATTGCGCGGGGAAATTTTCCAGAGAGTCCAGTAGTTTCCGTGGTTTTTGCCAAAGCGGGAAGTTTAGGTATTTGGGCGCATATGGGTGCTTTGAGCAGGTACTCCATATCAGCTGTATTCATTCCCGACCAGCCTCTATGCACTAACACAACTGCTATGCGTATTTTTTGTGCATTTAACTGTTCAATGAGCACTGATGCCGAAGCAGCTGCACGCACTTCAGCTGGCACAAGGAGCACACATAATTGTGCAAAATCAATTACAGTGTGAGTGATATCTGTAGCTACCGGACAGTCGACGACCACGCTGGCACATCCACATAAACTCTCTAGCACGCCCGAGACTGCCTGCGCTGATATATCACTTGCAATACCTCGTGCATGGCTAAGCACACGCACACCAGATGAGCACTGCGGCAAAGCTGCCACCAGGTCTTTCCCGGAAATCGTACCTTGGGTAAAAGAGAGATCTGGCCAGCGTACTCCCATTTGTGATTCAATGCCCAGAAGTAAATCCAAGCCACCCGATAGAGGGTGCGCATCACACAGTGCAACCTCACTACTCGTGGAGTGAGAAAGAGAGTGCGCAAGACAAGCCGCGAAAGTCGAGGTACCAGCACCACCACTAGCACCTAGGACTGCAATCACAGGACTATCATGCGCGCTGTGGCTATTGGGGTTTTGCCCTAGTGTCTCTAAAAGTTCTAGCTCTTGAGCAGGTAACACAAAGACATCATCGCTATGTATTTTCATAGCTAGTTGCCAATCTATTTCTTCCGATTCGGTAGCAAGAAGAAAAATACGAGCAGACGTGTGGAGGGCAGCTTGTTGCACCAGTTTTTGCGCATAGTGAGTGTCGATAAGCACAACCGACGCCCGACGAATATGCCGAGAAAATTCTTGTTCAGGGTGCGCTAGCTCAATATATTTGCGTCCAGTAGCAGCGACTGCGTTAAGGACATCAGGCTTGAGTACCGGGTCTTTGATAGCAACTAATACAGGGTATGCGCTGGTAGGTGAAGTTATAGATGGAGCCACTGCAGATTCTACGTTCACACGGTTTCCATGCCGCGAATGTTCGACTAAAGCTGAGCTGCGAACCACAGGATACGGTCGGGAAGCAAGAGGTCGAGTGCTGAAAACAGTTTTGCTGTGTGCTTTTGTCATGTCCCACAGTGTGCCGCGTTTGCGCCGCAATTCCTAGATCATGCAACCATCCCTGTGAATAACCCTCGCTTTTGTTGATATATCAGCGTTATTGTTGTGGATAACCTTGCTATACAGCCTTAAAACCAAGAAAGCCCTTACAAAAATGTAAGAGCCTTCACGAAATATCTTTGCGACTACGCAGCGCGCAGGTGACCACCAGTAGTAACTTTAGGACGGTCTTTCTTCGCTACAGTCTTAGCCTGCTTAGCGACGTTATCCTTAACGCTTTCAGAAATAACGGTCTTAGGTTCAGGCTTAGATTCTGGCTTAGAATCGGCAGGTTTGTCCTCAGGTTTTTCTTCCTTATCCTCAGGCTCTACAACAGTAGTAACAACCTCACCCTGCTCTGTGTCTGTGTCAGGCACAGTTGGTGGAACAACAGGCTTAACCGGTTCCTCACGTTCTTCAGGACGATCAACCGGCTTCACAGGTTTCTCCTGCTCAGGTTCCTGTGGTTCTTCACTTGGAGTTGGTTCCTCAGATTCTTGAGGTTCCTCGCTAGAGGTTGGTTCTTCGGAATCAGTTGGTTCCTCTGTTTCTTTAGAAGGCTTAGTAGGCTCAACCTCCTCTTCCTCAGAAGGCGTTGGTTCCTCAGACTCTACAGGCTCCTCACTAGGCGGCACCTCAGAATCCTCATCAGGACACAACGTAATATGCTGGAAACCCTGGTCACAGTTATCCTCACCACCAAGCAACGGACCAAAATAATTCACCGCAGGATTAAGGCGAAGATTAAACGTCTGCGCATACTTCCGATAACGATCACCAACAGTAGCCTCAATATCACCACCAATCGTATCGAAACGACCAATATCTGCTGTCACAGCACACGCACCCACACCAGTCACACCATGCTTCGAGCCTTGATTCTCGTATAATTCCACAATCTTTTTACGAGTATCCTCAGACTGCTCAGCAGTTGTCACAGGAGGCAACTCACCCGTACGACCCCACTCATAATCTTTCAAGTCCTGACACCCCTCTTCAACATTACCAGGTCCAAGAATCTCATCAGAGCACTTCCACAGCATATTCTCAGCGCGAATCGGCACATACGTATCATCACCAACCGCTTCCACAGTACCGGTGACCTCAAAGGTATAAACACCCAGCGCGTTCAAGCCGATTTGGTAGAAATCCCAATCAGGCTGCTCAGCAAAAGACGACGGCTGAACCCCATATGAATTCTCTCCGGGCACCTCTGATGCAGATGCATTGCTCAAAGAACCATGAAGATTCTTCACAAACGACGACACCTTATACGTGTCGTTATCTGTTAGTTTCTCCACCGAATCAACAATCGGAACCTGATACTCTACTTCTTTGGTAGGAACATAACTATCATTACCCCACCCAATGATTTTTTCTTCAGGTAGCGGATTACCATCCAAATCTTCCCAATAAGTTTTCTCAGGATCTTCTCCCTGAGCGGCATCACCCATATGCCATTGCACATTAGGCATATGCGTCAACTTAATCGACACATCTTTGACTGTGGATGGGATCATGATTTGCGCACCACGAGAGGTTTGGATGTGATCCTCAGACATCACCAAAGGTGACAATTGGACCTGCCAGGTGACCTGTGTTTCATCCCCCACTTGCTTTACACAGGTAGAACCAGTGTCACAGTTCGCACCACCCCAATAGCCATGAACATTACTAGGCCCGCCAAGGTCGCTACCACTACCGTCGTCTTGACTAGCTAATACTGAGGGGGGGGGGCTAGAAAACCCGCACCAAGCATACTTACGGCAGCAACCGCCGCAGCACGCTTAGCAAAACGATTCAACAACATTATTTCCTCTATTCTCCTAGGAAAAGAACAAAAATACTTTCCAAGCCATCCTCAGCCACAAAACACAAAGCTGAGAAAAACCTAAAAGCATTTCTCATCATAACCACAGAACCTGAGACATACCAATGGACAATGCGCCAGATTATCCTTCGCATTGATAAACGATGAGATTTTCGTCGAAAGTTTTTTTATGAGTAAAGCATAACCCCCAGCACCACAATAGAGAGCGCAAGCATACCGAGGCAGTTGAGCCAGAACTCGGTACCAAGGAATTTAGCTTTTATGTGCGCAATTGCCGCAGCAATGAAATAGGCAACAACTGCAGCTGTGGTAGCAATCCCCACCCCAGGAATCCATATCCCGACAGTAAGACCAGCAACAGCAAGAGTTTTAATATAGATCAATATCCACCACCACTGTCGGGGCAGGTTGACACCTCGAAGGCATTTTTCAATAAAAGGCAGAGGTCGAATCGACATCAGTATGTCGCCAAGCAAAACAAGGGCAAGCAGGATAGGTGCCCATAGGGGCTGTGCGTCAATAATCATTGGGATACTCCAAAAGCGGTTTCTAGGCGGGTAATTGTTCTTTGGGCTTGAACATGGAGTTCTTCGTCGTTATGTAAACCGGCGGCCCATTCAATGAGTAAGCCAAGGTAGGTGTGATAGAGGATCTCCCCGAACTCTGTGGCTTCTTGTGCTGAGAGAGTGCTGTTGCTCAGGCGTGATTGGATTTCGTTCAGGAGTAGCTGTTTTAGAGATGTCAAGGTTTCGCTGTGATCGGATTCCTCGATGAGTGCGGCGCCAAAAGCTCTAGAGAGTTCCTCATGTCCCGTGAACATCGTGAGAAAAGGGGTTATGACTGACAGAAGATCAGTGGATTCTCCGTGTATTTCTTCGTGTATTTCCTGTATTGAGTGCCCAATGGTTTTGATGAGTATGCTGCGTTTATTGCCTACTCCCATGACTGTCCCCACGCTTACTCCTGCGTGAGTGGCTATATCTCGAATGCTGGTGTTGGCGTACCCGTTTTTAATAAATAGTGTGTGCGCTGCGTGTAGAACTTTCTTTTGTGTGGCTTCTTTTTGTGCTTGACGACGTACCGACAGGTTTTCTAACTGAACTTGTTCATTGAACATATTCATTATGGTAGCTTATATGGAGTTTTATAACAATACCTTTTCAACATTCACCACGGAACACGCCCCACCATCGGAACCATACTGCCCTTGATAAATCAATCTTCCATTTTTACCAAATTTCTAAAGTAGACTGCACCAAAATCCTAAAGTATGGGATATTGTTGCGGCGCCAACAATTACTAAACAATTATTCAACAACTCCAAACAACTATCCTGAACTGCAATTTTATGTATTTTCCACCTCAGTAAATAAGGGTCAAAGAGCACATAATTGTTTTGGGGCTCAAAAATGGAGAAAACAATTACCTGGGAAATGTGTAGGTTAAAGTAAAACCATGCCACCCACCCGCATTTCCATTATCCTTTTCAAGGATTTCGAGCTTCTTGATGTGTTTGGTCCAGCAGAATTCTTCTCACACGTCGAAAACTTGGGCGTCGAATTCCTATCCCCAGACGGACAACCCATCGCAAGCTCACAAGGCGTGGAAATAATCCCCGACGGTTCCTACTCACAGATAAGCGGCGACGTCCTCATGGTTCCAGGAGGGCTAGGCACCAGATCCCTAGCCACAGACACACATTTTCTACAGGAGCTCCGGAAACTAGCGCACAGCACCACACTGACACTATCGGTATGTACCGGCTCCGCATTGCTTGCCGCAGCAGGATTATTAGACGGCTACCGCGCAACCAGCAATAAACAGGCTTTCAACTGGGCACGCTCCCACGGAACCACCGTGGATTGGACATATAAAGCCAGGTGGGTACATGATCGCGGCATATGGACATCCTCGGGAATCGCAGCTGGAATGGACATGGCGGCAGCCTTCGTGGCGCATTATTTCGGAGAAAACACCGCCGACAATATCGCCCAAAAAATGGAATTACGCATTTCCAAAGATCCTGATAGTGACCCTTTTGCGGTGTGACTATCACACATAACCATCACCCCACCCCTTGTTTTCCATTGTGGAAAGTGTTATATTTTCCATTATGGAAAGTAAATGAGTTTTACTTTCCTCACATAAAACGCTCAAGAAAACACCAAAGGAGAACGTCGTGAGCGACACATATGAGGCACTTCAATTCGACAACCACCACAAAAGAAAAATTGCCAGCAGGAAAAGCAGTCACCCAGTCATCATCGCCATTTTCGGCATACTCATTGCAAGCTGCACTTTCCTATACAATTTCTCAAAACTTTATACAGAACAATCATGGTCATGGATTGCAATAGCATCCCTATTCGCTTTGGTCATCATCTTCTTTATTGCACAAGCACTCCAAACCAGCGCTAGTGCCGGATTACGTAGCCGCGCAGCTGGACAATCATCACAAGGATCAAGCACCCTGAAGTTCATCATCGGCTTTGTGCTCATCATGGTCATGGTGTATGCACCAACAGGTCTGGCAAAAATACTCAACCCTTTTCCGCTATGGGCGCTAGTGATCTGGTCGATCATTGCAGGTATCTGTGCCGCTATCATCTATAAAACCGGTATGCTTAATCGTCGTAAGTTCATATCCCAAGGGGAATAATCACAGCACCATGAATGACTTTGCCCAGTTAGATCCAATCATTCATCCACTTAATCGTTTTAAGATCTGCTCTATCCTCAACACATATGGTGCAACCGAAGACACAGAAACCCATATGCAGTTTTCCGTATTACGGCTCAAAACCGGCCTATCCGACGCCACCCTATCGAAACAGTTGAGCATTCTGGAAGAAAAGAACTACATCAGCAGGTTTCGGGAATACGGCTCTTCTCGGAAAAAAGATATTGTGTGGATTACACTCACGCAACAAGGCAAAAAAGCATTCGACGCTCACCTAGCAGCTCTCAAAGAGCTCAGTGGGCTTTAAGCCTCGCTACCAACCAGGGAAATTAAAACGACCCGCGCAAGGGGGGGTAAACGCGCGGGTCGCAATTCCCGGTCACAGGGGGGCGGACCGGGGCAGGCCACACTGTATATCGGGGCCTTGCACGAGCAATTATTACATACACCACACACAAACGCAACCAACAGTGCATATAATCCACACAATCCAATACCGAGTTCTATATTAGGCACTTAGATAGTGCTCATTGTCTGAGCAATTCCTTCCCCCTCAGCAGCTCCCGCAATATAAGCCTTAAAATGATGTTCCAAAAAAGGCACCAAGGCCTGTTCCGTCATATCACTAGCACCTAACTGATTCACCAGGCGCACATATTCTTTACTATTGCGGTGATAATACACTTCCGGAACACATAGCCCACGTGGATCAAACCCACCTGCCATAGCACTCAGCCGCATAGCAACCCTGGCAACAGTGCCACTACGCTCGCCAAAAAATTCTCGAGAGGCGATCTCACCATGCACCAAAGCAGGAACGAGAACATGATCAGAATGCATCGTAATCATGCGTGCCAGCAAAATAAGTCGCTGCCCCTCACGCACAGGTTTAGCATCCCCACCAGCAAGAGCGTCGATACGCGCCAATACTTGCAAGGGCGCACGCACAAATGTTTGCACACTCTCTACCACCACCCCAGGCGCTAAAACACTATAGGCGCTCATAGCCACATGCTCACTCATGTGTGGGCTTAGAAAACAATTCAGACGAGCACCCCGCACAATAGCTTCTGAACTGGTAACATCGGAACGTCGTAAGTTGATGCGGGAACGATGAACAGCATTAACCGCCTGTGTTGCCTGAGCAATGAGCGGCGCAACACGTAGGTTCTGAGCTAAATGTTCCAGCTGATTCATAATAATTTATACTACGAATCCACAACAATTAATGCTAGGAGTTCACTTTATAAGCGAATTCGTGGCACCATATATACTAACTGCACTTTTTATTCATTGGAGGGACTCCACTCGTGAGCAACAATAACGGTCTTTTTACCGACGGCGCTGAAACATTCAACGCACAAGTTAATGCCATTCCACTAAGCGACGTAGACGCAACCAACAACAAATCCATTGGTGCACTCGTGAGCAACGCGACCTCACAAATTTCCACTCTTGTACGTTCCGAAATCGAACTCGCAAAAGCAGAAATTGCTGGCGAAGTTAAAAAAGGTGCCATCGGTGGCGGACTCTTTGGCGTAGCGGGAACCATCGCACTATATAGCTCTTTCTTCTTTTTCTTCTTCCTCGCAGAACTTCTTGCAGACCTATGGCTACCACGCTGGGCTTCATTCCTTATCGTCTTCGTATTCATGCTCGTCCTAGCTGGTCTATTCGCATTCATCGGATTGCAAAAAGTAAAGAAAATTGGCGCACCAAAGAAAACCATCGAAAGCGTCGGCGAGCTCAAGAGCCTTGTACCTGGTCAGGCTCAGGCAAAACTAGAAGCTAGCAACCGCGGTATGTATAGCTAAGGGCAGATATCACCTATGCCCCCAAAGACGAGCGACTTAGCCCACAAAACGCTCACGCCCCAAATCGTAGCTCTCGACGGCTACCAGCATCAGTCTTTACATACCCGGGGCATTAGGCTCCATGCAGTTACCGCAGGAGAAACACACAATCCACTCATTGTGCTATTGCACGATTCTTATAGCGGGTGGATTGATTTTCACCGTAGTCTGCAACCACTAGCAGACTGTGGTTTTCATGTAGCAGCACTTGACCTACGCGGCTATGGGCTTTCCGATAAACCCCCGGTCACCTATGGTATCCACGATATTCTTGGCGATATCTCTGGTGCCATTCGCACTCTCGGCCATGATGATGCCCATATCATTGCAGTAGGCGCTAGTGCTGCAATCGCCTGGATCCTCAGTGGCACCAACCCCAGTCTTGTCCGCAGCATGATTAGCGTCGACGGGCTCCATCCCTGTGACCTTCGACTTGCCCTATCACGAGCACCGTGGTCATGCAGCGAATTTATCCGAGAATCCCTACTAGCATGGTTACCTTTCCCGGTAAGCAACAAACTCTGGCGCTATAAAAAACACATTCTTACCAAGAACCTACGTGCGCTGACTAGCGCGCAATATCAACTCAGCCCCTATTTCAAGCAGGATCTCGAGCTACGCTGCAATGCCATGTCCATTGACTCAACATTCCCAGCAGTCATGCAACTACTGCGCCTGCAAATAGCACCTGTACCACTAAAATGGCGCAATATCGACGTTGCCGTTCCCGTTCTAGCCATTAACGACGGCTCACGCAGAAGCATGCACTTGCTGCGCCAAGCACAAAAAAGAGCGACCGGTGTGTTCATTCAGCGCAATGTTCCCGGAGCAAATCTACGCCCACACCTTGAAGCACCCCATGCTTTTGCCGCTGTAGTTTCTGGTTTTATCAACCGAGTAGACCGATAGTACACTCCTAATTTGCTACGCACTCCCCGGTAGCCACTGTATTTGTCAAGGTAGAAACATCACCAATGGCGTCTTTGACCTCCTCAGCAGTAAGTACATAGCCTATATCGCTAGTATCCATAGAAGCACCAAAAACCACGCCGAGAACTTCACCATTCATATTGATCATTGGCCCACCAGAGTTCCCTTGGCGGATATTGCCGCGAATCTCATAGGTATCACGTTCAACCCTGCCAGAAGCATAAATATCTGGCCCGGACACAAGAATTTTATCTGCAACACGTGCAGGAGAAGCCTCAAAAGGACCAGAGAGCGGAAAGCCCATCACTATTGCGTCGTCAGCACTTAGGGCTTCTTTCTGCGCCCATGACAAAGCAGGTAATTCTAAATCATCACTTTCAATGACAGCAATGTCGAGTTGCGGATTGTAATAAACCACCACAGCATCTTTCATCCCCATCACTGTGTCTAACTGCACATGATCGGTACCGGCAACAACATGGGCATTAGTAATCACATGACGCTCGTCGAGCACAAAGCCTGACCCCATGAGTCGGCGAGCGCACTGCTCAGCCTCGCCAATGACATGAATAACCGACGGGCGGAGTCGATCCACCAAAGCAGGATCTGCAATGTCAAGGTCCGGTGCTGGCACGGTTTTCGTCGAAAATTTGCTCAGTGGAGACACCAAAGGAGGCAGCCCTGACTCATCAAGCATAGAGGAGATTTTGGCAGGCACGTTATCAAGAAAAGACGGCACATAATTATTGATCTTCTCAAGTGTCTTAGACGTCTTTATGCCAGTAGCCACCGCGCCAGAGACACCAGTGGCAAGTGGCACTGCAATGATCCAGAGCACAATCACGGCACAGAAGCATTGAAAAATAGCGCCAATAATAGAATCGAGTTTGAGCGTAGATTTCCATCGCACCTGGTCACGTAGGGAATTACCCAATAGACCACCAAGCAGATTCCCCAGACCAACAAGGAGAGTCACAACACTGAGCAAAATAACAAGACGCAAAGGCAAAGAATGAATCTTCTGCGCAATGACCGGCACTAACGCCGCACCACAAATCAGCCCCGCAAGTACCCCAACAGTGGAAAGTATCGACACAAATGCGCCTTGCCGCCACCCAAGCACGAATGACAGTGCTACCGCAACAATGATAACGCAATCGACGATAACCCCTGAGCCAATACTCACAAGCTCATACTTCCCTTCTCACAGCATCTGTATCGTACAACTCTAATCTCCTCAGCTACGAAGTCGAGTATGCACAACCAAAAAGTGCAGATAAATCCTCAATTGACCACAAAAATTTGCTAATATCCACTGCTCTCATTATTTTTAGACCGCGCCAAAACCTGCGCCAAGGGATATATGCGCTCGCGCTGCCACGGCTGTTCCCACCCAGCGTGTTGGATAAGTGCCGAAAGCACCAAAGCGGTAAAACCCCAAATTACATATCCCTCATAGAAAAACGCATCTCCCACCCAAGAACCATAACTCACCCGAAACCGCTGCTCAGGGTCGATAAGGTGCGCTAGTTTGGCGTGGAATACGTCGTCGGTTTCTGCATAATCAATAACACCCACTGCTGTTTCTTGCGCAGCAAAACCAAGAACCGGACGCACCGGGTACTTAGTGGCGCGAATATACGTTTGGGGCAATAGTGCCAATGGAGTAACACTCATACGGTCAAGCCCTGTCTCCTCCCATGCTTCACGCAACGCACAATCCACTTCGTTGAGATCTGTGGAATCCACACGCCCGCCAGGAAAAGAAATCTGCCCAGAATGACTCCGCAAAGACGGCGAACGATGCGTCAGCAACACCCTCGCATCTGCTGGTAACTGTCGCGCATGAGCCTCCCCGCTCAACAACACTAAAACCGCAGCTTGCTTAGCATGATTTTGCACCATAGCGCCGAGTTCCCGATCTGCATGAAAATGCTTTTCGACGACACCCAAATCGATATTTCCCATTAAGGTTCCAAGCCATGCTGGTCGCTCCTGCGGCTGAAGCTGTGTGTTGCGCCCTGGACGATCTGGGATATCTGGTCTAATCAGCACTACGATGCTCCTGCGATAAGTGAGGCTACTGCTTGTTCTAACTCAGCATAATCAGTAAAGGCTTTCGCCTGATACCCCAACATGGTGCCACGCTCATCAAAAACAATGGTGATGGGCACAACCGATGGCAATCCCAACGCGGCGGCAAAAGTACCCCGATCATCGTGATATGAGGGCAACTCCACGTTAAGATCAGTGAGCAGTTGTGCACCAGGAGCTGCTACTTTATCCGCGTGCACCCCGATCACATTATATTCTGGATGTTCATTGCGTAGCTGATCGAAAAGTGGTAATTCCACACGACACGGCTGGCACCACCATGCCCATAGGCTCACCACTGTGTACTGTGCCTTTGACGTGTTGGGCACGCTATCTGCACCAAGGCAAGGCAAAGAAACCGGCAAGGCAGTTTCCGGGCATTCCGGTCTAGGAGCAATCGCAGCGCTTGGCTCAGCGCTGTTGGTTTTCGTCGTTTGTGTGGTGGAAAAATACTCGCGGTTTAAGAAGAAAAACAACAGGGCAAGCCCCAAGACAAAGACAAGGCTGGAAAAGAAAATAGTTTTTTTCGGCATCCTAACCTACCCCACCTATACCAGCTAAATGGAGTAAATGCTCCCGGTTATCTCCTTTTACCAGGGTTTCTGCCTCAGCTGGCGTCGTAGGTCCTAAGCCAAAACTAGGACAATCCTGCGCAATAAAACACGCGCCGCAAGCAGGTTTGCGTGAATGACACACTCGCCTGCCATGAAAAATGACGCGATGGGAAAACATAGTCCACTCACGTTTTTCGATAATTTCAGCAATCTCGTGCTCGACTTTAACCGGATCCTCTTGTTCAGTGAGTTTCAGTCGACGCATCAACCTGCCAAAATGCGTGTCGACGGTCAAGCCTGGTTTATCAAAAGCATTACCGCGAACCACATGCGCAGTCTTGCGCCCGACGCCAGGCAAACTCATCAGTTCCGCAAGTCCAGTAGGAACCTCGCCGCCAAAATCACTCAGCAGCTTTCTGCCCATGCCGATCAAATGCGCTGCCTTTGCCTTATAAAAGCCAGTAGGTTTGATCAGTTCCTGCAATTGGGTTTCGTCTGCGGTTGCATAAGCTGCTGCCGTAGGAAAACGTCGAAAAAGCTCAGGGGTGACCTGATTGACCCGCACGTCTGTGCACTGGGCAGACAAAATCGTGGCGACGGTAAGCTCAAGCGCATTAGAAAAATCTAGTTCCGCGCGCGCATGAGGATACCCCTGAGCAAGTTCTCTATTGATTTTGCGCCCACGACGAACTTTTGCCAGCTGCGTCTGCCCCGTTAACGCCGAATGCGCCCCCACTTTTACCCGCTCTATTGGTGGCGCGGTAGCAGGTAATGGCAGATGAGATGCAGACATGAACTCTACTCTAATTCTTTGCCGCGTCTTTCTCACATTGATGTTGACGCAGAATAGGTGTTTCTACCTCTTTGAGGATTTTCTCTAGGGCTGCTGCGAGTGTGTCAATGTCTGCATTGAGCACGGCATGCTGCACTAGTAGCCCTTGGATGAGTGCAATGATTGCTTGCACTATTTCTTGAGCTTTCTCCTGAGCATGTGGGGTTTTTTCTTGCTCGTGCCATTGGGTGAGGTAGTTTTCTAGGGCTGAGTGGAATTGTGTAAATACTCTTTGCACAATTTTTTTCATTTTTTCATCACTCAGGGCTTGTCCCCATACCTGCACGGCGCTGATTCCTATATCTGTGTTATCGCCGTATGTGGTGCGAAAAAATTGTGGCAGCATTTCTGAAGGGGCTGGAATGTGTCCGTTAAGGGGGGTCTCTAAGACATCGAGTTTATCCACCAGTATTTGCTCTACTGCTGCCTCAAATAGTTCGTCTTTGCTGGCGAAATAGCCGTAGACGGCCCCTGCTGATAGTTCTGATTGTTTAATGATTGCCGCCATAGAGCTTGCTGCGAAACCATTTTTTTGGATAACGGCGACGGTTGCGTCGATGATGCGTTGGCGTTGTGCTTCTTGACGGGCTTTGGTGAGACGAGGCATAGGGGCATTATAAACACACCCACAAAAAGAACGTTCATTTTGCTTGTTAGACGCGGTAAGGTTATAGTCATAAACAGAACATTCATTCTTTTTGTGAAAGGTTGCCCCATGACCACCAAAAACCAGAGCTCATGGACAAAAGTTCTGTCCATCGGACTCCTCGCCTCAGCAATCGTGGCAGTCATCGCCCTTGCCATCAGCTGGCCCAGCGTGACATCATCACCCAAAAATATCCCGGTGAACGTCGTCGCATCTGAAGAATCATTCCAGACCATGACCCACACCCTGGAATCAACAGGAAAAGAACTCCCTTTTGAGCTCACCCGCGTTGATTCCCGTGCTGAGGCTGAAGAAAAAATCACAACCCGCCAGTCCTATGGCGCATTCATTCTCCCCTCCCCAGAACAACCCACCCTGGAAGTGCTCACCGCACCTGCGGCAAATAAAGCCATTGCCACAATGATCTCCACCGCAGGCGGACAAATGCACAAAATGAGCGTCGCAGCAGCCATGCAGAAAATGCAGAACGCCCCAGCAGCACAGCCTGTAAACCCGGAAATGCTCAGCACCCTCACTCAATCCGCACTACAAGACCCAACGATCACCGAAGTTGTGCCTCTCACCAGCAAAGACCAACAAGGTAGCGGCATGATGTACGCATTCCTCCCGCTACTTATCGGCGGTCTTGTCGGTGGAGTGCTAATCAGCCTGAAAATCTCAGGGATATGGAACCGAGTGCTAGCACTTGTTGTCTTTCCAGCGCTGGAAGCACTCACTATTTTGCTCATCATGCACAACTGGTTCGGACTTCTCCCACAAGCAACCTTTGCACTGTGGGCAGGCTTAACGCTGGCTATTAGCGCAATCAGTAGCTTGGTTGTGGGACTACACTCCCTCAAAGGCGCAGCTGGTATCGGCATTGCCGCAGTGCTCACCATGTTCATTGGTAACCCTATCTCCGGGGCAATGCTGCCACTAGAGTTCCTCCCCTGGCACTGGGCAACAATCAGCTCATGGCTTGTCCCCGGAGCAGCGCAGCAACTACTACGCAACCTCAGCTACTTCCCAGACGCAAGTAACGCATCTTCATGGATTGTCTTAAGCATCTGGCTTCTTGGTGGGCTGGCGCTACTAGCTCTTTCAGCTACCAAAAAGAAAGCAGCCTCAGAAAATTAACCCCAGACTGGGCGAGAAAAGTCACGTCTAGTGAACAGTTGTGGCAGCAAAGTGCATTTGTTACATATTTCATAGTAGTATGAAGAGGTAACCATATAAACATTCAATGTGGCGTATGGGCACAATATGACACACGGGTACATCCCGCCAAGTAAGCCACCAACGCCACTATTGCAGAGGAGTTGTAAGCCGTGGAAGGCACGCACGATATTCTTGCCCGCGCTGGTATTTTCCATGAGGTCGATCCTGCCGCTGTCGATAGTCTCATCAGTGAGCTAGAAACAGTACGTTTCTCACGAGGCACCACCATTTTTGAGGAACACGAGCCTGGTAATCGCCTCTACATCATCACCTCTGGAAAAGTGAAACTAGCTCGTCACTCCACCGATGGGCGAGAAAACCTACTGGCGATCATGGGACCATCCGATATGTTTGGTGAACTCTCCATCTTCGACCCAGGTCCACGTACTTCATCTGCTGTATGTATCACTGAAGTGTATGCCGCAACAATGGATTCAGAAACTCTCTACAAGTGGATCGACGCGCACCCTGAGATTTCCAAGCAACTATTGCGAGTACTCGCCCGCCGCCTGCGCCGCACCAACACCTCTCTTGGTGACCTTATCTTCACCGATGTCCCTGGTCGCGTCGCAAAGACACTATTGCAACTCGCTAACCGTTTCGGCACCCCAGAAGGTAGCGCACTACGCGTTAATCACGACCTCACCCAGCAAGAAATTGCTCAATTAGTTGGTGCCTCTCGGGAAACTGTCAATAAAGCACTAGCCACTTTCGCACAACGTCAGTGGATTCGCCTCGACGGCAAATCCGTGCTCATTGTCAATCCAGAACATTTAGCAAAGCGCGCACGCTAATCGAATAAATAAAACCGGGCAAAGAGTTTTCTCTCTGCCCGGTTTTTGCATCTCGCTTACTTTTGCTGCGCCAAGTACCGCAATGCTACTCGAGTTGACTGCTCAGCAGCACCACGCAAAACTGGATCAACATCATCGTAGATTTCGTCGATAAGGTGCTTAATCTCAACATCGTCGCCCAATTTACGCTGGGCAGCAATAATCTGCTCCAAACGCTGCTGGCGGCGCTCAATATACCACTTAGCATAAGAGGAAACATCCTCCCCATCAGGACCATGCCCTGGCAGCAGATGCACGTCGACGCCGCGCTGCTCCAAAACCGCCAAAGAATCAAGATATGCCCCAAGATCGCCATCAGTTTCAGAGATCATGGTGGTATGGCGACCAGCAATAGTATCACCGGTGCAAATGCCCTCCAGAGTAGAGTTATGCGGCTCATGACTCCAGATAAAAAAGCTTACCGAATCACCAGTGTGCCCAGGAGTATGCACCACTTCAATCTGCGGCGTAACCCCTTCAACACTGATGATTTCGCCATGCTCCAACGCAGCACCATCAATACAATACGATGGGTCGAAAGCGCGAACGCTTGCCCCAGTTAATTGCTTGAATCGCTGCGCACCATCAGCATGATCATGATGGCGGTGAGTCAAAAGCACCACGCCTACTTCTTGCGCCTTAGCATGGAGCACATTCAAGTGCCCCTCGTCGGCAGGACCTGGATCGATAACAATACTGCAGGTATCCTCAGGTGCACGAATTACCCAGGAATTAGTCCCCTCCAATGAGGAATATCCAGGGTTTGGACATAAAACAACAGAGGCGGACGGTGTTACCGGACGCAACTGACTATAAGCAGGATGTTGCATATTCACTAGCTTAGTTACTTTTTTATTTTTTGCAGAGTTTTAACAGTACCCCGCGTTATGAAATTTTGCTTTTCGACGCCCATCCTGCCAATTACTGCGCCTGCGCGACTTCAACCACAAGCTCAATCTCAACTGGCGCACCCAACGGTAATTCAGCAACACCCACGGCAGAACGCACGTGCATACCTGCATCGCCAAAAATCTCTGCCATAAGCTCAGATGCGCCATTAACGACGGCGGGTTGCGCATGAAAATCCTGAGCGGAAGCCACAAAACCAACGATTTTTAGAATACGAATCACATTGTCGATCCCCACAACTGCGTCGACCGCAGCTAAAGCATTAAGGGCAGCAATCCGTGCGTATTGATATGCCTCATCAACGCTTACTTCAGCGCCGACCTTTCCTACAGCTGCAAGCTCTCCCTGAACAAAAGGCAACTGACCTGACGTCCACACTTGATTCCCTACCCGAGCAGCAGGGATATAAGCCGCAACTGGCGCAGCAACTGCAGGCAGTGTGATATTCAATTCTTTTAATCGGCTAGTAACACTGGTGTCGCCAGACATTACTGTACCTCACGTTTCATATAAGCGACTAGGCTCTCTGGATTAGCGCCTGGAAGTACAGTGACAAGCTCCCAGCCTTCTTCGCCCCAATTGTCAAGAATCTGCTTTGTTGCATGAATGAGCAAAGGTACAGTTGCATATTCCCATTTAGTCATGGCTACTACTCTAGTGGGCTGTCAGAGGTGGCGCTACAGTCCGAGAAGTTCTCCCCCCTCGGCGAGATAAGTTGCCCAATCAGTAACATCGGGATTCTTACGCAAAATGGCACGACGCTGGCGCTCAGTAAGCCCACCCCATACGCCAAACTCAACCTTATTATCCAATGCGTCGGACCGGCATTGCATCATCACAGGGCATTTACGACATAAAGCTGCGGCTTCGCGCTGTGCAGCACCACGTACAAATAATGCGTCTGGATCCCCATCTCGACAAATTGCCTGTAATACCCACTCATTACGAAGATTAGCTGCCGAGCTACTTGAATTTTTCGGGCTACTAAGTAGTGAAGTAGTCATACTTTCCATCCTCGATATTCACGCCGATAGGATCACCATGTAAGTGTACTCACATAGCCCATATTGAGTCTAATGGATCACACATTAAGGGGGTCTGGTTATTCCCCCTAGCATAAAAACATGACTAATGTAGTAAGGGTGTCAAAGTGGAAATCAATTGGAGAAATGCTCGCAGCAACCGTTGGCGCCGGCATTGTCTGCGCACTCGCCATCAGCCCGGTCGCCGCGATTGGCAGCGTTGCAGTCAAAGAAACAAATGAGACAATGCAATCAAAATTTGAGGATCTCTCCACTGGATCCACCCCCGGGGTTACTACCGTTACCGATAAGAACGGTGACCCTATAGCTTGGCTCTACGATCAACGCCGCTTCGAGGTCCCCAGCGACGCCATCTCCCAAAGCATGAAAGATGCCATCGTTTCCATCGAAGATAGACGATTCTACGAACACAAAGGCGTAGATATTCAAGGTAATCTCCGCGCCATTGCCGCCAATGTGGTTGCAGGTGGCGTCGAACAGGGCGCGTCAACTATCGACCAGCAATACGTCAAGAACTATCTCCTTCTTGTCGCCTCTCACAATGAAGATGAGCAAGCAGCAGCAATCGAAACCTCTATCCCGCGTAAATTACGCGAAATGCGCATGGCATCCGACCTGGATAAGCAACTGCCCAAAGACGAAATCCTCACGCGCTATCTCAACCTCATTCCCTTTGGCAATGGCGCCTACGGTATCGAAGCAGCAGCACAAACCTACTTTGGTATTCCTGCCGCGCAACTGAATATCCCACAGTCGGCAATGTTGGCGGGCATGGTACAAAGTTCTTCCTACTTAAACCCCTATACCAACCCAGATGCAGTGACCCAGCGTCGTAACGCAGTGCTCGACGCAATGGCCAATGCAGGAGTTATCTCACCTGAAGATGCCACCACGTTCAGCGCAGAACCACTAGCAGTGCTAGAAACACCGCAAGGATTGCCTAATGGCTGCATCGCAGCTGGCAATAGTGGCTTTTTCTGCGACTACGTGCTTGATTACCTCTCACAAAAAGGCTTCGACATCAACCAGATCCACAAAGGTGCCTACACCATCAAAACCACCTTGGATCCCGTCGTCCAGCAAAGCGCACAAGATGCAGTAAGCACACAGGTCAGCCCAGATGCAGTGGGTGTTGCCGATGTCATGAATGTCATCGAGCCAGGAAAAGAATCAAGGCGAGTCCTCGCCATGACCTCCTCCCGCAACTACGGACTAGACCCCGAAGCCGCCCAAACAGTATTCCCACAAGCATCCACGCTGGTCGGCAATGGCGCTGGCTCGATTTTTAAGATTTTCACCGCCGCCGCCGCACTCGAACAAGGCTATGGTTTGGACACCATCTTCGCAGTGCCCAACCGCTACGAAACCCAAGGCATGGGCGAAGGCGGTGCCGAAAACTGCCCAGCAGGCAGCTACTGCGTAGAAAACTCCGGCTCCTATGCCTCCCAAATGTCACTACGCGACGCACTGGCATACTCACCCAACACCACCTTCGTCAAACTAATCGAGCAAGTTGGCGTAGCAGATGTCGTCGACATTTCCGTACGCCTCGGACTACGCTCCTACACCAACCCTGGCACCTTCGACGGAGAAAGCTCCATCGCAGACTACGTCAAAGACCATAACCTCGGCTCCTACACCCTAGGACCCACCGCAGTTAATCCACTCGAACTATCCAATGTTGCCGCCTCCCTAGCTTCCGAAGGAACCTGGTGCGAACCCAACCCCATTGAATCAATTACCGATGCGCAAGGCCAAGAAGTATCACTACCCACTCCACCTTGCGAACAAGCCCTAGACCGCGACGTTGCCAATGCACTCGCCGCCGGCATGAGCCAAGACGCCACCAAAGGAACAGCACAACGTGCTGCCCGAGCAGCCGGCTGGAAAGGGCAATTAGCTGCCAAAACCGGCACAACCGAATCCCATGAGTCAGCAGCATTCCTAGGATTCAACAGCAACTTTGCCGCAGCCTCCTATATCTACAACGATGGCACCACCATCGTGCCACTATGCACCTCCCCTGTGTACCAATGCGGCACCGGTTCCCTCTACGGTGGCGACGAACCCGCACGCACCTGGTTTAGCGCAGCAGGACAACTCAATGCAGCCGCAGGAACCTTGCCTGGCTACGACGCAAAATACAACCAAGGATTTGTTTCTTCCCTCAGTGCCAGCTACCGTGGACGCGACGTCGAAGAAGTACGCAAAGAACTTACCGCTCGCGGCTATGATGTACTCACCCAAGTCACCAGCGGCGACGGCACAGAAAAAAATCATGTGATGCGCGTCGATGCGCCAGTTCCACTCAAACGAGGCGCAAGAGTAACCGTCTACGTTTCCGACGGCACCATTCCAGTGCGTCCGACACGAAACTACAACCCACCCACCACATCCAATAGTTACACCAGCCCCGACATCAACATACCAACTATCGAGACACCTAACTTGGATGGGATCGTCGATCAGCTACAAGATCTACTCAACCAACGCTAAGACCGCACACAATGGGCAACGACCACCGCGAGAATAGCAGAAAAAATGCCCACTAGCGGTGGAATGCCTATACCCAGCGTCGTAGAGCCATAAGCTAATGCAGCCGCTACCACATAGCTCAACAAATTAGGCAGATAATAACGCGGCAACTCCACGTCGGTTGGCATTTGCGTCCGACGCCAGCGCATAACATAATCACCAATAATCACCCCACCGAGCGGCGGAATGAATACGCCCAATAGGTACAAGAAATCAATAAGATGATTGTGCACGCCCAAAATCGCAAAAACAGTGCCCACCACAGAACCTGCCACCACAAAAGGCGCTTTCCTATTCTTGCCAAAAATCTCCGCACCGGCGACGCCAAACGCATAGGCAGTATCGGCATTCGACTTCCACAAATTACCAAAGAGCAAGAACAAGCCCAAAGACACCAAACCGAGTTGGTAGAGGATCACCACAAAGTCGCCTTCGCCAAAGGTCATCGCCCCAATAGCGCCAAAGAAAATCATCAAACCATTGCCAAAAATAAAACCAATAACACACGCCAACACAGCATGAGTGCCACTCTTGGCAAACCTAGTCCAGTTAGGCGCCTGCGTACCGGCAGACACAAAGGTACCGACCACCGTCGTAATAGCTACCGCCAAAGACAGCTGAGCCCCCGGCTCTAACGCAAAAAGACCAGACCAGCCACCCACCTTATCCACACACTTGTAGACCACCCACACTGCTAGTACCAGAATCAACGGCGTCGTAATAGCAGACACCCAGTACATTCCTCTATAGCCATAGCACGCAGTCAAACACATCAAGGTGCTGGAAATAATCATCACCGCCACCTGGGCACCATAAGACTGCCAACCAAAAGCCTGAGCAGTCATCGACCCCACCGTGCCAATAATGACTCCATACCAACCCAATTGAGTACCGCCAAGTAACAGCGAAGCCACCTTCGCCCCATGCGTTCCCAACGTATAGCGAGCCATCACCACAGTGGTCAACCCAGTACGAGCCCCAACCCAACCCAAAGTCGCCACATACGCACCCAGGATCAGGGAACCAAGACCCACCACCATGAGCAGCTCGCTAAAACGGAAAGCAACGCCGAGTTCAGCGCCGGAGATCATCGTCGGGGTGAAAACAGTAAACCCAAGCAGCACCACGACGAGCGAGAAGAAAGTTTTGCGCGCCTGCACTGGCACAGGGGTGACCGGATAATCTGGATCTGCGTGCTTAGCACTATTCATGTGGTTCTCCAATATCTTCCGCCCACAACTGCGGGCGCTGCTCAAGCATTTTTTGCATAAGTTCATAGCACTGGGGATCGTCGGCAATGATAAGTTCCTTGCCCATCGTTTTTAACCACTGCTCCGAAGCCTGAAAACTACGATTCTCCCCAATCACAATGCGCGGAATGTCATAAAGGGTGGCAGTACCAGCACACATATAACACGGAGACAACGTGGTATAAAGCGTGGCGCGACGATACACCTCAGCCGGGAGACGCCCCGCGTTTTCAATACAATCCGTCTCGCCATGCCTAATCGCAGAACCCAACTGAATACGACGATTACGCCCCACTGCAAGCACTTTTCCATCCGCCACCAAAGCCGCCCCGATAGGAATACCACCTTCATCCCAACCGATGCGAGCCTGTTCAATTGCGAGATCAAGAAACCGGCGATCATGTTCACTGAGCATACTTTTTCCTATCCACTACTTTCCTTAGCGCTTTCTTAGTGGAAACTCTAGCGCACACATATCCACAATGCCCGCGATAGCCGCCTGCGCAATAATCTTGCCCTTAGCAGCACTTGCCCCAGCAGCCGACGCCAACGCCCCATGCGAAGGAATATCAGTTTTTTGACTTGGCACGCGCAGATACGTCGGCGGCGAAAACGACACTTCTTGAGGATAATTCTGCTGCCGCACCACATCCGGCGCAATATGCAACATCAGTGACGTTTCCGTCAACGCCCCATGCTCTAGTGCCCAACCCGGGAATGTCCCCTGATCAAATAGTTGATTAAGAATATGCTCAGGAAGAGGATCCCACCAGTTTGTCTGCATGATTTTCACGTCACGCCCCGCCTGTTGCTGAGCACAAATCATTGCTTCCTGGAGAGGAAATTGATTCTCAAAGTGCGAGTTGATGATCAGCACTTTGCTAAACCCATCTGCCAGTATTTCCGTGAGGATATCCGTCGCCAAACTTATCAAGGCCATCGCGCTAAGGTCTATCGTCCCAGGAAACAAAGGGCCACCACCGCTAAAAGGATTCGAGCGATACCCATAATGAATCTCGGGGAAAACCACTGCATCAATGAGCTTTTCGACGCCCGCCGCAATGTGTTGCGCAATGATAGTGTCCGTGGACAGTGGCAGGTGCCGACCATGTTGTTCACAAGAACCAACAGGGACAATAGCAATGCTATCGGTGGCAGCAGCAATATCTTCCCATGTCGCCGCAGCAGCATACATTTATTCATCTCCTTGACGATCACGAGCAAAAGCAACGGCAATACCAGTAATGACTGCAGCCAACGCTAAGTAGTATCCAGGGGCAAGAACAGTGTTACACCTGCCGATAAGCCAGGTGGCAATCATGGGTGCAGTGCCGCCAAACACAGCATTGGCAATGTTGAAGGTCAGCGCAAAGCCGGTTAGTCGCACCTGTGTAGGGAATTGTTCGGCGAGGAATGCCGGGAGCACGCCGTCGTTAAGCGCAAGAACACCACCGAGGCACACTTGCACTATGAGCACGAGTACCAATCCTGAGCTTCCGAGCAGCATAAAAGCAGGCACAATGCTGATTCCCATGACAGCTGCCGCGATGAGCATGGTGGTGCGTCGTCCGAGCTTATCGGATAACGCGCCCGTGATCAGGACGAAAATGATATAGAACGCAGAGGAAATACTCGAAACGATAAAGGCTGTGCTGGCATTCATGCCAATTTCCTCAGACAAATAAATGGGAACATAGGTCAAGATGACATAGAACCCGATCGCGTTAAGGATGGCACCGGCAAAAGCAACGATCAACGCCCGCGGATAGCGAATTACCTCGGCGATTGGCAGGCGCTGAGATTTATGCGCCTGGGTAAAAGAATCCGACTCCCCCGCTTTACGACGAATATAAAACCCATACAAGCCCAATGGTGCAGCGCAGAGGAAAGGTATGCGCCAGCCCCAGGTGGCCAAAGCAGAATCAGAAAGCACACCGCTGAGCAGCGCAGCCAATAAAGAGCCAAGGAGCAGCCCCGATGCAGTTGCCGAGGGAACCACAGCCGCGTAAAGCCCACGCTTATGCGCGGGAGCAACCTCAGCCAAGTGAGTGGACGCACCCGCGTACTCCCCAGCAGCGGCGAAACCTTGAACCATGCGCAAGATCAGCAACGGGATGGGCGCAAAGGCACCAACACTGGCGTGAGTGGGCAAAAATGCAATGCATAGGGTCGCTGCGGACATCATCACGACGGAAATGCTTAGGGTATGAATGCGGCCGATTCTGTCGCCAATGTGACCCCACACCACTGCCCCCAGCGGGCGAATCAGGAAAGAAAGCGCGAAAAGGGCAAATGTCTGTACTAATGCGGTTCTTCCTGAGCTCTCTGCGAAAAATACCTTTGCGATGATCGCTGACATGTAGACGTAGGCTGCGTAGTCGAACCACTCAATGAACGTGCCGATGAAGGCCGCTTTGGTTGCCTGGCGCAATTGCCTGTCTGCTGGCACAGATTGGGCAACGGTTGTTATGCGTGTGGGTGCGTATTCTAAAACCGACATTGTCCATTACTCCTCCGACTGCTCGACTGAGATGAGAGTAAGGGTTGGATAAGAAAACTGTCAATACCTATCGAGCTATAGAACAATGAGGTGGGTGCCGGATTGCGATAAATCCGCGAGCATATGTTATATTTTTCTATTATCTGACAGAAAATGGGGGGTGCCCCCAGAAAGGGGAACGCATAATGCTCATCACCAACGCACGTATCGCAAACCACAACGACGATGCCCACTACGACATCCGCATCACCAACGGAAAAATCGAAAGTATCACCCCGGCAACGCACGCCACAGATAACGACAGCTACAATGCCCACGGGCGCATCGTAGCCCCGCAATTCGTCGAAGCACACATCCACCTCGACTACGCCAACACCGCAGGCACACCCCGCGACAACCAATCAGGAACACTCTTTGAGGCAATAGAAATCTGGCGCGAACGCAAAGAACAAGGACTCAACAACCCAACGCTCATCCGCGCCAACGCCATCGCCGCCGCCCGCTCCGCCGTCGCACACGGCGTAGGCACCATCCGCACCCACGTCGACGTAACAGACCCCAACCTCGTCGCCTTCTACGCACTACAAGAAGTCAAAGAAGAAATAAAAGACTGGTGCGAGATCGAAATCGTCGCCTTCCCCCAAAACGGCATCTACGCATACCCCGACGGCGACAAACTAGTAGCACGAGCCCTCGACGAAGGCGCCGACGCAATAGGTGGCATCCCCCACCTAGAACCCACACGAGAAGACGGCATCGCATCACTCGACTACCTCTTCGACCTCAGCGAAAAATACGGAGTACCCATCGACATCCACTGCGACGAAATCGATGACGAACACTCCAGATTCGCAGAAGTCATTGCAGCCCAAACCAGCAAACGCTCCATGCACGGATTAGCCACAATTTCCCACGCAGTAGCCATGAGCTACTACTCGCCAGGCTACCTATCCCGACTACTACCCAAACTCGCCGCAGCCCAAGTGAACTTTGCCGTATGCCCCAATGAAAACCTCCACCTACAAGGGCGCGGGTTTAGCAGCGCCGTCCCTCGGGGCGTAGCACCAATAAAACAGCTCACCGAGTTTGGGATAAACGTCGCACTGTGCCAAGACTCAATCTCCGACCCCTGGTACCCCCTAGGCAATGGCGACCTATTGCGCATACTCGACACCGGGCTACACGTCAGCCATATGCTCACCCCCACCTACCTCGACAATTGCCTAGAGTTCATCACCACAAACCCAGCACGCAACCTCAGGCTCAACAACTACGGGATCGCCGAAGGCAACCCCGCCAACCTCATTGTGCTCGACGCCACGTCGCAACGCGACGCATTGCAGCACAGCGCCCCCGTGCTGCTATCCATACACAACGGGAAGAAAATTTTTGAGCGAGCAGCAGCGCCCGCCCAATGGGACTACTGAAGCAACTCACGCACCGCAGCAGAAAGACGCTTACCATCAGCGCGACCAGCAGCACGAGCAGTAGCAACCTTCATGACCTGCCCCATCTGCTTCATCGTCGCCTCGCCCTGCTGCTCCTTCACCTCAGCAATAGCAGCAGCAACCAACTCGCCCAGCTGCTCATCATCCAACTGAGCCGGCTGATACTCGCTGAGGATGCGCGCCTCAGCCAACTCATTATCCGCCAACTCCTGACGACCCGCCTCAGCATACACCTCAGCAGACTCGCGGCGCTTTTTAATCTCACGAGCAATAACCTTCAGGACATCGTCGTCAGTAATCTCATGCTTAGAACCATTAGTCTCCTCAAGCTGAATCGCAGCAAGAAGCATACGCAACGCACCAACACGCTCCTTATCGCGCTCCTTCATGGCAACGGTCATATCAGAACGGATCTTTGTCTTTAATTCACTCATAACACCCCATAGTACCCATTTGTCGAGTATCCTAAACACTTTAGAGTTAGCAACAAACAAGGAACATACACATGAGGACACTCCTGGCCGGATTGGGAATCGCCAGTGCCGCAACCACCATATGGGGCATACGCGAATGCGAACAATTTGAGCTCAAAGAAATTACCCTACCCCTGCTAGCCCCCGGCACCTTACGCGGCGCCAAAGACTTCAAGATACTCCACATCAGCGACCTACACATGGTTGCCTCCCAAACCAAAAAACAACAATGGGTCGCCCAACTCGACGCACTGCAACCAGACCTAGTCGTCAACACAGGCGACAACCTCTCCGACCCCAAAGGCGTACCCGGCGTACTACGCGCGCTCAACCCACTGCTCAAGCGCCCAGGCATCTTCGTCTTCGGCAGCAATGACTACTACGCCCCCCGCATGGTCAACCCGCTAACCTATTTGCTCGGCAAAAAACGCAAAGTCAGCAAAATAGAATTACCGTGGCAAGGAATGCGAGCTGCTTTCGTCGAACATGGCTGGTACGACGCCAACCAACGCCGACACGAATTCCAAATCGGACACGTACGCATTGCCGCCACCGGCGTCGACGACCCACACCACGACCTCGACAACTACACCCAAATCCAAGGCGCACCCCACCACGACGCCGACCTAAGCCTCGCACTCCTCCACTCCCCAGAACCACGCGTACTAGAAAAATTCGAGCAAGACGGCTACATGCTCAGCCTTTCCGGACACACCCACGGCGGGCAAATCTGCCTACCCGGCTCGCGCGCAATCGTGACCAACTGCGGAATCGACCGACGCCGCGCCCAAGGCCTCCACCGCTACGGCAACCTCTGGATGCACGTATCCAATGGGCTCGGCACCTCACGCTACGCACCAGTACGCCTCTTCTGCCGCCCCTCCGCAACACTG
The DNA here is from genome assembly GCF_017918135.1 of Corynebacterium sp. sy017. NCBI lineage: Bacteria > Bacillati > Actinomycetota > Actinomycetes > Mycobacteriales > Corynebacteriaceae > Corynebacterium > Corynebacterium sp. sy017. Next base: position 251,118 of record NZ_RZUE01000004.1, read on the forward strand.
CTACGTATCCAAGAGCAGCATTTGCTACAGTAATGAGAACGCGGGATATGGCGCAGCTTGGTAGCGCACCTCGTTCGGGACGAGGGGGTCGCAGGTTCAACTCCTGTTATCCCGACTTGTGAAAAACCTGTGGAAACCAATGGTTATCCACAGGTTTTTCTGTATGCGCATTAGCAACGTGCCGTGCAACCACACCCATGAATTACAGTTGCCCCCATGACTCTACTGCACGCTTACCTCAACGCCCATGCACAAGGCATGGCGTTGGTTCAAGCTGCAACAGGAATGGACGCCACGCAGCTCATTGAGCTCGGTGCGGATCGCGCCACCGCCAAAAACCTCAGCAAACTCGCGGAAATCTACTTTGGGAACACCAGCTTCACCAAGTACCAAGCGCAATGCGCAACGAACAGCCATAATCTCAGCGCTCTCATCACCATCGAACGCTACGTCGCACGAGTAAAAAAGGTGCGCGACCAATGGAAATTACGCGAAAAACTCTGCCGCACTCCGGAAAAACACATAGCGCGAGTAGCCAAGCAGCATCTACCTGCCGCTACGCCTAAAGAAGGCATAAAAATCATGCGGAGGGACAACGGGGCACCCATGACCGTATCGCTCACCGGGGCGTCTACTATCCTCGCCGACTTTGTCAGCGCTCTCGACCCACACAATCCCATCGCCTCGCTCAACAATCTGCTTGACGGCAGTGTGGCTCGTCCACAAATACATGCCAATGTGATTGTTCCGCTCGATGCACACACGCGCATCGTCCAAGGCGATGACGACGTCATCCTGCACACTTCCCACGGCGCTACCATGACCGGTGCCGAGTTTGTTGCGCGTCATCTGGCGCAAGAGGGATTCGCCACCTTGGTATCGCCGATGCAGGGGGCGGTAAATCTCTACCGCACCAGCAGGTTCGCGTCGTCGAAGCAGCGTATCATGCTTCAAGCCGAGACGAGCACCTGCGCATGGCCGGGGTGTCGAAAGCCTATTGACCACTGTCAAACGCACCACATCATCGGGTGGAAATACGGTGGCGAAACGAACATAGATAATCTCGTACCGTTGTGCACATATCACAATGGCATCAACGACGACCGAGCCGCAGCGCAAAATACGCCATTCACCACACGCGGGTGGATCGCCAAACGGACCTGGCATCCGCCTAATTAGGCGCGCGCAATTTTTTCGAGTAGCGTCGCCAATTCTTGTGCGCCGTGGTCTACTGCGTCACCCCAGATGTCTGCCGATTGTTCATTGGCACTGTCACTGACCTGCTTGATTAGGGTTATGGGGATGCCAAAATGCTGCGCCACCAGGGCGCAGGCGTACCCCTCCATGTCGCACAGCTGTGCCTTGTGCGCAAGACGGGTACGTGTTTGCTCGTCTTGGATGAAAGCGTCTCCCGTGGCGAGGCGCGCCTTGGGCAGGTTTGTGACCGGGGCGAGGTCGATTCCGTTGGCGAAGCGCTGCCCCGTAATGCGTTCGAGGGTGGCGTGGTCGAAATCGTGTTTGTGTACGTGGCTGATTTCATACACACCGTGGTGGCCGTCGACGAGCGCGCCGGCTGTACCAGCGTTGATGATGCGGCCTGGACGTGGCCCATTTGCGAGCGCTTCGGTCAGGCTGATCGCGGCTGCAAGGGTGCCTATTCCGGTGATGAGCAACGGTACGTCTGCGGGCAGGGCTGCCATTTCCTCTTTTGTGGCGGCAACGATGAGTGGTTGGTTCATAGTCGTTTAGTTTAGCTTGCACACCAAAGATACTAGATTTATAGTAGCTACTAACTTAATAGTAACTGAAGGGATTTTTATGCTACCCATCGTCCTCATCGCGCAATTCATCACCCCCATGTCGATAGCTGGAACCGCCATCGCACTACCACAAATCTCCACCCATTTAGGGACGCATACCACAGCCCTGCAATGGATTATCAACGGATTCAACCTCGCCTTTGCCCTCAGTGTCCTATTCTGGGGGACCTTAAGCGACAGAATCGGCTACCGGCGCACCTTCACGATTGGTACCGCACTCTTTTCCGCTGGCAGCCTAGTCAGCGCAATCAGCCCTTCCCTACTGTTGATCGACATAGCCCGAATCTTCGCTGGCATCGGCGCGGCAGCAGTGCTCACCGGATCCAGCTCACTCTTGTCCACCGCATTTTCGGGCAGCGCAAGAGACAAAGCCTTCGCCCTATTCGGCACCGTCAATGGCCTGGGGCTTGCCTTTGGCCCCACATTCTCTGGTTTCCTCGTCGACAGTTTGGGGTGGCGCGGAGTTTTTGCAGTGCATGGCTGCATTCTCGGCGCGATCGCGCTCATCTGCCTGTGCACTGAGCTGCTGCCAAAGACCAGCGGCAGCGAAAAAGCCCCGCTTCTCGACCTCTCGCTACTCAAAAATCGGGAGTTTCTTGCCATGTGCCTGGTGCCGGTGGCCGCAGCCATCGGTTTTGTCACGCTTTTGACTTACCTACCCTCGGCGCTCAGCGCTATCACAGCGCTAAGCCCTGGCCGTGCCGGCGTGCTCATGCTCGCCATGACTGCCCCCATTGTCGTCGCACCGCTGGTGATTGCGCGCACCCGCTTGGGCACAAACACGGTCATCTACGCCAGTCTTGCCGCCCTCATCCTGGGCAATTGCGGTCTGCTCTTGTTGTCGGAAGATCGCAGTGTCGCCATCATTATCATTCCCATGATGCTGCTCGGCTGTGGTTTTGGACTCCCCCTCGGGCTTATCGACGCCCATGCGCTCAGCGTCGTCCCGCCACAACGTGCAGGCACAGCCGCTGGGTTGCTCAACTTCTTTCGCATTGGCAGCGAAGCGATATTCGTCGCCCTCTATGGGGCATTATTGTCCTTGCTTATCCCCGATAGTGCCACTGCCGCTGGGCAACCAGGACACCCCGATATGTACCACCATGCTTTTACCATGCTCATCACAGGAATTGTCGTGCTCGTCGGGGCGCTCAGCTGCACCATCGTGCTGATTCGACGTCGAGAGTAGTATGGACAGCATGGATGAACACCCACGGCGCGAGGACTTTGACCTCTCAAAGATATTGCATGCTTTATCAGATGAAAATCGACGCCGCGTTATCGTGGAATTAGCGCAGCAACCTGAGGGCACAGAGCAATTCTGTAGTTTCTTCCGCACCCCGTGGGCTCCGTCGACCCGAACGCATCATTTTCGCATTCTGCGCAATGCCGGTCTGATCTGGCAGCGTGACGTCGGCAACGGCAAAATGACCAGGCTGCGTCGCGAGGACATAGACGCTGCCTTCCCCGGACTACTCGATAGCATCATCAGGCACGCTACTTAGTGGTGTGCGTGCCAGCAACCGCTCTGCCCCATACGCGGCAGCCACAAACAAAACGATAACGCCTATGCTCACCCACAAAATATGCGGAGCGCCATTGTTTGCAAGCGCACTCAACGCTGCCGTGGGATAGTGCAACGGCATAAGATGTACCAACACTCGCCAAGCGGCCGTAAGTTCAACACTAGCTGCATGAGTCCACACCCAGCCAACAACCCCCACTTGTACCGCTACCAGCCCAAGGGTGAGCTTTTCGCCACAGATCCGCACCGCCAAAGCCGCACCCACCACAAAAAGACCAGCAACCACTGCCGACGCAGCGGCAATCCCCACGCCAACGCCAACACCAAGCAGGTACACCAACCCACCGGCGATGCTTGCGAGCGTGACAACTGCTAGCGCCATAGTGCGCTTACTTCCCGACCAGCGTCGCAATGCCGCCCCAAGGAGTACCGCGGCAGAGATTAAGAAAGCGTAGAGAGGCGCTAGGGTGCGCACTGATTGCTGTGCCTGTGGAGTCTGCTGCGGTGCGGCAGGCAATGCACGTTGAGCTTGGGCTATCGAATCTTTGGTTTTCTTGGCAAGGTCATCGACTTTATGCGCCCCATCATTAAGCTCGTCGACGCCAGCCAATGCTTGATCAACCCCCGAGGTCAATTCTTGCAGGCCTGCAGCCAGCTGCTGCGAACCAGTGGTTGCCGAGTAGATGCCGTCGTGGAAGCCATAGCCTGGCACGTTGAGTTGATTGGCGAGTTCTCTGGTTCCAGACTTGAGCTCTTCTAGCTGTGCGGTGGTGTTTTGGTCGATAACGAAGTTTTCCACTTGGGCGCGCAAGGTGGTTAGTTGGTCGCGGAACCGCACGATTCTGGGATCGGTGTCGGTTTTGATGTCCTCGAGCATTCGGTCGATTGCACCGAGCAGCTGCCCACGGATTGCCTCTAACCCTACGAGCTGGCGTGATGCGGATTCAATGCCGTCGGCAATTTTGGTCGCTCCCGCGCCTAGTTGACCAGTGCCGGCTTGGAGCTGCGTCATGCCGTCGGCAAGCTGGGAGGCACTGTCGCTGGCTTTGAGTGCGCCTTGGGATAATTCTTGGGCACCGTCGGCAAGTTTGGTGGTGCCTTGTGCTAACTGGCCAGTGCCGTTTTTTAAGAAACCAGATTGGCTGCCTGCTTCTAGTGTTGCTTTGCGGGCGAGCGCTAGTGCTTGGGCGTCGGCGGCAGAGTAGCTTGGCGCGGGCGCTGCCTGTGGTTGTTCTTCGCGGCTCCAGATTTGTGCGAAGTCGTCTGTGCCGACGAAGGCATAGATTGCACCAGCGATAAAGGGTAAGCAGAGGATAAGTGCTGCTAGGTATCTGGTTTTTGTGGTCATGTCTGTTGAAGTGTAGTGGATATGTCAGAATTATTTTTAGACGCACCGACACTCCATTTATTATTTTCACTTTTTTCACATAAACCACATTATTTTCATGCAATGTTAGAATAAGCAGAGACAAGTCCAAACTAGGGTATGCGAGGAATCTGTGACTTTAATTTACGTACTAGCACTAGCAGTATTCGCCGTGCTCATCTCGCCCGCAGCAGTGCGAATGTTCGACCGCAAAGCCGGACTCCCCCTCGCCGCCATCTTCCTTGGCGCAGCAGCACTACTCTTTAGCAAACTAGGGCACATCCTGCATGAACAACCACTAAGCTACACCACACAATGGATCCCCGACCTACTCGGCTCCGGAGTGGGCATTAACTTCACCCTCAAAGCAGACGCACTCAGCGTCTTTTTTGCTTTACTCGCCCTATGTATCGGCGCAGTGGTCTTTATCTACTCTGCCAGTTACCTCCCCAAACGCTCAGGAAACACCAGCTTCTACACCATCATGAGCGCATTCATGGCAGCCATCCTCCTCCTCGTGCTTGCCGACGACGCCTTCATCCTATTCATCGCATGGGAATTAGTCTCACTGGCATCCTTTATGCTCATTGCCCGTTCCGGCGGCAAAGGCGGCGAACTAGGCTCGCAACGCACCCTGGTGCTGACCTTTGTCGGCGGCCTTACCTTACTCATCGCCTTAGCTATCGCAGCCACCCAAGCGCATACCACCAGCATCAGTGGCATTATCCACGCCGACTTCTGGGGCGAAAACCCCCGCTTGAGCGCGATCATTGCCATCTTGATTGCCCTTTCTGCATTTAGTAAATCCGCACAGCTGCCCTTCCACTTCTGGCTGCCTGAGGCAATGGCAGCAGCCACACCAGTATCTGCATTCCTCCATGCAGCGGCAGTGGTAAAAGCCGGCGTGTACTTGCTCATGCGATTTTCCGCCGTATTCCATAGCACACCGGCGTGGAATTATTTGCTTATCGTCGTCGGTATGGCAACAGCAATTATGGCTGCGCTTTTTGCCATCCAAAAGACCGACCTCAAAAAGCTCACGGCCTATTCCACAGTGTCGCACTTGGGGTGGATTGTTGCCACCATTGGCGTAGGCACCCCCTTTGCCTTGGGGGCAGCATTAGTGCATACCCTGGCGCACGCCTTATTCAAGTCCTCGCTGTTCATGCTCATTGGCGTGGTCGACCACCAAACCGGAACTCGAAAAACCACTCGCCTTGGCAGCTCTTGGCGACGCCTGCCCTTTACCTTCAGCTCAGTGCTCATTGCCACAGCGTCGATGGCTGCACTACCACCTACGATGGGGTTCATCTCCAAAGAAGGAATGCTCGAGGCCTTTAGCGAAGCACCCCTAGGAAACGCAGGGGTCATAGCGCTCCTAGTCGCTGCCGGTCTTGGCGCGCTATGCACATTTACCTACTGCGCGCGCATTGTCTGCGATGGCTTTATCGACGGCGATCGAGACATGAGCGAGGTCAAAGAAGCACCACTGAGCTTGTGGATGCCAGCTGCACTACCTGGCGTGTTATCCCTGCCGTTGGCTTTTGCCGTCAGTAGCTTAAATGAGCCAATCTCTCAGGCAGTTGCAGTGGTGAGCGAAAACCCCCACGCTCATCTTGGACTATGGCATGGCATTAGTATGCCGCTGATGATCAGCACCGTGGTAACCATCCTTGGTGTTGTAGGCATCGTGGTGCGTAAACGTATTTGGGCAGCGCTCGACGAAAAGAAATTGGCACCACTCAGTGGCAATGAGCTGCTCAATAGGCTCATCAGCCTACTGAGTTATTGCGGCAAAGGGTGCGCCTGGCTTGCCGATACGCTCAGCCCCACCAGACATCTTGGTTATATGTTTGCGTTGATCATTGTCTTCGCAGCAAGCGTTACTATTCCTGGATTGATTCGCGGTGGCGTCGATGGCTTTCCTCTGCCGGCACGCCTGGGCACTGACTACCCCATTGACATTCTGGTGTTAGTGCTGATCTTGGGCACTGTTTTTGGTTTGGTACGGGCCAAAAAGCGAATCAGCGCGGTGGTCTTTACCAGTGGTGTAGGTGTTGCGGTCACTTTGCAAATTCTTGTATTGGGCGCGCCCGACGTAGCGCTCACGCAATTTATGGTTGAGGCTTTGGTCATCGTAATCATGATGCTGGTGATTAGGCAGCAGCCAGATACCTTCCACCCGCAACACACGCGCAGCAAAGTAACTGCCGCAGTTATTGCACTAGGCGTCGGCGTCGCTACTTTCCTCGCTGTGTACGTGCTTGTTGGTAGGCGAGAGCGCAGCGAACTTGGTATGTGGTATCTGGAGCAAGCACCAAAAATCACTAATGGCGATAACGTGGTCAATACGATTCTGGTGGAGTTCAGAGCACTCGACACCATGGGTGAACTTTCGGTACTTGGCATGGCTGCCATTGTGATTGCCGCAGTTGTTACCTCCATGCCACGCTATCCTTTTGCCAAGGGCACCCACCCCAAGCCGCTCAAAAATGCGCAGCGCAATGCCATTCCTTTGCGTATGCTCCTGCGCATTCTTACTCCGCTGCTTCTCATTCTGAGTGCACTGGTGTTTTGGCGTGGTCATTCAAGCCCTGGCGGTGGGTTCATTGCAGCGCTCATTGCTGGTGGCGCGCTCATGTTTTCTTATCTTGCCAAGGACAAAGACCAGCACATTTTCCCGATCAAGCTGCCGGTGTACCTCACTGGGGCAGGTATTCTCATTGCGCTAGGGGCAGGTTTTATTGGTTTGCTCGGTGGTTCTTTCCTCTATGCGTTCCACGGTCATTGGCTCGGGCAGCACTGGACTACCGCAATGATCTTCGACGTCGGCGTGTACTTGGCGGTGATCGGTATGCTTTCTATGGCTATCAATGCCCTTGGTGGCTATTTGCGCCCCGGAATGGAGTATCAGGATCTCAATTTCACCAGGCAGGATTCTCCGCTGGGATCTCCACCCAAGATTGAAAGGATTGGACAGGAGGGCGAGCTATGATTTTGGCATTGAGTATCGCTATTTTGATGGCAGGCGGCGTGTACCTGGTATTACAGCGTGGTATGTTGCGCATTATTTTGGGCATGACGCTCATCAGCCACGCCACCAACCTGTTGATTTTGAGCGTGGGAGTTCCTGCCTGGCGCGGCGAACCCTTCCCAAGCCTCACCCCGCTTACCGAGGCCGCCGACCCAGTGCCGCAGGCTTTTGTCCTCACCGCCATTGTGATCGCTATGGCAACCACCACGTATATGCTTACCTTGGCCGGGTTAGGGCGTTCCGACGACACTCTCGCCGAGGAAGTGGCCGATGAAGATTCCCCGCTACAAACTTTGGGACGCTCCACTAGCAGTGCCGAATTAGTGGCAGAGCAAGCTACCAAGGAGGCAGATCGCTAATGGGTTCACTCTTACCACTCTTTCTCGCTATCCCCCTAGCCTGTGTTGCCCTGGCGACGATACTGCCCTGGCGGTGGGCTCGTGACGGTTTAGCATTACTCACCCCCCTTGGTACTGCCCTCGCAGGTGTCTGGCTCTTTGCTTATACGGCAGCGCATGGGATTCTGGGGCACTCCGTTGGCCTTTATATTGGTGAAGTGGCGATTACTTTCGTCGCTGATCGCTTGAGCGCCATCATGATTGTGGTGGCGTCGATAGTTACTTTTGCCTCGAATTGGTTTGCGATCGTCGCTGGTGAAACTCTCTCGCGGTTTTATTCCGCACTCTCCCTCATGCTTCTCAGTGGTGTTATGGGTGGCTTGCTCACCGCCGATTTATTTAACTTCTTCGTTTTTATTGAGGTCATGCTGCTGCCGAGCTATGGGCTCATGGCTATGACTGGCACATGGGCACGACTATCTGCTGGACGCACTTTCGTACTGGTCAATCTCGCCACCTCTACCCTGCTATTGATCGGCGTCTGCATTGTCTATGGGGTCAGCGGCACGGTCAATATCGCATTGCTACGCGGTACTGCAGCAGGCAACGGACCTATGGTCGTGGCAATGGGAATCGTAGTCATTGCTTTGGTAATTAAAGCGGGTCTTTTCCCTGTGCATACCTGGCTACCGCGTTCCTATCCAGCGACGTCAGCCTCAGTGATGGGTCTGTTCTCTGGGCTGCACACAAAAGTGGCGGTCTATATGCTGCTGCGTATCTATGTCATCATCTTTGACCTTAGCACTCGTTGGATATGGCTGATCATTGCCGTGTGCGTAGCATCCATGCTCGTTGGTTCTTTCGCAGGGCTTGGCGAGAACTCAATGCGCCGTGTCCTGGCTTATCAAATGGTTGGCGGTATGCCTTTTATCGTCATTACCTTTGCATTTAGCGCAGGCACCGATAATGCAATAATGGTGCTTGCCGCCGGCATCTTCTACGCAATTCACCATATGGTTACCGTCGGCTCGCTCATCCTCACGGCGGGGGCGCTGGAAGAAACCTATGGCACTGACTTGCTCAGCCGACTCTCCGGGATAGCCAAGCGCGACCCGTGGGTAGCGGCAGTCTTTGCGGCAGGTTCCCTGTCGGTTATTGGTTTCCCGCCTTTTTCTGGACTCTGGGGCAAAGTGGGCGTTGTCCTCGGTGTCGCCGGGGCGCATAACGAGCAAGCATGGTTTGTGCTGGCGGTGATTGCAGTGGCCAGCTTCGGCGCTTTCTTAGCTATGCTGCGACTATGGCGCACAGTCTTTTGGGGAGCAGAGATGAACCGTGAGCGAATCCCGCATAATCTACACGTCCCAGCACGTCGATTAGCTCCTGGAGCAACCCTCATTGTGGTATCTTTCCTCATGTTCTGTGCTGCCGGTTTTGTGGTCGACAGTACCCAGGGCGCAGCTCGGGACTTGCTCAATACCAAAGATTACGCACAAGCAGTATTGTCCCAGGAAGGAGCCCACTGAGGTGAAAAAAATTCCGCATTTCTTTGGTTATGCCTTGTGGCTTATCTGGCAGATCATTCTCGCCACCTGGGTGGTTACCTGGGATGTGCTCACTGGCTCTAAAAAAGTTGATCCCTGCGTCGTGCATTATCCGCTGCGGGTCACTACCCCCGGTTATCTCACCGCTTTCTCAGCGTCTATCACCATTACCCCGGGCACGTTGTCACTCTCTTTTATCGACGACACCCACCTTGCAGTTCATGCAGTACACGGCAGCAATCCACAAGAGGTACTTGCTGATCTTGCGCATATGGAAGAAAAACTCGCGCCACATATTCGTGGCATCAAACACGACCTCGACCAAGCCCCCGTTTTCTATCCTGCACCAACCCCAGGAGAACACCACTAATGTCTACTTTTCTCACCTATGCGCTCTATGTATCTTTTGCCATGATTGCGCTTTCACTACTGCTCTGCTTACTGTTGATGCTCAAAACTAAAGATCAGCTCAGCATTGCGGTTATTGCCGATATGCTGTTCTATGCCATGATCGGCTGCTATATTGTGTGGTCATTTTTTGGTCGCACCCAGATTGCCTATGAGGTGATTTTCCTGGCAGCAATCGTCGGCGGCACACTACCGACGATCTCCGTAGCTCGTATTATCTCCAAGGGGCGCAGATAAATGATATTAGAAATTATTGCTGCACTATGTGCGATACTCGCAGGGATATTGATGCTCACCACTGCCATTGCACTATGGCGCGCACCTGATGCCTTAAGCAGAGTAAACCTTTTAGGACCTGCCACTGGCGTGGCTGTACCTGCGCTTATTGTGGCTAAGCTGTGCGTCGACGGTGGCAGCGCTGGGGAGATCATTCGCGGTATCCTTGCCATTTGTGCTTTTTGGGTTGTGCTCGCGATTGGTTCCTTTATCATGGGGCGCTCGCTTTATGGGCTTACTCAGGATTAGGATAAGAAAACATGACTGATGATCTCGTCGCTTTGACGATAAAAGCATCGGGTATCCACCCCTCTACGTCGCGCGCAATAATTATTGACGCGCTCAGCTTTGATGAGGACGGACAAGAAGTAGGGCGATTCTACGCAGTGCTCAACCCAGGCACTGATCCAGGGCCGACACATCTGCATGGGCTCAGCCATGAACAAGTACAGCACGGAAAAAGATTTTCCCACATCCTCAAACCACTCGGGCGCTTTATCGACGGCAAAACACTCATCGTGCATAATGCGCCAACCACATGGGGATTTATTGTTTCGGAGGCGCGTCGAGCAATGAGTAGCGCCGCCAGAGCAAACCGCGCGCGAGGCAGAAACAGGCGACGCCAGCGAGTAGGTCATATCCCCGTGCCAGAAAAAATCATTGACACCCTCGCTACTGCCCGCAGGCAAGGACTGGATATAGCAGACACTCGGATTCGTTCCGTAGCACAGGCACTCGGGGTGGAAAGCACTCCGGCGCACGCAAGTCTGGCACGCGCCGCACAAAAAGCAGCGGAAACCATAAGAGAAGAAACCAGACTCTGCGCGCGCATTTACTTTGTCGAGGACGCGCGTGGTGAGGTGGTCAGCATGACCCCAGACTCACTGTGCCCCGACCGATTTGGCTTGCAACGCAGCGAGATACGCGTCGATGCCATGAACGCACCACGCCCCTTTACCAACCCCGGGGTCTACAGCACCACCACTGGATTAGTGCAAGGAATGGAAGTAGTAATCACCCCAGAGATTACTGCTGATCCCGATGAGCTTATTGCCGCCGCCGTACGCGAAGGGCTTGCCTACTCCGAAAAAATTACGCGCGCATCCAGCGTGGTGGTCTGCAATAAAAAAGCAGATTGGACGGGCAAAGCCATGCACGCTATGCGCAAAGGAATTCCGCTGCTCAGCGACACAGAGTTCCTCGACGCAGTCACACAGGTCGCCCCTGGGGTTTTGGTACATGATAGTTAGCTTTTCGGCGACTACACTTAGCGAGCATGAGTTCATCTCTTTTTCAACGAGCACGTACTGAACTTGCGATACGTGCAGCACAATTAGCCACCGTTGCTTCTCGAGCAACAGGGCGCGGATCAGGCGGCATGATCGGCGGGTTAGTTGCCGAAAAAATTGATCCCGATATTATGCGCTCACTGGGCAATGATCGCCCAGTCGCCATTGTGACTGGCACGAATGGTAAATCTACTACCACTCGAATGCTTGCCCGTGCCGTGCGTAGCGCACACAGTGTCGCCACCAATGAGGGGGGCGACAACATGGATGCAGGCATCATCTCTGCACTGCTGGCAGGAAAAAATGCCAGCCATATTGTGCTAGAAGTAGATGAATTGCACGTGCCTGCCGTCGCGAGGCGGCTCAAACCACAGTGTTTGGTATTGCTGAATCTTTCTAGGGATCAGCTCGATCGCGTTGGTGAGATCAACAAAATTGAGCGCGCGCTGCGGGATTGTGTTGCGGAAAATCCACAGATGACCGTCGTCGCTAATTGCGACGATGTTCTGGTCACTTCCGTCGCACTAGAGGCACAGCACGTGGTGTGGGTTTCTGCTGGTGCTGGCTGGTTTGGCGACGCGGTTTCCTGCCCACGCACTGGTGGGCATATTGTGCATGAAAAGCCGCATTGGTATGCGGCAAAACCACTAGAGTCAGGCGCACGGTTCGAGCGCCCACAGCCTGATTGGGCAATCGATCACGATGGCGTGCACAGTCCTGGTGGCGCAACCACTGCCTTGGAATTAAAATTGCCGGGGCAAGCGAATAGAGGAAATGCCACCCAGGCCATTGCCGCAGCTGTGGAATGCTTTGGCATTGGGCTAGCGCAGGCTGTTCAGGCAGTGGCAGAAGTCGACGATGTGGCTGGTCGCTATTCCACGTACACGCTTGGAGAGCACCAAGTACATTTATTGCTCGCTAAAAACCCTGCTGGGTGGCAGGAAGCGCTCTCTATGGTCGATCGCAGTGCTGAAGGACTGGTGATTGCGGTCAATGGGCAAGTTGCCGATGGCGAGGATCTTTCTTGGCTCTGGGATGTGCAATTCGAGGATCTCGCCCAGCTCGATGTCAAAGCAGCTGGGGAACGCGGCACTGACCTAGCAGTACGCCTGACCTATGCCTCCGTGCACCATGAATTGGTCAAGGACCCACTCAAAGCTATCCGCGCCTGCCCGCCTGGGCGCGTGGAGGTGTTGGCAAATTACACGGCTTTCCGCGATCTCAAAAAAGCAATCGACCATGAGCTAAAGGAGAAGAACTCATGAGTACCTTGTCCATTGGTTTAGTATTGCCCGATGTACTAGGCACCTATGGCGACGACGGTAATGCCCTGGTGCTGCGCCAACGCGCCAGAATGCGTGGCATTGATGCCGAGATTGTCACTGTTCACCTTGGTCAAGCAGTGCCCGAGCACCTGGATCTCTACTGCCTTGGCGGCGGCGAGGACACTGCACAGATTTTGGCAGTTGAGCACTTGGCCAAGGAGAAAGGCTTGCAGCGGGCGGTGCGCAATAATGCGCCAGTGTTGGCTATTTGCGCTGGGTTTCAGATCCTCGGCGAGTCGTTTAGGGCAGGTGGCAAAATTATTGATGGTTTGGGGCTTATCGACGCCACCACAGTGTCTATGCAGCGGCGTGCTATTGGCGAAGTGCGTTCCACCCCCGCACTGAGCGAATTATCCGAACCGCTGACTGGTTTTGAGAACCACATGGGTGCCACTATTTTAGGTGCCGACGCCACTGCGCTGGGTACGGTGAGCAAAGGAATTGGCAACGCCGACGCCTACGCGGTGGAAGAAACCGGCGCACCTAGTGAGCAGAAAGTAGCCGAGGGCGCTATTCAAGGTAGCGTTTTGGGCACCTATATGCATGGTCCTGTTTTGGCTCGAAACCCTGAGCTTGCGGATTTGTTATTGGCGCGCGCCTTGGGTACGCACCTTGAACCTTTGGATTTGCCGGTGGTAGACCAATTGCGTAAAGAGCGCTTGGCTCAATAAGAAAAGCTCCAGGTTTCCCTGGAGCTTTTGTGTTACTTTTGCAAAACGCCGAAGCGGTGGCGGGTTGTGGATACTGCCTGTTCTAGGAGGAAGTACAGCAACTCACGACGGCCGTCGGCAAGCACTGGCGCATCGAGAATCACAGAGGAAGACTCCACGGCACTGCTGTAGAGCTGCTCAGGTACCTCGCCAATGGCACGAATGCGCTGGAAGGAGGTGCCTGCAACACTAGCTGCGAACTCTTCATCAGAAATGACCTCTACTGGCACTGGTAGCTGCTCAGCTACCTCAGCAGCTGCTGAGAATACAGTTTCGGTGCCGCTGAGTTGCGCTGCCAATTTCAGGCGCAGAATCTCCACTGCACGAGCGCCTGCACCAACGCGTACTTTAAGTGGCGCAAGCAATGGGCGGTAGCGGAATACATTGGACTCGCTACGTAGCGCGGTGCGGTCATGTTCTACTCCGAACTCTTCACGCCATGCGATTGCGTCGAGACGCGCAGCTGCGTCGAGGAAAGCGCGATCTTCTTCACTAAGCTCGACTTGGCGAGTAAGTTCACGCAAGGTGCGTGCGATTTCTGGATCCAAGGTAGTAGCTGGGATATTGTCCAAGTCGCCGTCGCGCCATGTACCCTGCTGGGCTACGTAGTTTGGTCCGCCTGCTTTCGCACCTTGGCCAATGGCGGAGTTCTTCCAGCCACCGAAGGATTGGCGTTGCACGATTGCGCCAGTGATACCACGGTTGATATAAGCGTTACCCACCTCAACGTGCTCACGCCAATATGCGATTTCTTCTTCGTCGAGGGAGTGCAAGCCGCCGGTGAGTCCGTATCCTGTGGCATTTTGGAGCTTAACGGCTTCTTCGAGAGTCTTAGCGCGCATAATGCCCAGCACTGGACCGAAGCACTCATTGGTGTGGTACCAAGAGCCTGGTGCGACGTTGTCACGCACGCCTGGTGACCATAGGGTGCCTTCTTCGTTGAGTTTCTTGGGCTGGATGAGCCATTTCTCACCTGGCTCAAGGGTGGTCAAACCACGCAGTAGTTTTTCACCTGGAGCTTCGATGACACCATTCATGGTGGTGGTGATGTCGGTACCATAGCCGACTTTGAGGGTGTTCACTGCGTCGAGCAGCTGTCCCATGAAACGCTCTGATTCTCCTACGCTACCGACGAGGATAACCAAGGAAGCAGCGGAACATTTCTGACCTGCGTGTCCGAATGCGGAGCGGTAAACGTCGTTCACTGCCAAATCTGGGTCGGCTGCCGGGGTGACCACAATCGCGTTCTTACCGGAAGTTTCTGCGTTGATAACCATCTTTGGTTTCCAGCCGCGGAATAGTTTTGCGGTATCGGATGCGCCGGTGAGGATCACGGAATCGACATCTTCATGGGATACGAGCCTGCGTCCTGCTTCTGCCTCATCAGCGTTGATGAGCTGTACAAGATCGGTGTCCACACCCGCTGCTGTCAAGGCGCGGTGCACGGCTGCGATGGCTACCTCTGCACAGCGCACTACCTGCGGCGCTGGTTTGATGATGACTGCGGAGCCAGCAGCAAGGGCGGCGAATACACCGCCGAGTGGGATTGCCACTGGGAAGTTCCACGGTGGAGTGATAACTGCCACCTTGTATGGGGTGAATACGCTTCGGCTGTGTTCAAGCGCGCGAGCTGACTCGGCGTAGTACACGGCGAAGTCGATTGCCTCAGAAATCTCTGGGTCAGCTTCCGCGACGGTCTTGCCTGATTCATGGGTCATGACGCTGATAAGCTCGCCGCGTGCGTCGGCAAGTGCGTCGCCGATTGTCTCTAGGATACGAGCGCGCTCTTTGACACTTAGCGCTGCCCACTGTTGCGCCTGAGCTACTGCGGTAGCTACTGCGGTGTCGATTTCAGCAGGGTCGGTAATGACTGGCGATACCACTTCACCTGGATCTTTGCTTAAGCAATCCAATGCCCATTCGCGGTTTTGTCCCAATGATGGGTCGGTGTCTGGTTCGTTGATGAACCCGCCAGGACGAGAATGAGACTGTCGACCGGACTCCGTCAATCGGTTCTGGGTACGGTTAGGTCCGGCAAAAGTGCTCCAGCGGTCGCGTACTGCATTGCGGAAGCGTAGCTCTTGATCCTCGAGAGGAGTGAGGTGATCAGGACCTTCTACCTCTGGGGCGAAGAGTGCATAGAGGAAGTTTTGTTTCTCGCCATTTTCTTCCAGACGACGCACCAAGTAGGACACAGCAACGTCGAAGTCTTCTTCGTGAACCACTGGGGTGTAGAGAATAAGCCCACCGACGACTTCCTTCACCGCACGAGATTGCGCAGGTGCCATCCCCTGTAGCATCTCGATGTCGAGCTGCTTATTGACGCCACGAGCTGTGGCAAGTTCATGGGCGATAGCCACGGTGTAGAGGTTGTGCGAGGCAACACCAATGCGCACATTTTCTGCGTGTTCTGGCTGCAGAATGTAGTCCAGGAGTCGAAGATAGTTCGCATCTACTTCTTCTTTGGTGTGGTATGGTGCTTGCTCCCAATCGTGGATTTCCGCATCAACGCGTTCCATTGAAAGGTTTGCACCCTTAACCAGGCGAATTTTAATTCCTGCACCGCCTTGCGCGCGACGCTGCTTGGCAAACTCAGCAAGTTGCACGAGTGCGTCGAAAGTATCTGGCAGATACGCCTGCAATACGATACCGGCTTCAAGGTCAAGGAATTCTTCTTCCGAGAGCAACTCGGTAAAGAGTTTGATGGTCAGGTGAAGATCCTTGTACTCCTCCATGTCCATGTTGATGAAGGCGTGTGGGCTGCGCTTTTTGGCTTCGCGGTACAGTGGACGCAAGCGGTCTTTGAGGCGTTCGGTATTGCCTTCAATATCCCAAGGATTCAATTGGGCGCACACGCTTGATGCTTTGATCGACGCGTAGGTAACCAATGGGTTTGCCAATAGTTGACGAGTGCGCTCAAGGCGTGACTTTGCTTCTTTTTCGCCGAGCACTGCCTCACCGAGAAGGTTGAGGTTGAGCTGGAATCCATCAGCTTTTGCTTTGGCAAGCATTGCGTTGAGGGCTTTGCCTTCTGCGTCGAGCACGAGGTGCCCAACCATTTGGCGCATACGCTTGCGAGCCAGTGGCATAACCAGTTTTGGTGCCAGTGGTGCTACGAGAGAACCAGCGGTTACTAATCCTTTGTCGATTGCGCCGATGAAGTCAGGGAGAGTTGAGCCTTCGGCGAAGGGACTAGCGAGCCGACTCAGTTCTTTTGCAGCAACTTTATTGTCTTCAGGGCGTGCTACGCGGTCGACGAATCCCATGGTGAATTGGATGCCGTCGGCGTCGCGTACCAAAGCCGCAAGCTGTTCGGTGGACTGTGCTTCTTTTTTAGAGGCAGCGTTATTGGTTACCGCTAACCATTCTTGAGCACGGACAACTGCTTTTTCGACAACATTGTCAAGATCTGCTGCATTAGCAATAGGGGTATTTGCAGGAGTAGTCATCATTATTTCTTTCATGAACTAATGTACATTCACTGGCACTGTGCCACGGCAGCATGAACTGCTGGCATAGTTGAAGTGAAATGTGAATAAAACTGATGGTGATACCGGCAAGGAGTGCCTGGGTATCAAGATTTTGCTAAGAAATGTTAGACAACAGGTGGGCGATCAGAGACATGACGTTCACGGTCACGAGTGTTCACTAGCGCCAGCCTCTCTTTCAGTACCCGAATTATCAACCTTCGGTGATAAGTACACACGAATTGAGGTGAGTATAAGCAGCAATAGAGAACTCAAACAACACACAGAACACACCCTTGCCTTATTTTTACCCCCGCACAACAAAAACACGCAGTTAAATGGCGTTTCCACTCAAAGGTGATGGTGTAAAAATACCCCCAAACTAGAGTCGTAATCTACCGCTAAGGGCACGCGAAAGAGTAAGTTCATCCACAAATTCCAGGTCGCCTCCCAGGGGCATACCAGATGCTAGACGAGAAACCACTAGACCAGGAAACTCTTTGATAAGGCGCACCAGGTAGCTTGCGGTTGCTTCGCCTTCGGTGTTGGGGTCAGTGGCAAGAATAACCTCGCTGACGGTTGGGGGATCGTCGTATAGCGGGGTGGCTTCGGTCGAGTCTGCCAGTTCTCGGTCTGGCAAGGTGCCACCGATTCTTTGTAGGAGTTGTGTGATATTGAGCTGCTGTGGACCGATATTGGCTAGCGGGTCGAGGGAGCCACCGAGCACATGGTATCTGCCGTGGTATTCACCGGTTCTTTCAATGACTTGGATGTCTTTTGGTTCTTCTACCACGCAGATTATGGTGCCGTCGCGCCCTGAGTCGGCACAGATGCGGCATACGTCTTCGCGAGAAACATTGCAGCAGATTCGACAGAAGCTCACACCGTCGCGTACTGCGGCGAGGGCATCACGCAGGCGATCAATATCTGCTGCTTCTTGGTTGAGAAGGTGAAAAGCAATGCGTTGTGCACTTTTAGGTCCAATGCCTGGCAAACGCGAAAATTCGTCTATGAGATCTTGCAGGGGACCTTCATACACTTGGCTTTTCCTCTTTTCTTGGTTTCTGGTTTCTCAGCGTGTGGGTTAAGGGGCTTAGAACATTGATCCCATGCCGTCGAGCCCTTGGGAGAGTGGTCCCATTTTTTGTTCTGCCAGGCTGCTGAGTTTGCTGTGCGCATCAGCAAAAGCACCCACGACGAGGTCTTGTAGTGTTTCTGGATCTTCTGGGTCAATAACCTGCGGGTCGATAGTCACGCTGCTGACTTTTCCATCACCCACAAGATCAATGCTCACAAGCCCATTCCCTGCGGTACCTGTGACTGTGGAGTTGAGGATTTCCTGCTGGGCTTCTTGCAATTTTGCTTGCATTTGCTGTGCTTGGGCAAGCAGTTGAGACATATCTGGCTGAGTCATAGTTGTACCTTTCTTTTGCTCTTTTAAGACTACTGGCGAGTGTACCTGTTAGAGGCGACGCGCACCGAGTTCTTGCTCAAGAAGTTCCACTGCCACGGTCATGGCGTCGCGGTGATCAAAGTTCCCAGGCTCGCGCGCCTGCGACATCATCATTTCTTCTTCCTCTGCAATAGACGAGTCCACTATATGCTGAGGTTCCGCCCCCGACGCTTTTTGCGCCTGTGGCTCAGGGTCTGCCCATTCAGGTTCTGGTGCTTCAGGCAGAGGAGCACCGTCGCTAAACGAATTTTTCTGCTGTTCCTGGGCTAATTGCTCAGCCCTCTCCCACCGACGACGCCTACGCGGTGGCTCTGGTGCGGGGGTCGCAGGAGTAGGAGCGGAGACCTGGGCTGGCGCAACCGGGGGAGCTACAGGTTTTTGAGGCTCATCATCGGTTATTGCCTGCCCTATGCGAGCGGGCTCTCCCCAACCATCGGTTTCTTCTGCTACTGGTTCTTGTGGTTCTTGCGCCGCCGTTTCTGCTACCTTTGCTGCGTCTGCTGCGTCTGCCGTTTCTGCTACCTTTGCTGTCGCGGCCGTCTCTGGCTCAGGATCAGGTTCCGATTCAGACTCTGCGGTGTCCTCTGTTTTCTCTGGGTTCCACACTGTAGGTTCTTGAGGTATAGCCGCATTACCCACTACATAGTGCGCATTTAATTCATGGCCAAACTCTTGGTTGAGCACATTTTTGATAATGCCATTATGCGGATCATTGTTGAGTCTATGGGCAAGTGCACCGGTGCTATGCATGAACACAATGGTGTTTTCTGCACTGTCAAAGTGATTCGGGCGTGCTCCTAGCAGCAAAATACCTGTGGCAGTATTTTCTTTGTGCACCTGAGCACGTATCTGCTCCCACTTTTCTTTTAATTGTGCAAAATTAAATTCGTGCTGTTGTTTGTGCTGTTCCTGCCCTTTGGGCTGCTCTTGCTGCGCTTGTTGTGCTTGCTGCTCCGGTTGCTTCGGCTCTGACTGTTCTTTCTCACCGCGACTATGAGCACGCTCATCCACCACATCAGCAGGTGCTGCTGATTCTTGCTGTGCAGGAGGATTAGCAAGCTGTGCAGCTGCTGCTTGCGCTTCTCGCTCGGCTTTTTCTCGAGCAAGACGCACAGATTTGCGCTCATATTTCAGAGGGGCAGCTGCCGTATCCGCAGCGTTAGTCGCCACGCTAGCCGCAGCACCAGAATCAGCAGATCCAGCTTCAGTACGAGCAGGAGCAGCTGCCGCCACAGGCCGCGCTGGAACACCATGATCGTGTTGCACAGAGGATACGCCACCAGGAAGAAGCATTTTGACACAGAGAATCTCAAGCAGTAATCGAGGCGAAGTACTGCCTTTAAGGCTTGAGAGTCCGTCGTTAAGCGTGGTAGCTAAGCGTGGCAAATCCGCATGACCAAAATGCGCTATTTGCTCCACTAACACCGCAACACGTTCTGGTGGCACATCAACTAATCCCATATCTACTGCTTGAGGCACTGCCTGGAGCAGCATGAGATCCCGCAAGTGGTCGAGTAAGTCACCAGCGAATCTGCGTGGATCCAACCCGGCTTCAATGACTTTATCCACTGTGCCATATAGTTGTGCTGCGTCTAAGCCGCTGAGGGCATTCACGGCAGCGTCGATCAGTGTTTCATCGGTAGCACCAAGCAGCATACGGGCACGAGAATAGCTCAAACCGTCTTTCTCTGTGCCGGCTAGGAGCTGGTCTAGCACGGATAACGTATCACGAGGAGAACCACCACCTGCGCGAATGACGAGCGGATACACAGATTCTTCTACCGGTATCCCCTCCCCCGCTACAGCATGAGAAATAACCTCACGCATTGCTTGTGGGGTGAGCAACCGGAAAGGATAGTGATGAACACGAGAGCGAATAGTGGGAATCACTTTTTCTGGCTCTGTAGTCGCAAAGATAAAAATAAGATGCGCAGGCGGTTCTTCCACCACCTTGAGCAGTGCATTTGCTCCGGCATTGGTAATCATGTGGGCTTCGTCGATAATGAAAATGCGATAGCGCGAGTCCGCTGGCGCATAGGCTGCCCGATCACGCAATTCACGCATATCATCGACACCATTGTGGCTTGCCGCGTCTAGCTCTGTGACGTCAAGAGTGCCAGGACCATTGGGGGCAAGCGCAATACACGACTCACACACACCGCAAGGGGTAGAGGTGGGACCTTGCGCACAGTTAAGACTACGCGCCAGGATACGTGCCGATGAGGTTTTACCGCAGCCACGCGGACCGGAAAATAAATAGGCGTGATTGATGCGCCCATTATCTAAAGCGGTGGATAATGGGGCAGTTACCTGTTCTTGACCAATGAGTTCTGCAAAAGATCCCGGTCGGTATTTACGATAAAGAGCCACGATTCATAGATTACCTAATGCTCTCGACGCGGGTGCCCCCATTGCCAATGAGAGAGGAATTTGGGGGTTTAGCGCGACCAATTATTGAGATCAATCTGTGCTTTCCCCATTTCTTTTTGCAACTCCACCACACCATAAGCAGTGGCGTATTCATATTCTTCTTGGGTGAGCATAACCACTTGCAGCAGAGCTGTGAGCTGATGCTTTTCTGTGTATTGAGGCACTTGCCCTTGCCACACAAATGGGGAGATACACAGTCCATGCCGCACACTAATTGTTTCTGGCAAAGATGCCCGCTGGGCAAGGTCGGTAAGCATTGTGCCTGGTTGAGCAGTCAGAGTGCCGATATTCTGGGCAAAAGTATCCGCAGCAGCAAGCACAACACTGGCAACAGTGGGCATTTCGGCACGGGCAAGTGCAAAAAGCTCACTGCGTACACTTTTGTCACCGGCAACTAGACCAGTGTCTACTGCGTTGAAATTAAGCGTCGCAGCCAGTGTCTCCTCCGCCAATTGCGCAGTGGCTATATGGAACCCCTGCGGATTACCCACAGGAGCATTGAGCTGTATTTCAGCGGGAATGATGTTGCGATACCACTGAGCGACTTCTGCTATGTCCATCTCGTTCCCATCACACTTATCGACGCATCACGCTTGCCGACGCTCACCTGCTTAAAGGTCAAAATGCCCAGCCTCTACCGCAGCGAGCAAGACACAGGTAGCCACACCATCCATAGCAATCTCCAACTCCTCAATTGGCGGCAAAGAAGGCGCAAGGCGGATATTGCAATCAAGCGGATCATGATGCAATGGATAAGCAGAACCTGCCCCAGTAAGCGCAATACCTGCTTCTTTCGCTAACTCGACCACCCGGGCAGCAGTCCCCTCAATCACGTTGAGGGAAATGAAATAACCACCTTTGGGTTGGGTCCACTCGGCAACATCATACTCAGCTAAACGATCGTGAAGAATCTCAAGCACGCACTCAAACTTTGGCGCTAAAGAAGCAGCGTGCTTGCGCATAACTTCGCGCACACCATCAGCACTGCCAAAGAACTGAGCATGAGCAAGCTGGTTGATTTTATTGGGACCAATTCCACGAATAGCAGCATGACTCTCATACCAAGCGATATTTTCCAGTGAAGACGCAAAGAACGACACACCCGAACCAGCGTGGGTAATCTTTGAGGTAGAGCTCATGAACCAGAATCGGTGCGGATTACCTGCTTGCTGTGCAAAATCAATCACATTATGCACCTGAGGGAACTCGTCGTTTAGCGTATGCACTGCATAGGCATTGTCCCACACAATCCTGAAATCTGGGGCAGCTGTTTCTAGCGCAGCTAGCTCGCGACACACCTGCTCAGAATATGTAACACCCGTGGGGTTGCTGAACACCGGAACCGCCCACATCCCCTTAACCTGAGGGTCTTTCACCAACTCGCGCACAGCATCAACATCAACGCCGTCCTCGGTTAACTCCACTGGAATCATCTCAAAACCAAAATGCTCGGTGATAGCAAAATGGCGGTCATAACCTGGCACAGGACACAACCACTTGACCTTTTCCTCATCCTTCCAAGGGCGCTCAGAATCCTGAGTACCAAAAGCATACGCCCAGCTGATGAGGTCGAACATGATGTTCAGACTAGAACCATCACCAGCAATGAGCTTATCGACGCTTATCCCAAGCACCTCAGCCCATATAGCACGAATATCCTGAATACCTTTAAGACCACCATAATTACGGCAATCCGTGCCGTCGGCAGCGAGGAAGTTTTCCCCAGGCAAAGCCAACAACGAATTAGAAAAACTAAGCTGCTCAGCAGAAGGCTTACCGCGGGTGAGGTCGAGCTTAAGGTTACGAGCTTTGAGCTGCTCATATTCATACTCAATACTGCTACGCAACTCCTCTAAATCAGCCTGCTGCATTGCGAGAGCAGCCTCTTCCGTATCATGGCGTTGTGTCATTTTGATGCTCCAGGGATTGTCTCGTACGACCAGGAAAATAATTAATTTATACCTTCAAGAGTAGCTAAGTTTGACAGAAAAAACAGCCCCTCGAGCAGAACTTTTTAGATTAACTTTACGCACTTAATCCGATACCGCTCGCAGCTTTTCGACGTTGTGTTGAATGCGAAAAGTGGGGTGGTGCTTGTTACACCACCCCACATCTGCGCCCACACTATACGTGCTATGCGCGTGCAGGACACACCATCCCGTCTAAGAGCAGGCTTTAAGCAGCTAGATGACCACCCGTAGTCACCCGCACACCAGACTTCTGAGTCTTGCCACCAGTATTAGTCTTAACACCAGCCTTCACCGTCTTAGCAGTCTTATCCGCAGCAGGCTCAGCCTTCACAGGCTCACCAGACTCAGCAGGATTGGTGCCAGACTGGGCAGGACTATCACCAGGGTTGGTTGGGTTGGTTGGTTTCTGGCAATGCTTCACCACCTCACCAGCAATCACACCACCAGACTGGACAGGCTCAGCAGGTTTGCTGGACTCAGGCTTGCTTGGTGTGCCACACGCAGGCTTAGCACCCACAGACTCACCACACGACCCAGCAGGCTTACTGGACTCAGACTTGGAAGGCTTAGCAGGCTTGTCAGCCTCAGACTCAACAGGCTTAGCAGGCTTGTCTGACTCAGGTTTATCTGATTCTGGTTGTTCTGGTTGGTCAGGCTCCACCACCACAGCACGAGCCACATCAACATCCAACACCGGACCCTCAGAACCAGTCTCACCATCACCATAGATTGGAGTTGCCTGGGCGGTTGCGATATTCACATGATCACCAGACACAGGAGCCTTCAATATCGCATGACACGTGAAAGACTCACCAGGGGCGAGTGACTCCGGTTTATCCTCACACGTGATCTGATCCGATGGAATCACATTATCCGAAAGGTCAATACTTTCCAGTACTGCCGAACCAGTATTAGTCACCTCAAACACGATGTTCATATCCTCACCTGGTTGAACCTTCACACCAGGCTTACTATTGGCATCATCACCATTAATCTTCTTCACCACAGTAATAGAAGGAACCTTCACCACCTTCTCAGGCTCATCCACCCACGCACGAGCAACATCAGAATCCTTTACTGGACCCTCAGGACCAGACTCACCCTCCGCGTAGACTGGGGTTGCCTCTACCGTTGCGATATTCACATGATCACCAGACAATGGTGCTGCCAGTGTCGCGGTACAGGTGAAACTGTCACCAGGATTCAACGTGTCAGGCTTATCCTCACACATAATACCTTTCGCATCAACCACATTATCCGTAAGGTCAATGTTTTCTAACGCCACATCACCATCATTGGTCACCTCAAACACGATGTTCATATCCTCACCAGGTGACACCTTCACACCAGGCTTCGTGTTCGCATCATCGTCGTTAATCTTCTTCACCACTGTAATAGAAGGATTCATCACAGTTGCATCAGGAACATCCACCCACGCATTCGCCTCATCAACATCCTTAACCGGCTGATCAGAACCAGTCTCACCCTCACCGTACACTGGAGTGCCTTCAACCGTTGCGATATTCACGTGATCACCAGACGATGGAGCCTTGAGTGTCGCATGGCAGGTGAACGACTGGCCAGGCTTGAGGGTTTCAGGCTTGTTCTCACAGGTGATGTGGTCTGCTGGAATCACATTATCCGACACAGTGACATTTTCTAGTGTTGCGGTACCAGTATTGGTCACCTCAAACACGATATCCATATCACTACCCGGTTGAACCCTCACACCAGGCTTACTATTAGCATCATCACCATTAATCTTCTTCATGACGTGAATGGAAGGCTTCTTCACTTCTTTCTGTGGTTCATCCACCCACGCATTCGCCTCATCAGAATCACGCACAGGAGAATCAGAACCAGTCTCACCATCACCGTACACAGGGGTGCCTTCAACCGTTGCGATATTCACATGATCACCAGACACAGGAGCCTTCAACGTAGCTTGGCAGGTGAACGACTGGCCAGGAGCAAGAGTCTCAGGCTTGTTATCACAGGTGATCTGGTCTGCTGGAATCACATTATCCGACACAGTGACATTGCCTAGTGTTGCGGTACCAGTATTGGTCACCTCAAACACGATATCCATATCCTCACCTGGTTGAACCTTCACACCAGGCTTCGTGTTCGCATCCTCGTCATTAATCTTCTTCACCACAGTAATAGAAGGCTTCTTCACTTCTTTCTGTGGTTCATCCACCCACGCACGCGCAGGATCAACATCCGACACAGGGCTCGTGGGACCAGACTCACCATCACCATACACTGGGGTACCCTCTACACTGGCGATATTCACATGCTTACCAGACACAGGAGCCTTCAACGTAGCTTGGCAGGTAAACGACTCACCAGGGTTGAGTGTGTCAGGCTTGTTCGCACAGGTGATTTGGTCTGCTGGGATCACATTATCCGTGAGATTAATGTTGTCTAACGCAACATCACCATCATTGGTCACCTCAAACGAGATGCTCATATCCGAACCTGGGGCTACACCCACACCAGGATACGCATTCGCATCATCACCATTAATACTCTTGATGACTTTCACAGAAGGAACCTTGGCTACTTTTACTGGTTCATCCACCCACGCACGCGCAGGATCAACATCCAACACAGGGCTTGTGGGACCAGACTCACCCTCACCATACACAGGAGTGCCCTCAACCGTTGCGATATTCACATGATCACCCGTAGCTGGTGCCTTGAGTGTCGCAGAACACGTAAACGACTGGCCAGGCTTCAGTGACTCTGGCTTGTTCGCACAGGTGATTTGGTCTGCTGGAATCACATTATCCGTGAGATTAATGTTCTCTAGTGTTGCGGAACCATCATTGGTGACCTCAAACGACACCTTCATATCGCTACCTGGGGCTACTTTCACACCCGGTGCCACATTCGCATCATCGTCGTTAATTTTCTTCATCACTTTAATCGATGGGATTTTGGCTACTTTCGCTGGCTCATCCAACCACGCAAACGCCGAATCATCATCCCTAACAGGAGTATCACCCACAGGATGACCCTCCTCATCAACCGGAGTACCAGTTACTGTCGCAGTATCCTTATGTGTGACACCAGAGCTTGGTGCCGGCAACGTGGCAGTACACGTAAACGACTCACCCGGTGCAAGAACCTCTGGTTTATTCTCGCACACAATATCCTGAGCATTCTTAATCTGATCGTCAGACACTGTCACGTCTTTGAGTGGTGTTTCACCCGTGTTCGACACCTCAAACGAAATGTTCAACGACTCACCAGGTTTCACAGCAACACCAGGCTCACGATTCGCATCATCACCATTAATCTTCTTCACCACTTTCACACCAGGAACACGTGGTTTCGGTTTGTGTGCATGCGCTGGATTCGACCCAGTCACCTCACCCGCAGGACCAGTCGTACCCTCCTCATACACAGGCACGCCTTTTACCGTCGCAGTGTCTTTATGCGTTTGGCCAGCCCCAGGTGCCGGTACTGTCGCCGTACACGTAAACGACTCCTTCGGCTGTAACACTGCTGGTTTATCAGCACACACAATAGCCTGAGCATCAGTGATCTGATCATCTGTTACTGTCACGTCTTTCAATGGTGCCTCACCGGTGTTGGTGACCTCGAACGACACAGTCATCGTATCGGCATCAGAAGCAATCACAACACCAGGTGCCGTATCAGCATCATCACCATTAATCTTCTTCACCACCCCAATACCAGGAACCACAACTTTAGGCTCAGGAACAGGAACCACAGACGACGAAGACGGTGCAGGCTCCACAGACGACGACGTAGGAGCAGAAGAACTAGATGTAGGCTCAACCGAAGAAGAAGAAGAAGAAGAAGTAGTCGACGGTGCCGCAGAACTAGAAGTAGTTGACGGTGCAGACGACGATGTCGTTGGTGTTGCCTCAGGTACCCGAGCATTCGCTGGGTCAGAATCCGTTAACGGTGTATCACCCACAGGATTACCATCCTTATCAACAGGTGTAGCAGTCACCGTACCCGTATTCGTATGCATCTCACCAGCCTGAGGTGCAGGCAGGGTTGCATAACAGGTGAGTTTCGCACCAGGATCCAAGGTTTCTGGTCGACCAGGACACGTAATCTTACTTGGATCAGTAATCACATCATCACTGACCACAATATCCTTCAACGGCATATCACCAGTATTAGTCACCTCAAACATAATGTTCATGTCTGAGTCCGCATCAACCACAACAGCATCCTCTGTGGTATTAGCATCCACAGCGTTAATCTTCTTCACAAGTTCAACACCAGGAGCTGCACCATGCGCATTCGCAGGATCCTGTGTCGTTACGTCCCCACCATCAACAGGATTACCATCCTTATCCACAGGCGTTGCTGTTACCGTTGCAAGGTTTGTATGCTGCTCACCAGGTTTCAGACCATCAAGAGAAGCACGACATGTCACCTCTTCAGCAGGTTGCAACACAACAGTATCAAGACTACTGCTGCCACAGGTGATTTTGTCTGCCGGGATCTTATCATCAGCAAGTCTGAGGTTCTTCAGCACCGTATTGCCCGAGTTACGGATCATAAACCTAAACGATAATTTTTCATCCTCAGCAACAGCAATACCAGGAGCCTCATTCGCACCCTCACCATTGATCATCTTGTCCACACTCACACGAGGAACAGGTTTTGCTTGGAGTGGATCACCATGAGCAACACCTTCAAGAGCTACAAGCGGTATAGCTCCGCCGTCACCACAGGAACCATAGTGTGCACTATTTTCGATATGCCCCTGACTAGACTTATAGCTTTCTGGGTCAGTGGAATAGGTCAGGATAGTGTTGTACTCCGCAGCACCAGAATACGGAGCAAACACACGAGAACCAAAAAGACCTATGCTATACAAAGAGGATTTGCTAAGTACATCAGCTACCACATTAGCGCTAGCATTGCCGCTCTCATCAACCCGAGTAGTGGTACCACTAACCTGCAATGATGCAACGTCTTCTCCCCAGGCGTTTTTCATAATTACAGGTTGCCCCAACCCAGGAATCTTATAGTCCACATATACTGTGCCATTTGCAGGATCGTCATTGGATCCAATGATTTCAGGCTTATGAGCTTCTTGCCACGTCTTAAACGCTTCCGCAAACAATTTATCTAAAGCGTCAGCGTCTTCTTGGGTGATTGTTTTACTGTTCCAGTCAAAGGACTCACTTAGTCCGTTGGTTCCTGGTTGTGCTTTTGCTTTCACACCCTCGAGATCAAAGTCAGGTGGGTACACATATGCTTGTGGCGGAACAGGAGTACCAGAAGGGTACTTCGTGTCTAGGTCACCAGGCTTCCACCCACCATTCTTACTAGCGAAACCAGGGCGTCTTGTAGAAGCTGAGGAGCTATTCAGGTTGACTTCCGTGTCATCATGCAAACTCACCATTTTCATGGGTGTTTGTGCTTCATCTACACGTACACGCACATAGATGTCTTGGAAGGTTTCGTTCTCACCACCAACATCACCAATCGGCGGAGTCACATATACATCACCTGTCGCCGAACCATACACGCCAGCACCCTGTTTAGCACTGCTATCAGTAACAGGAACATAAGCAGGTAACATATGCCTTGTACTACATGCCATAACTGGGATGGGCATACCTACAATCGTGCCACGAGGAATAGGGTTCGTGTTGGTATTACATTTTCCACCATCACGTTCAACTGTGGTGTACAAATCCCACTCATGATTGTTACCCTGCGAGTCGACAGTCGTAGCAGTATAGCGCAATGATTTTGCGTCGCGCTCGCATTCACCTGTAGGGATATAAGCTGTACGCGTGAGTTGCGCAGTACGATTAATCAACCCCTCAGACTCTGGCTGCAACGTCACACGATAACCACTGCTTGCAGAAACAGCAGTAGCAATTATTTTTCCACTCACGGGATCTTTGAGAATAAGGGCGTCATGGAGAGGCTGGAAACCAGCTGATTTAGGAGAACTTCCTTCCACTTCCGTCGCCAGATCAACATCAATGTAATCCCCCGTTTTTGCGTCATCAGGGAACGCAAAATCCACAGTCAACACAACCTTATCCTTGTTATCAGGATCAGTTGTTACTGTCATGTTTTTAATAACAGAATCAGGCAGCTGCTTTCCACTAGCGGTATCCGCCGCTGGTGCTGTTGTTTCATCAGCAGCCCACACCACAGGCACACCAACACCAGAACTAGCACCTCCCCACATGCCACTGGATAGTAATCCAGTAGTCATCATCACTACACCAATACGGCGCAGCAACCAGTGTTTCTTCCCCATGAACACTCCTTAGAAAAACCTTAAGAAAACATAAAACACCTAAAGAGTAGCCCCCCCCCCCCATAAAAATGTCCAGCCGAAAAACACACCAAAAACGCACGACTACCCCCATAAACACCCCGTACCACCCCATAAGAAAAGGGACCCCGCACACCCGCCAGAGCCCGCTGACCCTTGCTGCATTCCTGCCCTGGGGGAGTTCACGGGATAAACGCCATGCGAAGTCCTGCCACACACAATAGCGCATTTTCTTATAAAGCCCAAAGTGTGCCTTGGCATGACGTCGATAAGCTGCGTATAGCTTGTGATTTGCAGTTGAGGCACCCCTATGTGTACTGTCTTTCGAGTACACATTTTGTGTGTTGGAGGATTCGACTAGCGGCCTATGTCACACGCCTGGAACGCGTGCGGGAGCAATCCCTCAGGGGTTCAAATCCCCTATCCTCCGCCAACTCCCTCTAGCCCTTACCGCTAGAGGGAGATTTTTGCTACATACCTCTAAGTCCGCACATATTTTGTGTCTCGACGCCCCTGCTTACCAAGCATCTGAATGTATCCGCGCTCAATGAGCCAACTTAGGGCAAAACGAGTTTGACCTTCGCTAAGACCTGTGACTGCTATGAGTTCCTGTAAAGTTGCCGGTTTGTTGATTGCAGCCAATTGATCCAAAGCATCGAGAATCGCAGGACCGTTCTTTGTAAGTGGTTCACTCCTTTCTCCTTCAACTTTCTCCCCACCGGTTATTTCAACGGCTGCTTTAGCAGAATCAGCAGATATTTTTGTAGTGTTAGCTCCTTTCACAAGATTTTTAGCACGATAAAGTTTCACTCTATTAACTGTTTTGGCGATAACATCTTCCATGCTTTCTATTTCTTTGAGGATTGACCGTGCTTGGTTAGCATCCACACCAAACTCTTCCTTAATTCGTGGCGCAGACCATTCCTCTCCATCACGTAAACTCATAATTATCTTCACCGCAGTCTCCGACAGAGGAGAAACTTGAAGATTATTCTCGTATCTGGACAAATCCTCATGCGTTAGGAGAGCACGACGAGAAAGCTGCGCCATGAACATGATTCCTTGATCCTTGAAATGAGGGGATCGTAAGCTTGCCTGCTGCATAGCCGTTATAGTTTCTGCAATGCCACCGCCTTCTCCTTCGATCACACGATTACCGTCGTGCATCCGGAGATGTTTACAAATCTCATACAGAGTTGGATTGACTGCTGATTTTCCTCCCGGTTGTCCCAATTGGCTCTCTGAAACACCCCATAACCCACCTGGACTTGTGATAATCAGGGAATCATTTTTAATACGAATCTCAATGCGTTTTGTGTCTGTCACGGAATCCAAATTGCGGTGGATCAAGGCGTTAGCAATGATCTCACGAACCGCACGCATTGGTAGTTCACTCTGATTTTGTCCGTGACCTGCGGTGGTATAGCTTATGCGAGTCAGTGTATTACGCATAACCCACTCTAGTGACTGTTCTAGTAAGTCTGGGATTGGCCCTGTGAAATGCTTAAGGTCTTGGGTTCGTGCTCCGTCGATTATGGAATCAAGTTGAACAGCACAAGTGATGCCCAAACTTGGGTTAATTCGCTGCGGAGCAATGCCAAGGGCATAAAGACCAGCAAGGGAGACACGACCATCCCTGCTGGTTACCCCAGTATTAAATAGGATCTGCTCATCTGTTAACGCAGCTTGACGACGCGACTGTATGCGAACTTCCCTCAAATAAGCAGCGAGTAACTCTGGATCCAGGTCATCAATAGCACTATCTTGCACAAAATCACGATCCGGGTGAGTTCGCTGGAAAGCTTGAGTTTTGAGGAGCTCAAGTTGGGCAATTTCTTGCACACTGAGCTCATAGTCACCATCTGCTTGGCGCAGGTATGCGGAACCAGCGTAGTAAGCTGGGCGATCTGATAATGGAAGCCCTTGAACGTGAACGATAAGCACTGTTTTATTTGCTGATTCAGTTGCTGAGGATGTGGAAGCAGAAAGATCTGCAGGGAGAGTAACAGTTGAAAATGAGCAGTTCACGGGAGGGGTGATAGAGTCACGGGCTTGGCTAGCAATGCTTTGCTCATAGCTTGCGACATCACTAATTCCAGTTACAGAGAATCCTGCTTTTTCGTCGATTCCTATGACAATAACGCCACCATCAGGCGTGTTCCCAAAAGCAGAAAGAGTCTCTCCGAGGTGTGGGACTCCATTTCTGCCGGTTTTTACTTCCACCTCGTACTTATCGCCACCACGAAGGCGTAGTTCATCAATAAGGTGAAGCACATCATCATCAGTCCAATTCAGAGTCACACTTAAACTTTAAGTGTGCAAGACTTAAACTTCAAGTGTGGACAAGAGTTTAAGTGTGAAAAATCCTGCCAACCCTATTCAACAGGGAAAACTCCCGCTTTAGAGATTTTTAGAGTTTTCCAACACTCTCACACTTAAACTTTTAGTGCACAGACTTAAACTATAAACCCCACACTTGAACTTTAAGTGTGGGAAAGTTGCAGTCTTAAACTTTAAGTGTGAGGTGGGTCATTTTCAGGCACCAAACCGGAGCCAGGAACCATACGAACCACACCCAGCACCTCCAGGAATGATTCAGTCTTTCTCACCTTTAGCTTAAAGCGGCTAGCTCAGTTCGTCGATAAGCTTGTTATCAAACATGGATAGCGCAGATGCAATCGCCATGTGCATATCGAGGTACTGATAAGTGCCGAGCCTGCCACCAAAGTAGACCTTATTTTCTGCGGTTTCAGCGTCGGCAAGCTCACGGTATTTGAGTAGCTTTTCGCGGTCGTCAGGAGTGTTGATTGGGTAATATGGCTCGTCATCCCCCTCAGCAAAGCGTGAATACTCTTTCATAATGACGGTCTTATCTTTGGGGTAGCTGTCTTCGCGCTCTGGGTGGAAGTGGCGGAATTCATGAATACGCGTGTAAGGGAACTCGGCATCGTTGTAGTTCATCACTGGCGTACCTTGGAAATCGCCTGTAGGCAGCACCTCTGTCTCAAAGTCGAGCGTGCGCCAGCCTAATTTTCCTTCCGAATAGTCAAAGTAGCGATCTAGCGGTCCGGTATATACAACAGGCGCATCGGGATTCTGGGCGCGTAGTTCTTCTCGCACCTCAAACCAGTCAGTGTCTAGGCGCACTTCAATGTTTTCGTGCGCTGCCATATTTTCCAGCCATTGCGCATAGCCGTCGACGGGCAGGCCTTCGTATGTGTCGTTGAAATAGCGGTTGTCGAAGTTGTAGCGCACTGGCAGACGGGTGATATTACCTGCTGGCAGCTCTTTTGGATCTGTTTGCCATTGCTTGGCGGTGTAGTCGCGGATGAATGCTTCGTAGAGTGGGCGACCGATAAGCGAGATTGCTTTTTCTTCTAAATTGGTAGCATCTTCGGAGTTGATTTCGCTTGATTGCTGCGCAATGAGTTCGCGGGCTTCATCTGGGGAGTAATAACGACCAAAGAATTGGTTAATCAAACCAAGCCCCATCGGGAATTGGTATGCGGTACCTTTGTGCATGGCGAATACGCGGTGCTGGTATCCGGTGAAGTCGGTGAACTGATTAACATATTTCCACACTCGTTCATTGGAGGTGTGGAATAGGTGTGCACCGTATTTATGGATTTCAATTCCGGTTTCTGGTTCCGCCTCGGAGTAGGCATTGCCGCCAAGGTGGGAGCGACGTTCTACGATGAGAACTTTTTTATCTAGTTGGCTTGCTGCGCGCTCTGCGACGGTAAGCCCAAAAAGACCAGAACCGACCACGATTAAATCGAAATTACTCATAGCCTCGAGACTATCCTAAACCCAGTGCTAATTCAGGGAAGCAACCAGTTAATCATCGATTTAATTGCATATGGAATAAAAAATTTTTAGAATTCACAGTTTTCATCGAACACCGCGCTCATGCACCATTTTTCACATATGCAACATAGAAAACTACAGGATTATAGCACCTCATCTGTTTCATTAACCTCATTCATATACTAGACTTGCCAAAGATTGAAAAATGTCCCAGCAGCACCACGACGATATGAGTAACCAAGGGAGTGTTCTACGTGCCGCAACGGAAAAAGAAAAAACTCGCACCGCGCACAGGCTTGAGCGCGCTTATTGTTAAGCCACTCAGCGCGGCTGTCATAACGACCACTGTGGTTGCCGCAGGTCTTGTCGCAGCCGGCGGTACCTCCATCCTGCGTACCGACGGCGATGCCGTCGCCCCCATCGACCCCACCCTTGCCACTGACTCTCTTGCCGCCGGCGAAAACGTCGTCATTGACGATCCAGCAATCGCCACCCAAGGCACAGGCGAGGCAGCACGCACGGTAAAGCAATTCAACCGTGCTGATGAGTTCTCTCAATTCGCCCTGACCTGGACCGGCGAAAAAGACATAGCCGCCTTTGTGCGTAGTCAGCGCAACGACGGTTCGTGGACCTCCTGGTTTAAGGCAGAACCTGCGGATAACGCCGTAGACACCCCAGGTGCAAAGCACGGTACCGACCTTGTTTATGTGGAACCCACTCATACCGTGCAAGTTTCTCTGGCGGGCGTCGACCTGCTCAGCCCAGCTAACACTGATCCTGCTGCACCTGCCTCCGCCGCAGCCAAAGCAGCAGATTTCGACGTAGTGTTCATTGACGGTGGCGAATCCACCACTCCAACTGATGGCATCAACCTCACCGCAGACTCCGACGGAATGCCACGCGTTATCTCCCGCGCGGGCTGGGGAGCCGATGAGTCGTTACGCTGCCAACAACCTACCTACAACGATGGTGTTTCCGCAGTAACCATCCACCACACAGCTGGTTCCAATGACTACACCGAAGCACAAGCACCTGGTATCGTCCGCGGTGTCTACAAGTACCACGCTCAAACCCTCGGCTGGTGCGATATTGGTTACCAATCCCTTGCTGACAAATACGGCAACCTCTACGAAGGACGTTTCGGCGGTCTGAATAAAGCTGTTGAGGGCGCTCACGCAGGCGGTTTCAACGAAAATACCTG
Source organism: Corynebacterium sp. sy017 (assembly GCF_017918135.1). Classification (NCBI taxonomy): domain Bacteria; kingdom Bacillati; phylum Actinomycetota; class Actinomycetes; order Mycobacteriales; family Corynebacteriaceae; genus Corynebacterium; species Corynebacterium sp. sy017. The sequence goes on from NZ_RZUE01000004.1 coordinate 285,373, forward strand.
GGCAATTTCGATGCTTGGCAACTACGATATTGCAGAAACCACCCCGCAGATGATTAAAGCCGTCGGAGAGCTTGCTGGTTGGCGCGCAAAGGTAGCTGGCTTTGATCCAACTGGTTCCGACACTCACTATTCAGAGGGGTCCTCGTACACCAGCTATGCCTATGGCACCCCAGTTACTTTGCCTAATATCTTCGCGCACCGCGACGTTGGTCTAACCTCGTGCCCTGGTGAATATGGTTATGCGCAAATGGATAATATCCGCAGAATTGCCAAAGAAAAATATGATTCTTTGATTGCAGGCGCTAACCCACCTGCACCTGCACCTGCACCTGCACCTGCACCTGCACCTGCACCTGCACCTGCACCTGCACCTGCACCTGCACCTGCACCTGCACCTGCACCTGCGGAGAATAGCACGACAGCAGCACCAGCAACTACTAGCACTGCCGCACCAGTTACCCCTGCGGCGGCAACAACACCAGCTGCGCTCGTTCCTGCGGCAATCCAAACCACAAGTGCCAAAACCGAAGCAGCAACGACAACTGAACCAACTGTAGTCCCTAGCCCTATTGCCCCAGTGACTCATACCGCTACTACTGCAATAACCACCACTGCCACGGCAACTACTACAGCTATCGAAACAGAGACTGCCACCGAGACAACAACAGCAACAGCAACAAAAACGCTGACCACCCAGGCTGTCGCAGAGCCAGAAACTCATGCGAGCACCACAAACGCTGCTGAACCAACATCTGCGGTGAGCGTCGAAAAGCAGACGCAAGAGCAAAAATCAGCGCCCGAGCATGAGAAAATTGCCCAGGCAGGACTCAGCGAAATCGAGGACACCACCGAGGCTCCTAAGCAACAATCCTCCGGAATCCGCTTGTCTGATTTGCGCGCACTGCTCAATAATATCGCCTCATTCTTCAATGACCTGCGACTCACCCTTGGTTACGCTCACACTGGTTCTGCAACCAGCTCACCGTTGGGCAAACCACGTTCTGGTGTGAATACTTATACTGATTCACAAGGCCAACCCGTGCGCTATGTGCTTTTCGACAATGGAATTCTGGTTGATTCTCAAATCACTGGCGTACAAGCACTGTGGGGTCGCATTGCCGACGCATGGGCCAACCAAGGACTTAGCCTTGGGGCACTCGGCTTGCCAATTAGCCAAGAATACCCAGCTGGCGGGCTTATTCGTGCTGATTTTCAACATGGATACATCACTTTCGACCCAGCCACAGGGCAGATCCAAGTGATTAATTACTAGGACACATCCCTAGAACCAGCGCTCTAGTACCTGCGCCACTCCGTCGTCCGTATGGGGTGGTGCTATTTCTTGCGCAACCTCTTTCACCTCTGGGCGGGCATTACCCATTGCCACGCCATGCCCAACCCAGGAAAGCATTTCGATGTCATTAGGCATATCGCCAAAGGCAATGATTTCATGCTGTGCGACCCCATACTGCTGGGCAAGATAGCGCACCCCGGTAGCCTTGGTGACCCCTGGTGCAGTGAACTCCAGTAATCCCTTGTCCATCGAATAGGTCATATGCACGCGGGTGCTATCAATATGTGGGGCAAGGGCAGCGTACATATCTGCTGCTTTCAACTCAGGATTCAGCAGGAGCATTTTTACTGCTGGGCGCGCGATAACCTCGTCAGGAGCAGCTATCCCAAACCCCTCTTTGCCAATGAGGTCACTGTAGCGATGATCGGAAATGAACAAGCTATCAACGGGATCATAAGCCGATTGTCCTGCCCGCTCACAGGCTATATTGATCCCGCCCAATGGGGCAAAGACCTCTGTAGCGATGCTATATACATGGCTCATTGCCTCAGGGGTTAGTTCATGCGCGTGCACTATGTGGTCATGAGCACTGTCATAAATAACTGCACCATTGGAAAGCACGCATAATGGTTTCTGGCTAAGCTGCTCGACGACCTCCAATAGCCACCTATGCGGTCTGCCCGTCGCTAATGCAAAATGCGTGCCCTGCGAGGTGGCGCGTTCGACGACTGCGCGAGTGCGTGGTGCAACTCGAGCATTTTCCCCCAAAAAAGTGCCATCAATATCACTGACAATAAACCGAGGAGCTGCACCAAAATCGACCATAGCCTTTAGCCTACCTCAGTCCTCAGTGCAGCTCTTCTCATGATGAGTAACCTAACGCATAAGCGGGATCAAATCACATCGTCTTCTACAGTGTCTTCCCAGTCTAAGGAGCGCTTTATCGCACGTTTCCACTCACGGTAGAGTTCTTCTACCTTTTCTTTTTCCATCTTTGGTTTCCAGATCGTCGGTTCGCCCTTTTGGGAACCAAGCACCTCGAGATTCTCCCAGAAACCAGCGGCAAGACCAGCAGCAAAAGCGGCACCTGTGGCAGTAGTCTCCACGTTCTTTGGTCGGTGCACGTTCACGCCCAAGACATCAGCCTGGAATTGCATCAGCAGCTCGTTATAGGTCATGCCACCGTCGACGCGCAGGTCAGTGATAGCAACACCAGAGTCTGCAACCATCGCATCGGCGACATCACGGGTTTGGTATGCGGTTGCTTCGAGCACTGCGCGTGCAATGTGATTGCGATTAGCAAAGCGAGTAAGACCAACGATTACACCGCGAGCGTCTGGGCGCCAATATGGGGCAAAAAGTCCAGAGAACGCAGGAACAATATACACACCACCATTGTCTTCTACTGACCTTGCCAAGTTCTCTACCGCAGCTGAGTTAGGAATGAGCTGCAAGTTGTCACGCAGCCACTGCACCAGAGAACCACCCATAGAAACAGAACCTTCGAGAGCATACACTGGTTTTTGCCCTTCGATCTGGTAGCACACAGTGGTAAGCAAGCCATTATCAGACCACTTCGGTGTCGTACCAGTGTTAAGCAGCAAGAATAGGCCAGTACCATAGGTATTCTTGGCGTCGCCTGGGCGGAAACAACCTTGACCGAACATTGCCGACTGCTGGTCGCCCAAAATTGCCTTAATCGGCACGCCGCTGAGTGAACCACGTTCCCGAACTTGGTGGAAATCGCCTACCGACGGGCGAATTTCCGGCAACATTGACATAGGAATACCCATAGCCGCACATAGTTCGGTATCCCATTGCAGCGTCTCAATATCCATCAAGAGGGTACGTGAGGCATTCGTTACGTCGGTAGCATGGAGTGCTTCATGACCATTATCGCCTTCAGCACCACCGGTGAGGTTCCACAACAGCCACGTATCAGTGGTGCCAAAGAGCAGATCTCCTGCCTCGGCGCGTTCGCGGGCACCAGGTACGTTGTCGAGAATCCATTTGATTTTTGGACCTGATGGGTATGAATTAATCAGCAACCCAGTTTTGCGACGCCACTTGTCAGGGTCTTTGTCGCCAATAAGTTCTTTACAAATCTGCGTGGTACGCGTGTCCTGCCACACGATCGCGTTATACACTGGCTCACCAGTGTTTTTATCCCATACGACCGTGGTTTCACGCTGATTGGTAATGCCAATGGCAACCAGGTCAGAAGGAGAAACATCGCCGTCGGCAAGGGCGCTGCCTACTGCGCGACGAGTGTTATCCCAGATCTCTTTCGGGTCATGCTCTACCCAGCCTTTTTGCGGAAAGATCTGCTCGTGTTCGTATTGCCCCACTGAGACTTGATTGCCGTCGTGGTCAAAGATGATAAAGCGAGTCGAGGTAGTGCCTTGGTCAATCGCACCAACATATTTAGTCATAATTTTCCTTCACGTTTTTGGTTTGTATGGTTGTTGTGGGCTTTATCGGCTTTATGTTCACAGCTTTTCGACGCCACGCCGAGCCCCACAGAACTTAAAGAGCAACAAGCGCAAGCAATCCTGTTGCCACGGCAGCAAGCAAGGGACCAACGATAGGAACCCATGCATATCCCCAGTTCGCGCTACCTTTTCCTTTGATAGGCAGGACAAAGGCATAGGCTAGGCGTGGACCAAAGTCACGCACTGGGTTGATGGCATAGCCTGTAGGAGAACCAAGGGACAAACCAATTCCGACCACTGCGAATGCCACAGCTACATATTTGAGTCCACCGATTTCCCCACCACTTGGACCAAATGCAATAAAAGACAGAAGTACAAATGTACCAATAAACTCGGTAACCACATTCCAACCATTGTGTGGGTGTGCCGGTGCAGTGAAGAAGATACCGCCGGTATCTTTGTTTGCGCCCGTTTCTTTGCCGTGCTCATCGTAGTTATTCGCGTCGAAAAGCTGCTTAAATGCAGCCCATGCCGCAATCGCCCCGACAAAAGCCCCAGCTAGTTGTCCAACAACATACCAAGGCACTAAAGACCACGCTAAGCTGCCTTTCACGGCGAGCATGAGCGTTACTGCTGGGTTGAGGTGCGCTCCAGACGCGTCGGCAATGCTTGCACCCACAAACACTGCCATGCCCCACCCCAAAGCGATGACGATCCAGTCAGAGTTTTTGGCTGCAGAGGTGCGCAAAGTATTTAATGCGCATACGCCATTGCCAAGCAAGAGCAGTATTGCTGTTCCAAAAAACTCCCACATCATCAATGATGCACCGGACATATTTTTGCCTTTCTACTTCTACTTTCCTTCGACCTAGAGCTCGGTTATTTCCGCTCTGGTATCAGCCGCAGCTGTGACAATGCCATTTGCTTCCTCGTCGGTGAGGGCTTGTTCTGCTTCTAATTCAGCCGCAACACGCGCACGGAAGTTTTTAAGCTCAGCTGCAATGTGTGTGTCATCCCAACCCAATAGCGGGGCGACGAACTTCGCTACGTCTTCAGCACTATCGACACCGCGATGGCCATATTCCATTGCCACGCGCAACCGACGATTCAGAATATCCTCTAAATGCAATGCCCCTTCATGGGTAACTGCATAGCGAACCTCAGCCCATATATAGCCCTGTGCTGCTGTTACTGGTTCAAGCAAAGAGGAATCTTCTTGGGCTGGTGCCAGCACTTCCGCAATAAGAGAGCCATAGCGATTGAGTAGGTGCTGCACAGTTTTTTCGGTAATGCCATAGCGCCGCGCCAACGCTGGCACTTGATTAGCCAAAGCATGATAACCATCAGCACCCAAAATAGGGGTGCGATGAGTGATGGATTCAGAAACAGCAGAAGATAATTCTTGTGCAGCTAAATCCACAGCGTCTTTGCCGATAACTCGATATGTGGTGTACTTGCCACCTGCTACCGACACTAAACCAGGCAACACCTTTGCCACAGCATGATTGCGAGAAAGATTCGACGTGGAATCAGATTTTCCACTGAGCAAAGGACGCAAACCTGAGTACACGCCCACAATATCTTGATGAGTAATTGGGTTTGCGACGCGCTGATTAACCTGATCAAGGATGTAATCAATGTCAGCACGGGTAGGAGCTGGATCAGGTTTGGATAGATGTTTTTCCCAATCGGTATCAGTAGTACCGATAATCCAATACTCACCCCACGGAATAACAAAAAGTACTGATTTTTCAGTAACAAAACACAATGCTGCCTCAGCATCAAGTTTTGCTTTCGGAACCACAATATGCACACCTTTAGAGGCATGAACAGAAAACTTGCCTTGTGCACCTGCAAGTTTTTCTATTTCGTCATTCCACACTCCGGTGGCATTGATAAAGACCTTGCCTTTGATTGTGGTCTGTTCGCCTGTGTCACTGTCTCGCAAAGTAGCAGCAACTACTCGGTTGCCTTCTTTCACAAAATCTACTAGCTGCGTCGAGGTGCGCACTGTTGCCCCATACTCCGCGGCAGTTCTCAGCACTGTCATGGTATGGCGAGCGTCGTCAACGAGAGTGTCATAGTAGCGCACCCCACCGACGATGGCATCATTTTTGAGCCCCGGTGCAATGTTGAGCACACCCTTACGACTCAGGTGCTTTTGCATCGGTACTGATTTCGCGCCACCCATGAAGTCGTACAAGGTAAAGCCACCAAACATCATCACGCGTTCCCAAATGCGATGCGTCAGCGGGAAGATAAAGCGTAATGGCTTCACCAAATGCGGTGCCAGGGTAGACATATTGAGCTCACGCTCATGGAGTGATTCGGCAACAAGACGGAAGTCAAGCATTGCGAGATAGCGCAGTCCACCGTGGAACATTTTAGAAGATCGTGATGAGGTGCCGGCGGCAAAATCACGCGCTTCAATCACGGCAGTTTTAAGACCACGTGTTGCAGCGTCTACTGCCGCACCTGCTCCCACGGAGCCACCACCAATGATGACTACGTCGTATTCTTCTTCACTAAACTTTTGCCATGCCTGCGCAAAATAATCAGGATTAAACTGCTGTGTGCTTGTCGATGCCATATCTTATGGCAACTCCTCTCAGCCAGGTTGTAGTGCACCAGATACTGCAGATACCGCAGATAGATTATCTCGGGTTCTTCAGTTTTCAGTGCATAGGTATTTGTCATTCCGTTCTACATAGTATGCCTAAACATAACATCAAGAGTATGTGATGGTACTCACAAATCACTATATAACCTATAAGCTGGCTCTATAGAAAAACATAGAAACCACTAGTAGCACTCCGCCCCTTTTCGGGGGAAGTCCTATACAAACCCACGCCCTCCGACGCCCATCACAAGACCTCACTGATTGAATTTCTTGTTCACTATTTTCTTAGTGAAAATTTGTCAATACACTATAGAATTAAGTTGTCTATCATTAGTAGACTGACCATGTGAAGCGAAGTGCAGTAATCAAAAAACTTCGATATGAGGCAAAGTGAAGAGGATTAGAATTTGTAGAAATTAAGCTCAGCCGTCACGATGCCTATCGTGTCGGTAACACAACGAGAACTCTTGGGCGACACCGAGAAATAGACGATACCACTGCAAGGAAATTCTTTGACCAATATGCCTCTGAACTAGGAAAAGGATGGTGGCGATAATGGCAACATTCACAGTTACAGCCGAACGTGGCTCCTCTAGCCCAGTATGGGTTTTAGAATGCGCACAAGTAGGAGCAGTCTCCCAGACCAAAAGACTCGATCATGCAGCGGAAGAAATGCGTGAAGCAATTGCGTATCAAGCAAAAATTGATCCAGCCGAGGTTGAAATCATCATTAAACCAATCCTGCCTTCCGCAGTGGCAGAATTAAAAACCCATGCCGACCTGTTAAAACAACAAGCAGAAGAAACAAAAAAAGAAGCCTCCGACGCCCATCACAAACTAGCGTCGGAAATGAAAAAACAAGGCTTTAGTGTTCGAGAAATAGGCATCATCCTAGGTGTCTCCTACCAGCGTGCGGCGCAACTTGCCGCACGCTAACCCTCTGCGCTATCCCCGCAACCTACGCACTAATCAATAGGAAACTCAGCAGCACATTGACAATGGTCGCCACAATCATCGGCACTGATGTGCGTTTCACTAAGCGAATCGGATCCACTTTAATCGCAGCACACACAATAAGCACTGCTGCATTTACCGGAGATACCTGACGCATAAGATTAGAAGTACCCCAGATGGCAGTAAGCATTTGCGCAGGATAAATGCCCATTTGCTGAGAAATCTTGGGGACGACCTCAGCAAAAGCAAAGTATGGTGCGGTGCCTGAGCCAGTCAGAGATGCCATCACAGCAGTCGCAGCCACGAAAATCAGTACCACTATTATTGCGGCACCAGAAGTATGTTCCGTGGCGTCGATAAGCATAGAAATAATACCCAACTGGGTAATACCCTCGATCAATACCGCAGCAGCAACCAACAATGCCACCACGCCAGCAGCACCCTCACCCATGCCACTGAAGAATGACTTGAGCGAATCAACACTATGCGCGATATTGCGATGACGAATCACCTCGATAAGCAATGCAATGAACAAAGAAAGCACTGTCACCGGCAAAATTTCCGCCTCAAAAGACAAAATACCCATATTCTTAAGCAATGCAGACACCACAATAAGCACCAAAGGCAACAGCGGCAAAACAGCGTAATACGCAGGTAGTTTTTGAGCTTTCTCCAATGCCGCCGCAGTAGTCACATCATGAGCCAAGGCTCCTGCACTAGCACCTGCTTTTTCTTTCCTATCACAACGTCGCTGCCACCACATATGCACAAAAGCAGTAATGATGATGGTAGGCACAGTAGACCTGGCAACAAAACCATACACAAAGGTAGAAATAGGCATATCAGCCAAAGAAGCACCTTGAATAAGTCCCGCCTCCAAAGGAGTAGGCACAATCGTCGACGACGTAACCACAATGGCGGCCACAGTCAACGGGGTCAAACCAGCAGCAATAAGTGCTGGCATGAGAGTGGCGACCAAAAGCAAAGAAAGCGCAGAGGTAGACGCGATCACCATTGACAATAACGTGCCAATGAAATAGCCCAATGGCACCAACCAATACGAACCATTAAAACGCTGCAATGGCTTAGAAAGCATCACCACGGCTTTAGTGTCAGCACCGATATGGCTCATATAGGACACAAAGCCAAAGAGCACCATAATCGCCATGCCAATTCCAGAAAAACGCGCCTTAAACAGGGCTTCTACTACCAAAAGCTGATCGTAGAAAGCATTTCCTGAAGACTCTATCTCTGTAGTGGGTTGCGCTTTGCCCAACAGTGCTGCAAGCATAAGCACGATCACACCAACGGCAAAAATTGATGCCGCCGCATTGACTTTTCGCACGATTAGATATATCACTGCGGCTACTGCCAGCGCGGCAATAATGAGATACACCATGATTAATCTCCTTTGACAGTTTTTTAAGCAGTATCCTGGTTATTCTTCAGAATTAACTCCACGATATTGGCAACGCCTTCGTCATCACGCGCACTCGTCAAAGATGACGCGCGCTGCACCACGCTTGGGGCGCTGCCATAGAGCGCAACGCACGTTCCGACCTGCGACATGAGCACCAGATCACTCTGCGTACCAGCAAAAAGCACTGCATCCTCTGCAGCACATGGCTGTTTCTGACGCGCAGCCATAGTCATAACTTGCGATAAGGCACTCGCCTTATCGACGCCCTGCGCACCCACAATTACGCCTTTTGCATAGGGGGTAACGCACAGCATTTCCGCGAGCTTGGTCACAATATCTTTGTGTTGTACTGGGTCAAGCTCAACCTTGCCACTGAGGATCATGCCATCGACGCCAGACCAGGAAACCAATAATTTATTTTCTTCTAATAGCGCAGTCACTTGCTCAATATGCGCGGCAGAAATACCAATGACCTCAGCATTATCAGTGTTATCAGCATGAGTAATCAAGGCACCATTGTGTGCAATATACCAACTCTGTGGGAACAGCGTACGCACATCTTCCCGAGGCGCTTGTTCACTCGTGAAAATGAGCGTGGTGCCCCGCTCGGCAATATCGGTTAGTGCCGCAACGGTACGTTGTGGCACTGGCTCCCCAGTAGGACAAAGAGTATGCTCTACGTCGCAAATAAGTGCCGAAGGAAGATCAGAAAACTCCGTTTTTACCCGGTGTGGCAAAGAAGACACGATAAGCCGCGAATACGCCCCCACATTGACCAAGGCTTCTTCAAGCGCTGACCCCTCATAAATTTCTCTACTGGTATGCGCCAAAGAGGCATACATACTCGCAATTTCCGCCCGCAACTGCTGTACGCTGGCAGTAACTCGCCCCTTGCCTTCATGCAAACCTCGCGAGGTTTCACTCAACACCGCATCCAAGTTCTCTTTGAGCCAGGTCATTTGACTACTTGCAGCCAGTCTCGACTTCTGCTCTGCCGTCTCAGCAAAAATCGCTCGCGTTGCTTCCTCAACCTTGCTGCGCAGGCGCGTTAAGTCTTCGCTCAACCGACGAACACGATGGCGTTCTTCTTCAACAGCTTGATCTCTTTGCTCCATTTCTTCCAGACTGGGCGCGCCTCCGCCTAAACGAGCAGGAACCCAATATGCCCCAGCAGGGAAATCACCACATTCCTCTTGGTACTGCTGCCATACTTCAGCTAACGCATCACTCATGATCTGGTGCAGTTGTGCATTATCTGCCTCGACGTCGCCAGTTGGATAAAAAGGTGGGCAGGCTTTCACCATGATTGGGATATGCGAACGACCCATATTACGCTTATGCCCTTTTGTCCATATCCGCTGCGAACCAAAAATGATTTGGACAATAACAGGCACCCCTGCCTCGTGGGCAATTCTGACTGCACCGGTGCGCAATGACCGAATCTCAAAACTACGCGAGATCGTTCCCTCTGGGAAAATGCCAACTAAATCGCCTGCTTTTGCTTTGGCAACTGCTTTATCAAAGGAAGATGACCCATCAATGCGATCAACGGGAATATGCCCCATGATCTGCATGAGTGAGCCAATAATCGGTTTCTGAAAAATGGACGCTTTAGTGAGATAATGCACCACGCGCCCTTTGGTTCGGGGCAAAAAGCCGCCGAAGATAAAATCTAAATAGCCAGTGTGGTTAATGGCAAGAACTGCACCGCCGGACTCAGGAATATGCTGCTCACCAATAAGATGCAACTTGATGTCTTGCAGTTTAGTAATACCACGAATTATCTCAGTAATACCGCGATATATTGTTTTGCTCTCACGCATAATCATCAAGCTCCGAGTCGGCAAGGGTACAGGTCAGGTACATATATTTAATGTCTACTTAATAATTATGGCAAGAAAATATCCTGCCGTCTTTGTTCGTCCCCTTCCCCACCCCCTTTTAAGTACATAAATAAACAGCTCACCACCCTGTAGTGAGCTGCTTATGGAATTCCTTGCGCCTTGTGCTAGATATTATTTCGCGCTGCGCACAGGTTCAATAACCTCTTTGCCAACAAAAGGTCGCAACGCCTCAGGCACGACGACGCTACCGTCTGCTTGTTGATTATTCTCCAAAATGGCAACCAACCAGCGAGTCGTCGCAAGTGTGCCATTAAGTGTGGCAGCAACCTGGGTCTTTCCGTTTTCATCACGGTATCTGGTTTGTAAACGACGCGCCTGGAATGTGGTGCAATTAGAGGTAGAAGTAAGCTCTCGATAAGTGCCTTGAGAAGGAACCCACGCCTCTGTGTCGAACTTACGAGCCGCCGAGGAACCTAAATCGCCACCTGCAACATCAATGACGCGATAAGGAACCCCCACTGCTGCCAGCATTTCTTTTTCCATATCCAATAACGCCTGGTGCTGGGCTTGTGCTTCCTCGGGCTTGCAATACACAAACATCTCTAGTTTATCGAATTGATGCACGCGCAAAATACCACGAGTATCTTTGCCATAGGAACCAGCTTCACGACGGAAACAAGATGACCAACCAGCATATTTCTTCGGCCCCTGAGAGAGGTCAATGATCTCATCCTGATGATAGCCGGCAAGAGCCACCTCTGAGGTACCCACCAAATACAATTCATCGCGCTCAAGATAATAAATCTCATCTGCGTGCGCTCCCAAGAAACCAGTGCCTTGCATCACCTCAGGGCGAACAAGAACTGGTGGAATCATCAGCTCAAACCCAGCAGCACGTGCTTTTTGTGCAGCGAGCATCAACATTCCCAGCTGGAGGAAAGCGCCATCACCAGTGAGGTAATAGAATCTGGCACCGCCTACTTTTGTACCGCGCTTGACGTCGATAAGCCCCAAAGATTCACCCAGGTCAAGGTGATCTTTTACCTCAAAATCAAATGTGGGTTGCTGGCCGACGTGTTCCAACACGACATAGTCGTCTTCGCCACCAGCTGGTGCGCCTTCGACGATATTCCCCAGGCGCATTTGCAATGCACTCACTGTTTCTTCAGCGTGCTTTTGATCTTCTTCTGCCTGCTTTACCTTTGCTTTTAGTTCATTAGAACCTTGTAGCAAGGCTGGACGCTCAGCAGGATCAGCCTGCCCGATTTTCTTACCAAAGGCTTTTTGTTCAGCTCGCAACTCGTCGGCAGTTTGGATTGCTTGACGACGCAGCTCGTCGGCAGCAATGAGCTGATCCACGAGGGCAGGGTCTTCCCCACGGGTGAGCTGGGACTGGCGGACAATATCAGGATTTTCGCGGAGGAACTTGAGATCAATCACGCGCCATATTCTAGCATTTTCTAGCGCGAAAACTTTTTAAGTGGCATGATTGTGAGCATTATGGTCAGTTCTCAGCAAAAAAAACGTCTTATCACCATTGGTGTCATTGTGATACTTATCATTGCCACCCTTTTCACCGGGTATTTTCTCACAGTCCTGCGGCATAAAAATAGTGAGACTCCAGATACCACTCTTGGTGCCACTGCAACCAATAATGAAAAAGATGGTGATGACAGCGCACATAGTTCTTTTACTACCGCTAATGCTGGCGCCTGCCTTACCTGGAATGATTCCGAGAGCACCAAAACAAACAATGCTGGTAACAGCAATCCCGGCAGCACACCGGTGAGTGATTTTGAGCAAACAAGCTGCGACAATGAACACCGCTTTGAGGTGTCTTCCCGCGAAGATCTCTCTACTTACCCAACCTCTGAGTTCGGCGATAATGCACCACTGCCAGACATTACTCGCCAAGCACAATTGCGTGAAGAACTGTGTTTAGCACCCACGCTGGCTTATCTTGGCGGTACCTTCGATCAAGCCGGAAAATACTCTGTTGCCTCAATTTTGCCACCGGCAGCAGCATGGGAAAACGGCGACCGCACCTTGTTATGTGGTGTCCAAGCTACCGACGAAAACGGCAAAGTAATTTTGACCACCGGTAACGCCGCAACCCAAGACCAATCTCGGGTGTACGCTCCTGAGCAATGTGTAGCAATTACCCCAGCCCAATCCACTCGCGTTGTTGATTGCGCCCAGGATCATCAGCTCGAGATCACCCAGATCGTCGATCTGAAAACGATTTTCCCTGAAGGCGTGCCGAGCATTGAAGATCAAGATAGCCACCTGCGCGATATATGCACCCAGGCAGCTATTGACTATCTCGGTGGCGACGATCCACTCTATTACTCCACCTTGCAGCCCTTCTGGACGGCTATCAATGAAAATTCCTGGACTGGTGGCTCACATAGTGCCAATTGTGCCTTGGTATTTGCTAACCCAGAGGCTACTTTTGGCACTTTGACCGGCAGCGCCAAGCATGACTTGCTAATCAATGGGCAACCACCTGCACCGCGCCCAGAACGTGCACCTGTGGTAAATCCGGAGGCAGCGGCATCAGTTCACCCACCAGAAGCTGTGGAACCAGCTGTAGCAGAAGAACCGGCGGAATAAAACCCTCAGACAATAAGCAGCCTAGACAGCTTAAGCAGCTTAGGTTGCTTAAGCACTATGAAGTGGTGTTACCCAGTGGGAGCAGTGCCATTTTCCAAATTCGCCGCTGGGTTCGAGCACAATAAAACCACAGTTCGACATATATGTTTTCTGAGCATGGTGTGGGTCGATGTCGCTGGCGTATAACCCAGCAATGCGCATGGCACCACCGTGAACTACCAATACATGATCGCCTGTGCGTTCCGCTGCCATTTCCATGATGGGTTGATAGCGCTCTACGAGGTCTTGTGCACTCTCGCCACCAGGAAGTCGTACCTGATTCACCCCGGACATCCATTGCCGAGCAGTATTCCCATACGCCATATGCGCGTCCTGATCATTTCTGCCTTCATAATCTCCGACGAAAATCTCATGCAAACCAGGCATAACTTCGAGGGGAATACTCTCTGTCGCAATCGCCCGAGCCTGGGCATACGCTGTGCGAATACGCAGTGCGGTCTGCTGGGCGCGGATTGCCACTGAGCAGAAAATACCGCCAAGGTTATCACTGAGCTGTGCTAGTTGTAGACCAGCGTCGTCTGCTTGGGTTTTTCCTATTTCGGTCAGTTCTGCACCCGGTGGGCGGGTGTCGAGGATATGCTGTGCGTTAGAAAAGGTGCGTCCGTGTCGAATAAGAATTACTCTGCCCATATCATTCCTCTTGTGTCTGTCAGGGTTAGTCCACCATGGGTGTGCGTCGTCCCGCGCGCGCATCGCGTACCCATTGCTGAGCACTAGCTAAGAGTTTATTATCTTGTGCATTTTTCTTCTCAGCATCTGGGGTATCTGCTGGCCAGGAGCCGAGAAAATGGATGGAATCACAGTGGACGTACACTGCGCGCAGTGCTTCGGCTACGGATAAGTCGTCGATGTGTCCGGCAATATCTACCTGGAATCGGTACATTCCTAGTTTTTGGGTGGTTGGTCGTGACTCAATACGGGTTAGATCCACTCCACGCAGGGAAAACTCGGTGAGAAGCCGCACCAAAGAACCAGGTTCATTACGCACTGTGAAGATTACTGCCGTGCGATCTATTCCAGTAGGTTGTGGTACTGGACCAGGTAGTCCCACTACTACAAATCGTGTTCTTGCCCCCGGAACATCTGCAACCTCCTCCGCAATGATGCTCAGACCACAGATTTCAGCTGCTCGACGCGGTGCAATGGCAATATCGGCTTGTCCACGAGCAACCATATGGGCTGCAGCGGCATTAGATGATGCTGCGAGGAATTCATGCTCACCTATATTATCCGCCAGCCACCCCTTGACCTGCCGATATGCCACTGGGTGTGTTGCTACTGTTGGTTTGTCTGCCACTATTTCCTGACGTTTCATTGCACTAAAGGCAATGGGAAGATCAAGTTCTGCATAGATCTGCACACCACTGTGGTGTGTGTTGGCGCTAGCGAGTGCATCAAATGTGGGAGTCACTGCCCCATCTACTGAGTTTTCAATCGCAACGCAGGCAAAATGCGCGTGCCCTGCGTGGATTGCGTCGATTGCCTCGCGCGGACTGGTGCAGGCCAATAGCTCAATGTCTTGTTTGTGTGCACCAAATTGTCCTTTGTCTGCCAGCGCCCACAATGCTTCTTCTGTAAAAGTTCCTTGTGGACCAAGATAAGCAACAATGACACTCATATGTTCCAGCATAAACTCAAATCATTCGCGTACGCTATCCCCATGCCTTCTTTTCAGGATCTTCATGAGCTTGTCGACGCCCACCGCAAGGACGTCGATAAGCTCATGCCCCAAGAACATGGCTATAGCTTTTTTGCTCCCGACTATGCTCATGAATATATCGAGCATCAGCATTGGCGTGAGCGCCACGATGATTCTTATCGCTCGCCATTGCGTGTGGGTCGGTTGGCTGGTTGGTTAATTCCAGCTAAGGATCTTTCTGATGTTGCTGGACTACCTACGTCTTTTGGCAGTGTGCAGCGCACTCGCTGGGCAGATAAAACTGATGAGTTCATTGACAATTATCTTCAGCAGGGCGCGCTGGTGCCGGGGAAAACTCTGACTCCTGAATTAGGGTTATGTGCCTATACCGAACCTGTGGGGCTGCCTGCTCCGGAGAATCCGCTCTATCCTGGTGCGACTCCTGGTGGCTCGACCGGTGGTGGTGCCGCGATGGTAGCACGAGGTTTGGTGCGTGCTGCTCATGCTTCTGATGGGGGTGGTTCTATTCGGGTTCCTGCTGCGGCTTGTGGCATTGTGGGGTTTAAGCCAGCTCATGATACGGCAGGCGCTAATCCGGTTGTCCAGGGTTTTGTGTGCCGTAGTGTGCATGATTGTGCTTGGCTTTATCCTCAGGTGCCCGCTGCTAAGACCGGGGTTGGTACTGGGGCTAGAGCAAAAGTTTGCGCTGACAATGCGCAGGTCGCTGGCAAGGCGCAGGTACACCGTCCGCTGCGCATTGGTGTGCTGAGTACCCCGGTTCATGCCGAGGTGGAGGTGAGCGAGGATATGCTCATTGCGCTCGATTACACAGCACGGATTTTGGGTCAGGCGGGACATGAGGTTTATCCTGTCGCTCGTCCTTATGGTGATCAGCCTTTTCAGGCTTTTCACGATGTATTATCCCTGCGCTGTGCGACTATCCGTGGCGAGGCTTCGCCTTTGGTGTCGTGGTTACGTGAGCGCGGTCAGAGTTTATCCGAGCAACGCGCTGCTCAGGCGCGCCAGATTTTCCTTTCTGTTGATTCTTTGCTGCGCACGGCATGGGACTGTGATCTTCTCCTCACTCCTACCTTGGCTTTTGATCCGCCTCCTGTGGGATTTTTCGCTGCTCAGGCTCCGCCGGATGATTTTTATACTCAAACGCAGTGGACTCCGTGGGCAACAATGTTCAATATGTCTGGTGGTGCTGCGTTGAGTATGCCTGTTCCTCTTTCTGGTCGCCCACCTGTCGGTATTCATCTTGGCGCGATACATGGCTCCACTGCTGATATTTTTGCTGCTGCCTATGCCCTTGATGCTGCTGCCGCCCCACACCAGGAGGTCAATTGTGTGCACTAAAAAACGTGCCCTGCTGTGGGAAATAGTCCTCCTGCTCACCATTACTTTCGGTATGTCAGGGCTACGCTCTGCATTAAAACTTATCGACGCAGCTCTCGACCCTACCCCACTGTCCCAACAGAGCACGACTCTCAATGGTGCGCAATCAACCCTGCCTTGGCTTGATCTCGCATTACAACTATGCAGTGCCGCATCCCTAATCGGCTGGGGGTTGCTCGCGCTTTTTCTACTCCGCATTCATTACCCACCACAGCACCGACCACAGCATCCACCACAAGCTGCGCGCCCACGTATCACAACGGCACAGCGCTTTCGCTCTGGGCTGAAGAATATAGGTTATGGTGCTGCCCTAGCTGCACTTATTGGTATTCCTGGGCTTGGTCTATACCTTTTTGCCCTCGATCATGACTTAACAAAACAAGTTATCCCCAGCCAAATGCTAGCCGCACACAGCATAATGAGCGTGCTCATTTTATTGCTGTGGTCTTTCGCCAATGCCTTTGCTGAAGAAATCGTGGTGGTGCTGTGGCTGAGCACCAGATTGAGCCAACTTCGTCTCGCTCCCATTGCCATCGTTGCCATCTGCGCTCTCTTACGCGGCAGTTATCATCTTTACCAGGGTTTTTCTGCTGGTGTCGGCAATATCATCATGGGAATAATTTTTGGTATCTTCTTCTACAAAACCAAAAAGGTCACGCCTCTCATCATTGCTCATTTTCTTATCGACGCCACTGCCTTTGTTGGATATGCCTTCTTGGCGCAATTTTTGAGCTTTATCTAGTGCGAGCTGCCCAAGTTAAATGTTTCCCCTGGGTAGGTATTTCTGTAGAATTTTGTCATGTCTTCTCATGATGAGTATCTACTCGACGCACAAGGTAATCCCGTGCGTGATCGTTTTGGCAGACCAGTGCGCCGTCGTCCGGCAGCAAACAACACAGGTAATCCTACGGCTGCACCTGTGTCACCTGTGTCGCAGCCGGAACCGACTCGGGTAGAAGACTTCGCACATCCGCAGCAATCTTCCTGGCAAGCGCAGGGGCAGCACCCCCAGTCACCGCCGCAGAATCAGCAAAGACCACAGCAATATATTCCCTCACCTCAGGTGCAACAAGCCCAAGCATTGCAGCAATCTCAGCTTGGTCACGCACCAGGTGGGCGTCGAAAAGCTCCTCGAGTACGACGCCGAGCACGTGGCTGTCTGACTGCTGTTTTGTGGTTACTCATTATTGGGCTAGTGCTTAGCGCGGCAAGTATCATATGGTTTGATACCAAACTCAACCGCATTGAGGCGCAGCCAGCAGAACATATTGCTGATACTGCCGGCACCAATTGGCTGCTTGTGGGCTCAGATTCACGTACTGGTCTGAGCGAAGAAGAAGCCGCGCGCCTTGGCACCGGCGGCGATATTGGCTCAGTGCGTACCGATACCATCATGGTGCTGCATATACCTGATAATGCTGAGCCTACGTTGATGTCCATTCCACGCGATTCTTATGTTCCCATTCCTGGCTATGGCGAGGATAAAATCAACGCTGCCTTTACTTATGGCGGCGCACCCCTGCTTATTCAGACTGTAGAGCAAACTACCGGATTGCGCATTGATCACTATGCAGAAATCGGCATGGGTGGGTTAGCTAGTGTGGTCGACGCACTCGGCGGGATAGAAATCTGCCCCAATGAGCCTATCGACGATCCCCTAGCCGGAATCACCCTTGATGCAGTATGCCAGCAAGCAGATGGGCCTACTGCCTTGGGTTATGTGCGTACCCGCGCTACTGCATTAGGTGATATTGACCGCGTGGCACGCCAACGTGAGTTTTTTGCGGCACTGGTCAAAAAGCTCACTTCCCCTGCTACAGCGCTTAATCCATTGCGGGTATTTGGCACCGCCAATAATGTTGCTGGTTCTTTTACTGTCGATCATGATGATCATATTTGGGATTTGCTCAAAGTTGGCTTAGCAATTCGTGGCGGTATGCGCACAGTCACTATTCCTTACTCTGGTTTTGCCGATACTGAATCAGGCAATGTGCTGTTGTGGGACGAACAGCAATCGCAGGAACTTTTTGATTCACTACGGCAATAACATACCTAGCAGCATACCTAGCACACGCCACTGACCACACTGACTGCGCCCCTGGGCGCACAATAGCGAAAGGCAAGGAATCATCATGGCAAACACCCAATTACATCGTTCCCTCGGTCTATTTTCCCTCATTGCACTGGGTGTTTCTGGAGTCATTGGCTCTAGCTGGATTTACACCAACGGCACATTCTTTGATACCTATGGTGCCGGCGGCATGATTTTCGGACTTGCCCTTGGCACTTTATTAGCAGCCTGTGTCGCCCTTTCCTACGCCAAACTCACCACCCTTTTTCCACGCGCAGGTGGTGAAGTTGTTTTTGGCTACACTGTTCTTGGCAGAGGAGTTGGGTTCCTCGTTGGTTGGTTGCTCATCGGCGCGTATATTTCTTCTCTTGCTTTTTATTTCACTGCTTTTGGCATTTTGCTTGGTCGTGTCTTTCCATTCATGGATAGTCTCCCGCTCTATTCCATTGCTGGTCAGCAAGTCACCGCTCCGGTGCTACTCTGTGGCTTGGGTATCACCCTGTTATTCTTCTGTTTTAATGTGTTCCGCGTGAGCATTGGGGCAAAGGTACAAACCGTATTCTTCGCCATTCTCATTTTCATTGGGCTCTGCCTCGCCTTTGTCGGTTTTTCTCAAGGCACTGTCGATAATTTCCTGCCGGCTTTTCACCCCGACGATAACCCACTCACACATACCTTGCGTTTTGTGGTTCCAGGGATGACCTACATGGCTGGTTTTGGGCTAGTTGCCACCTTAGCTGAGGAAGCAAAACTCAGCCCCAAAACAATCGGGCGTCTCGTGGTTATTACCGTACTCTTAGCCGGTAGTTTTTATTGTTTAGTATTACTCGCCTCAGCTTTTATCCTGCCCTGGGAAGAAGTCGCCACTATGGAACAGGGAACAATCACTGCATTTGCCACCGCCGGTCATAAATGGTTGTCCTGGGGTGCGTATCTCATTGCCCTGCTAGGCTTGCTCACCTCATTCCTTGGACTCTATATGGCAACCAGTAGGATCGTCGTTGCTATGGCACGCGTAGAGCTATTACCTGCTGCACTAGCTCGTCTCGATCACCGCCATAACACCCCAAAGAACGCCCTGCTCTTCGTTATGTTCATCACCATTGCCCTCGGATGGCTCGGCAAAGCGGCAGTGGTATGGTTTTTGGATACTGGTGGCATTTACCTGGGCTTGGTATGGGTTATCGTCGTCGGTGCGCATATTCGCTTGCGCAGCATATATCCACACTTAGCGCCAGAATCACGGTGGTCCTTGGTATTGCCACTATGCGGAGCGGTAGGTGCTGTTTTGGTCATCGCACTCGCTCTTGTCCCAGGTTCTGGGTTGTCTTTAGTATTTCCAGCGGAATACCTCATTCTTGGGGCATGGGCACTACTTGGCGCGTTTTTCTACCTCACCAATAAGAAACACACCCCTTCTGAGCAGGCATTACATTCCTTGCTTGGCGACTATGCGCATACGCTCACCCAGGCAACAGAGCCTGATCCTAAAAAATAGCAAGGCGAGGCATTTCGCCTGAGCCTTGCTTGGTATGCACGCAGGTATGCGCTGTATTGCTATGCGCTGGCGTGTTCTTTCTTGCGTTCTACCCAGAAATCAGCATTTTTAATGCCCAATGCCTCAGGATCGAAGTCAGGATCTTGCCCAGCTTTCTTTTGCGCCAGGTAATCTTTGAGCGCCTTATGCGCTGGCACTTGTAAGAACAGCACCGCAACGATATTGAGCCATGCAGTCGATCCCATACCGATATCACCTAGCGCCCAGGCATCACCTGCGCTGCTGGTTGCACCGACAAATACAGAGATAATCACCACGATACGCAGTGCCCAAATCAACCCACGACGCACCTGCGGATTCTTCACCCACCTATTGAGATAAGCGAAATTAACTTCCGCCATGTAGTAGTAGGCGAGAATCGTCGTAAAGGCAAAGAACACAATAGCTAGTGCCACGAAACTAGGTCCAATACCTGGGGCAAAGGAATCCAAGCCCGATTGCACAAAACCTGGTCCAACATCCACCCCTGCTGGCACACTACCAGGGTATATTACTGCGCCATCTTCACTCTCACCGCGGAACACCTTATACATATCAGTGGAAATGATGATGAATGCTGTCGCAGAACACACAAAGAGCGTATCGACGTACACCGCAAAGGCTTGCACGAATCCCTGTTTCGCTGGATGCGATACCTCAGCCACTGCCGCCGCCTGTGGACCAGTACCCTGACCTGCTTCATTGGAGTAAATGCCGCGCTTGACACCCCACATAATCGCAACGCCTAACATTCCAGAGAAAGTAGCTTCAGCATTAAATGCCGACTTAAAAATAAGGCTGAATACGTGCGGAATCTCATTGAAGTTCACACACAGCACAACAAGAGCAATGATAATGTACACCACTGCCATAAACGGCACGACAAGAGAGGCAAAGTTCGCAATACGCTTAACACCGCCGATAATAATGATCGCTACCACAAGGGCAATGAACACAGCGGTAATTTTCACATCCACATTCCAGGCATTCTGCACTGCAGTAGCAAGCCCATTAGCCTGAACACCAGGTAAGAAATAGCTGGTAGAGACAATCATGGCAATAGCAAAAAGGATAGCGTAGAACAACATAAACGGTGCTGCGGAGGTGTGTCGATATGCTTTTTCAATGAAATACGCTGGACCACCACGATACTCACCAGTATCCGGATCTTTTTCCTTATAGATCTGCGCTAGGCAGCACTCCATGAAAGACGTTGCAGATCCCAATAATGCAACTGTCCACATCCAAAACACAGCACCTGGCCCACCGAAGGCAATTGCAGTGGCAACTCCGCCGATATTACCAACGCCAACACGCCCAGCGAGAGAGATCATCAGTGATTGGAAAGAAGAAATACCGCTTTCTGATTTTTCGCCATTGACTAATTGCTTGAGCATATCGGGTATGCAACGAATTTGCAGAAACTTTGTGGATAAGGTGAAGAAGATACCAGCACCCAAGCATAGAAATACTAATGCTGGCGACCAGACAATCTCATTGACCTTAGCGATTATCTCCGACATGAACAGCTCCCTTCGTGATGACTATCACTCAACTACCCATTAACTATAGGGTTATAGATTTAATATAGCCATTTTCTACCCCTACCACTGCCCTCATAACAAAAAATGCCAGGGAAAACCCTGGCATAGCGTCGACAAGCATACACTTAGCGGATTGTTACCTGACGCGATTTGATATTTTCCAGCTGACGACGCTCATCAGCACTCAACTGCGCATCATTATCTATCTCAGCAATAATTTTCTCATTGAGCGCTTCCACATCAGCACGATAATCCGAAGGCTCACGCTGTGGATCAAGATCCCACACTGGCACCGCCAAACCATTAACTCGGAACACACCAGCAAACTTTGTCTCTGCACCCAATTTCAACTCACCACGAGCAGCAATACGCGCCAAAGCTCGCAAAAGCGTATCCTCATCTTCATTGCGCACCCAACGAATATGCGCCTTATCGCCTGGGTTAATCCACCACACCGAGCCTGGTACTTCAGCCTCAACTTTGCGAGAAGGCAAAATAGAATCATTGGCAGCCTGGATTGCCTGCGCATACTCAGGTTGCAGCTGAGAGCCCTCAGGAATCCACCAATTAAAATCATCTTTGACCTCAACCTTAAACTCCTGCTCAGCTACCAACAGTTCTGCAATATCTGGCTGAGTACCATCGGCAATACCCACTTCAAGAGTTTGAGCTGGTTGAGCAGTACGCACCCAGTCCAAAGCAAAAGCTAAATCACGATTAGGATTATGCGAGTGCTTTTGGGTTTGTAACGCCACAAACGCAGCGCCCCCTACCTGCTCATCACGAACCAAAGCAGCACTACCACCAGGAAGTACCGTGCAGAGATATACCTCACGCTCGACCCCTTTGACCTGCACTTTGGCCAGTGCTGCAGGCACAAACTCCTGCATTGCCACCAATTCTGTCTCAAATGGGAAGGAAGCATAAGGGCGATGATCCCGCTCTAATGCAGCACGCTGCGCTGCTCGAGCTGCCAACTTCGCTTGCCTGCGACTCATGCCTTCAGGCAGTTGCTCTTTCTTTTTCTTTTTAGCCATGCCTACCAATGTACCTGCTCGCTGGCATTATGTAAGCATTAGCCCAGCACGTCGAGAGCAATATCTGGAAAATCTGTAGCCATAACTCCAACTCCCCGATCACGACAATAGCGCATATCTTGAGGATCATTGACGGTATAAATGTAGGTTGGCTTTGCTTTTGCCCCGATAAGCTCTGGGCTGAGTTTTGCCCGCGCAATACTCATCCCTGCACCATGCGGACGAGAAAAGAATATATCTGTGGGATTGAGATTATGCTCCCAATGCCTGCGCAAATAAAAAGTTTCTATCTGTGGCGCCAATGCTGCCATGCGACGAACCATACTGTGCGAAAAGGAGATAACATGAATGCGCTCATCCGTTAATAGTTTATGATGGCGCAAACAACTCGCGAGCTGGTGCTCTACCAGACGACCAGCCCGCGTGGGATGTTTAGGCTCAATATACAGGTGTTTTCCAGGATAAGAAAACACCATTTCGATAAGCTCATCGAGGGTAAGGACACCAGGATGCGTATCTTTAATCTCCTGCAGTGTGGCACTCGAAATGACAGTCCGCCGCCCCGATAAGCGCAGCAAATCCCTATCATGCACACAGACAATATGCCCATCACGGCTGAGCCGAATATCACATTCCACACCCGTAATCGGCAATTCTAGTGCCTTTTCGTAGGCAAGCGGACTCATTTCTGGGTATCGGCCACTAAAACCACGATGAGCAATAATGTGCATACCGTCGATAGTATTACTTCTTGGTCGCAAATACCTCTCGAACGCGTTGACCTAATTGCTTATCGACGTTATCCCAATACTGGTACACCCGCTGTTCTACCTGCTCAGAAACACCAACCATCGCCCCAGCGATATTATGCGCTAGGCGTTCCTTCTCGCCCTCATCCATGACCTCACGGTAAAGAATTCCCGCCTGAATGAAATCATCATCGGCTTCATGCTTAACATATGCCTCACGCACCAAATCGGTACCGTGCGGGTCAGGATTAATGTAGAGGTCATGCGCCTGACCATATCCCACACCTGAGGAAGATGTTGCACCATCATCGAGATAACCAGCACCTTTATCAAAGCGATTAGGGCTATACACTGGCGCATCGGCCGGGTTGAACTCATAAGCCATAGCGCCTTCATGGGAATAAGTATTGACGGTGTTTATTGGCTTATTGATCGGAAGTTGGCGATAATTTGCCCCAATGCGATACCGCTGAGCATCGGCATAGGCGAACACACGAGCTTGCAACATTCTATCTGGTGATAGTCCAATACCAGGAACAAGATTGGATGGATCAAGAGCTAGTTGCTCAATCTGTGCAAAGAAATTACGTGGGTTGCGATTGAGAATGAAATACCCGACGTCGATAAGCGGATAATCCTGCTGTGACCAAGTTTTTGTGAGGTCAAAAGGATTGTACTTGTAAGTCTTTGCCTCCTCGAAAGGCATTATTTGCACTTTGACATCCCAGATGGGGTAGTCGCCTCTTTCGATGGCATTGTAGAGATCTTCACGATGATGATCGGCATTCTTACCTGCCATTTCTTGAGCTTGTTCATCGGTGAAGCAGTCCCAGCCCTGGCGAGTCTTAAAGTGATATTTCACCCATACCGGTGTTCCTTGCGCATTGATCCACTGGAAGGTGTGCGAGCCAAATCCATCCTGGTGGCGCGAGGTTTTTGGTGTTCCCCGGTCCCCCATAAGATAGGTAACTTGGTGTGCTGATTCTGGTGTTCGGGTCCAGAAGTCCCATTGCATATCAGCATTGCGCAATCCGTTTGCACCCATGCGTTTTTGGGAGTGGATAAAATCTGGGAACTTTATGCCATCGCGCAAGAAAAAAGTTGGGGTGTTGTTGCCAACGATGTCATAGTTGCCTTCTTTGGTCCAGAATCTTAAGGCAAAACCGTGCACATCACGCCAGGTATCTGGGGAGCCTTGTTCACCAGCGACGGTAGAAAAGCGTAC
This sequence comes from Corynebacterium sp. sy017, assembly GCF_017918135.1. Classification (NCBI taxonomy): domain Bacteria; kingdom Bacillati; phylum Actinomycetota; class Actinomycetes; order Mycobacteriales; family Corynebacteriaceae; genus Corynebacterium; species Corynebacterium sp. sy017. Next base: position 309,810 of record NZ_RZUE01000004.1, read on the forward strand.
TGCCATAGGCGTGACCACGCCTTTTTGGAATAACTGTGCTTTGGTATAGCGCGAAACATCCTCGGTGATGTGTAGTTCACCAAAGGCGCCGTGGCCTTTTGCGTGTGGATTGCGCTCTGGGACACGTTCGCGATTGAAATGCGCTAATTTTTCAATGAGGTGAATGTCATTGAGCACATTAGCTCCTTGAGCGCCTTGGGTGATAGAGATATTTTCACTGGCTACTGGAGCACCATTATGGCGTGTGGTATGAGAAGATGTGGCTGGTATCTCCCCGTTGCTCAGAATTGGATCGACAGCTGACATTGTGCCTACAGCTCCTTCACTGATTATTCCATGACACTTATAGGTGAGTGTTGATTGATAGTTGTTACCTACTCACTCCAGCGTAGATTAAAAAGAAAAACCTAGCAAGCGATAAGAAATCATTAGGGTTGGCTTATATATTCCTCGATATTCCTCAATATTCCTCGTGGATAACAAGCAGAAAGCAAGCGGATGACAATCCGCCCCACCATACCTGCTAAAATCACTAACCATGACCGACGGCGATCACCGCACAGCACATGATAATTATGTCACCGAACTAGCCCTTGCAGCAGGCAAAGGCGATCGCCAAGCACTCAACACTTTTATCAAAGAAACACAATCCGACGTATGGCGGTTACTCGCCCACCTCGGCGGCGTCGACAGTGCCGACGACCTCACCCAAGAAACATATCTGAGAGTTATTAAGTCACTGCCACGCTTTGCCGCACGCTCCTCTGCCCGCACCTGGCTCCTCGCCGTAGCACGACGCGCATGGCTCGACAATATCCGCCACGACATGGCGCGCCCCAAAAAAGCTAGTGCCCAAGTAGAACACGTTAGCGCCATAAGCGAAGCCACATGGTCAGAATGGGTAGATATTCACCTACTTATCGACGACCTTCCCCCGGAGCGTCGTGAAGCACTTATTTTGACGCAAATACTGGGCTACTCCTACGAAGAAGCAGCAAAAATAGCCAATGTTCGCATTGGCACGATTCGATCTCGAGTAGCACGGGCACGCGCAGACATCATTGCTGCTGCGCACCCGAACCACACCCAAGAACGTAAACTCTCCTAATGTGATTAGCCCTGCACTAATAGCTCGGCAATCTGGATGGTATTCAATGCCGCGCCTTTGCGCAGATTATCACCCGAAACCACAAAAACTAAACCACGGTTATCTGCCATAGTTTGATCTTGGCGAATACGCCCCACCAAAGACTCATCACGACCAGCAGCAGCCAGAGGTGTAGGCACATCGACAACCAACACTCCTGGCGCTTGCGCGAGAACCTCACGGGCTTGCTCGGGGGTAATCGCACGCTCAAATTGAGCATGAACTACCATCGTATGCCCAGTAAACACTGGAACACGTACACACGTACCAGCAACACTAAGATCTGGCAGACCCAAAATCTTACGAGACTCATTGCGAAGTTTTTGTTCCTCATCAGTCTCTAAAGAACCATCATCGACGAGATTCCCCGCAAAAGGCAACGCATTAAAAGCAATAGGTGCCACATAAGGACCAAGATCCTCCGGCTCTAACACACTACCGTCACGCACCAACTCAGCAGCACGATCACCAATCTGAGCAGTCTGCTTGAGCAATGTCTCAACACCAGCGATCCCAGAACCAGATACCGCCTGATAAGAAGCAACATGAAGAGTGCGTAACCCAGCCACATCATGCAATGCCTTTGCCACAGGCATCAATGCCATAGTGGTGCAATTAGGGTTAGCGATGATTCCCTTAGGCAAATGATTCTTATCTGCTGGGTTCACCTCGGAAACAATCAGCGGCACCTGCTCATCTTTGCGCCATGCAGAGGAATTATCCACCACAGTTGCACCTGCCGCAGCAAAAAGTGGTGCATAGCGCTGAGACGTAGCACCACCAGCAGAAAATAATGCAATATCAATACCAGCCAATGAGTGCTCATCTTGAATTGCCACATCTTCAACTTCGATGTCCTCACCACGGAAACTCAAAGTTGTACCAGCAGAACGCGCAGAGGCAAAAAAACGAATAGCCTCACATGGAAAAGCACGCTCCTCTAGTATGTCGCGCATTACTCGTCCAACTTGCCCCGTCGCACCAACGATTGCAATGGTAACCATGTATAAAACTTCTTTCTGGCTCTAGCAGTTTTTTCGTATCTCTACTTGTATCTCTATGGGAATGCCTCTATAGGAATCTAGCGACCGGTACCAGCATAAACAGTAGCTTCTACCTCGCCGCCCAACTCAAAAGCATCATGGATAGCTCGTGCTGCTTCATCTAATTCAGACTCTCGAATCAACACCGAAATGCGAATCTCAGAAGTAGAAATCAACTCAATGTTGATACCTTTATCGCGCAATGCCTCACAGAACACTGCAGTCACACCTGGGTGCGATTTCATACCAGCACCCACCAAAGAAACCTTGCCGATTTGATCGTCGTAAAGGATATTTTGCCAATCACCTTTTTCTTTTAATGGGGTCAGCAACTCCATAGCGCGCGGACCGTCGGCACGCGGACAAGTGAACGTAATATCTGTGCGATTATCTTCCAACGAGGAGATATTCTGCAACACCATATCAATGTTAATCTCGGCATCAGCAAGAGCACGGAATACCGTCGCAGCAGCACCGGGCGAGTCTGGAATACCCAACACCGTAATTTTTGCCTCAGACTTATCAGTTGCCACACCAGTTAATACTGCTTCTTCCACAGGAATATCCTCCATTGAACCGGTCACCAACGTACCGGGATCATTGCTATACGACGAACGAACACGCAACGGCACCCCAAAAGCACGGGCATACTCCACGCTACGCAACACAAGAATTTTTGAGCCCACAGCCGCAAGCTCAAGCATCTCCTCAAAAGAAAGCTGCTCTAACTTACGCGCCTTAGGAACAATACGCGGATCAGCAGTATAAACACCATCAACATCCGAGTAAATTTCACACACATCCGCTTTTAAGGCAGCAGCAAGAGCCACAGCCGTAGTATCAGAACCACCACGACCAAGGGTAGTGATGTCCTTAGACTCACGATTAACCCCCTGAAAACCAGCAACAATGCAGATTTTTCCTTCGTCGAGAGCTTCGCGCACACGACCTGGAGTGACATCAACAATACGCGCATTACCGTGGCGTTCTGTAGTAATCACCCCCGCCTGCGAACCCGTAAAGGATTGCGCCTGCGCACCAAAGGACTCAATTGCCATTGCCACCAAGGCATTAGAAATGCGCTCGCCTGCGGTAAGCAACATATCTAACTCACGAGCTGGCGGCACCGGATTAACTTGCGCTGCAAGATCAAGCAGCTCATCGGTGGTATCTCCCATAGCCGAGCACACAACAACGACATCATGCCCACGCTTTTTGGTCGCAACAATCCGTTCCGCCACTCGTCGGATTCGTTCCGCGCTCTCTAGCGAAGAACCTCCATATTTCTGCACCACAAGTGCCACCGGGCGACACCTCTTTCGGATTTCTCAACGATTCGTTCTTGTACATTCTTGTACTACTGAACTTTCATCGTACCTAATTTATCTTCCTCAGGATACCCAAAGTTATCCCTAAGACAGCAATCCCTGCGCATATAAAACACAAGCGGGCAGCCAAGAGCCTTAATCTGCTCTCTAGACTGCCCGCTACAAAACTCACCCTAGCTGCTCAAGCTACGATTCACCGCAGAGGTAATCGCCTTAAGCGACGCATAGGTAATAGAACCAGCAATACCCACACCCCAAGCTAAGGAACCATTGACCTCAGCCAAAATATAAGCCGCTGCTTCTGCATCATCACCTGCTGCACGAGCGTGCTGCTCATAAATCTGCACGTCGACGGCAATGCCTAAGGATTCAAGCGCATGAGCATAAGCAGCAACCGGACCATTGCCCCGACCCTCAACAACAACCTCTTTGCCTTCATAAATCAGCTCTGCCTTGATATGCGCCTCATCATTTTCATTACGAGCCGCTTCAACCTGCACCGACACTTGCTCTAACGGACTCGTGCGATCCAAATACGCCTGGCTGAAAATATCCCACATATTCTTGGAATCTACTTCGCCACCCTCAGAGTCGGTCACTTCCTGCACAATGCTAGAGAACTCAATCTGCATTGGACGTGGCAAAGCCAAACCATGATCAGTTTTCATGATGTAGGCAACACCGCCCTTACCTGATTGGGAGTTCACGCGAATCACCGCCTCATAGCTGCGACCAACATCTTTAGGATCAATAGGAAGATAAGGCACCTCCCATTGTTCCTCACGCAATTCTTCCCACTTCACATCGGTATGCGTTGCTCCTGGACGCACTCGGGTTGCCATTGCGTCTAGACCCTTATTTACTGCATCTTGATGCGAACCAGAGAACGCGGTAAATACCAAATCACCACCATAAGGATGACGCTCTGGCACCCGCAACTGGTTGCAGTATTCCACCGTGCGACGAATTTGATCGATATCAGAAAAATCAATCTGAGGGTCCACACCTTGGGTGAGCATATTCAGTCCTAAGGTCACCAAACACACATTTCCAGTGCGCTCGCCATTACCGAAAAGACAACCCTCAATGCGATCAGCACCTGCCAGATAACCCAACTCTGCAGTAGCTACACCGGTGCCGCGGTCATTGTGTGGGTGCAAAGACAAGATGATACTGTCTCGTCGGTTAAGATTGCGGTGCATCCATTCAATAGAGTCGGCGTACACATTAGGGGTGATCATCTCGACGGTGGATGGCAAGTTAATAATCATGGGATTTTCTGGAGTAGGATCCATGATCTCTACCACTGCATCACATACTTCTTTGGCATAGGCTACTTCCGTGCCAGTGTATGATTCTGGCGAGTATTCCCAGCGCCAATTGGTTTCTGGGTAGTCCTTGGCGATTTCTTTAATTAACTCCGCTGCGTCGGTAGCTAATTTTTTGATAGCGTCCTTATCTTTGCGGAACACCACTCGACGCTGCAAAATCGACGTAGAGTTATAGAAATGCACAATCACGTTCTTGGCACCTGCGCACGCCTCAAAGGTGCGGCGAATCAAATGCTCACGAGCCTGCACTAGAACCTGAATCGTGACATCATCGGGAATCATATTCTGCTCGATAATCTCACGAACAAAATCAAAATCTGTTTGAGAAGCCGAAGGAAACCCAACTTCAATTTCCTTGTAGCCCATTTTGACCAACAAATTAAACATTCGACGCTTACGCTCTGGGCTCATTGGGTCAATCAATGCCTGATTACCATCGCGCAAGTCTACTGCACACCACTGTGGTGCGGTAGTAATTTTTTTATCTGGCCAGGTACGATCCGGCAATACAATATCTTCTACTTCATCGGCAAAGGCTTGATAGCGTTTAACTGGCATAGCAGAATTGCGCTGCTTATTCCATGCAGGTTGTCCAGGGGCACGATCTCCGGCTGGAGTAGTGATATCTGCTGGCGCAGAGATAAAAGAATCAGAAGGGGTCATTGTGATTAGTCCTCAAAAGTTTATAGAAAACCACGACCGGCATACACAAAACCCCGCGACGGGGTGCCAGCCGTGAAAATATCTTAGACCTGTGACCCGCCGCGGCAGCTAAGGAGAAGTAATCCGTAGTACACGCGGGAATGCATAAGACACATAGTACACATAATTCTATGCACACGTAATATCAGTAGCAAAGCACAAGCAATGGCATTAGACTACAAACGCTGTATGAGCGCATATTGTGCGGTCACTTTACGAGAGAGAATTTGCTGAGAAAGCACTTTGTTTTAATGAAAAACACATCTATGACATCGAATACGCCCACCACAGACGCAGTTCCTTCATCTTCTTCGCGTTTAGCTACATCGCATACCACACGCTCATGGCCGAGCTATCTGGATAATCTGCGCGCGATGAATAAAACTGTCAGGTATTGGTGTAGCGCTGCCGGATTATTCCTGCTCAGCACCCTCATTCATCTCCTCGTCCTTTCTTGGGTGAATACTGGTCACGCCCGCAGCAGCAATGTTGATCCCACGCCCCTCAAGGATTTATTAAAGATGTGGGATGGTGAACATTATGTTGCACTAGCCCAACTTGGCTATGTAACTCCCCCACAATCAGGAGGCGACAGTTTATCAATAGAGGAAACACGCTTTGCATTCTTTCCAGGTCTGCCTGCACTTATCCGCCTATTGCACTTCTTCGGGCTCGACTATATTCCGGCAGGAGTTATTCTGTCCACTGTATTCGGGATTATCCTTACCGCCGGCATACTATTTTTAGTTGATCATCTTGGTGGTTCCTCTGCCGCACAACTTAGCGCTGCTCTCTTAGTGTTGGGAGCACCTATGTCCCTGACTTTCACCATGGTCTATACCGAAGCACCTTTTATGGCATGCAGCGTGTGGGCGCTCTATGCGATGTGTCGTCGCCAGTGGTTTTCTGCTTGTCTGTGGGTTTTTGTTTCCTGTTTCTTTAGACTCACCGCCATCGACCTATGGCTGACACTTATACTGGTTATTTTTATCTATGCCCGCACGCAATGGCGCGTATGGGCATGTGCCTGCGCAGCGCTTGCCCCCTTGGTTGCGTTTATTGCTTATGCTTCTGCGCAAACTCGTGGCTCTGGTGGTTATTTCGGACTTCAGAACAAAGGCTGGAATTCCCATTTTGATTTTGGAGTTGCCACCTGGAAGTGGCTGCGCGAAACTCTCAGTTCCTCAGAAAACTTCGGGTATGTACTGAGCAGTTTGTGCATTATCGCTGCGATTATCACTGTTTTTAGTAGCTTTCGACGCATCCCCTGGCCGCTATGGATCTTTGGCACGGGGATCGTCGCAAATATCGTGCTGTCCGATGGCATCATGCACTCACGACCACGACTACTCCTGCCGGCAATTATCTTATTGCTGCCAGTCACGCTTTGCATTGGCAAATACGCCTCTCGACGCAGCCTTATTCTTGCAGGCGCTGCATGGCTGTTATTGGGCAGCTGGCTTGGCGCGCATATGCTCGTTATTTTCGAGTATGCCATCTAAGCCAAGCGGCACGCTACGCCTGTAGAGTGATGCGGACAATAGCCATCAGGCACTTTGTGCAGATATTGCTGATGTTCTTCCTCTGCCAGGTAATATGTGCCTGCCGGGGTATCAGCTAGCACCGCTACTTCTGTCGTAATATCGCCAAAACCAGCCGCAGCCAATTGTGGCGCATACTGACTGATAATTTCTCGAGCACGCTCTGCTTCTTCAGCAGTGTCGGTATACAGAGCTGAACGATATTGAGTACCCACGTCATTACCCTGGCGATACCCCTGGGTTGGGTCGTGAGCTTCAAGGGCGCGTACCACCAAGTCCTCAAAGCTGATACGCGCTGGATCATAGACAACCTCTACTACTTCAGCGTGGTTTGTTTTGCCGGTACAGACTTCCCGATACGTGGGGTTAGGGGTAATACCACCTGCATATCCCACTGATGTGGCTTCTATGCCTTCGATTTCCCAGAGCATTTTTTCCGCGCCCCAAAAGCATCCAATACCGATGAGTAATCGTCGCTGCTCTGCACGCCACGGCCCGGTAATAGGTGTGCCTAATACTGCATGGGGTGCCGGGTCAGTCACTATTGCTTCTCGACGACCAGCCAATGCTTCTTCAGCGCTTACTAATTCTGGTGCTTTTCCATAAATCCATCCCATGTGGCTACTCTACGCCTTATATAACCCTCTCCACATATTTCCTTGCCATGAATGTGAATTAATATCGTTGCCTAACCTAGTCTGCATATCCCTTGATATCCCTTGCCAATTTTTTCGCACCCCCCTACCATTGGAATCATTGTGCATGAGTTACACATGCACAGCCTTAACATACATGAACCTTAGGAAAGGGAAAACCTCATTATGGCTACCTATGAATTGCCTCAGCTTGACTATGCATATGACGCGCTAGAGCCACATATCAGTGCAGAAATTATGGAGCTGCACCACACCAAGCACCACCAGAATTATGTTAATGGTGCAAACGCTGCCCTAGAGAAGCTAGAGCAGGCTCGTAAAGATGGTTCTATCGCTGCCGTTGTTACTGCTTTGTCTAAAGATTTAGCGTTCAACCTGGGCGGACACACTAACCACTCTATTTTCTGGAAGAATCTTTCTCCTCAGGGCGGCGGTGAGCCAACTGGTGAACTCGCTGAAGCTATTGAGCGTGATTTTGGTTCTTTTGCTCAGTTCAAGGATCACTTCAGCGCTGCTGCTTTAGGTTTGCAAGGTTCTGGCTGGGCGGTATTGGGCTATGACCACATTGCTAACCGCCTCGTTATTGAGCAGATGACTGATCAGCAAGGCAACCTTTCTGTTAATCTCACTCCACTTCTTATGCTCGATATGTGGGAGCACGCTTTCTACTTGCAGTACAAGAATGTTAAGGCAGATTATGTTAAGGCTGTCTGGAATGTATTTAACTGGGAGGATGTTGCAGCTCGTTTCGCAGCGGCAACCGCACAGTAATTTCTAACTTTCTATCACCCCCATCTTCGTACAAAAATGAAGATTGGGGGTTTCTCTTGTCTGCGACAACCTGCTTTTAGCAGCACTAAAAAATAAAGCCCCCCCCCCAGGGGTAATGCCGATATCCCTCAAGAACTTCCGATATTATCGGAGGTTATGACGATCAATCACACACTCAATACCCCTCAGGATAGCCACCCGAACGCTGCGCTATCTCTACGTAATCTCACAAAAAATTATTCCGGGCATTTAGCAGTTAATAACCTTTCCCTCGACATCCCCCGCGGCAGTTTCTATGGCATTGTCGGCCCTAATGGAGCTGGCAAAACCACCGCCTTGATGATGGGCACCGGAATGCTCGAACCTTCACAGGGAAATGCGTGGGTATGCGGGCACCCACTGTGGGAAAAGGCTCCGCAAGAAGAAATCCTGGCAGCAAAACAATCCTATGGCCTGCTTGCCGACGGTCTGCCCGTCTTTGACCGACTCAGCGGCAAAGAATACTTAGAATATCTTGGTTATCTGCGTGGACTGGGCACTAAAGAGATTCAGACCCGGTCGGAAGAATTACTCCTCGCCCTTGATCTCCAAGATGCAGGTAAGAAATACATTGTGGATTATTCCGCAGGTATGACCAAAAAGATTTTGCTTGCTGCTGCTCTATTGCACAGCCCTGAGGTATTGATTCTCGACGAGCCACTAGAAGCCGTCGACCCTGTATCAGCGCAAATTATTCGCCAGATTCTTCACCAGTTCGTTTCCGCTGGCGGCACTGTGGTGATTAGCTCTCATGTGATGGAATTGGTGGAAAATATCTGCTCACACGTCGCCATTATTAACAAAGGTACGGTACACGCTGCCGGCACTCTCGACGAAGTCCGCAACGGAATGTCATTGACTGATCGTTTCGTTAATGCAGTTGGTGGCAAGACCCTAGCAGATGGCAGCCTGGGCTGGCTTAACCATGCACAACCAGCAGCAGAACACGAGGAATAATCATGAGTATCACACGCACTTTATTAAAACTGCAGCTTATTCTGTGGTGGCGTTCCGTCTCTACCCAAGCAGTCATGCTGCTGCTTTCCTTGCTTCAAGCAGGATCTCTCATTTTAACCACCCTAGCGTTCGGATTTTTTAGCTACTTCTCCCTTGTAGAAGACAAAAACATAACTGTTTTCATTAGCGTTATGGCACTAGGTACATTGGTATATCTATTTGCAGCTTTCGTGTTACCTACTGGGGAATCCCAACCCGATCTAAGTGTTTTTGCACCACTACCACTGACCGCAAAGCATATTTTTCCTGGCTATACCATTGCGTTATTCCTCCAAACCCGCAGCATTACCGCCACGATTAACACCATCATCATGATGGTCATGGGAGCCTTGGGGTTTTCTCACGTGCACGGTGCTCTAGCAGCCCTACTATGGTGTTTAGGTTGCATAGTGCAATTGGTCATTACGGTTCTCCTTGGCGAAACACTAGCCGCCACTTTGACTACCAGCATTGGCTCTGGCAAACGTGAAACACTCAACTTGATTTTGGGTGTGGTATTCATCGTCATTATTCTCGGTGGTGCTTTCTTAAGTAATGTCGGGATTAGCACTGGGGCACAGAACGTAATGTCAATGGCTCTTTCCGGAGTTAAGACCATCGGGGAATGGACACCGCTGGCCATCGCCGTTGCCACAGCTGCGCATTTACCGCAAACACCTGTGCTGGGCGTCGCGATGCTAATCCTCACTGTGATTTATGTGGCAGCAATTTTCTACCTATGGAAGGAATACTTACGCCGCGGTTTGACTCAGGTCTTGTCCGAGGGCAAGGACAGCGGTCGTGACGCAAAAAATTCTTCTTTGCTCCTACCTTCGCTACCAGCCACTACCCGCGGTGCACTCTACTCACGATACATTCGGTATCTCGTCCGCGATAAGCGCCTGCTCTACTCCATGCTGGTGTACCCATTGGCTATCATTTTTTATATTGGTGTTGGTCTATCCGCTAGTGATGTTGGGCACTTCGCCTGGATTGGCTGCTATTTTTCCAGCGTATTCGCTTTCCTTATGATCAGTAACACGCTAGGATTCGACGGTCCCTCAAATTGGGTACATATGTCTGCGGGAATACGCGCTCGTGACTTATTACAGACTCGTGCACGAGTGCTTATCGTAATCAACACTATTGCCATCGTCGTTTTCACCAGTATCGTTGGCGCCTTTAAGGGCTTTAACGTCGTGTGGGGCATTAACACTTTCATGGCACTGTGCATTATGTTCTTCTCTACCGCACTCGGCTGTTATCTGGCAGTCAAGTTCCCAGAACCAACGAATAAACCAGGCAGCAATCTCTTTAAGGCAAGGCGCAGCAAAAACCTTGCGTCTCTCCTAGGACTCGTGCTCATTATCGCCTTCTCATTACCGGCAATCGCGTTGCTTATCTTCGGCTATAAGTTGGATTCTTCCGCTTTGCTCTGGGCTGGACTAGGCGCAGAACTCATCATCACAATATGCGTATCTTTTTTCGCAATGCGTATGGCAGCCACAGCACTGGATACCTCCTGGCATAGGGTCTTTGCGCGAGTCAAAAACTATAACTGAGCCACCACTTGTTCTACCTGCGATAAGAGCGGTACACCAGGCGCGCCTTGGGCGAGCCAATGGCGTACTGCTCTTGTTGCTTTGCAATCGTCGCCATTGTAGCTCAGTAGCATTTCCTTAGCTTGCTGTGGCGCTACGGTGCTATCCATGCCTATATCCATGCCTATTGCTTGGCGGTAAAGATTCATGCTCTCTTCGCCGTCAACGCCCTGTTCTCGCCATTGAAAACCTGCGATAGGTGCTACTTGTTTGAGCCCTAGCCCATGCGAGCCGGCAAGATATTTTTTCACATAGGCAAACACATCTATCCACTGGCTCGAACTGATAAATTCTTGTATCTCCTGTGGATGTGGCACTCCAGGCACTACGCCATAAAAGCGTTTGGCGCTAAACTTCAGCCAATGATTTTCTCCATGCGCGGAGTAGCAAAAAACCCCAAAACTTTTTCCCGCCGCCTGTGCTTCAGCGCGTTGAGTACATAGCCATTGCCAGAATTGGGCAAAATTATGCCCTTCTGCCTCTGTGCCCACCTGCTCCCATAAGGAGAAACAACGATAGTGGTTGCCGTCGTAAGTTCCCCATAAATAGGCGCCTTGATCTAGATACGCTTCCACATCAATGTCGATTTCTACGTCGAACTGCGCAATACTATTGCGGTCGGTCAAAGTATCTCGTTTTAGCACCTCAATGCCAGTGCGCCACGCATAAGCCAGCACGGAATCTTCACCCTGATCTGCCCTAATGAGCTCCTCGACGGTGTTAATTCCTCGCTTTTGATATTTGCGAGCCAGATCCCCGCTCAGGAATAAGGACAAATCATCAGCCGCTATCAGTTCTGCCTCGCATTGGTGCCAGAACCGACATCCTGCGCATTCTCGTACTCGGTGAGGGCGAGTGGGAGTTGGTATTGCCAGAGCGCGGTCTAGTCCTTGTTGGAAAAAGTCAGTGTTGAGCAAAAACACCAAGGTGGAGTCTTGGCCGATCAGACCACCACGATGGCAGCTCAGCCCCATATCGGTTAAGGCACGGTCTGCCATAGCAAGCCGGAATGAGTCGATGGCATGGTTTTTGAGCCGATAGTGCGCCCATGCGGAATTGCCTAAGCCTAATCGCTTAGTTGCTACTACTTTCACTTTCGACGTCGGGTCAGGGCGCGCAACCCGATGGTGGGAGATAACCACTGGATAGTAGCTTCCATCTTTGCGACGCACCAAGGCAGCTACCTCTACTCGCATTTTTTGCTGATAGGCACTATTAACCTGTGGTTCTAGCGTCTCTAGCACTGCGTGCGTGATGATATGTGCCCCTGCGGCAATGGCTTCGAGCGTGTCAAAGAATCGCAACTGGGCACTTTTTTCTTTATCCAAATCTATCCTGAGAAAATGGCGATTATCACCTAATTGAGGTTTGAGAGGAAGAAGATCAAACACGCTCTGAGCTGCACTGGCATGACGCTGTTTGCGCTGGATAGCTGCGGTGGTTGCCGCTATATGCGGGTAGCGTTGTTTTTGCACCAAACGATAGCGACACCCTACTAGATTATCGGGGGTCAGAAAGTCATCGGTGCACACAATTTATCTAGCATAACTGCTTACCTCGGTTCCAAGCTAATGAAGACCACAGCATTTATGAATATAATGAATGAGGTATTAGGTACTAGCTACCCGTGGCTATTGCGGTTTTAGCAAAATAACTCAGGAGTTGTGATCTTTTCTATGGGACTACTAAAGAAAGCACGTAAAAAGCGCGCGCAGGCTAAGAAAGAGCTAAAAGTGGCTAAGTCACGTGCACGTCAGGAAGTAAAATCAGCTGCAAAATTAGACCTCAAGCGCGATAAATTGCTTGCTAAACAGGAAAAGCACCTACTCAAAGAAGAGAAAAAAGGGCTAAAAGCAAAGCGTAAGCATGAAAAAGGACTTGCGAAAACTGAGTTAGAAAAACTCAAAGCAGGAAAATTCAATAAGGACACTGTGCTGCGCTATTCCGGTGCTGCACGTACCTTAGCACCGTTTATTCTGCCGCTACTCTACCGTGGTGTTGTTGCTGTGCGCGGACAACTCGACGCAAAGCGTGCCCAGCGTTTGGGAATCAGCAGTGAAGAACTAGGGCAATTCTCTGGGCATGGTGCCCCGCTCAAGGCACGTATTCTCAAAATGCGTGATCATGTCAAAACTACTCAGTTAGCTCCTGGCTTTATTCAGGATGTGCACGATCGCCTTGATGAGCTTAGTGCTGCTGTCGATAATGCGGAATATATGACTACCGAACAGCGTAAACGCGCGCACCGCAGTATTGCTGCTGAATTAGATGCGCTCGCTCGTGAGATTCAGCATAAACTCACTAAATAAGCCACTGGCTTACGACAAGGGTCTAGAGCACGCCTTGTTCACGCGCTGCGGCCACTGCTGAGGTGCGTGAACGCACGCCTAGTTTGTCATAAATATGTACCAGATGGCTCTTTACTGTTGCTTCTGAGAGCAAGAGGAGCCTGCCAATATCGCGGTTCGATGAACCTGAGGCAACCAATTTCAACACTTCTAGCTCACGCGGAGTCAACGAGGTTCGTGGGGCGCGGACTCTGGTCATCAAGCGGTTAGCTACCGTAGGTGAGAGTGTGGAATCGCCTTCAGCGGCAGATCGTACTGCCGCTAATAGTTCTTCTGGTGGTGCATCTTTGAGTAGGTATCCCAATGCACCTGCTTCAATTGCCCCCAGAATATCAGCATCGGTGTCATAGTTTGTGACCACCAGCACATGAGGTGGCTTATGCATAGTGCGCTTAATCTCCGCTGTGGCATCCGCCCCCGACGCTAAACGCGTTCCTTCCACACCAGCGCCAAACCGTAGATCCATGAGAATAACATCAATGCCTCCTGCTTGTGCTGCAGAAATAGCTGCTTCTGCCGTTGCGACTTCTCCAATGACCTCGATATCCTCTGCGCTTTCTAATACCGCACGCAGTCCCAAGCGAACTATCTCATGGTCGTCGGCAAGCAAAACTCTAATCATCTGCTATAGTACCACCTTTCGCACTAGCTATATCATTATTTAGTTTAGCCACTTAGGTCGCAAAAGAATGACTTAGTGACTGTGGCACTGGCAACTTTTACGCCTCCACCGGCAATGCAACCGAAATAGCTGTCCCCTCCCCAGGCGTGGACTCCACCACCAAATTTCCGCCCTGCTCCTGGGCGCGCTGCCGCATGGCAGAAATACCGATATGCCCTAAACCTGCAGGTTGTGCTGCTAATTTTTCCGGATCAAACCCCTGCCCATTATCGACAACATCCAACCGCACTTCATCCTGAGCATAACTGAGAGTCACATGGCATAAACTCGCCTGCGAATGTTTTGCCACATTCCCCAATGCCCCCTGAGCAATCCTGAGCAACGCCGCCTCTGTGCGCATTGGCAATTGCTGTTCTTCTCCCTCCACCTCGATAATGACCTCGGGGCCAACAATATGCTCTGCAGCACGATGCAATGCCCCCTCCAAAGAGGTTTTAGATAATGCAGCAGGTTGCAAAGCTGCAATCATTGCGCGCGCCTCAGAAAGATTATCTGCCGCTGTTCGACGCGCCAATGCCATGCGCTCTAGTGGTGCTTTTTGTTCTTGTTGACTCAAGGAAGATTTCTTAATCTCCTGCTCAGCAACTCGTAATAACATCTGAATGCTCGATAATCCCTGAGCAAGCGTGTCATGAATTTCGTGTGCGATACGTTGACGTTCTGAAGCAATACCAGCAGCACGTTCAGTTTCTGCAAGTTGTTGTTGGGTTTGCAATAGTTGTTCAATCAGGCTTTCGCGTTCCCTGCTTGCTTTCCACAATGCCTTAAAAGTCAGGTGGATACCGATGCACACCAGGGCAGATACTGCCGGACCCATAATTGCACCGATAGTCAAATGTGGCCACTGGCTAATAATTGCCACCAGCATTGCACCAAGCACACCAATGATTCCACGCGCATCTGGCCATAGTCGCAAGCATAAAAAGAATATCGGGAACACGAGATACACCGAAACTGGGATAATCGGCAGCATAATGATCCAAACAATCAACACAATAACCATGCTGACCAGTGGTTGCCATGCATATCTATTCTGGATAATGCAGCTGGTATAAGCGGCAATGAATAAGGTACACAGCAGTACCCCAAGAAGCGCAACAGAGCGTTCGACGCCCACCAATGCCCCTAAACTTGCCATGATCAGCACAGCGGTG
Source organism: Corynebacterium sp. sy017 (assembly GCF_017918135.1). Classification (NCBI taxonomy): domain Bacteria; kingdom Bacillati; phylum Actinomycetota; class Actinomycetes; order Mycobacteriales; family Corynebacteriaceae; genus Corynebacterium; species Corynebacterium sp. sy017. The sequence continues at coordinate 325,149 of NZ_RZUE01000004.1, forward strand.
AGGATATTCATGGCTCGCTTAAAGTTGGCTGCTCCTGGCTGCGCATCATAATTATGCGCTGTGATATCAGTATCAGCGATATTTTGGGTGACTTTTCGCAGTGGTGCCACACTAATGTGCATGGACTATCCTTTTCTTTTGGGTTTTTTCTGTTCCCTCGGCAAGTCGAACTATGCTGCCTCTATTCTATTGGGGATATGTGCCAGGTAAAAACGTGCTTTGGAATTTCATTTTGCATCTTATATACGTTGTTATGGTGTGAGCTGCACGCTATTATCGCTTAGGGAAGAAAGGATCTATGAGCTACCATGCTTGAAGTATTTGCATACCCAGTCTCAGGTGTGATGAAACTGTGGCATTTACTTCTCTTCCATGTATTTCATCTCGATGAAAACCACGCATGGTTGCTGTCAATTTTCGGCTTAGTCATCACAGTGCGTGGTCTTATTGCGCCATTATCTTGGCTGCAACTACGTGCTGGACGCATTAGTGTGCTTATGCGCCCAGAGCTGAGAAGATTACAAGCCGAATATGCACGCAATCCGACTGAAAAGAATCTACGCCTGCTCAAGCATAAGCAGCATACGATTAAGGCAGAAAATAACTACAACCCTGCCGCCGGTTGTTTACCGATTTTCATTCAGATACCGGTTTTTTTGGGATTGTACCGCGTCGTCAAGCGTGTTTCTACTGTTAGCGATAATACTCACGCGACGCAAAACGTCGGTATGCTCAGTAGCAATGATGTGAATGCTTTTTTAGCCACAAAACTCAGTGGAATGCCCTTATCGGCTTTTCCACGGATGGGTACAGAACGCCTTGCAGAATTAGGCACCTCTGTCGCTGAGGTTCGACATTTTCTCCTGCCGTTAATCATACTGGCCTGCATTTTTACCACTATTAATATCTTGCTTGCTCTAGTACGTAATTCTTATGCTCTCGATCATGGATCACCGGTGGCAATCTACCTCAATCGCATTGTGATATGTATTCTTATTGCTGCACCACTGCTTTTGCTCAGTGCTGGTCTTGGTGGTGCAGTGCCCATTGCCGTTGCTCTGTATTGGGTGAGTAATAACCTGTGGACAACCGCGCAAAATATCACACTCTATTCCATTATTCGCATTAAATATCCTTATGGTTCCGAGCATTTTCAGGCACAAGCTGCCGCAAAAGAGCAGCGCGCAGCTTATCTGCGGCAAAAGAAGGAAATCAATAGTTATCGTCGTATTTTAGGGCTTGCCGGCATTGTCGATCCGCAAGCGCGAGCAGAATATCGCCAGTTTTATAAAAAATTGCGGGAACACAAAAAGCAGCTTAAAACGGCGCACAAAGAGTATCAGCGCCAACATTCAGCTGCATATAAGCAGTACAAGGCAAAACCACCCAAAGATTATACTGGGCGGCACCGTAGACCTGAGGAATTAGATTGAGTAATCGACCGGTGGAGCCGATAAAGACATGAGGGCGAGGTCGCGCGCAATGTTTAATGGCTCAATTGAATGTGCAAGCTGTGCTCCTGCTAATCCACCATCAAGGAAAATAAGTATTTGCTGAGCCTGACTGGTGCCAGGATAACCATTTTTTTCTTCAAGCAATTGTGCAATTGTATCCAAGCACCATTGTCGATGAGCGGTTGCTGTGGCAACGATTGCTTTCTCACTATCTGCCTCTGGACACGGGTATTCATTTACTGCACTGCGAAATAGAGAACCACGGAAGTCTTTTTGCGGTTCTTCTTCAATGCACTGATCGAAGAAAGCAAGGATTTTATCGCTCGGATTCTCCATATCCTCGATGCGCTTTGCGTAACGGGCACGCCACTGTTCGTCGAGTTGCTGCAAATAGGCGATGACCAGTGCATCTTTAGAGCCAAAGAGTGAGTAGAGGCTGGCTTTTGCCACATCCGCTTCACGCAAAATGCGATCAATTCCTACTACGCGTATTCCTTCTGTGGTGAAAAGGGTGGTGGCACTATCTAAAAGTCGTTGCCTGGGGCTGGGACGATTCCGACGGCGACCAGCATTACCTGATGATCGACCACTCTTTTTTGCCTTTTCCTCAGCCACTGTATTTCTCAATCCCTTTCATGCCGCACCCAAAAGAACACTGTGGACACAGCAATCTTATATGAACTATCCACAGTGTTCTAGTTTATAGCGACAGATTGGTCTATCTGTATTTATTCTGTTGGTCGCACCACCACAAGCGGACACGGTGCAGAGTGCAGAAGTGCACGCGAGGTAGAGCCAAGCAGCATCCCCTTAAAGCCACCACGACCATGCGACCCCACAACCAATAATTGTGCTTGTTTCGCTATCTCCGCTAAGGCATGTACCGGACGATCATGCGTGATAACCGTTTCCACCTCAACATCTGGATAATGCTCAAGCGCTGGGGCGAGCTGCTCTCGAACCACTTTATGCTGTTCTTTTTCAATGTCTGCCCAAATATCGGCGCCAAGAGCCATCGCAGAAAGCGCACCTTGCATATGAGTGTCTATCCATGTGTGCAGCGCAATCACTTTGACCCCACGAGCCTTGGCCTCAGCAAAAGCAAATTCCGTTGCTTTCTTCGATATTTCTGAACCGTCAATACCTACGACGACAGGTCCATATTTATTTTCTTCTGTTAGTTCATTATCAGAACGCAATACCACCACCGGGCATTGTGCATGGCTGACGACGGCTGCCGATACCGAACCAAGCACCATGCCGGAAAAACCACCAAGCCCACGTGAACCCATGACAATCATGCTTGCATCTGCGCTGGCGTCGAGAAGCATATGTATGGGACTTTGTTGAGAAATCATATGGTCAATCTCTAGGTCAGGGGCGATTTCTACGGCTAGCTCTCGAGCTTGCTCGATTTTTTCCATGGCCTCATCTTTGAGTTCGGCATAGACTTCCTCTGGTGGTGCAAGCCCCTCGGCGTAGAGAAATTCTGGAATGGAATACGCTGCTGCTAGTCGCAAGACGACCCCACGCTTGTGCGCTGTGTTAGCTGCCCATTGAACAGCTCTTTGAGAAGCAACAGAGCCATCAACTGCAACGAGAATATAGTCGCTCATGTTCAACCTCACAATCACATTGAAGTTCTACTTTTATTTTATTCCTCATAGTGCAGGGGCAAAAGCCCAATGGTTGACAATTATCTGCCAGATATGTCACTCAAGTAAGATAAATCACTGTGAACAAGATAATTCGACTCCATCGTGGTGAAGATCCCTTACCCATCAAGGATGGGCTCAATCCCACCAGGATTCGGATTCCTGAAGAGTATGACGGGCAAAGTGCCTATGAAGTTTTGCAAGAATTTATCGCTACTCAGCGCTCTAGGCATCCACAAGATGATGAGGCTGCTTTGCTCAAACGCTTTCGCGATGCAGAAGTAGTCAGGGTACGCGGTGTGGAAAAAACCATTCTCGCACCTCATGACACTCTTCATGCAGGAAATGACCTGTGGTTTTATCGCATTCCCCCCGAGGAAAAGCCCATCCCCTTTTCTTGCGAAATAATCCATTCCGACGACGATCTGCTAGTAATCAACAAGCCCCCTTTCATGGCGACCATGCCACGAGCTAAGCATATTGTCCAGACGGCAACAGTACAGATGCGTCGACTTACTGGAAATAATGAACTGACTCCAGCACACCGTCTCGACCGTATGACCTCAGGCGTTCTTCTCTTTACCAAACGCAAGGAAATTCGTGGTGCATATCAGAAAATTTTTTCTGACCGCAAAGTCTCTAAGGTCTATCACGCCATTGCACCATACAGACCTGACATTATTCCTGGTAACCGCTGGCACAATCGAATTGAAAAAACACCTGGAATCATGCAAGCACGCATTGTCGACGGCACGCCTAATGCCACAACAATCGTCAATGATGTTCAGATCCTTAATTCCGACCTGCAGGCCAGTCTGAAACAAAAATACGGACACGATCATGAAGAATTAGCCCTGTATGAGCTACACCCAATAACTGGGAAAACTCACCAACTCCGGCTGCATATGCACGCCGCCGGTGCCCCCTTGCTTGGTGACGATACTTATCCACGCATACTCACCATCGCTGAAAGTGAGGACCATAATAAACGACTATGCCTACACAGCCACAGTATTTCCTTCCACGACCCCTTCACCCAACACCCCCACCACTTCATATCAACTCCACAATGGATAATGTAAACCCCCTGCGCACCGCACGCATACACCCCCTGTGCACCCCCCTTGTGCACACACCCCCTGTGTGCCACACAACACACAACAAGCACAAAAAAAAGGGGGGTGTGCACCACAACGGCACACACCCCACAACCATATTAAAAAACCAATGTTGGCAGCGACCTACTCTCCCACACCCTCCCAGATGCAGTACCATCAGCGCAATCAGACTTAACGACCGGGTTCGAAATGGGACCGGGTG